>NZ_BAWO01000006.1 GCF_000632715.1 Parageobacillus caldoxylosilyticus NBRC 107762 | reverse complement strand
CATTGTGCAGGATATTCCATAATGACCATTCATGTTCCTCTTTGAAGTTCTCTATCTTTTTTAACATCATACCTAGATATTGCCGTTGTTTTGTTCCGCTTTTCGATTGCTTGTAGGATTCTTCCATCGACCCTAACACGGCAATCAAATGGCGCTTCACTTTCGTTTTTATGATGTGAATGAGTTCTTTTGGCAATCGTTCCTGATACCCTAATCCCCGTCTGCCAATCACCAAAGCGGCACTTTCACGGACGGATAAATCATACTTTTTCCTATACTTGAAACGTCCGATGACGCTGGTATACGCCGGATTCACTTTTTTGACGCGAAACCCAAGCCGTAAGCCCCGACGGACGATCATTTCCGTCAGCTTTTTCTTTTTAAAATTATGGGTGAGGCGATTGAATCGTTTGTCTGTATCATGCTGCTGTCTTAGTTGAATGTTTTCGATGACCACTGCCCCAACGTTTTCTTGAAGCAGCCAGTCATACACATCTCGTACGGTTTCTCCAACGATGTTGTTTCGTTTATCCGCTCGCACATATTCGAGTTCATGACAGTAAAACACTTTTGATTGGATGAATTTTCGCCTGCACATCCTCCAAACGCGTTGGAAGCAACTCACGTTGAGAAGAAATCAGTGATTGAACAAGCAAGACCGCATCTTCGGCATACCGTTTGTTAAGCCGAAATTGGTGCGGGAGGTGCTTGATGATGTCTTTTGCGCCCC
>NZ_BAWO01000007.1 GCF_000632715.1 Parageobacillus caldoxylosilyticus NBRC 107762 | reverse complement strand
AAGTCAGCCTCGTCTTATTTGGTGCTATTGCTTTTTTTTGGGCATAGCCGCAGCAGTAAGCCATATATAAAGGCATAAAAAGGAGATAGTCACAATCGGTCCGAACTGCTGCATCAGCTTCCAGTAATTGTTCCATCCGCTGGCGGAATGAACCGCGAAAAACGCTGGGATGGCCCCTGTGTTGTTGCCAACGGTTTGCAAATAAAGAGGCTTCCACAATATATATGTAAAGCAAGCGGCAAAGCATCCGTGCATCATCCGCGCAATAAAAAACGGTTTGAAGCGGATATTCGCTTCGGCGAGAATGCTTGCGACTTGCGCCTGTACGGAAAATCCGCCAAAGGCAAGAACAAAGCTTGTTGCGATTGCTTTTTGCAGCAGTTCGGCTTCATCGGTTTGGCTGATCATTTGACTGCCGAGCGTAATTTCGAATAGGCCGGAAATCATTGGAATGCTAAGTTCTTTGGGCATTTGTAACAAGTGAAGGATATACTGAAAAATAAGAGCGATATGTTCTGTAATATGCATCATGTAAAGCAGTTTATTAACGACAGAAAAAAGAATGATAAATCCGCCGATCATTAATAATGTTTGGACGGAGGATCGTACAGCGTCTCCTAACAATTTTCCAAGGGGCTGTTCGTTTTTTAGGCGCGTTTCATGAAGAACACGGAAAGCGTAAGGAAGGGAAAACGCGCGACGCGGCCGTTTTGGTCTTTCTTTTTCTTCTGCTTTGCCGTGAAACCTCATGATCATGCCTACACAGATGTTTCCCATATAGTGGGAAGCGGCTAAAATAAGACCAAGATTCGGATTATGAAAAAATCCGACCGACACCGCACCGAAAATAAATAATGGGTTGGACGAATTGGTGAATGAAGCGAGCCGTTCTGCTTCGATCGCAGAAATTTGTTTTTCCTGATAGAGACGAGCAGTTAATTTTGCCCCTGATGGATATCCCGATGCCATTCCCATCGCCCAGGCGAAGCCACCGACGCCGGGAACGCGAAAAAGAGGGCGCATGAGCGGCTCTAGTAAAACGCCAAGCAAATTCACCACGCCAAAGCTGATTAATAATTCGGAAACAATAAAAAAGGGTAATAGTGATGGAAATACCACTTCCCACCACATATTTAAACCGCGAATCGACGCTTCTAATGATTGCTGTGGATAACAAATTAAGGAAAAGGCGAATAAAGTGACAGCTGAAGCGAGAAAGAAGGTTTTTGTTTTTTGCTTCATATTTGTTCTGCCTCCGGCCGAAGACAATTTCTCTCCCCCCTTTGAACGTTTTATTGCGATGTACAACCTCATATAATCTAATATACGAGTATAGGGGGAAGTTTTAGACCATAAGATAGGACCATGAACGCCATACGGAAGGGGGAGGCAGAGTGTTTCCGAAAATTGGATTGGCGTTAGGTTCAGGAGGAGCAAGAGGATTTGCCCATCTTGGTGTGCTGAAGGTATTGGAAGAGGAGGGCATTCCAATTTCTTATATAGCAGGAAGCAGCATCGGAGCGCTTGTCGCTGCCTTGTATGCGAGCGGCCTCGGCCTTGATCGTTTATATAAGCTCGCAAAATCGTTTCGCCGCAATGATTTTATCGACTTGACGATCCCGAAAATGGGATTAATTTCTGGAAAACGAATTACCGAGTTTATCCGGCTTCTCACTAAAGGAAAACAAATAGAGGAACTAGCGATTCCGGTAGCAATTGTCGCTACCGACTTGAAGACAGGAAAAAAGGTGGTGTTTCGTCAAGGTGAGGTAGCCCGCGCGGTACGGGCCAGCATTTCCATTCCCGGTATTTTTGTTCCTGCAGAGATCGATGGGCGGCTGCTTGTAGATGGAGGGGTAGTCGACCGTGTCCCCGTTTCCGTTGTCCGTGAAATGGGCGCGGATATGGTCATTGCTGTTGATGTGTCACCACTGAATGTAAACGGAGAAATTACTTCCATATTTGATGTTATTTTACAAAGCCTTGATATTTTGCAGGACGAAATCGTCTCTCATCGGCGGCTTTCCTCGGATGTGATGATTCGTCCGCGTTTGGAGCACTATAGTTCCCGCGCATTCACTCATGTCGAAGAGATTATCGCGGCCGGAGAACAGGAGGCAAAAAAAGATCTAGCAAAAATTCGCCAAGCAATTGAAAAGTGGAAGGAGCATTTGCGCTGATGAAGAAACGAACATATGCGATGGCGTTTTTCTTTGGCGTCATCATAGCATTACTAGCTATTTTTATTAAGCTTCCCTACTATGTGACGATGCCCGGAAGCGCACAAGATTTAAAACCGCTCGTTCATGTGGAGCACGGCGATGATGATGCGGGGACGTTTATGTTAACGACCGTGAGAATGGGAAGAGCGAATGCCATCTCCTATCTTCTTGCCCATGCTCGTCCGTTTTATGAACTTTATCCGCTTGAGGAAATTAAACAAGAAGGGGAAACAGATGAAGAATACACGATGCGCCAGCTTCAGCTGATGGAGCAGTCAAAGGAAGCGGCGATTGCTGTTGCCTATAAAAAAGCCGGCAAGCCTGTTTCCTATAAAACAAAAGGGGTATATGTGATGAGCGTGTTGCCGCATATGCCGGCGGAAGGACAGTTAAAAGTCGGCGACCGCATTGTGGCAATCAACGGAAAAAAGATGACTACATCGGACCAGATGGTAAAATATATCCGCGCAAAGAAAAAAGGCGATAAAATTCATGTTACATTTGTTCGCGGCAAAAAACAAAGAGAAGCGACGCTGGCGTTAATGCCATTCCCGCATGAGCCGAAACAAATCGGCATCGGGATTTCGCTCGCAACTGATTATGACATCGTTACAAATCCGCCTGTCCGCGTTGACTCTGAACAAATTGGCGGACCATCGGCCGGGTTAATGTTTTCTCTGGAAATTTATAACCAATTAGTGAAGGAAGATATTACGAAAGGACATAAAATTGCCGGCACTGGCACGATTAATATGGAAGGAGAAGTTGGTCCAATTGGCGGCATCTCACAAAAAATTGTCGCCGCCGACCGCGAAGGAGCGGAAATTTTCTTTGCTCCTAATGAGCATGGCGCGGCTGATTCAAACTATCGCGAAGCAGTGAAAACAGCGAAAAAAATTGGGACAAAGATGAAAATTGTCCCGGTCGATACGTTTGATGATGCCATCCGCTATTTAAAACAGATGCAATAGTTTCGCGGTTTGTCGGCGGTTGCTACAGTTGAATCGGAGCGGTTGCGTATTCTTCCTTCAGCACCTGTGTGCGAAGCGGTTCGGAGAATATAGCGGCATAAGCAGAAGCCGCTTTTTTTTCCTGCCGGTAAATCGGGTCATTCTTTAATTTTGCCACTTTCGTGACGAGCGGCAATAATAAATGTTTTTTCACATGCTGCAAGTAGCGGCGCCCGTTTTCCGTCATGCCAAGCAAACGAATGTATGTCGGCGCTTCCGCTTGGTTTTGTTGTTCTTTTGTAAAATTCGTCAAAATATGGGTGCATGTTCGCTGCAACCGCGTCCATGTATATCTCTTTGTTTTCACCTTATCGATCAACGCAGAAAACGTTGAAGCGGTGGCGATTGCTTGCTTCAGGCGGTATTCAATTCCTTCTTCGACGCCGGCGATTTCGCGAAGTTCTGCTTCTTCTGCCGTCATGATGCGGTATTTTAAAAACGGGAAATAGACTTCCCATTCATGCAGGGTGCCGTATGTTTCCGTATATTGCCTTAATACTTGTTTCGTCGCAGCCGGTATATACGGAGCGATCATTTCCAGCCTGCCAGCCGATCCTTGCAGCGTCTTCCGCAGGCTGGTTGCGCTGGCGATGGATGGATGCGAAAAGGTTTCATCATGGTAGTTGGAAGCGATGCGGCGAATCGTACGCGGTACGATTGGAAGTTGGTTTTGTAAAATCGATTTCACATAAGCGAAGCCGAGCATATTGTTTGGTTTTGCTAAGTCAAGCGAAGCAAGGCCGAATCGTTTCCAGGCTTCCGCGTTGGCCTGTGGGTAACTGAGTCCTTTTTGCAGCGCTTCCTGTACATAACGGTCATGTTCCTCTTTTTGCTTCAAAAATGTTTTGGCTGCGTCAAGAAATGCCGTTATATCTCCATTTTCGCTTCCAAAACAAATTTCCGCGCAATGTAACGCATAAAGGAGCATCACCGCGCCGTTAGCGAACCGCTCCGCCGCTTGCACGGCAAACGCATATGGCAGTTCAATCACGATATCGACACCAGCTGCGAGCGCCATTTTCGTACGCGCCCATTTCGATACGAGTGCCGGCTCCCCACGCTGCAGAAAATTTCCGCTCATCACGGCAATGACGCAATCGGCCCCAGTTTGTTTTTTTGTTTCTTGCAGGTGGTACCAATGTCCGTTATGGAACGGATTATACTCGACAATAATTCCAACCGCTTTCATTTGCCTTCTCCCTAATCATTATTTTATCGAGCAAGGTGATAAATTGTACGGAAACTGACAACAATTATACTGTAAAGAAAAAATATTGACAAATAAAGAAACGAAACGTATAATTTTCTTTGTTGTCTTGAGGTGATTTTTTATGAAATGGACTGTTCATCAACTGCAGCAGTTTCAACATAGGGAAATGCCGATTGACGAATATGTCGATGTTTCCGATTTAAAGCAAATCGATACATTGATCCGCGATATTTCACCCGTGCATGTACAAGGAAAGGCGGATATTGGCTCGACTAAATTCACTTTTCATCTGTCCGTGTCGGGGACGATGGTGCTACCTTGTTCGCGGACGTTGGTCGACGTTTCGTACCCATTTTCCATTGAAACAACGGAAACGTTTTTTACAAATGATTATGATATCGTATCGACAGATGAAGATACACATTTAGTAAAAAATGAAACAGTAGATTTGATGCCGATTATTAAAGAACTTATTCTTTTGGAAATTCCGCTGCAAGTGTTTGCGGAAGAAGGAACGGCACAAGGCGGGGCTCCTCAGTCCGGAGAAGGATGGGAAGTCATTCAGGAAGATCGCTGGGAAGAGATGGCAGCAGAACAGGCAAAACAGAAAATCGACCCTCGTCTGGCCGGCCTAGCGAAGTTTTTTGATAAGGACAATAAGGAATAAGCAAAGCACCCGGGTTGAATCCGGATTTTTGCTGATACTTCGACATGCTGATAAGGAGGTGGGAAGCATGGCAGTACCTTTTAGAAGAACATCAAAAACAAGAAAAAGACTGCGCCGCACTCACTTTAAATTGCAAGTGCCAGGCATGGTAGAATGCCCAAATTGCGGTGAAATGAAATTGGCTCACCGCGTCTGCAAATCTTGCGGAACTTACAAAGGAAGAGAAGTTGTCAACAAATAATCTTTCATTAGCAACAAGCACAAGAAAGCAAAAACTTGTGCTTGTTGTTTTTTTATACAGACAATGCAGGAAAATGCGTCCTTAACGCCCAATTGTTTTTTAAAAGGGGGAAAAAGAATATGACAGTAGCGAACATAGAACATGACCGAGATGGGGTTGTTTGGTTTACGATTTGCCGTCCGGAAAAACGCAATGCTATTAACTTCGAAGTAATGGACAAATTAAAAGAAACGATAAAGCTGGTGGAAAATGATAGGCAGGCAAAAATGCTTGTCATCACCGGGACGGGCGAGGAAGCGTTTTGTTCTGGCGGCGATTTAAGCCAATTTCAACATTTACAAGCTGAAGGCGCGAAACAAATGTTAAAAAGGATGGGCGAACTTTTATATTCGTTGCTTACGCTGTCTAAACCAACGGTTGCCTTGATCAATGGCGCTGCGATGGGCGGCGGCTGTGAGTTGGCGTCGGCCTGCGACTTTCGCTACGCGAAATCGGGAAGCAAAATCGGCTTTATTCAAGGAAAGCTAGGAATAACAACCGGGTGGGGCGGAGCAACGATGCTTTTTGAAAAGCTCCCTTACGCGCAAGCGCTGAATATACTGCTGCGCGCCGAAAGAATTCAGGCGGAGACAATGCAAGCATATGGATGGATCGATGCGGTGCTGCCCGGCAATGATCTACGTGAAGAATGTCGACAACTGCTCGCCCCGTACGTATCGCAATCAGTTGCTGTCTTGCGCGCCTATAAGCTGGCGGCGGTAGAAAAATGGAAAAGTGATGAATTCCGCATGAGGTTTTTTGCCGAAATTAGCCGGTGCGCCGAATTATGGGGCTCGGAAGAACATGCCAAAGCAGTGCAGGCTTTTTTGCAGAAATCATAATTTTCTCCTTCTATCTTTTCTATTAGCCGCATACCATATAGTGAAAAAAGTGGCTGTTAGGGAGGGGGAAGGAGATGACAAGTGTACGTCAGGATGCATGGACGCAAGAGGAAGATTTGCTGTTAGCGGAAGTGGTTTTGCGCTATATTCGTGAAGGCGGCACGCAGCTTCAAGCTTTTGAGGAAGTAGGGCGGCGTTTGTCGCGCACGGCAGCTGCGTGCGGTTTTCGCTGGAATTCCTATGTGCGAAAACAGTATAAAGAGGAAATTGAGCTGGCAAAGAGACAGCGGAAGGAGCGCAAAAAAGAAACAGCGGCATCGAATGAAGAAGGGGGGCAAAAGAGGGCGGAAGCAAGATTGGAGAAAAACTTAACATGGTCTGATGTAATCGCGTTTTTGCAAACATATGGGCAAAAAGCGCGCGACTCGCAACGAATAGCAGATGAAAACCGGGCTTTAAAGAAAGATATGGAGCAATTGCAGCAAATGATCACGAAATTACAAGCGGAGAAAGAAGCGTTGCAAAAAGAACTATCAACTATTCAAGCAGAGTATAAAACATTGCTTGCCATTATGGAGCGGGCGCGAAAAATGATCGCACTGGAAGAAGAGCAGGGCCAAAACGAAAAAGATGCCCACGAACAAAACTTCGTTCCGGAAAACGCAGAGAAGCCATAAAAGCTGACGAGAACGTCAGCTTTTTTTCTTAACGTACGAAGCGCTTGTTTGCTAAAATAGGACTAACTAACATGAATTAGTTGGAAGGCAGGGGGATGTTGTGAAAATTGGCATTGTCGGCGGCGGAGCGATCGGTTTGCTAGTCGCCGCATATCTAGGTAAAGAACATAAAGTCACTGTGTACACAAGGCGCTCGCCGCAAGCAAAGCGATTACAGAATGAGGGATTGCGGCTTGAAAAAAAAGGAGAAACCACGTGCATTTCCATACAGGCGGCGCCGTTTGCTGAAGCAGCCATTGATGATGATATTGTATTTATCACGGTGAAGCAATATGATATGTCGTCTGTCCTTGACAACACAGAACGGTTTCGCCACGTTCAAACCATTGTTTTTTTGCCAAATGGAATGGGACATGTGGAAAAGTTAGCTGCTTTTGCCGAAAAAAATGTTGTTGTCGGTGTAGTGGAGCATGGTGCGATAAAACGGGACGATCGTACGGTAGAACATACCGGAATTGGCAAAATCGTGCTAGCCAGCTTATATGGCACATTGCAAGACGTCATGCCTCTAGCAGCAAGATGCATTTCTGATTTTCCGTTTGAAATTGCCGACGACTGGGAGCAAGTACTAGTAAAGAAACTGATCGTCAATGCCGTCATTAATCCATTGACAGCGCTTTTGCGCGTTCCAAACGGAAAGCTGCTGCAAGTAGCGCCATATTACGAAATGATGAAGCTATTGTTTTCCGAATTGCAGCAAGTATTGCCGATTAAAGATGGAGCGGCGGCATGGAAGCATATTGTGGACATTTGTCAAAAAACAGCAGAAAACTATTCATCGATGTACATGGACGTTGCGCGACATCGGAAAACGGAAGTAGATGCTATTTTAGGATATGTGTTAAAAAAAGGGGACGAACTTGGCATAGAGTTGCCGCTCTCGCAATTTTTATTTTATGCGATCAAGGGGATGGAAGAAGGGGGAGAAAAACATGGATGAGCTGTTGGCATGGCTGCTCGCGACGTTTGTCACCATGCCGCTATTAGCCTTTTTTCTTGTCTATTTCTTTGCGCGCAAGCTATGGAAGAGAAAACGGAAATCGTTTTATGCGGCAGTAAACGTATCCACGCTGTTTTTTATTGTCGCTGTTCACTTCTTGCTTATGATTCTTTCGGGGAAGTCGTATTTATGGTACATTGTTCTTTTTTTGCTACTGATACATATGCTGATTGCGATCGGGTATTGGCGGAAAAAGGAGGATTTTCATTTTGCCGTGATTTTCCGCCTGTTTTGGCGGGCCAGCTTCCTATTGTTTTTCACGCTTTACGCCGGCCTTCTCGTTTATGGAATGGTCGTAAGAGTGTCTGGCAACTTATAAAAAAACATGCGGCCATCATGAGCAACTGTTTTTTCATTTGCGAAAAAGAAGTGCTATACTCATGAAAGAATATATACATAAGACCATAAGAAAGGGAGTTTTTACATGGAGGTTCGCGAGATTCCTTTGGGGGCTACTACATTGTTGGCAACCGATTACATAAACGGCGTTTTCCCAACAGAAAAAGGTTTTTCTTATTCACTCAAAGCCGAGGATGTGTTTTGGAGGCGGCTTTCTGATATAAAAGATAGAGCCTATTTACGCCGCGAACTCGTTGAATATTTGCGCTCCTATCATAAACGGTTTCAGGCAAGCTCCAAAACAATGGAGAATATCGAGAAGCTGCTTGACCGAGAAAGCGTAGTAGTTGTCGGGGGGCAGCAAGCAGGACTGTTGACCGGGCCGCTTTATACTATTTACAAGATTATTACGATCATCACGCTTGCGAAAGAACAAGAGAGACAGCTAGGCGTGCCGGTCGTCCCGATTTTTTGGATTGCCGGCGAAGATCATGATATCGCCGAAGTCAATCATGTGTACGTTGTCGAAGACGGAAAAATGAAAAAAATGGTTTATCCCCATGCTCCACAGGAAAAACGCATGGTAGCGGACGTGCCGCTGGACCGTCAAATTGGTTATGAATGGGTCACTAGTGTCGTCAAAACGTATGGCGAAACAGAAACGACGAATAAGCTGCTCGATTTTCTATTCCGATGTTTAGAGGAATCGAAAACGTTTGTTGACTTTTTCGCTTCGATTGTTTTGCGTCTGTTCGCTTCAGAAGGCTTGGTGGTGCTGAACGCGGCCGATGCTGGGCTGCGTACGCTAGAGAGCGGCTTTTTTACGGTTTTGGTCGAGCGCCATCGCGAGATAACGGCTGCGGTATTGCAAAAGCAAGAAGAACTTCGCCGGCTCGGCTATAAACAGATGCTTGATATTCATGCGCATTCTGCGAATTTATTTTATTACGACGGACGAGAGCGCTGGCTGCTCGAATATGACCCGCAGAAAGAAATGTTTCGTAGCAAAAAAGGGAACATAATGTTGGCGAAAGAAGAGTTAATGCAATTGGCCAAAACAAAGCCCGCCTGTTTAAGCAATAATGTCGTGACCCGCCCGCTTATGCAAGAGTTTTTGCTGCCGACGCTGGCGTTTGTGGCCGGTCCTGGGGAAATCGCTTATTGGGCCGAGCTCAAAGAAGCATTTTCCGTCTTTGGCCTGCAAATGCCGCCAGTCGTTCCGCGCGTCCAGATGACGATTGTCGAGCGCTCCATTCAAACGGATTTAGCCGACATTGGCATCGATATTATGGATGTGCTTGAAGGGAGGATCGAAGCGGTAAAACAACAATGGCTGGCTAAAAAGGCCCGCTATCCGCTCGAAGACCTATTCGCCAAAGCGAAGGAGGAAATCGAAAAGATTCACCGTCCGCTTCGGGAAATCGGCATGGAAATTGACCGCGGATTAGCGGGGGTGCTGACGAAAAATGCCGCCTTCGTGCAGGCACAAATCGATTTTCTTCAGCAAACGTTGCAGAAGGCGTTAATACGTAAATATGAGGCGGAGTTGCAAAAATTTTTGCGCGTGGAAATGTCATTAAGACCGGACGGAGCGCCACAGGAGCGGATTTGGAATATTTTCTATTACATTAACAAATACGGATTTGATTTTGTAGAAAAACTTTTACAATTGAACGGCCATTGGAATGGGATGCATAAAATTGTATATATATAATTGTTTTTCAAAGAAAAAGTCGAAAAGAAAAATCCTGTTTGCTGCAGGATTTTTTTTTATGAAAATGAATAGTTAAACAATACAAAAAGAGAGTGGAAATAAAAAACATTTGTTCGCAATCTTCAGTGCAGTGCTGAAATGCGACAAAAACAAACAGAAGAAGACGCGTTTTTACAAAAAAAGCTAAAATTTTGTTGTGTTTTGCGGTATAATAAATAAACGATCGACCTGTTAAAAATAATTTAGCAAGCTAGACTGCGATGGTGCGAATTCTTTTCAAAGAGATAAAGGTGGTGAACATGTGTTTCAACATACAACCGTACTATTAAAAGAAGCAGTAGATGGGCTTCGCATTAAACCAGATGGAACTTATGTCGACTGCACGCTTGGTGGCGGAGGACATAGCGAGTATTTGCTTTCGCAATTGTCGGAAAAAGGCCGGTTGTTTGCTTTCGATCAAGATGATATGGCCATCGAGCATGCGAAGAAGCGATTAGCGCGTTACGAAAAACAAGTAACGTTTATTCATAGAAACTTTCGTTTTCTGCAAGAAGAACTGGCGGCGCGCGGGGTCGAAGAAGTAGACGGGATTTTATTTGATTTAGGAGTGTCCTCGCCGCAGCTCGATATGCCGGAACGCGGCTTTAGCTATCACTATGATGCGCCATTGGATATGCGGATGAACCGCGAGCAATCGTTAACGGCGTATGACATCGTTAACCAATGGCCGTATGAGAGGCTCGTTCATATCTTTTTTCATTACGGCGAGGAAAAGTTTTCAAAACAAGTGGCGCGAAAAATTGAAGAAGTGCGCAAAGAAAAGCGAATTGAAACGACGGGGGAGCTAGTCGACATCATTAAAGCGGCGATTCCGGCGCCAGCGAGACGGAGCGGGGGGCATCCTGCGAAACGAATTTTTCAGGCAATCCGCATTGCCGTCAACGATGAGCTGCAAGCATTTAAAGATGCGATTACACAGGCAATTGATTTATTAAAATGCGGTGGAAGAATTAGTGTGATTACGTTTCACTCGCTAGAAGACCGTATTTGTAAAGCGGCTTTTAAAGAAGCAAGCCAAGGTCCGCAGCTTCCTCCCGGACTTCCGCTTATTCCCGATCAGCACCGCCCCGTACTAAAAATCATTACGAAAAAGCCGATCGTTCCTTCTGAAGAAGAAGTGGAACAAAACCATCGCGCGCGTTCCGCAAAGTTGCGCATTGCCGAGAAACTATAAGAGCGATTCTATTCGCTATCAAGAAATGGAAGATTCGATAAAACCGTATCAGTTATAGGAGGGTGAAAGAAAATGAACAATACCGCAGTAAAAGTTCACGAGCAGCACCGTCCGTCGCCGCGCTCCCATACAAGAAAGCAACGAAAGCTGCGCATTCGCTTTACATTAGGGGAAAAGCTTTTATTTGTTTCGTTCTGCGTGTTTGTCATGTATGCAGCCATACATATAGTGTCCAATCAAGTGAAAATTTATCAAATGAACAAAGATATCCAAAAACTAGAAGAGACGATTCAAGAACAGCAAAAACAAAACAATGATTTATATGTGGAAGTGCAACAGTTAAGCACGTATGAACGCATTTTGCAAAAGGCGAAAGAGCTCGGCCTCTCGTTAAACGAAAACAATGTAAAAGTCGTACAGGAATGATGGCCGATGGATATGAAAAAGCATAAAAATACACATAAAGGAGCAGCTATATTATTTTTCATATTCAGTCTGCTCTTTTTTGTGTTATTTGCCCGTTTTGTTCAGCTGCAAGTAACGGGAGTCGCCGACGGCCAAGTGCTGGCGGTGAAGGCGGAAGAAAAATACAGACAGCAACGGAAGATCGAAGCAAAACGTGGAACCATTTTTGACCGCAACGGCGAAGTGCTGGCTCAGGATGTGCCGTCGTATACTGTTGTTGCTGTCCTGGATCCAAAGATGACGACCGATCCTGACCATCCAAGACATGTTGTTCATCCGCACAAAACCGCCAAAAAGCTGGCCCCGTTGTTAGACATGGATGTCGATGAAGTGGAGCGGATTTTAAAGAAAGATGCAAAGCAAGTGGAATTTGGCCCCCACGGGCGAAATATTAGTTATGAGCTAAAGCAAAAAATCGAGGCGCTCCATCTCCCGGGAATCGGATTTATTCGCGATACGAAACGATTTTATCCAAACGGGAATTTCGCTTCGTATGTCATTGGCTATGCGCAAAAAAGTGAGAACAATGAAACAGTCGGAAAAATGGGGCTTGAGAAAAAGCTGGATAAGTATTTGCATGAGAAAGATGGCTACGTTTCCTTTGCCGGAGATATAAACGGATTCCGGCTGCCAAATACAAAGGAAGAGATCGTTCCGCCCGATAACGGCGCCAATGTATATTTAACGATTGACGGAAAAATTCAGACGTTTTTGGAAGATGCGATAAATGAGGTCGAAAAACAATATAAGCCGAAAAAAATCATTGCCATTGTCGCCGATCCGAAAACGGGGAAAATTTTGGCGATGGCGACAAGACCGAGCTTTGACCCGAATAAACGCAATATCACTAACTATTTTAATGATGCGATTTCCTACCCGTATGAGCCGGGATCGACGATGAAAATTTTTACACTTGCTGCCGCGATTAATGAAGGAGTGTATAACGGCAATGAGCGATACCGCTCCGGATCCTATAAAGTAGGACCGAATATTATTCGCGACCATAATAAAGTAGGCTGGGGAACGATTACATTTAACGAGGGCGTCCAGCGCTCTTCCAACGTCGCTTTTTCGATTTTAGTCAAAGAAAAGCTTGGAGAAGACCGCTTTTTGCAATATTTACATCGTTTTCATTTTGACCAAAAAACCGGCATTGATCTTCCGGGCGAAGCGGTAGGACAAATTCATTATCGCTATCCGATCGAACGGATTACGACCGGGTTCGGACAAGGGACGTCGGTAACGCCAATTCAGCAAATTCAGGCGGCTACCGCGATTGCTAACGGCGGAAAAATGATGAAGCCGTATGTGGTCGACCGTGTTGTTGATCCAGATACAGGAAAAGTTATCATGAAACACGAACCGGAAGTCGTCGGTCAGCCGATTACGGAAGATACGGCGCATAAAGTTTTGGATATATTGGAAACGGTCGTTACTTCCGAACATGGAACGGGACGTCCATATCAAATTGAAGGCTACCGGGTGGCCGGAAAAACGGGAACAGCGCAAATTCCATCACTGAATGGGGGCTATTTAACAGGCTGGGAAAATTATATTTTTTCTTTTTTAGGAATGGCTCCGAAAGAAAATCCTCGCCTCCTTATGTATGTGGCCGTCCAGCAGCCGAAATTATCGTACACGGAAACAGGCGCTGCTCCGGTTTCTCATATTTTTACGAGCGTGATGAAAAGCAGTCTGCAATATTTGCACATTCAGCCTTCGGCGGAAAGAAAGGCCGCGAAAAAGCCATCAACAGGGATTGAAATTGGCTCCTATGCCGGTTTTTCGACCGAAGAGGCCGTGCAGAAATTAAAAGAAAAAGGACTTGTCCCGGTCGTCATTGGAAAAGGACAACAAATTGAAAAGCATGTACCGCGTGCGGGAGAACGTATCATTGCCGGGGAACGGGTGATGTTAAAAACGGAAGGTGAGGCAGTGATGCCGAATATCCGCGGCTGGTCGCTGCGCGATGTCATGAAGGCAGCGGAACTTCTTGGGCTTCGCACTAGCACGAAAGGAAACGGGTATGTGGTGAGCCAAAGTATTCGCCCGGGGGCAATTGTTAAAAAAGGCGATTACTTAATTGTCGAACTGGCAGAGCCGCGCGAATGGGATGAAGCGGTAATAGAAAAGCAAAAAGAAGCAGCGGAGAAAAAAAGCGACGGTCCACAGGAGTGATTTTCGAACGTTCTATAATGGGGAGTACAAGCATATAGTGGAACGAGCCCATTATAAAGGAGGTTCTGCTATATGCGCGTTTCTCATGTCACTGTCCGCAAACGGCTGATGATCGTTTTTCTCGTTGGGGTGCTCATTTTTGCCATTATCGACATTCGTCTTGGATATGTGCAGTTTGTATTAGGAGATATGCTGACCGAGCGTGCGAAAGATTCATGGAGCCGAAACATTCCGTTCGAACCGAAGCGCGGAGAAATTTTGGACCGCAATGGTGTTCCGCTTGCCACGAATATGAGCGCTCCGACGGTATACGTCATTCCGCGGCAGATTGAAAATCCGGCCGATACGGCGGAAAAATTAGCGAAAGTGTTAAATGCGCCTGTAGAAAAAATATATAAGCGTATTACGAAAAAAACGTCGATCGAACGCATTCCGGAAGGGAGAAAAATCTCGAACGAAAAAGCAAAGGAAATTCGCGCCCTCGGCTTGAAAGGGGTATATATTGCCGAGGATACGAAACGATATTATCCATTTGGCAGTTATTTATCCCATGTATTAGGGTTTACCGGCATCGATAATCAAGGATTGATGGGTCTGGAGCTTTATTATGACAAAGAACTGAGCGGCCAGCGCGGGTCGGTGCAATTTTATTCCGATGCGAAAGGAAATAGAATGCCAAATATAGCTGACGAATATACACCGCCAACGGATGGTTTGAATTTAATGCTAACGATTGATTCTCGCATCCAAACGATTGTGGAGCGGGAACTCGATATTGCCGAAGCGAAGTATAATCCAGACGGCATTATTGCGATTGCCATGAATCCGAACACGGGGGAAATTTTGGCGATGGCGAGCCGGCCGACCTTTGATCCGGCCAACTACCGAAACGTCCCGCCGGAAATTTACAACCGCAACTTGCCGATCTGGAGTACATATGAACCAGGTTCGACATTTAAAATTATTACGCTTGCCGCTGCGTTAGAAGAGAAAAAAGTAAATTTGCTGAAAGACCATTTTTATGACCCTGGATATGTCAAAGTGGCGGGTGCGACGTTGCGCTGCTGGAAAAAAGGCGGGCATGGCAGCGAAACGTTTTTGGAGGTAGTGCAAAACTCGTGCAACCCAGGTTTTGTCGAACTGGGACAACGGCTTGGAAAAGAAAAATTGTTTTATTATATTAAACAATTTGGATTTGGCGAAAAAACAGGGATTGACCTGCAAGGAGAAGGAACTGGCATTTTGTTTGATTTGAAACGCGTAGGCCCCGTGGAACTGGCGACGACGGCATTCGGCCAAGGGGTCTCGGTGACGCCGATCCAGCAGGTAGCGGCCGTTTCCGCAGCCGTCAATGGCGGAATTTTGTATACTCCGTATATTGCTAAACAATGGGTCGATCCAGAAACCGGAGAAGTTATCAGCCGCCGTACACCAAAGGCGAAGCGCCGTGTTATTTCCGAGGAAACGTCAAAGCAAGTCCGCTATGCTTTAGAAAGCGTGGTCGCCCAAGGGACAGGAAAAGGCGCCTATGTCGAAGGATATCGTGTCGGCGGAAAAACGGGAACGGCGCAAAAAGCAAAAGGTGGCCGTTATTTAAAAGACAACCATATCGTTTCCTTTATCGGCTTTGCACCGGCAGACGACCCGCAGCTTGTCGTGTATGTTGCCGTTGACAACCCGAAAGGAACGGTCCAGTTTGGGGGCGTTGTTTCCGCTCCGATTGTTGGAAAAATTATGGAAGACAGCTTGCGCGTGCTTGGTGTAAAACCGCGGAAAGAGCAGATGGAAAAAGAACGGGCATGGAATGATCCAAAAATGATTAAAGTCCCGAATTTAATCGGTTTAACAAAAAAAGACTTGCAACAGCAGCTTTTTAACTTAAAATTAGATGTTAGTGGAGAAGGCGACGTTGTCGTCGAACAGGCTCCGGAACCGGGAGCAAAAGTAAAAGAAGGAGCAACGATCCGCATTTATTTGGCGAAGAAGACGCCAGTTTCTGAAGAAAAAACACAATAAAGCATGCGATATAAAGGGGCGGCTGATGCAAAACACCATCGATTCTGTCTCGCCCCTTTTTCCGCTGCTCGTTTATTTTCCTCCAGGAACCATGAAACGAAAGGGATGAACAATAGTGAGGTTGCAGACATTGCTCTCATATTTGCACGACTTTACAGCGTATGTCGGGGAGAATCCTGACATTACTTCGATTGAAATGGATTCACGGCAAGTAAAAAAAGGTGCGTTGTTTATTTGCATCAAGGGATTTACCGTCGATGGCCACGACTTTGCCAGACAGGCGGTTGAAAATGGGGCGGCAGCGATCATTGCCGAACGGCCGCTTGACGTCGATGTGCCTGTTGTGGTTGTACGGAACAGCCGGCGGGCAATGGCGGTGCTCGCCGACGCTTTTTACGGGCAGCCGACCCATAAACTGCATTTAATCGGTGTTACGGGCACAAACGGAAAAACGACAACGACACATATAATAGAGCACATCGCCAGAAAAGCGAAGAAAAAAACGGGATTAATCGGGACGGTAAACGTGAAAATTGGCGACCATACGTATCCGACGCAAAATACAACACCAGAATCGCTACTATTGCAACGTATATTTAAGCAAATGGTCGATGAAGGTGTTGAGATAGCGGCTATGGAAGTATCTTCCCACGCTCTTCATATGGGGCGGGTGCACGGCTGCGATTATGATGTGGCCGTATTTACGAATTTGACGCAAGACCATCTTGACTACCATGGAACGATGGAAGAATATCGCAATGCAAAAGGATTGCTGTTTGCTCAGCTTGGCAACCGCTATGACCATAAGCGGCCAAAGTTTGCTGTATTAAATAATGATGACCCTGCTTCGCAATATTATAAGCATATGACGGCGGCAACCGTCATTACATACGGCGTGGAAACAGACAGCGATATTATGGCAAAACAAATTGAGATGACGCCAAACGGGATGGCGTTTGACCTTGTCACGCCGTATGGTATGGTGCGGGTGCAGACAAAGTTAATCGGCTTGTTTAATGTATATAATTTGCTGGCCGCTGTAGCTGCCTGCCTTGTATCAGGCTTTTCTCTCCCGGCAATTGTCGAGGCGATCGCTGACATGACGGGGGTAGCAGGACGGTTTGAAACGGTTGATGAAGGGCAAAACTTTATAGTAATCGTTGATTACGCACATACTCCAGATAGCCTTAAAAACGCCCTGCAAACGATTCGGCAATTTGCCAAGAAAAAAGTGTATGTCGTTGTCGGCTGCGGTGGCGATCGCGACCGTACGAAACGGCCGCTGATGGCACAAACAGCGGTCAAGTACGCGGATGTAGCGATTTTTACTTCCGACAATCCGCGCTCCGAACCGCCGGAACAAATCTTGCGCGATATGGAAGCAGGAGTTGCCCAAGGGCATTATGTCACGATTGTCGACCGCAAAGAAGCGATTCACTATGCTATCGAACAGGCGCAAGAAGGGGATATTATTTTAATCGCTGGCAAAGGGCACGAAACGTATCAAATTATTGGCGACCGCATCATGGAATTTGATGACCGTGCCGTTGCCCGCAAAGCGATTAAGGAGAGAAGAGGAACATGTTAACGTACGGGATGGTAAAGCGGCTGTGCAAACAAGCCCGCGGTATTGTTGATGATACGATTTCATTTCGCCATGTTTTTGTCGACCCTTACCAACACGCGCCAAAAGGCTTGTTTGTTCCGCTTGGGCGCGGGGCAGAAACATTAAACATTGCCATTGAGCATGGTGCGATTGCGGCATTTTGGCGGGAGGAGGAAGAATTGCCGCGCTACATTCCGAATCAGTTTCCGCTCTTTTTTGTTGCCTCGCCGCTTCAGGCGTTAGAAAAACTTCTAGATTCATATCGGCAGTGGGAAAGCGATACAGATGAAAAAACGACATTTCACTTAACGATTTCTGCGCATAATGGACGAATCGATTCATATGATATAGCCGTACTTGATGCGTTAAAACAGCTGCAGCAGAAATGGACGGATGCCCAAGGAAAAGAAGGGTGTGACCAATCATGCTAGAGCAAGTCATTGTTTTTGCGATTGTGCTTTCCTTTATTATTACAGTGATATTATCGCCCATTTTCATTCCATTTTTACGGCGGTTAAAATTTGGGCAAAGCATCCGGGAAGAGGGGCCGAAATCGCATCAAAAAAAATCGGGCACCCCAACGATGGGAGGCATTATGATCTTGCTTTCTATCATTGTCACCACTCTATGGATGACAAAAAAGTTTGCCTCTCTTTCCGTGGAAACGTATTTGCTCCTGTTTGTTACCATCTGTTACGGAGTGCTTGGTTTTTTAGATGATATGATTAAAGTAGTGATGAAACGAAACCTTGGTTTGACAAGCAAACAAAAGTTAATCGGACAGCTAGTGATCGCTCTTGTCTTTTTCTTTGTATATGAGCGCAGCGGCTTTTCTACCGCCTTGCATATTCCGGGAACCGATCTCTCCATTAACCTTGGCTGGGGATATGTGCTGCTGCTTATTTTCATGCTTGTCGGCGGCTCGAATGCTGTTAATTTAACAGATGGGCTGGACGGATTGCTGGCCGGTACAGCGGCGATTGCTTTTGGCGCCTATGCCGTTCTTGCCTGGAACCAAGGTCAGTACGATGTTGCGATTTTTTGTGTTTCCGTTGTCGGAGCGGTGCTAGGCTTTTTAGTGTTTAACGCCCATCCGGCAAAAGTGTTCATGGGAGATACGGGATCGCTTGCGTTAGGCGGCGCCATCGCTGCTGTCGCTATTTTAACGAAGCTGGAAATTTTGCTCGTCATTATTGGCGGCGTTTTTGTCATTGAAACGTTATCAGTAATCATTCAAGTAATTTCCTTTAAAACAACGGGAAAACGCGTATTCCGCATGAGTCCGTTGCATCATCATTATGAACTCATTGGCTGGTCAGAGTGGCGCGTCGTCGTCACCTTCTGGGCAGTCGGCTTACTATTTGCAATGCTAGGAATTTATATCGAGGTGTGGATCTAATTGAGACAGACAACTTTTTTTCAACAACGTCGGGTGTTAGTCATCGGTTTAGCGAAAAGTGGATTTGCAGCGGCAAAGCTCCTTCATGAGCTAGGTGCCATGGTCACCGTCAATGATCAAAAACCGTTTGAGGAAAATCAAGAAGCGCAGCAGCTGGAACAATGGGGAATCCGGGTTATTTGTGGAGGCCATCCGCTTGAGCTGTTGGATGAGCCGTTTGATTTCGTTGTGAAAAATCCAGGGATTCCATATACAAATCCGATGGTAAAAAAGGCGATAGAAAAAGGATTGCCGGTGGTGACCGAAGTAGAGTTGGCTTATCATATTTCTGAAGCACCTTTCATTGGCATTACCGGCTCCAATGGGAAAACAACGACAACGACATTAATTTATGAAATGCTGCAGGCAGGGGGAAAACAGCCGCTGCTCGCCGGCAATATCGGACTGGTCGCCTGTGAAGTCGCGAAGGAAGCAAGGGCGGACCAATGGCTTGTCACAGAGCTTTCTTCGTTTCAGCTCGCGGGAATTCGTGAGTTCCGTCCGCGCATTTCCGTCTTATTAAACATTTTCGATGCCCACTTAGACTATCACGGTACCAAAGAGGCTTATGCACAGGCAAAAGCCAATATTTTCAAAAACCAAACAAAGGAAGATTATGCGGTTGTCAACGCGGATGACGAGCTGGTAATGCGGCTTGCCGAAAACATTCAGGCGCAAAAAGTTCTTTTTTCCGCGACAAAAGTGCTAGGACAAGGCGCTTATATAAAAGACAATGTGGTTTATTGGAATGATGAAAAAGTTATTGCTGTTTCCGATATTGTCCTCCCTGGGAAACATAATTTGGAAAATATATTGGCGGCGGTTTCCGCAGCTAAATTAGCAGGCGCAGACAACGAAGCGATTCGGCAAGTGTTGACGACGTTTACCGGAGTGAAGCACCGGCTGCAATATGTGGCCACGGTGGATGGAAGACGATTTTTCAATGACTCGAAAGCAACGAATATTTTGGCTACACAAAAGGCGCTGGCTGCTTTCGAAAATGATGCTGTTATTTTGTTAGCAGGGGGACTAGACCGCGGCAATGAGTTTGACGCCCTCCTTCCTTATTTGCGTAATGTCAAAGCGATCATCTTGTTTGGGCAAACGGCGCCAAAAATTGCCCGCATCGCCAAACAAGCGGGAATAGAAACGATTGAATATGTCGATAATGTGGAAAAAGCCGTGCCGGTTGCCTACCAATTATCGAAACCGGGCGATGTCATTTTGCTATCGCCGGCGTGTGCAAGCTGGGATCAATATAAAACTTTTGAACAAAGAGGGGACATTTTTATCAACGCCGTGCATAAGTTGAAATAGAAGGGGAAGGACAGCCTTTCCCCTTAGTTTAAAAAAGCAGAGGTGTTGGGCATTGCCGCGGAAAAAGTCTACGCCTGATTTTTTATTAATTATCCTTACGTTTTTCTTATTAGCCATCGGACTGATAATGGTGTACAGCGCCAGTGCCGTTTGGGCGGAATATAAGTTTCATGACTCTTTTTTCTTTGCCAAGCGGCAGCTTTTGTTTGCCGGCGTGGGAGTCATCGCGATGTTCTTTATTATGAATATTGATTATTGGACATGGCGCGATTGGTCGAAAGCATTGCTGATTATCTGTTTTGTGTTGCTCGTTCTTGTCTTAATTCCGGGAATTGGAATGGTCCGCAACGGGTCGCGCAGCTGGATCGGCGTCGGAGCGTTTTCCATTCAGCCGTCTGAATTTACGAAGCTTGCCATGATTGCTTTTTTGGCGAAATATTTATCGGAAAATCAAAAAAACATTACTTCGTTTAAACGAGGGCTGCTGCCTGCGCTAGCATTGGTATTTGCAGCGTTTGGCATGATTATGCTTCAGCCGGATTTAGGAACGGGTACTGTCATGGTCGGGACGTGTATCGCGATGATTTTTGTCGCCGGCGCGCGCATCAGCCATTTTATCGGGCTAGGGGTGCTCGGACTGGCAGGCTTTGCTGCGCTTATTTTGTCAGCGCCATACCGCATTAAGCGAATTACGTCGTTTTTGAATCCGTGGGAAGATCCGCTTGGCAGCGGGTTCCAAATCATTCAATCGCTCTATGCGATCGGTCCTGGCGGCTTATTCGGTTTAGGATTAGGGCAAAGCCGGCAAAAGTTTTTTTATTTGCCGGAGCCGCAAACGGATTTTATTTTTGCGATTTTAGCGGAAGAGCTTGGCTTTATCGGCGGATCGCTTGTATTACTGCTGTTTAGCCTGTTGCTTTGGCGCGGAGTCCGCATTGCGCTTGGAGCTCCGGATTTATACGGAAGCTTTTTGGCGATCGGCATTATTTCCATGGTGGCGATTCAAGTAATGATTAACATTGGCGTCGTTACAGGCTTGATGCCAGTAACGGGGATTACGCTGCCGTTTTTAAGCTACGGCGGTTCATCTCTGACGCTGATGCTAATGGCGATTGGCGTGTTATTAAACATTAGCAAACACGCAAGGTATTGACAGGGAAAAAGGGTATCTCTCTAATGCAGGGAGGCACCCTCTCATTTTGTTTATATGCAGAAACGGGCGCTTCTGTTATATGCCGCGCATACGTATATACATAGGCGGTTAGGAAAGGAGATGGCAGTGATGAAGGCGATGGTAAAAGAGCTGTTAAGCGCGCACATTGGAAAAGTAAAGGAGATGGAACCGTTAGCGAACCATACGACGATGAAAGTCGGCGGCCCGGCCGACGTATTTATAGAGCCGGACAGCGTAGAAAGCCTCAAGAAAGCAATGGCGATTATTCAACAGCATGAAGTGCCGTGGCGCGCGATCGGCCGCGGTTCGAATTTGCTCGTTTCCGATGCAGGAGTCGAAGGGGCAGTCATTAAAATAGGCGAAGGGTTCGATGAATTGCATGTCGATGGGGAAACGGTGACGGTCGGCGGAGGATATTCATTAGTGCGCCTCGCTACGCTCATGAGTAAACAAGGATTGTCCGGTTTGGAATTTGCCGGCGGCATTCCCGGTTCCGTCGGAGGGGCTGTTTATATGAACGCGGGGGCGCACGGTTCGGATATGTCGCAGATTGTAAAGAGAGCGCTCATTTTATTTTCGGATGGAACAATTGAATGGCTAACCAAGGAGGAAATGGAATTTGCCTACCGCACTTCTGTGCTGCAGACAAAAAGGCGTGGGATTTGTCTCGCTGCCGAGCTTCAGCTTACATCTGGAAATCGCGAAGAAATTATGGAGAAAATGCGGAAAAATAAAGATTACCGCCGAGAAACACAGCCTTGGGATAAGCCGTGTGCCGGCAGCATTTTCCGCAACCCGCTGCCGCAGTATGCTGGAAAACTGATCGAGGAAGCCGGCTTAAAAGGATATGCAATCGGCGGAGCGAAAATTTCCGAGCAGCATGCCAACTTTATTGTCAATACAGGGACAGCAACAGCAAAAGATGTGCTCGACTTAATTCAATTTGTGAAAACAGTCGTTTATGAACGATATGGGATTCATTTGCAAACAGAAGTGGAGATTATTGGACGAAAATTGTAAAAATCTAGCTCTCTATTTTAAGATATTATGATATAATGAAAGCGAGTTTTTCCTTTGTGTGCAAAAACGGCATCCGTGTATGCCGTTTGTTTTTATAACAACCGTGCTTTCAAGCTTATGTCGGAAAGCGGTGAATCATTTTGGAAAAAGGGAAAGTGGTTGTTCTTGAGGAGCGGGTACCGAAGCTAAAAGAGCGGCGGCGGCAAAAAGCGAATCGCCGTTTAATCATGTATATCTCTTTCTTTTTTCTTTTCATCTTATGCGTGCTTTATTTCCAGTCGCCATTAAGCAATGTCCGGCATATTGAAGTAAAGGGAAACGATCATCTCCCGGCGGAGCAAATCATTGCCTTAAGCGGTATAACGAAGCGGACAAGCTTTTGGAAAGTAAAAGAGGACGAAATAAAACAAAACGTTGAGAAGCACCCGGAAGTGAAGAACGCCTCGTTGGAAAAACGTTTTCCGAATACCATCATCATTCGCGTGAACGAACGACGGAGAGTCGCTTATATTTATGATAGGCAAAAATTTTTCCCTATTTTAGAAAATGGTTACATCTTAAAAAAACACACATCGAAAACTGCGCCAAGTGATGCGCCAATTTTAGTGAACTGGAGAAAAGGAGAAGATATACAAGAAATGACAGGGCAATTGGCGCAACTTTCCCCATCAGTATTAAACGCCATTTCGGAAATTCATTATACGCCAAATGACGATCATCGTGATCATGTTACCGTTTATATGAACGACGGTTATGAAGTGAGCGCGAGCATCCACAATTTTGCCAAGAAAATGTCGTTATACCCAGCTATCGTGCAACAATTGGATCCTAACGTAAAAGGGGTTATCCATCTAGAAGTAAGCAATTATTTTACTCCTTATGAACCGCCGAAAAAGGAGGATGACAATGAAGAAACCGAAAAATAATCGTGTCATCCTTTCTTTTATCTGTTTTATATTTGGGATGATGCTCGCGTTTTCGTATCAGTATACAAAAAAGGAAGCGGCGAAGCGAAACGTCACGGACCGACAATGGCAAAAAGAATATGAGTATCGTCAGCAGCTGATCCAAATTCAAAAGGAAAACCGGAAACTAAAAAACGAGTTAGTGCAAAAACAAAACGAAGTTACCGAAATGGAAAATGCGTTGGCCAATCAACAAAAAGCGCATACGAATTTGGCCAAACAGGCGGAAAAGCTGCGCATGTATGTTGGAGAGTCGAAAGTAAAAGGAAAGGGAATTGAAGTCACGCTATCGGATGCATCCTATATCCCTTCGGAGCAAAGTGCGACTGACTACATCGTTCATGAACAGCATGTTTTTAAAGTGATTCACGAGCTTCTTATTTCTGGGGCAGAAGCCATCGCCATTAACGGGCAGCGGATTTCCCATCGTTCGTATATTGTTTGCAACGGTCCTGTCATTGAAGTGGACGGTACGCAGCATGCAGCGCCTTTTATTATTTCGGCGATCGGCAATCCAGACGTCCTTATTTCCGCTTTGAATATTGCCGGCGGAATAACAGACCAGCTTGTGCAAGATAACATCACGGTGAAGATTGATAGGAAAGAAGAAATTGTACTTGATCCTATTTTTCCGGTTCATCGTCCATAAATTGCCTGTATAGAAAGAATGGTGAAGGTGATTGGAGCGCAAGAAAACGATCTATTTCACTTGTATTACGACGATTTTTGGCTTGATGCTCGCTGCTGGGCTGCAGACAACATCGCATCCGAAAGTTCGCGATACGCGCGATATTTGGGAATTGCGCGCCGATTTAAAAAAAGAACAACAGCTGCAACAGCAGCTTCTGCTTGAGTTGGAAGACTATGAGAACAAATTACGGGACTATAAGCAAAAGCAACGCTCAAATCGAGAAGCGGTTTTGCATGAAACGGTAAGGGAATTGGAACAGGAAGCCGGTTTGACGGAAGCGAAAGGGCCAGGCGTCGTGCTGACGATTGAATCGTTTTATCCCGACCATTATGTCGGCCCAATTACGGAAATGGTATCGCCCGAACTGTTACAGCGGCTGATAAATGAACTAAATAAGTACGGTGCGAAAGAAATTGCCATTGCCGACGAGCGGATTACCAACACAACGGCGGTTCGCGATGTCAACGGCGTGACGCAAATCGGAGACCGCAAAATTTCTTCGCTTCCCATTGAAGTAAAGGTGATCGCCGATGATGCCGACATGTTGTACAACCGTCTAACCGTATCGACCATCCGCGACGATTTTATTGTGGAAAATTTGCAGCTTACGATCTCGAAGCCATTGACATCGGTCGTCATCCCGCCGTCTGATGAAAAATGGAATGCGAAATATATGGAAACGGTAAAAGCCGAAAAGGAGGAGAAATAGCATGTGGCTTCCGCTCATCGGCTTATTGGTTGGTTTCACCGTTGGATTTTTAGCGGATTTGCGTGTTCCCGACGAATATTCCAATTATTTGTCCATTGCAATTTTGGCTGCATTTGATACATTAATTGGTGGGCTTCGCGCCCATTTACAGCAAACATATGACGAAATAGTATTTATAACAGGGTTCTTTTTTAATATTATTTTAGCAACAACTTTAACTTTCCTTGGTGTTCATCTTGGTGTAGACTTGTATTTAGCAGCCGTATTTGCATTTGGAGTGCGTCTTTTTCAAAATATCGCCGTCATCCGCCGCCTCTTGCTTACCGAATGGATGGAAAGACGGCAAAACCGTGAAAAAAGTTGATTAGAAAAAAGGGAAAGTTTCTTAACATGTTGAATTATATGGAGTAAAAAATCATGTCATTGCCTTTTCATCACTGCCAATGGTTCATAATGGAACTGTTATAGATTGAAAGATTCATAGCTATTGGGGCGCATAAATTCAGCTTAAAAGGAGGTGTCACTGCTTACTAAAATACGTAATTGACCGCGGAAACAGGAAGAAAAGACGGCAAGGCGGTATATATACGATTTTAGTAGGCAGGTACCAAAAGATGAGCAGCAATGAGATCGTCGTTAGCCTTGACATTGGTACATCGAGCGTGAAAGTTATCATTGGAGAAATGCTGAACGATTCCATTAACATTATTGGGGTAGGGAATGTAAAATCGGAAGGGCTCAAAAAAGGATCTATTGTTGATATAGATAAAACGGTACAATCGATCAAACGTGCGGTGGAGCAAGCGGAACGGATGGTTGGTTTAACGATTCGCCGCGTGATTGTCGGCGTGACAGGCAATCATGTTCAGCTGCAAGACTGCCATGGCATCGTTGCCGTTTCCAGCGAAAACCGCGAAATTACTGATGAAGATGTTGCTCGCGTGATGGATGCCGCGCAAGTCGTATCGATTCCTCCAGATCGGGAAATTATTGGCGTTATTCCGAGGCAGTTTATCGTTGACGGATTGGATGGAATCAATGATCCGCGCGGCATGCTCGGCGTCCGTCTCGAAATGGAAGGAACGATTATTACCGGAGCGAAAACGATTTTACATAACTTACTCCGCTGTGTGGAACGAGCTGGTTTAGAAATAAGCGATATTTGCTTGCAATCGCTGGCTGCTGGTTCCCTTGCTTTGTCCAATGATGAAAAAAATCTGGGAGTCGCATTGGTCGATATCGGCGGTGGTTCCACGACAATCGCCGTTTTTGAACAAGGATTTTTGCAAGCCACTTCCGTTTTGCCAGTAGGAGGCGATCATATTACAAAAGATTTGGCGATCGGGCTCCGAATATCGACGGAAGATGCAGAAAGGATTAAATTAAAGCATGGACATGCTTTTTATAACCATGCCTCGGAAGAAGAAGTGTTCAGTGTACCGATTATCGGGACTGATCAGCATCAGCAGTTTAGCCAATTGGAAGTTGCCGATATCATCGAGGCAAGATTGGAAGAAATTTTTCAAATGGTTCAGCATGAAATTCGCAAGCTTGGATTTCGCGACCTGCCTGGCGGCTATGTGCTTACAGGCGGCGTCGCCAACATGCCGGGTATATTGGAATTGGCTCATGTCGTGTTAGAAACCAGCGTGCGCATAGCGATGCCTGATTATATAGGCGTGCGCGACCCACAATATACGACAGGAGTCGGATTAATTAAGTATGCTTATCGGCAGGCGATGCTGCAAGGAAAATCGGTTCCGGTTGCCGCCACGGTGGCGGAGCCGATAGAGCGACATCCGCAAAAGCAGCAGCCGAAGCCAAAAAAGAAGGAAGAAAACTTTGGGAAAAAAGTGAAGAAGTTTTTCGGATCTTTCTTTGAATAGAGATTGAAATTTGGGAGGATTTAGTCATGTTGGAGTTTGACACTACGATTGATCAGATGGCAACGATTAAGGTGATTGGGGTTGGCGGCGGCGGCAACAACGCCGTCAATCGGATGATTGAACATGGTGTACAAGGTGTGGAGTTTATTGCGGTCAATACAGACGCACAGGCGTTAAATTTATCGAAAGCACCAACAAAGCTGCAAATTGGAGCGAAATTAACGCGAGGTTTAGGCGCAGGTGCAAACCCGGAGGTAGGGAAAAAAGCAGCGGAAGAAAGCAAGGAGCAAATTGAAGAAGCGCTGAAAGGCGCCGATATGGTGTTTGTGACAGCCGGAATGGGCGGAGGAACAGGAACCGGAGCTGCCCCGGTCATTGCCCAAATCGCTCGTGAATTAGGCGCACTGACCGTTGGGGTGGTTACCCGTCCGTTTACATTCGAGGGACGGAAGCGGGCGACACAGGCAGCCAGCGGAATCGCAGCGATGAAGGAAGCTGTCGATACGCTGATTGTCATTCCGAACGACCGCCTCTTAGAAATCGTTGATAAAAACACGCCGATGTTGGAGGCATTCCGCGAAGCCGATAACGTTCTGCGCCAAGGGGTGCAGGGCATCTCTGATTTAATCGCCGTGCCGGGCTTGATTAACTTGGACTTTGCTGATGTAAAAACGATAATGTCCAATAAAGGCTCGGCGCTGATGGGCATCGGGATTGCCAGCGGCGAAAACCGGGCGGCGGAAGCGGCGAAAAAAGCGATTTCGAGCCCGCTGTTAGAGACATCGATTGACGGCGCCCAAGGCGTATTGATGAACATTACCGGCGGAACGAATTTAAGCCTTTATGAAGTGCAAGAAGCCGCTGATATCGTTGCAACGGCAGCCGATCAAGAGGTGAATATGATTTTCGGTTCGGTCATTAATGAAAACTTAAAAGATGAAATTATCGTAACGGTCATTGCGACCGGATTTAATGAAAATGTCGCTTCGCAGCCGCGTCCATCGCGGGTTGGAATCGGCACCATTCCGAAAGTAACCCCTGTGCCGAAACGGGAAAAACGCGAAGAAGCGACGCAAGATTATGCGGCATTGCGCTCGGCGCAAGTCGAAGATCCGCTGGATATTCCTGCGTTTCTGCGCAATCGCAATCGCCGCCGTTAAACGGGAACGAGCATGAACTAAACGTTCATGCTCGTTTCTTTTTCTCTGCATTGTCGCTTTTCTATTTTTTTTTTGCAAAAATAATCCTTCTCCAAGCAAGTTCACCGCAAAAATTGTTTCCTTTGTCATCGATACGGTTGCGTTTGGCCGGTTTGCGGCGCTGCGATTCTGCCGCCACGGATGCATGTGTTCCTGTTCATATGGAAGCACCTTTTTTCTCGGTTCTTTGACAAAAATTCCTGTTTTTCATCATCATAAATTGACAGACTTTCCAATAAGATGTACTATATACTATTTTCAGAAACTGATTGTTTTGGTAAAAGAAGAAGGAGGCTATTTGGTTGGCCGTTTATTTAGATGTCATCTGGCTGCTAAATTTGTGCTTTGACAGTCTGCTGCTTTGGCTGACGGCAATTATGCTAAAACGGGATGTCGTGTGGTGGCGGGTGCTTGCCGGGGCGTTTATTGGCTCCTTGCTCGTCGTCATCATGTTTACTCCGTTTTCTGTATATGCCCAGCATCCTGTCATAAAGGTATTCGTTTCGTTTTTGATCGTTTTCGCTGCTTTTGGATTTAAGCGTATAAGGTATTTTTTGGAAAATTTATTTGCGTTTTACTTTGCCACCTTTACCGTCGGCGGCGGTATGGTAGCAGTGCATTATTTTTTACAACGGGAAATTGATATTCACCGCGGCATGCTGACAACCTATTCACTCGGTGTCGGTGATCCGGTCAGCTGGATGTTTGTTTTAGTCGGATTCCCGGTATTGTGGTTGTTTTCCCGCGCCCGCATCGATGGAATTCGCGAAAAGAAGCTGCGCTTCGAACATATTGTGGACGTCGTTATTGTGTTTGACGGCAAGCCGCTTTCAGTAAAAGGATTGATTGATAGCGGCAATCAGCTATACGATCCTATATCGAAAATACCGGTTATGATCGTGGAGAAGGAGAAAATCAAGGAAGTGTTGCCAGAGGAATTAGTGCAGCAGCTTCGGCTGGAAACATCGATGGATTGGTACCATCATCCCGTATTTGAAAAGTGGATGCATCGGCTGCGCATCATCCCGTACCGGGTTGTCGGAAGCGAACAGCAATTTTTAATTGCAGTGAAACCGGACCGCATTATGATTTTCTATGAAAGGCAATGGCTTGAAGTCGAAAAAGGGCTCGTCGGATTAAACGAAACAAAATTGTCCACAGATGGGGAATATGAGTGCATTATCCATCCGAAAATGGTGCAAACGGGAAGGAAGCTTACTGCTTCATAATTCGTTACTATATCATACTCACTTTTTATTAATTTAGAAGGGGGATTTTCATGAAAACGTGGAAACTTCGCATCACGTATTTTTTCTATAAGCTATTGGCGAAGTTAGGAATTAAAACGGATGAAATATATTATATCGGCGGCAGTGAGGCGCTGCCGCCGCCATTGACAAAAGAAGAGGAAGAAAGGTTGATCGAAAAGCTTTCTGCCGGAGACGAAACGGCAAGATCGCTCCTTATTGAGCGCAATTTACGTCTTGTTGTCTATATTGCGCGTAAGTTTGAAAATACAGGAATTAATATTGAAGATTTAATTAGCATCGGGACGATCGGACTGATTAAAGCGGTAAATACATTTAATCCGGAGAAAAAAATTAAATTGGCCACCTATGCGTCCCGCTGCATTGAAAATGAGATATTAATGTATTTGCGGCGCAATAATAAAGTCCGCGCCGAAGTATCATTTGATGAACCGTTAAACATCGATTGGGATGGCAATGAATTGCTGTTGTCGGATGTGCTCGGCACGGAAGACGATGTAATTACAAAAGATTTGGAAGCAGATGTGGATCGGCGTCTTTTATTTAATGCACTGCGCCAGCTTAGCGATCGCGAAAAGCAAATTATGGAACTTCGTTTTGGACTTTCAGGCGGAGAAGAAAAAACGCAAAAGGACGTTGCCGATTTGCTTGGCATATCCCAATCTTACATATCGCGGTTAGAAAAGCGGATTATTAAGCGGCTTCGCAAAGAATTCAACAAGATGATGTAAAACGGCGGCGATTCGTTTGATCGCCGCTTTTTTACGTATGGACAGGCGTGCATATTTTTCCTTCCACAGGAGATACTGAAAACTGACGACTTAGCATCTCCTGATAGGAGGGAACAACTTGGCAAGAAACAAAGTTGAGATTTGCGGAGTAGATACATCAAAGCTACCAGTACTAAAAAACGAAGAAATGCGTGAACTGTTTAAACGGATGCATGAAGGGGATTTGGAGGCAAGGGAAAAATTAGTGAATGGTAATTTGCGGCTGGTGTTAAGCGTTATTCAGCGGTTTAATAACCGTGGAGAGTTTGTCGACGATTTATTCCAAGTCGGTTGCATCGGACTTATGAAATCGATTGATAACTTTGATTTAAGCCAAAATGTAAAATTTTCCACCTATGCAGTGCCGATGATCATCGGCGAGATTCGCCGATATTTGCGCGATAACAATCCGATCCGCGTCTCCCGCTCGCTTCGTGATATCGCCTATAAAGCGCTGCAAGTGCGCGAAAGGCTGATGAGTGAGACGGCGAAAGAACCGACGACAGAAGAAATTGCCAAAGAACTTGGTGTTCCACATGAAGAAGTGGTGTTTGCGCTCGATGCGATTCAAGACCCTGTTTCCTTATTTGAACCGATTTATAATGATGGCGGCGACCCGATTTACGTAATGGACCAATTAAGCGACGAACGTAACCGCGACAGCCAATGGATCGAAGAAATTGCGCTAAAAGAAGGGCTGCGGCGCCTTAACGAAAGAGAAAAAATGATTATTCGCAAACGCTTTTTTCAAGGAAAAACGCAAATGGAAGTTGCTGAAGAAATTGGAATTTCCCAGGCACAAGTTTCGCGGTTAGAAAAAGCGGCGATTCGACAAATGAATAAAAACATTCAAGTATAAGAGCTGTTCGTTCAGCTCTTTTCTTTTTTACATAAGCCGCTATATACATTCATATAGTTATGAATAAGAGGAGAAAGTGGGGGATTTTACAATGATGAGAATTTCCGAATTTCAATCGAAAGACATTGTCAATGTGGCAAACGGCAAAAAGTTGGGAAATATTGGCGATATCGATATCGATTTAGAGACAGGAAAAATACGCTCATTAATCATTTTAGGGGTAGGAAAAGTGCTCGGGTTATTCGGACGCGAAGAAGCAGTTGTCATCCCGTGGCAAAATATTGTCAAAATTGGTGCGGACGTTATTTTAGTTCGTTTGAACGACAGCGAGTAGAAACGGATTAAATGATAAATAATGGTTATCACGTTTAAGCAAACTATGATAAAATAGGAAAAAAAGTGATAAAAATCAACAAAAAAAGCATGAGGTTGGCGAACATGTCTGACATTTTTCAACAAGTAGACAAGGAGTTGCTGTTACTGCAGCCGTCGTATCCGTTCACCGAAGTAACGGCTGGCTTTACGACAAAACACGGTGGGATGAGCAGCGGTGCGTTTGCGACATTCAATTTAGGGCTGCATGTCGGCGACGACCGTGCTGTCGTTGTCCGCAACCGCCAGCGTTTGGCGGATTTGTTGCAATTTCCGCTTGAGCGATGGATCTGTTGCGAGCAAATACATGGCGCCCGCATTGAAAAGGTCAAAGCTAGCCAAAACGGAAGAGGAGCGGCAGATTATTCATCTGCCATAGCGGGTACGGATGGTTTATATACAGACGAAGCAGGAGTGCTGATTGCTTTATGCTTTGCCGACTGCGTACCGCTTTATTTTATTGCGCCAAAACATGGCATGATCGGGCTTGCCCATGCCGGATGGAAAGGAACGGTAAAAAATATTGCTGGAGAAATGGTCCGGCTTTGGCAGGAGCGAGAGCATATTCCGCTTGCTGACATCTATGTGGCGATCGGTCCTTCGATTGGCGCTTGCTGCTATGTAGTCGATGACCGCGTAATTGTGCATGTGGATCGCGTTTTACAGGGAGAACAGCCGCTTCCGTATCGGCAAGTAAGCCCTGGTCAATATGCGCTTGATTTAAAAGCATTGAATCAAATGCTGCTAATGAAGGCAGGCATCCGTAAAGACCATATTTACGTTTCTTCATACTGCACAAGCTGTGCCGATCATTTGTTTTTCTCCCATCGCCGCGATCAAGGCAAAACGGGGAGAATGATGGCGTTTATCGGCAGGAAGGAGGAAAAATGATGACGGTTCGCGACAATTTAGCCATAATTCGCGAAAATATTGAAGCAGCATGCCAGCGCGCCGGACGCGACCCTGCCGACATTCGCATCGTCGCCGTGACGAAATATGTAAGTGTAGAGCGGGCGCGCGAGGCGCTAGAAGCCGGCATTACCGATTTAGGCGAAAACCGTGACGATGGACTGCTGCAAAAATATAGCGTGTTGGGAGACAAAGCGACATGGCATTTTATCGGCACCCTGCAGTCGCGAAAAGTAAAAAATATCATTGATAAAGTCGACTATATTCATTCGCTGGATCGCATGTCGCTGGCGAAAGAAATTGAAAAGCGGGCGACAAAGCCGGTAAAATGCTTTGTGCAAGTAAATGTTTCCGGCGAAGCAACGAAACATGGACTAGCCGTGGACGAAGTCATTCCTTTTATTGAGCAGCTGCACGATTTTTCCCATATTCAAGTGGTTGGCTTAATGACGATGGCGCCTTATACCGATGACGAAGCGGTATTGCGGGCGTGTTTCCGTCAATTAAAATTATTGCAAGAAAATGTACAAGCATTACAGATTGCCAATGCACCATGCACGGAATTGTCGATGGGAATGTCCAATGATTATGTGATTGCCATCGAGGAAGGGGCAACATTCATTCGGCTTGGCACAGCGCTAGTCGGCAAACAATTTTAGGAGGTGGAACCGATGGGTTTAATAAAAAAATTCAAAGATTATTTTTTAGAGGAAGACTATGAGGAGTATGAAGAAGAATATGAAGAGGAATATGGGGAAGTGGAAGAAGCGCATCCGCCTGCAAAGGGAAACGCAAAAGCGAATGTCGTAAGCTTGCAAAGCGTGCAAAAGTCATCGAAAGTCATATTAATTGAGCCGCGGGCATACGCGGAGGCGCAGGAAATCGCCGATCATTTAAAAAACCGGCGCGCGGTGATTGTCAATTTACAGCGGATTCAGCACGAGCAGGCGAAACGAATCGTCGACTTTTTAAGCGGCACGGTATACGCGATTGGCGGCGATATTCAGCAAGTCGGCACGAAAATTTTTTTATGCACGCCAGACAACGTCGATGTCAGTGGCTCGATTTCGATTGATAGCGAGGACGATAGAACAATAAAGAGGTGGTAGCCGTTTATGGACAGCTTGCTTTGGTTTTTGACAACATTGATTCAAATTTATTCGTATGCGCTTATTATTTATATTTTGATGTCGTGGTTTCCAAACGCCCGCGACACGAAAATCGGGCAGATGCTAGCGGTGATTTGCGAGCCGTATTTAGAGCCGTTTCGCCGTATTATCCCGCCGATTGGGATGATTGATGTGTCGCCGATCGTCGCTTTTTTGGTGCTGGAATTTGCGACAAGGGGGCTGCATGCCTTGTTTTATATGTTAAATTTAGTGTAGGGGAATCCATAAGCGGGTTCCTTTCTTCATGAAAATTAAGGAGTGAACCAATGGAAATATATCAGCATTTTCGCAAGGAGGAGCATCATTTTATTGACCAGGTGCTTGAGTGGCAAGAAGCGGTCAAACGGCAGTACGCTCCTAAGCTCACCGATTTTTTAGATCCGCGCGAGCAGCAGATTGTCGAAAGCGTCATCGGCCGCGATGACGAAGTCCGCGTTTCCTTTTTCGGCGGCGCCCCGTTGGTGGAACGGAAGCGGGCGCTTCTGTACCCGCCGTATTTTCAGCCGAGAGAAGAAGATTATGAAATTGCCTTATTTGAAGTCCATTATCCGAGCAAATTTGTCAGCTTGGAGCATCGGCAAGTGTTAGGGGCGCTGATGTCGCTTGGTTTAAGGCGCGGAAAATTTGGCGATATTTTGTGCAAAGAGGAACAAATACAATTTCTTGCGGCAAACGAGGTAGCGGAGTATGTCCGCCTTCATTTGCATGCAATCGGCAATGCGACAGTTTCGTTAGAACAAAAACCTCTTTCAGACATCCTGATGCTGGAAGAAACGTGGCAAGAGGCGCTGATTACCGTTTCGTCATTGCGGTTAGACGCGATCTTGTCCCAAGCTTTTCACGTCTCGCGGCAGAAAATGCAATCCGCTATTGAAAATGGGCTTGTCAAAGTCAATTGGAAAGTAATCGAGCAGGCGCATTTTGAATGCAGGCAAGGAGATGTTCTTTCGGCGCGCGGATTTGGCCGCTGTAAAATCATGGACATTGAGGGAAAGACAAAAAAAGAAAAGTGGCTTATCCGCATCGGCCTGCAAAAATAATCGAATAATGGCAGGAATTTATAGAGCAATGTCGAATGATAAGGAAAGGAACTATGCAAACGGAGGTGGCCATTGTGCCTTTAACGCCATTAGATATTCATAATAAAGAATTTAGCCGTGGGTTTCGCGGCTATAATGAAGATGAAGTCAATGAGTTTCTTGATCAAGTGATTAAAGACTACGAAATGGTGATTCGCGAAAAAAAGCAGCTGGAAGAAAAGGTAACGGAATTGACGGAAAAGCTCAATCACTTCACAAATATAGAGGAAACATTGAACAAATCGATTCTCGTCGCCCAAGAAACGGCGGAAGAAATAAAGCGCAACGCGGAAAGAGAAGCGAAGCTCATCATCAAAGAGGCGGAGAAAAACGCGGAGCGCATCATTAGCGAGGCGCTGGCAAAGTCGCGGAAAATCGTGATGGAAATTGAAGATTTAAAGCGGCAGTCGAGAGTGCTTCGCACCCGTTTCCGCATGCTGGTCGAAGCGCAGCTTGAAATGCTAAATAGCAGCGACTGGGACGATTTAATGGAATTTAAAGTACCGGAAGTGGATGCAGAAAAAAAAGAAGAGCTGTCGCAATCTTGACGGCAGCCGATTTTTTCGCATATAATATCCAATAAAACGGACATATGTACTGACGATGAAAGGGACAGTAGCTCTTTCACCGCTTATTACAGCGAGCTGGGGATGGTGGAAGCCCGGCATAAGCGAAAGAGTGAAGATCACCCTGGAGTTCCATGCCGAACGGAAAAGAAGTAGGCCATGGCGCGTCATTCACGTTACGAATGCAAAGTGGGCTATGTGATACATAGTCAATAAGGGTGGTACCGCGAGACCGTTCTCGTCCCTTTTTGGGAGAGGGCGGTTTTTTCTATTTTGCGATACGACCGCTTTTCTGATAACAAAGGCGCTCTTTTACCGCCATGGCGGGGAGCCGTGGAAAAAGCGTCATTATCTGCTTCTGTCACGAACATATGGCAATGCCTTCTCCACATGGATGATAGATCATACGATGCAAGGAGGAATGAATATGGATTATAAAGAAACACTGTTAATGCCGCAGACCGACTTTCCGATGCGCGGCAATTTGCCAAAACGAGAGCCGGAAATGCAAAAGAAATGGGAAGAAATGGACATTTACCGCAAAGTGCAGGAACGGACAAAAGGCCGACCGCTGTTTGTGCTTCATGACGGCCCGCCGTATGCCAACGGCGATATTCATATGGGGCATGCTTTAAATAAAATTTTAAAAGATATTATCGTCCGCTATAAATCAATGAGCGGCTATTGTGCACCATATGTTCCGGGCTGGGATACGCATGGTCTGCCGATTGAAACGGCGCTTGCAAAAAAAGGCGTCGACCGCAAATCGATGAGCGTTGCGGAATTCCGCAAGCTTTGCGAGCAATACGCCTACGAACAAATCGATAACCAGCGCAAGCAATTTAAGCGCCTTGGCGTGCGCGGCGACTGGGAAAACCCATATATTACGCTGAAACCGGAATATGAAGCACAGCAAATTAAAGTGTTTGGCGAAATGGCGAAAAAAGGGCTGATTTATAAGGGCTTAAAGCCGGTTTATTGGTCTCCGTCAAGCGAATCGGCATTGGCGGAAGCAGAAATTGAGTATAAAGACAAACGTTCGCCATCGATTTATGTCGCGTTTTCGGTCAAAGATGGAAAAGGCGTATTGGATGGAGACGAAAAAATTGTGATCTGGACGACGACGCCATGGACGATCCCGGCCAACTTGGCGATCGCGGTTCATCCGGATTTGGCCTATCAAGTCGTGGAAACAAACGGCCAAAAATACGTTGTTGCCGCCGCATTGCTAGAAGCAGTTGCCAAAGAAATCGGCTGGGATGAGTGGAATGTGGTAAAAACGGTCAAAGGCAAAGATTTAGAGTACGTCGTGGCCAAACATCCGTTTTATGACCGCGATTCTTTAGTCGTCTGCGGGGAACATGTAACGACAGACGCCGGTACGGGCTGCGTCCACACCGCACCTGGACATGGGGAAGACGACTTTATCGTTGGGCAAAAATACGGTCTCGGCGTGCTCTGCCCGGTTGATGAGCGCGGCTATATGACGAGCGAAGCGCCAGGCTTTGAAGGAATGTTTTACGATGAGGCAAACAAAGCGATTACACAAAAATTAGAGGAAGTCGGTGCGCTGTTAAAGCTTGGGTTTATTACGCACTCGTATCCGCACGACTGGCGTACGAAACAACCGACGATTTTCCGGGCGACAACACAGTGGTTTGCATCCATTGATAAAATCCGCGGTGAATTGCTCCAAGCCATTAAAGAAACAAAATGGATTCCGGAATGGGGTGAAATCCGCATCCATAATATGATCCGCGATCGCGGCGACTGGTGCATTTCCCGTCAGCGTGCATGGGGCGTGCCGATTCCGGTCTTTTACGGAGAAAACGGCGAGCCGATCATTACCGATGAAACGATCGAACACGTATCGAATTTATTCCGCCAATATGGTTCGAATGTTTGGTTTGAACGCGAAGCAAAAGACTTGCTGCCGGAAGGATTTACCCATCCGTCCAGCCCGAACGGCATCTTTACGAAAGAAACAGACATTATGGACGTATGGTTTGATTCCGGTTCTTCGCATCAAGCGGTTCTTGTAGAACGTGAGGATTTGCAGCGCCCGGCCGATTTATACTTAGAAGGTTCGGACCAATACCGAGGCTGGTTTAACTCGTCGCTGTCCACGGCGGTTGCTGTTACCGGAAAAGCACCGTATAAAGCGGTGTTAAGCCATGGTTTTGTTCTTGACGGCGAAGGGCGGAAAATGAGCAAGTCGCTTGGCAACGTGGTCGTGCCGGCGAAAGTAATGGAACAGCTTGGCGCCGACATTTTGCGGCTTTGGGTCGCTTCCGTCGATTATCAAGCTGACGTTCGCATTTCCGACAGCATTTTAAAACAAGTTTCCGAAGTGTATCGCAAAATTCGCAACACATTCCGCTTTATGCTCGGCAACTTGTTTGACTTTAACCCGGAAACCGATGCCGTTTCGGTGAACGAATTGCGCGAAGTCGACCGCTATATGCTCGCTAAATTAAACCGGTTGATTGAAAAAGTAAAACATTCATACGAAACGTATGATTTTGCGGCGATTTACCATGATGTGAACCATTTCTGCACCGTCGATTTAAGCGCGTTTTATTTAGATTTTGCCAAGGATATTTTATATATTGAAGCGGCCAATGACCGCGCCCGCCGCTCGATTCAAACGGTCTTATACGAAACGGTTGTCGCGTTGACGAAGCTGGTCGCGCCGATTTTGCCGCATACGGCTGATGAAGTATGGGAGCACATTCCAAACCGGAAAGAAAAAGCGGAAAGCGTTCAGCTTGTCGATATGCCGGAACCGGTGGCGCTCGATGGCGAAGACGAGTTGATCGCCAAATGGGATGCGTTTATGAACTTACGCGATGATGTGCTTAAAGCGCTAGAGGTGGCGCGCAATGAAAAAGTGATTGGCAAATCATTAACGGCAAGCGTTGCCGTTTATCCAACAGACAACGCGCGGCAGCTGCTGCAATCTATTTCCGAAGACTTAAAACAATTATTTATCGTATCTGAATTCACGATTGCCGGCGATTATGATCAAGCGCCAGAAGAGGCGCAAAAATTGGCCAATGTCGCGGTCATCGTCAAACCAGCAGAAGGAGAAACATGCGAGCGCTGCTGGGTAGTGACGCCGGAAGTAGGAAAAGATGCTGATCATCCGACTTTATGTCCGCGCTGCGCCCATATTGTAAAAGAACATTATTCCGCCTAAAGCTGGCGGAGCTGCCGAAATTGCGGCGGCTCCGCTGTTTTTATCGCATCATCCAATTGTCTATCATTGCCTGATTATGCTACAATGCATTAGGTATGAGGAGGTATAAGCAGTTTTTTAAACATCTATCATGTAGATATCTCCTGTTATTGGACGTGGAGAGGTCGATGTTCTCCATCTTCTTCCATCTTATGATAAAAAATTATCTCCCCCTTCCTCATGTAAAAAGGAAATGAAGAAGATTTAGCGAATATATGTTCTCAAAGATCCAAACAAGGGGAAGGCAAGGAGATGAAAACGGCTCGGGGGATGAAAATCGTTTCCGA
>NZ_BAWO01000008.1 GCF_000632715.1 Parageobacillus caldoxylosilyticus NBRC 107762 | reverse complement strand
AGCTCCTAGAATCGCCATCTGCTCCGGTGACGAGAGTAAGAGACTGGTACAATGCGTTCTTTTATTTTAAAGCGCTAAGCGATAATGAAATCTCATTGTTGATTACGCTAAAGCTTTTATTAGTTGATGTTTTTCCTCTTCTAACAACGATGGGTGAAATACATCTATTCCTTGGTGTGGTTGGTTCACATTAAAAAGATGGTACAGCATATGTGTACGAACAGAAAACTTTTTATTTAAAACAGACCAATGCTTCCAATGATGAGAAGCATCTTTCGGGATATACCTTTTAAGCACTTTTGGTGCTTTTTCTTTATATCCTAATCCTCGACGGCCAATTGTAAATGCGGCTGCTTGGTGGATAGAGATACCGAATTTACGCATATACTTCAGCTTCCCAGAGACAGAAGTAAAAGCCGGATTCACTTCTGTCACAGCAACTCCCATTTTGTTGGCACGGCTTTCGATTGCTTGTATCATTTTTCGATACGCGAACATACTCTTCATTCGATTTGCTTTTTTGTTGCCGTATCGATCCCCTGTTTTGGATAAGGTGGTATCTAACTTTTCCAAAACAATAGGTTTTTTCTTTCGAACCGCAATATCCACTAAAGCAATGGCTTCTGCTTCGATGATTTTTGTAATCTGACCAGAAGTTTTACCTTCTATCGAAAACGTTAATTTTCCACTTTCCAAAAAGTTACCATTTTTCGAAACATTTGTCCAAGCAATGTGATTATAGTTGCAATCTACTCCGATCACTCCGTCAGAGGTGGAGAAATGAATAGATGGATTCGACTCCACATCCACCAAACATTTGATGATATAGTATTCCCCGTGATCTTCCACGGACCAAGCGATTGGTTTTCCGTATTCTTTTTTGTTTTTACATTGGATTTGATCTGTCACAGCTTTATTTACGATTTCTTGGCCGTATGGAAACACCACTCCAGAAAAAGTGACTATCTTTCCTGTTACAGAGGTCATATGCAGTTCATTGGTTTCTGGATTGTAATGGAAGACAAAATTCCCAGAACCAGCATCTTTCCGCCCGGAGATGATCATTTCTTTATTTCGCGCAGCTAAAAAGCGCTTTCTCCAAGCTTCGTGATCCTTTATAAACTCTTCTTTCGTAAATTGTTGTTTAAACAACTTTTTGCCTCCGAACACGACACTTGGGATATGCTCTTTTAATTTCGTTTTCTTTTGTTCTAATCTATCTAAACGATGTTTTAAACAACCGACTTTTGCTTTAGTCCGTTTAATTTTCATATCTAAATAACGATGTTCAAACAAATAGGAATTCATCCAAATCAAAGATCTGTTTTTTAATTCAAGAGAAATGATTCCGCTCTTATGCAAAACAAAGTTTGTATTTTTTGGAAACCGTAAGTTTCCTTTGATACAACTCTCTTTCATTTTGAGTAATTTCGTCAGTTTGGTTCGTTCTGTTTTCCGTTTTTTCTTCACATCTTTTATTTTTTCTTCTGTCTGTTGAACGTGTATTTTATTTAATTCCATTAGAGAGGAGAAAAGAGCATTTGCTTCCCGGACTGCGCTGTTGGCGAAATAATCGTTCAGTCCGTATTTTTCCTTCACAGCGATATGCAGACTTGGATACCATTTTCGTCCCCATCGTTTTTCCCGGACCAGCGTTTGAAAAGCGAAACGTTTCGCTTGATTGAATAACTCTAATGCATAAGATGTTTCTGTCACATGAAGAATATCCATTTCTGATTTATACAATCTTCTCGAAAAATAAGCCTTTTTCATCTTTTCTTCACCTTTAACAGAACATAAGTTCGGTATATTTATTTATATTTTATGACAGAAGAAGAAAGTTTTTCAACTATTACGATTACAAAAAAACAAAAAATGCCGATTCATCCCCCACCTATGCTTCGCTTAGAGGTGGGAGTCTTCTCGGCAAAAAAGATAAAAGGATGTCCATATAGCGGCATCCTTTTTTACTGTCATCCCGTCTTTATTGGATCATGCCGACATATATATGGGAGTAAATAGTGGACAAGGAGAGGGGAATGGCAGAAGTGGCTGGAAAATGGTCGGATGCTTGGCAAATCGCCGCTGTTTACGTCGGCACCGTCGTTGGCGCGGGATTTGCCACGGGAAAAGAGATTATTGAATTTTTTACGCAATACGGAACGTCCGGAACGATCGGCATTATCATTAGCGGCAGCTTGTTTACGTGGGGCGGCGCGCGCATGATGGTAATGGCGCGGAAAGTGAAGGCCGCTTCTTATCAACAGTTTAACCGCTATTTATTTGGCAAGGCAATGAGCCCAGTTATTTCTATCATGATGACGTTGATGATTATCGGAGTCACCGCCGTGATGATGGCCGGAGCAGGGGCGGTGTTTGAGGAGCAGCTTGGGCTGCCGCGGCAAATCGGAATTGTAGCGACGTTATGTTTATCGCTGCTGGTCATGATGTACGATATAAAAGGGCTATTTGGCGTAAACGCCTTGATTGTTCCGATGATGGTGCTATTTAGCGCCATTGCGCTTGGAAAGCTGATCACCATGGGCGAATGGTGCGGAACGGGGCTTGAAGCGACAGATTATTCATTAAAAGCATTTCTTTCCCCATTTTCGTATGCGGCGTTTAACTTGGCGATGGCGCAGCCTGTGCTCGTGCCGCTGGCTTGCGAGGCGGAAGACGAACGCACAGTGCGGCGCGGCGCGGTGCTTGGAGGGCTGCTGCTTACCGGCATTTTATTAAGCAGCCATTTTGTTCTCTTATCGTTTCCGTATGCAATGAATTACGATATTCCGATGGCGGAAGTGATCCGTTCGTTTTTTGCCGTTTTTTACTGGGTGTATATTATTGTGATTTACGGGGAAATTTTTACGTCCATTATCGGCGGCATTTTTGGCCTGCAGCGGCAGGCGCGCACGCTCGTTTCTATTCCTAACACCTTGTTTCTTGCCGTGCTGTTTATCGTCCTATATATTGTCAGTTTGTTCCGCTACAGTGAGCTCTTATCGTTTTTGTATCCGCTATTTGGCTACATTAGTTTTGCGTTTCTTTTTCTATTATGGGCGCGCAAAGTGCCGCGTCCGTAACAGCAGGCGTTTTTCCGCACCAATCATGCGGGAAAACGGCTGTTTTGCCAAGGATTCATGAAAGCGATGTACGATTTTTTCTAGCCTTGTTTCGCCCGTCGTCGTTTTGTCAGCTGGCTCACCATTGCTCTCCTCCTAGTATCTGTTTCTTTCAATACATTCAGAATATTTAGGTATATATGAAGCGAATAAAACAAAAGTCCGATTGGAAGACTATCTCTTAAACGGCAAGTACGAGGGGATCGTTATGTCCATTTTTTCCTTTTTTAAAGAAACGAAGACAAACGGTGAGGAAAAAACGCTGCAGCAATTATTGAATAAGCTGCGGCAATCTAGTGATTTCATAACAGTCGAGTTTGCCGTAAACGGTCATTTGCTTGCCATTTACTATTTTGATTCGCTAGTGGATCCGAAGGTGCTGCAGCAACACATTCTCTGCCATCTGCAAAATGACGTGCCGAAGCATCCAACTATTACGCTCGAGGATTTGCAAAAAATCATTCCGATTCAGCGAATTGAAGTAACGAACGATGTGCAGATGATCGAAGAAAAAATATTAAAAGGGTTTGTGGCTGTTCAGTTTCAAAAGACAGATAACCGTGTCGCACTCATTAATGTAGCGAATGAAAGTTTAGGGTTGCGGCCGAACAATGATTCAGAAAATGAATTTAGTGTCGTCGGCCCGAAAGTTGGATTTGTCGAAAACGTTGGGACTAACTTGCATTTAATCAGAAGGCAAATTGCAACCCCAAATTTAGTGTTTCGGGAAATGCCGCTTGGTACGATGTCAAAAACGAAAGTTGTCGTCGCGTATATCGATGGCATTACGAATAAGCAGACGATTGAAACCGTGATCCAGCGGCTCGAAAATATCAATTTTGACATTATTTTTGACAATTCCCTTATTGATCAAATACTTTCCGATAACTCGAATTCTCCGTTTCCGCTTTTTATCTCAACGGAACGGGTTGACCGTGCCATTTATGCGCTCGCATCTGGTCAAGTTGTTATTCTTTGCGACGGCTCGCCGTATGTTGTCATCGGCCCGTCGACTTTTTTCGATTTTTTTACCTCGCCGGAAGATTATTATTTGCCGTGGGTGCTTGGCTCCTTTTTCCGGCTGATCCGTTTTTTTGGCGTTATGTTTTCCGTGCTGGCCTCGCCGGTTTATATTGCGGTATTAACGTATCACTATGAAATGATTCCGAAAGATTTGCTTGGGCCGATTATCTTTTCCCGTTCTAACGTGCCGTTTCCGCCGATATTGGAAGTATTATTTTTAGAAATCACCATCGAGCTGCTTCGTGAAGCAGGGGCGCGTCTGCCGACAAAAGTAGCGCAAACGCTCGGGATTGTCGGCGGTATTGTTATCGGACAAGCTTCAGTGGAAGCGGGGTTGACAAGCACCATCATGCTTATTATCGTTTCACTCGCCGCTTTAGCTTCCTTTACGACACCGATTTTTAAAATGTCTAATACAATCCGCTTCATCCGCTTTCCAATTATTTTATTTTCGGCGCTTTGGGGCGGAGTCGGGATTATTTTCGCCGTTTGTTTCTTATTAATTCATTTAGGAAGGCTTCAATCATTTGGCAATCCATATTTAGTTCCGTTTTATCCGCTGCGCGTTCGCAATTTCAAAGATAGTATTATTCGTTCCTCATACAGCCAAACAGCAGAGCGACCGACGTTTCTTCGCCCGCTTGCTTTGTTCCGTTATAATCCGCTGAAAGCGAAACAAAAAGACGATATCGATGAGTAAGAAAGGGGTCAAATATGAGGCTGCCTTTGGTCATTGCCGCATCGCTGCTCTTGCTTGCCGGCTGCAAAAGCTCGCGCGTTATTGATGAAGTTCAAATTATTCAAGAAATGGGCTATGACTTTCATGACGGAAAATATGTGGGAACGGCGGTATACCCGACGTTTAAACAAGGACCGATGACGAAGCCAAACTTATTAACGACGTCTTCGCCAACCGTTTATGATTTAATCCCCCGCCTTTCTTCCAAGTCGGCATTGCCGATTGAGGAAGGGCAGCTTCGCCTAATTTTGTTTGGCAAAGAATTTGCGAAACGGGGAATTACGCAAATCGTCCATAGTTTGGCCCGCAACAATAAGGTAGGAAGCCATTTGCTGTTAGGCGTATCAGCAGGAAGCGCACGTGAGCTATTGGATATTACGACGAACACTACTTTAAGCGATACTCTCTACTTGCCTAATCTAGTCGAACAAAATGCCAGTTCGATGAATTTGCCAAAAACGAATTTACATTTGTTTTTATACAACTATTTTTCAAAAGGAAGCGATCCGTTTTTGCCTTATTTTGAGAAAAAGGGGAATTTTGTAAAATTAGAAGGGCTTGCGTTATTTAAAGATGGGAAATATGTGGGAAAAGTGAGTTTGCGTGATTCTTTTTTGGTAAAAATTTTATTAAATGAAACAAAAAATGGAGTATATCAGTTAAAAGTAGGGAATCGGGGAAAACAAGGCGAAGACCGGGTGATGCTACAAAATTTATTTGCGACATCCAAATATGAGTGGAAAAAGAAAGGCCACCGCCATGTTCTGCATATTTTTGTCCATATTCACGCTTCTGTCAGAGATTATCCATCTTGGCTAGATGTACCGCATAAAAAGATTTTTTCTATGGTGAAAAAGAAGATGGAAGACGAAATGGAGAACGATATTCGCCGCCTGCTCCGTTATTTTCAAGAAAAAGAGATTGATCCGCTTGGCATTGGCGAATTTGTTCGCAGCGAAACAAGAAATTGGAATGCAGTCGAGTTTTATCGTGAATATAAAGATTTAGAAATCAAACCGCATGTAACTGTCGACATTATACAAACAGGGATCGGTGAGTGACACGAGCGGATAGGGAGGTATTTATATGAGTCAGGCGACGAAAGAACGATTTCTTGTCTCGCCCTTTTTGGTGTTTTTTCTCATCACTGGCACTCAAGTAGGAATTGGAATGCTCAGTTTTCAACGCTTGGTGATGAAAGAGGCGGGGCACGATGCATGGATAGCTGTTATCCTAACAGGAATCATTGCCCATTTATTAATTTGGGTCATGTATAAACTTTTCGCTCATTCCCCTAACGCTGAAGATATCGTTTCTATACACCAACGCTATTTCGGCAAATGGGCCGGCTTTGTCTTTAGTTTCGCTTTGCTTGTTTATTTTTCTTTATTGGCGTTTACGGTATTGCAAACCTATATTGAGATTATCAAAATTTGGATGTTTCCCCTGATGGGGGCATGGCAGTTCAGCCTTATTTTTTTAGTGCTGACTTATTACGCCGTATTAGGAGGATTTCGCGTTGTCACGGGGTTATGTTTTTGGAGCGTTGTGATTCCGTTGCTCACCATTTTCCCAATGTTGTTTTTCCCGCTTGAATACGCCCATTATCGCAATTTGCTGCCGATATTTGATCATTCTATCGGTGAAATTTTTTCGGGCGCGAAAGCAATGTCACTGCAATATTTGGGAATGGAAATGCTGCTTGTATATTACCCGTTTATCAAACAGCCGGAAAAGTCGCTTAAATGGGCGCAATGGGGCAATGCGTTTACGACTCTTCTCTATTTAAGTGTGATGCTGATCGCGATTACTTTTTATAATGAGGAACAAATCCAGCATATCACTTGGCCTACATTAACACTGGCGAAAATTCCGGAAGTACCGTTTATTGAAAGGATGGAATACATTATCATTTCCGTTTATGTGTTGGTGGTATTTCCGATTATTTGCATCGCGGTATGGTCGGCTTCGCGCATTGCGAAAAAATTGTTTTCCATCAAGCAGCGCCGTTTTGTTCCCATGGTTTTGTTATTATTATTTATCGGGACGCTGTGGTTCGAAGAAAAAGAACAAATCGAACGGTTAAACAAATGGATCTCTACGATCGGCCTGTATATCGTCGTTTTCTATATTCCAGCTTTATACATATATGTGACGGCAGCCAATAAAATAAAAAAATAATGCAACCAAAAAGCTAAATGTGGTATAGTTAAGAGGGAAAACAGAAGAAAAAATCCGTACGAACGTACGGGAGAGGTTTCTAGAACAACCCTCTATAAAAAACTAGGGATGGCTATATCCTTGGGGGTATAGTCTTTTTGTTTTAGAATGCCTCTTCTTCTGGAAAAAGCGGAAGGGAGTGCAAAGAGAAATGAAAATGGAAAAAGCGGTAGTCGTCTTTAGCGGCGGCCAGGATAGCACGACATGTTTATTTTGGGCGCTAAAGCAATTTGCGGAAGTAGAAGCGGTGACGTTTGATTACGGACAGCGCCATCGCTTGGAGATTGAAGTGGCGTCTGCGATTGCCAAGGAGCTTCATGTTCCTCACACGGTGCTCGATATGTCGCTATTGAATCAATTAGCACCAAACGCCTTGACAAGAAGCGAGATCGCCATCGAACAAAAGGAGGGGCAATTGCCGTCGACGTTCGTCGATGGGCGAAATTTATTGTTTTTGTCGTTTGCCGCGGTGCTCGCAAAGCAAAAAGGTGCGCGCCATCTTGTCACAGGCGTATGTGAAACGGATTTCAGCGGCTATCCAGATTGCCGCGATATATTTATTAAATCATTAAACGTAACATTGAATTTAGCGATGGATTACCAATTTGTCATCCATACGCCATTAATGTGGCTGACGAAAGCGCAGACGTGGAAGCTCGCCGATGAGCTTGGCGCGTTTGAATTTGTGCGAACAAAAACGTTAACTTGTTATAACGGGATCATCGCTGACGGCTGCGGGGAATGTCCAGCTTGCGTGTTGCGAAGACGAGGGCTTGAAGAGTATATGAAAGAAAAGGAAGGGATAACTCAATTATGATACATCAACTTTATCCGCAAGTATTTCACAATTACCGATACGAATTGAATAAAGATATGCATATTGCTGCCGCTCATTTTATTCCTCATGAGAAAGCGGGAAAATGCGCAAACATGCATGGCCATATATACACCGTAAACATTACGGTGGCAGGCGACGAACTCGATGATGCGGGGTTTTTAGTAAATTTTCAAGAGTTGAAAAAGCTTATTCATGGGAAACTGGATCATTCGCTAATGAATGAACACCAAGATTGGTTCAATGATAAAAACAGCAACGATTTTCCGACAAGCGAGGTCATCGCCCGCAAAATATATGAAACGGTGCAAGCGTATCTTGATACACTGCCGAATAAACCAACGTGTTTGCAAGTGTTCGTGAGGGAAACGCCGACAAGCTATGTTGTGTATCGGCCAAAAGCGGGGGAACGATAATGGAGAAAACGATTCCCGTGCTTGAAATTTTTGGACCGACGATCCAAGGCGAAGGGATGGTGATCGGGCAAAAAACGATGTTCGTCCGCACCGCCGGCTGCGATTACCGCTGCCGCTGGTGCGATTCCGCTTTTACATGGGACGGGTCGGCAAAAGAGGAAATTCGGCCAATGACGGCGGAGCAAATTTGGGAACGGCTGTATGAACTTGGCGGTGACCGCTTCAGCCATGTGACCATCTCGGGAGGAAATCCTGTTCTTATTTCAGCGCTAGAAGAACTCGTTTTGCTCTTAAAAAAGAAAGGGATTCGTCTTGCCGTCGAAACGCAAGGAAGCCGTTGGCAGGACTGGCTGTACCATATCGATGAGGTAACTATTTCGCCAAAACCGCCAAGTTCAGGCATGGATACTGATTTTGCCATGCTCGATCACATCGTGAAAAAGTTGGCGGACGCGGGACGGGCGTCTCATATGAGCTTAAAGGTCGTCGTGTTCGATGACATCGATTTCGACTATGCGAAAAGGGTGCACCGGCGCTATCCGGGCATCCCGTTTTATTTGCAAGTCGGCAATGCCGATACAGCAGAAGCGGACGATGCCGCGCTGCGCACACAGCTTTTGGCAAGGCTGGAGTGGCTCGTGGAAAAAGTGGCGCAGTCGAACGAACTAAATGACGTGCGCGTCTTGCCGCAGTTGCACACCCTCCTGTGGGGAAACAAACGTGGCGTGTAAATTCAAAGAACGATGAGGAAAGGGGAAAAACGATGGCAGGCAGAAAAGAGGAAGAATTAAAAGATCTTACGCTATTAGGCAACCAAGGCACGAAATATTTATTCGAATACAGTCCAGAGGTGTTGGAAGTATTCGAAAATAAACACCCTGACCGTGATTATTTCGTGAAGTTCAATTGTCCGGAGTTCACATCTCTATGTCCAAAAACCGGACAACCGGACTTCGCGACGATTTACATTAGCTATATTCCCGATAAAAAATGCGTCGAAAGCAAATCTTTGAAACTGTATTTATTCAGCTTCCGCAATCATGGCGATTTCCATGAAGACTGCGTCAATATTATTATGAACGATTTAATTAAAGTGATGGAGCCGCGCTATATTGAAGTATGGGGGAAATTCACGCCGCGCGGCGGCATTTCGATCGATCCGTATTGCAACTGGGGCCGTCCTGGAACAAAGTATGAGAAAATGGCGGAATATCGCTTAATGAACCACGATTTGTATCCGGAAAAAGTCGATAACCGTTGATCGGCATTTTCCATTCATAAAGCGTTATGCCAATTTGTGCAAGAAAAAAATAGTAGTCTTTTTGGCCAAAGTTATATATAATGAACATTGAAGTTTTTGGTTAGAGGTATTGGCTTTGGAGCGCAGGACGGCTTTAATTGCTTGGGGCAAGCCCGGAAAATGGAAAAAATATAAGCAGGTCAATGTCAAACGGCTTGCTCTCGCGATGTTTTACAGCGCGATTTCTTGCCAAGCCGGTACGCATATATATGAATCAGATCAGTTAGCTTGTATTTTTTAACTAAAAGCGAAAAGAGGCTGTTTTAGAAAGCAGCCTCTTCAACAATTTTGTAATTCTTATGATTGACGACAGTTCGTTCTTGTAAATCTAATTCCCGATAATTTTTCATGTACGTTAGATCCACGATGACAGAGTTTTCATTTACCTTTTCCACAATCCCGCGCAATCCGTTCTTAAACTCGATAATATCGCCAATTTTCGCTTTTTTCATCATCCATATTCTCCTTTTCATATTTTTTCTTTTGTTATAGTTTGCCTTATTTTCTTGTTTAAGTAAAGTTTTTTATGAAAAAAGAAAGGAGCTCGCAAAAAGCTCCTTTCTTATTTGGCAAATACGTGGTTTCCAATTACAACAGTGACTTGTCTTGAGCTTACCCATTTGCTTTTCGCCGTTTTTGGATTATAAAAGTACAAGGAACCATTTCCTAAACCGCGAAAAGCAAGGGCTTCTTCAACGGCGCGATACGATTCACGGTCGGCTGGTTCATTAATCGTTCCATTTTGGACCGGCGTGAATGCATAATGGCCGCCAGAGCGCTCATAAATGACAGCACGAATCGTATCCGGAAAATCCGGATGGTCGACACGGTTTAACACAACGGTTGCTACGGCAACCTTTCCTGCATACGGCTCTCCTTTCGCCTCAGCGTGAACAAGGCGGGCCAATAAATCTTTCTCACTCGCAGAAATGGTGGAATTCGGAATAACTAGCTTTTCGCCAGGGAATAGCAAATCGGTATACTTATTATTCTGCTTTTGCAACTGTTTTAGTGGAACCCCATGTTGTTTGGCAATCTTCCAGAGCGTTTCCCCTGGTTTTACTGTATGTGTAGTCGCTGCATCCGCATGGCCTCCAAATAGAAAGGCGCCGCAGAGAACAGGAGCTAATATCCATTTCCTTATCTTTTTCATAAAATTCCCTCCTTCTTGTGAGTTCGTTACTAGAGTAACAAGGATTTTTGATTCTATCATTATCTAAATGTTGGAAAATCGCGTCATCCATTGATATTACTAGTTTGATAGACATGCTGGAAATTTCTCCGTCACGAAAAAATGCCGATTTCCACATAAGGAAATCGGCATTCATTGGAAATGGATGAACAGTTAGCTTCGTGGGGTTTGAAGATAGTGATAAATAACGTCTCCCCCCCGCTGGGCAATGCCGCGGAAATGTTTAAAGTCGCTTTGCCTTACAAGAACGTTGCGAAAGGTAAGAAAATCTTCTTTTTTTACTAGCAGCTCCGAAATCTTCCCGTGACGCAATTCATCAAGAAGCTTAGCTGCTAATGCTTCATCCATCGTTTGCCCACCTCAATCGATGAATGTGATGACAGACATTATCATAGCGCAATAACGATTTAGGATAAATACCCATTTTTGTTTAGGTAAACACCCTTTGTTTGTTCTCACATACAATATGGATGGGTATGTATCATAGGCATACCTGAAGAAAAATGAAGGGGAGAGGAATATGAATAACTGGGATTCGTATATGAATGATCCATTTTTTTCTGAACAAGGCTATGATGGAGAACAAAGAATAGATGATGAAATGGAGAGAGTAGACAACAATTTCCCACCGCCGGAACAAATGCCGATTGCTTCCAACAATATCCCGCCGATGGCACCGATGCCGGTTGCTTCCAACATTGCCCCACCGCCGACACCGATGCCAACCGCCTTTTATCCAGTGATGCCGATGTATTGCTGTCCGCCGATCCATTGGTGCCATCCAGTCGCAGGAGGCATTCCGCACGTTATGCATGGCGATATCGATAGTTCTGACATGAGTTCTGACATGGCTCCTCACGCGATGCCGATTGGCACGGAAGCGATGCCAAATATGGCTGCTGCACCGATCAGCGATGACCATATTTCCGCACCGATGCAGGATGGAGAAATGGCTGTCCCGTATACAGGACAAATGCCGGGAACAGTTAGTGGGATGGCAAGCCCTGCTGCTCCGGCGCCGGCACCAATGTTTCCGACAACAGGAATGGCTCCGGCTGTTTCGTTTCCTATGTACGGTTCAATGATGCCGTATGGGGCAATGCCGTATTATGGCCCGACTTCCTACTATGGAGGGATGGCGCCGTACAGTCCGTTTTTCTCAGTTCCATATATGCCGTACCGCTAACCTTTATAAAAAGACCGCACTGCTGCGGTCTTTTTTGTGAAATGAATTTTTACCGTACAGATGATATACTAATTGTTTGAGGATGGAATAGCGCATTCATGCAGCAGTCCTTGACTAGTTAAAATAAAGAAAGAAGAGGTTGAGGAGCAGTGAATTTTTCCGGAAAAGTTGCCATCGTAACTGGTGGGGCGAATGGAATTGGAAAAGCGATCGCCACTATGTTTGCCGAAAAAGGAGCGAAGGTTGTCATCGCTGATATTGCGGAAGAAAAAGGAGAACAGCTTGCGTTAGCGCTGCGGGAAAAAGGAAGGGAAGCCCGTTTTGTTCCAACAGATGTTCGAAAAGTGGACGAAATTGAACGCCTTATGAAAGTAGCGTTTGAAACGTATGGATGCTTGCATTATTTAATTAATAATGCCGGTGTATCAAGATGGAAATCTCCATATGAGCTGACGGTGGAAGAATGGGAGGATGTGCTTCACACTAATTTGCGCAGCGTCTTTTTTGCCTCGCGTGAGGCGGCAAAATATATGCGAAAAAACGCAAACGGCGGAGCGATTGTCAACATTGCGTCTACAAGGGCGCTCATGTCTGAACCGAATTCAGAAGCATATGCTGCTTCGAAAGGCGGAATTTTATCGCTAACCCATGCTTTAGCCGTTTCGTTTGCCGGCGATTATATCCGCGTAAATGCGATCAGTCCAGGATGGATTGAAACAGGGGATTATGGGAAGTTGCGAGAAATAGATCATGCGCAGCATCCGGCCGGGCGTGTCGGCAAGCCGGAAGATATTGCACGCGCTTGTCTTTATTTATGCCATGATGAAAACGATTTTATTACTGGGACAAATATCGTCATTGACGGCGGGATGACGCGGAAAATGATTTATGTTGAGTAGACGGCATCCATTTGTTAAAATATAGAAAATATAAGATGCTGCAAAGGATGGGGGATCACAATGAAAATTCGAAAAGCAATCATATCGGACGAGCAAACACCGGCCAAAGTTTACATTTATGAAAATAAAAAAGAAGAATACATGGTGGTGGCGATCCCTGATCTGGAATGGTCCTTTTTCCTTCGTTACGAAGAAGAACCGGAAACATTAAGAGAGCGTTTAGCTTCTTCATTAAAAAGGGTAGTTGCACAAGAACAGCTCGAGATGCTTGTCAATAAATTGCTATATTGGGTGCATGAAATGTAAACACAGCAAAAGACGCGAGAGATGGACAAGCGGTGGGGCGCTTTTTAGCTTCGCCGCTTTTTCCCTATTCCAACATTGATTACCATTTTGCAAGTTAGGAGTTCGATGATACGGTGTCCGCAAAATCAAAAGTTATTGCAGGTTATTCACTATTTAGCATTTGCTGGTTGATTGTAACGGATGGAATTCTTCATTTCTCCCATATTAGTCATGATTTGTATGTCATCATTGGCACGGCTAAAGGAGCTGTTTTTGTTCTCCTTTCTATTATTTTTCTTTATCATATGCTAAAAAAGAGTGAACAGCTAGAAAAAGTGGTGGAAAATGAACAGCAGCTTTCCACGTTGATTAACTCGATGCCTGACTTTGTTTGTTTTAAAGATAGCCAAGGGCGCTGGCTGCGCGTCAACGATTTTGGGCGGCGGCTTTACTGCTTAGAAAACGTGGAGTATGAAGGAAAAACGGACCGGGAACTTGGCGAGATGGTGCCGTTCTTTAAAGAGGCGTTTGAACAATGCATCGAATCAGATCAAGAAGCGTGGGAAAAAGGAAAGCTGACCCGCTGTGAGGAGTCGTTCCAAACCGTTGACTGTGAGATCAAAACATTCGATGTCATCAAAGTGCCGCTTTTTGAAGAAAACGGAGCCAGAAAAGGGCTGTTGACGATCGGCCGTGATATTACGCAGCAAAAGTTAGCAGAATCGCTGTTATTAAAAAAAGAAAAGCTGTCTGTATTAGGAGAACTTGCCGCGGGAATCGCCCATGAAATCCGCAACCCGTTGACCTCGATGAAAGGATTCATTCAAGTGATGCGAGAAACTCGGGAAGTAAACGACGTCTACATGGATATTATATCGAGCGAGCTGGAACGGATTAATCAAATTGTCAGCGAGCTGCTAGTGTTAGCCAAGCCGCAAAGCCATGACTATAAGCCGTTTTTTCTTAGCGACGTGATCGGATATGTCATTAATTTAATCGGGCACGAGGCTACATTGAACAACGTTTCTATTTCCGTGCATAACAATGTGCCAAAAGCGTGCATGTATGGTGATCAGAATCAAATTATCCAAGTGTTTATCAATATCATAAAAAATGCGATTGAAGCGATGCCAAATGGAGGAGATATTCGTTTACGCGTATGGGAGGAAGAGGAAGTCATTCATATCACCGTTTCTGATACTGGTGTCGGCATTTCGAAAGAGCGGCTGAAAAAAATTGGCGAACCGTTTTTTACGCTAAAAGAAAAAGGGGTGGGGCTTGGACTCACCACCAGCATGAAAATTGCCCAGGAACATAAAGGGAAATTGGAAATCAAAAGTGAAATCGGCAAAGGCACAACGGTTCATTTAGCTTTTCCAGCTTATCAAAAAAGATGACCTGCAAAGCGGGCCATCTTTTTTGATAGATGATCCGGTTATACCGTTATTGCTCCACCCATGTCGTAATGGCCTCAACTGGCAGCCGTGTTGTATGGCGGGCAGGGGCAATGCTTTTGCCAATCGTAATAAGCATAGTTGGAATATAGCGGTCGGAAATATGAAAAGCCTGCTTAAATTGGTTGACATCAAAACCGCCGATCGGGCATGTTGCCCATCCTTTTGCCGTCGCTGCCAGCATCAGCTGCATGGCGGCAAGCGCAGCGTTTTGGAATGCCGCGTCGCGAACATACTGTTTATTGGTATATGCCATTTCAATTTGTTGAGCAATCCGTTCCTTCGTCTCCTTTGATATTTGTCCTTGTTGCACTAATGGATCATATACTGCGTCTGTGTTTCGATTCGCTTCTAAATCGCCCAACACCGCAATCACGGCAGAGGCATCAAGAATTTGCTGCTGATGATAGGCGATCGGATATAGGCGCTGTTGCGCTGTTTTTCCGTGAATAACGACAAAATGCCAATGTTGCAAATTCCATGCTGACGGTGCTTTTCCCGCCGTTTCAATGATATCGCGCAGCTCCTCTTTGCTAATGGAAACGTTAGGATCATATTTCCGCACAGATTTCCGTTCGTTAATAACGGTAAAAAAATCTTTTTTAGATGTAGTATTCGTGCTGGTCATTTTTACTGCCTCCATTCGCTGTCTGGTTGAAATAACAATTTGTAACAAAAAGGATTTGTTATCAACATATATCTAACTTTTCCTATTGTCAATTTTTTTACTCGATACGACATAAATGTGGATATAGTGCGGAGCATAAGGAACATGTTATTTTCAGAAGAAAACGGAACAGGCGTTTTCCAGTTTTTCATTAAGATGAAACCATTATACATGCTAACCGTATTTTAATTGAGACAAAAATAATGAAAAAGGAGAGTGAGCAATGTTAATTGCCCAGTTAGCAGCGATTTTATTTGCCTCGAAAATTGCGGGGGATGTAGCCGTACGGTGCGGACAGCCGGCTGTGCTTGGAAAATTGTTGATTGGTATCGTACTTGGGCCAAGCGTATTAGGGGTTGTGGAGGATACGGAAGTTTTAAAGGAAATCAGTCAAATCGGTGTTATTTTGTTAATGTTTATTGCTGGATTAGAAACAGATGTAGAACAATTTAAGCGGACAGGAAAAGCTGCGACATATGTCGGTGTCCTTGGCATCATTGTTCCGCTTGTCCTGGGATATGCAGCCGGAGCGGGAATGGGGTTATCGGCTGAAAAGGCAGTATTCCTTGGCCTGTTGCTATCAGCGACAAGCGTCAGCATCTCCGTGCAGGCATTGAAGGAAATGGATCAGCTGAAATCGAAGGAAGGCTCGGCAATTTTAGGGGCGGCGGTCATTGACGATATTCTCGTCATCATTGCGCTTGCGTTTTTAATGAGTTTGACCGGCAGCGATGTCCATCTTGGTGCGATCATTTTGAAAAAGGTTGCGTTCTTTGTCGTTGCCATTTTATTGGCATGGAGAGTCGTTCCGCTTGTGTTGCGGCTGTTTGCCCCGTTGCGTGTGACGGAATCGGTTATTTCTGCTGGCTTGATTGTCTGCTTTGCTTTTGCCTGTTTTGCGGAAGTCACGGGAGTGGCGGCGATTATCGGTGCATATATCGCTGGATTAGCTGTCAGTTTTACGAATTATAGGAAAGAAGTGTTTGAAAAAACCGAAACGATTGGTTACGCCATTTTTGTACCAGTCTTTTTTACTTCCATCGGGGTGGCCGTCGAATTTTCCGGCGTGTTTGAGCATATTTGGCTTCTGCTCGGATTAAGCGTATTAGCCGTATTGACGAAACTGGTCGGCGCTGCGTTGGGAGCAAAACTGGCTGGATTTTCCTGGAATAGCGCGCTTGCTGTTGGGGCCGGAATGGTTTCCCGTGGTGAAGTGGCGTTAATTATCGCCGGAATCGGATTGGAGACAAAGCTGTTGCCGCCTGATTTGTTTGCTGTTCTTGTCGTGGTAGTGCTTGTAACAACCATTGTTACCCCTCCGTTATTAAAGGCGATTTTCAAGCGAAAGCAAGCTTCCACACGGGCGGCGTAGCAAAAACGAAGGAGGCGAATGGGAATCGCGCCTCCTTTGTTTTTTTCACGAACGATTTTTTTTCGCCTGTTTGGCTGTGTCAACGCTATCTTTTTCCATTTCTGCTTCTGCTTTAGAAACGGTCGGATTGGCTACTTCCTGGCTTACTTTATTTTGCCGCCCTTTTTTAGACATAGTGTTTCCTCCTTTTTTCCATATTACGTTATACAGTATGTCTTTAAAATTCCATTTAATTCGCAATGGTGTTTGATCGGAATTTGGTGGCGCGCCTTGTCAATGTAGACTACCTTTGCATGGGGAACGGTTTTTTTGAAAATTTTCGCATATGGGTGCATATAGTAGTCGCTGGCGCCGTAAATAAGAAGGAGCGGCATGCGCAGCGATGAAAGTCGCGTCGTGCAGCGATATATTAACCCTTTTTCATACATGTCTACTAAATCGCGTTTGTTGACTAACTGTACATATTGTTTAATTTCCCGTTTTTCCTTTTTATTGCTTCCGTGCGCTTTTGCCAGTATGTTAGCAAGTAAAGATATAGCACCGAGTTTTACTGTATAGATGCCAAGCAGAAATTCGTAACGAAGCAGTGGAGTACACACTTCAGGAAATCCTCCGATTAAAGCGAGCATTTTTACTTTATCAGAGTAGCGCAGTGCAAATTCTAATGCGATCGAACCACCGTTTGAATAGCCACAAATCACCGCCTGTTTTATATGGAGCGCATCAAGCAAAACGTGTAAATCATCGGCCAATAGTGGAATGGTAATAGGGCGATTCGATGAGCTGCTTTTTCCATTGCCGCGCATATCGTACATAATGACGCGAAAATGATGGGCTAAAGATTGCTGGCGACAGAAAACGACATGACCCATTCCGGGTGGATGTATAAATATAAGAGGCGTTCCGCTCCCTGTTTCCTCGTAGTAAAGATGAACGTTTTTCTCTACGGTGATGTAAGGCATTCCAATCCCCCCCTGTTCTTAATCTCTCATAGTATGAATAGATGCATCGAAAACTATCCAAAAAGCGCAGCCTTTCCCGTTAACATTTTTTTCATTTGAGCGCATGTTCATTGACAATTTATAATAGTCGAGTAAGATGATAATATTGCAGACGTTTCATTTTAAAGGAGTGGACTTTTGTGACGGAGTCGTTTTGTGTCGAAAAAGTGCTGAATAATAACGTATTGATCGCTTCACATCCAGCGTATGATGAAGTGGTATTGCTAGGAAAAGGCATTGGATTTGGAAAGAAAAAAGGTGACTATATTGAACAAAATGCGGTGGAAAAATGTTTCATTTTAAAAAATGAGCGGGAACAAGAACAATATAAAAAATTGCTCCCGGAACTGGATGAAGAATTTATTGGGCTGATGAATGAAGTGATCCAGCACATTAAACAGCGACTAAACGCTCCGTTAAACGAGCATATTCATGTTGCGCTGACCGATCACATTTCATTCACACTAAAGCGCTTGAAACAAGAGCTCGATTTAAAAAATCCTTTTTTAGTGGAAACGAAAAGTTTATATCCGCTGGAGTACGAAATTGCCTGTGAAGTAGTCGAGATGATTAACAAAAAATTAGGAGTAAAGCTACCGGAAGGGGAAGCTGGATTTATCGCACTCCATATTCATAGCGCTATTTCCAAGCAAAGCCTTTCTGAAGTCAACCAACATTCCCAATTGATTGCCAAGCTTGTCCAAATTGTCGAACAACAATTGGATATTACGATCGATCACAACAGCATTCATTATTTGAGGTTTGTCCGTCATTTGCGCTATGCGATTGAACGGATCAAAAAAGGGGAAAAAGTCGAAGAACCAAAAAAATTGTCGAAAATCTTGAAAGAAGCGTATCCACTATGCTATAATACGGCGTGGAAATTAATAAAAGTGATGCAACAAACGTTGCAAATGCCAGTAGACGACGCAGAAGCCGTATATTTAACGATGCATTTGCAAAGATTGTCGAAAAAGGAAGCGGAAACAATCGAATAAAATTGTCTCGCTTTACGTGTTACTGATTCGATCAGGCATGAGTAAAGAAGACAAAGTAGGGCGGCAACAAGAGAGGTTATTTATTTCTCTTGTTGTAAGCGTTCTATTTTTGTCGTTCTTTGCTTATGCCTTTGTTTTTTATGAAAGCGGATTATATTCGCTGTGAAAAACAGTCTACGAAATGAAATTGCGGTACATGAACGTAACGTTTGTTGCAAAACTTATATAAAAGAAAAGGAGGTTATCGAGATGAAAAAAGTGTTTGGCACGCTGCAAAAAGTCGGTAAAGCGCTGATGTTGCCGGTAGCGATTTTGCCGGCGGCCGGGATTTTGCTGGCGTTTGGTAACGCGCTGAAAAACCCGGCATTAACCGATAAAATTCCTGCCTTAAAAGCGGATTGGATCGTGCTTGTTTCCAATGTCATGGAACAGGCAGGCGGCATTGTGTTTTCGAACCTTTCGCTCCTCTTTGCCGTTGGGGTAGCGATTGGACTAGCCGGTGGTGACGGTGTTGCCGGGCTTGCGGCAATTATTGGTTATTTAATTATGAATATCACCATGAGCGTGATATTAGGCGTCACGCCAGATATGATTGGGGACAATCCTGCATTTGCGAATATATTAGGAATTCCGACATTACAAACTGGTGTATTCGGCGGGATTATTGTCGGGATATTGGCTGCTTACATGTATAATAAATATTTCAACATTGAATTGCCGCAATACCTAGGCTTTTTTGCCGGAAAACGTTTTGTGCCAATTATTACAGCAGCATCTGCGGTATTGCTTGGAATTATTATGACATGGGTATGGCCGCCGATTCAGCACGGTTTAAATGCGTTTTCGCATAATATGATTGATGCTAATAAGACATTAGCTGCATTTATTTTCGGAGTTATTGAGCGGGCGCTAATTCCGTTTGGATTGCATCATATTTTCTACGCGCCATTCTGGTTTGAATTTGGCGAATATGTCAATAAGGCCGGACAAGTAGTGCATGGTGACCAAAAAATCTTTTTCGAACAATTAAAAGATGGAGTGCCATTAACAGCGGGAACGTTTATGACAGGAAAATTCCCGTTCATGATGTTTGGTCTTCCAGCAGCGGCGCTTGCGATTTATCATGAAGCGCGTCCGGAAAACAAAAAAGTGGTTGCCGGCATTATGGGCTCAGCGGCGCTTACTTCGTTCTTGACCGGGATTACGGAACCGATTGAGTTCTCGTTCCTGTTCGTTGCACCAGCATTGTTTGCGATCCATACGATTTTTGCCGGACTGTCGTTTATGATTATGCACATATTAAATGTCAAAATCGGCATGACTTTCTCCGGCGGGGTTATTGACTTCCTGCTATTTGGCGTACTGCCAAACCGGACGGCATGGTGGCTTGTCATTCCGGTCGGATTAGTGTTTGCCGTCATCTACTACTTCGGATTCCGCTTTGCGATCCGCAAATGGGATTTAGCAACACCAGGGCGTGAAAAAGTGACAGAAGAAGCGCCAACGGTGAAAGCAGAAGCGGACGATCTTCCGTACGAAGTGCTGGCGGCGCTTGGCGGCAAAGAAAACATTGCCCATTTAGACGCATGCATCACCCGTTTGCGGGTTTCGGTCAACGATATTCAACGAGTCGATAAAGATCGCTTAAAAGCGTTAGGCGCAGCGGGTGTTTTGGAAGTTGGAAACAATGTACAGGCGATCTTCGGACCAAAATCCGATATGTTAAAAGGGCAAATCAAAGACATTATGGAAGGAAAAGCTCCAGCACGGACAAAAGAAGAGCCGGCGGCAGCGGAGAAGACAAAAGACGACGTAAAAGACGTAAAAGCGGAAGCGATCGCTTCGCCGATGACAGGGGAAATCGTTCCGCTGGAGGAAGTGCCGGACCAAGTCTTTTCCCAAAAAATGATGGGGGACGGCTTTGCCATTATGCCGACAGACGGAACCGTCGTGTCTCCGGTTGACGGAAAAATTATCAACGTATTCCCGACAAAACACGCGATCGGCATCGAATCGGCGGCAGGTCATGAAATTTTAATCCACGTTGGCATCGATACAGTCAAGTTGAACGGTCAAGGCTTCGAAGCGCTGGTGAAACAAGGCGATGAAGTGAAAAAAGGCCAGCCTATTTTACAGGTGGATTTAGAATACGTGAAAAACAACGCTCCTTCGATAGTAACACCAGTCATTTTCACGAATTTGCAGACGCAAGAAGCGATTCGTGTAGCAAAACAAGGAGCGGTTACAAAAGGAGAAGACCGCATCGCTGAAATCGGTTAACGGTGTGAATTTTCTTCGGCGAATTTCATTAGTTCTTCATTGAAGAAAGACAATATTATTTGGTATGATGACAAAGAAAAATATAAGGAAAAGGGGAATGATGACAATGGCTGAAAAAGTGTTTAAAGTAACTTCAGAATCTGGAATCCATGCTCGCCCGGCAACGATTCTTGTTCAAACAGCGAGCAAATTCAACAGCGACATTCATTTAGAGTACAACGGCAAAACGGTAAACTTAAAATCGATTATGGGCGTTATGTCTTTAGGCATTCCAAAAGGAGCTGAAATCAAAATTACGGTCGAGGGGGCAGATGCAGCAGAAGCGATGGCAGCATTGACAGAAACTTTATCTAAGGAAGGCCTTGCACAATAATGACAAAGACGATCCAAGGGATTGCTGCATCGAGCGGTATCGCCATTGCGAAGGCGTACCGCTTAGAAACCCCTAACCTTGTTGTAGAGAAAAAAGAAATTGTGGATCCACAAACAGAAGTGGCGCGTTTCGAAACAGCGGTAGCACAAGCCAAGGAAGAGCTCGAAGCCATCAAACGGCATGCGTTAAAGCAATTAGGTGAAGACAAAGCAGCGATTTTTGCCGCTCATCTGCTTGTATTAGATGATCCGGAATTACTAAATCCGGTAAAAGAAAAAATCCAAACTGAAAAGGTAAACGCCGAATATGCATTGCATGAAACCGCATCGATGTTCATTTCCATGTTTGAAGCGATGGATAACGAATATATGAAGGAACGCGCTGCTGACATCCGCGATGTCACCAAACGCGTACTTGCCCATCTTCTTGGAGTGGCGATTTCGAATCCGAGCTTGATTGCCGAAGAAGTCATCATTGTCGCGGAAGATTTAACCCCGTCTGATACGGCTCAGTTAAACCGTCAATATGTCAAAGGGTTTGCTACAGATGTCGGAGGACGTACATCCCATTCTGCTATTATGGCAAGATCAATGGAAATCCCGGCAGTTGTCGGCACAAAACAAGTGACAGCGGAAGTGCAAAATGGTGATATCGTTATTATCGATGGACTAGATGGACAAGTTGTTGTCAATCCGACGCCGGACGTGCTTGCCCACTACGAGGAAAAACGCGCGCGCTATGAAGCGCAAAGAGCGGAATGGGCGAAGCTCGTTCATGAAAAAACGGTGACAAGCGACGGCTATCATGTCGAACTTGCTGCAAATATCGGTACGCCGGATGATGTCAAAGGGGTACTGGAAAACGGGGCGGAAGGAATCGGGCTGTACCGTACGGAATTTTTATACATGGGCCGTTCCGAGCTGCCGACAGAGGAAGAACAATTTGAAGCCTATAAAACGGTGCTGGAGCGAATGGAAGGAAAACCAGTTGTCGTGCGCACGCTGGACATCGGCGGCGATAAGGAATTGCCATATTTAGATCTGCCAAAAGAAATGAACCCGTTTTTAGGATTCCGCGCCATCCGCCTTTGCTTAGAAATGCAAGATATGTTCCGCACGCAGCTTCGCGCCTTGCTGCGGGCAAGCGTGTACGGGAATTTGAAAATTATGTTCCCGATGATTGCGACGCTTGATGAATTTCGCCAAGCGAAGTCGATTCTTTTAGAAGAAAAAGAAAAACTGGAGCGTGAAGGCGTACCAGTGGCTGACGATATTGAAGTCGGCATGATGGTGGAAATTCCGGCGGCTGCGGTGCTTGCCGATCAATTTGCCAAAGAAGTCGATTTCTTTAGCATCGGCACCAATGACTTAATTCAGTATACGATGGCGGCCGACCGCATGAACGAACGTGTTTCCTACCTTTACCAACCGTATAATCCAGCGATTTTGCGCCTTATTAGCAACGTCATTGATGCGGCGCATAAAGAAGGAAAATGGGCCGGAATGTGCGGAGAAATGGCGGGCGATGCGATTGCCATTCCGATTTTGCTTGGGTTAGGATTGGACGAATTCAGCATGAGTGCGACTTCCATTTTGCGGGCGCGCGCGCAAATGAAAAAATTATCGAAAGAAGAAGCAGCGCGCTTTAAAGAAACCGTCCTCTCGATGAACACGGCCGAAGAGGTTGTGGCGTTTGTAAAACAAACATTTCATATTGAATAAAAAATTAGCGGTGAAGTGGCTTCTTCACCGCTAGTTTTTTCTTAAGCAAGAATAGAAGAGGCCGGTTCGTAGCCAAACCGCTGCCGTACGGTAAGGGAAATTCCTAGAGCGATGGCTTTTGCCATTTGATACACGACATGTAAGTTTGTATATGGAAGCGCCGCAGCGTCTTTATCATCTTCCATCATTACCCCCATAATGCTCATATCGCCGACAGCAGGAAGTTTTTTGCCAAGGGCAGAGCCTGGGGCAAGCGATCCAGCGCGGATGACAATCGTATGGATATAGTCGGAAACGCCGACAACGCTATCAATCGCAATCGTATATGTTGATGGGGTTGTACGGATTTGTTTTATCATTTCTTTTATGTTCATCGCATCGACCGGTTGTTTCAAGTTCCCGATGACAGTCATATGTTTCGAATAAAGATTGGCCAACAGGGTTCCGACAAACGGCCCTAAACTGTCCCCGTTAATGCGGTTGCTGCCGATGCATAACACAATGAGGTGATCAACATACGGCGGAATTAATGAAAAAAGATGATTGCGAATAAGCAAAGGAGCTAATGGATTGTCATAGGAAATGGGCTTCATCGCCAGTCGTTCCCTTCTATTATCCTTTCCCTTCTTATTCGCGGCGTCTGCAATAAAATCCTTCTCTCATAAACTGCTAAATTTTTATACACAGCGCTTAAACGGGTTGCGCCACTCCATGAGCACAGCATAATTGAGAGACTCTTCGTCTTCTAAATAATTTTCGATGACTTGAATCGGGGTGCGGCCGCACCGCAATAAAAAGGTGATAACAGGATCCTTCAGCTCTCCTTTTAATACTTTTTCGAGATATTGCGCTGCCGATAGTCGCTCAGCATGGCGGTGATAGCCAGGCATTCTCCCGCCGCCAAGGAGGCGGTCGACATTTAAGCGGATGACTACTTCATACATCGATTGCATTAGCCATTTTCCAAGCCCCAGTTTACGGTAAGGAGGGGAAACGCAAATATCGACAACATATAATGTGTTTCCATCAGGTCGGTGATTGCGGATATAGCCGCCATCTGTTATTTCTTTCCACGTATGCGTCGGGTGGCTCGGGTCGAAATCGACAAGCAGGCCGGTCATCGATCCGACAATGCGTCCGTCTACTTCCACGCAAAGTGCTCCTTCAGGGAAAAGAGAAACATGATTAGTAAGCTGCTCTTCATTCCACCACAGTTCGGACGGAAACGGCGGCGGAAAACTTTCTTGCTGAACGCGGATTAATTGCGGGAAATCCTTTTCTGTATAGTTGCGAATAATGGCTTTATGTGGGACATCGCCGTCAAACACATACAATTCTTTCCAATACATCTTCATCCCCCTGTCTATCAATCTATCGTTGTTTCCATCATATAAGAATGATGGCAAAATCAGCAAGAAAAAACTGCTGTTTGTACAGCAGTTTAGTCGCTGCGCTGATCGATATAATGATCGATTAATGATTCGATTTGCTGTTCGTTCGGCTTTTTTCCAGTGAAATGGAACGTTACTTCATCAATCAGCACCCCGTCGCGGTATACATGCAGTGCCCCTTTTTGCTGGATGACGCTATATTCGATATCAAAAATATATCCATCCCGTTCGATAGCCCCATATCGTCTCTCACCTGCCTGTCCGTTAAGATTTCTTTCTTATTGTCTCGTTTTTGCCCGTGCTTCATGCGCTGAATAAGAATCTGCTCCTATAGACGCATGACGATAGTCCTTTGTATAATGAAGGCAAATTTCGACAAAAAAGGGGAGAAACAAAGTGGTGTTTAAAACATTGCGGATCAAGTTGATCATTCTAATGGCATTGCTAATGATTGTTTCCCTGGCCGCTACCCAGATTGTCGGAGTGGTCGAAACAAAAAAAATGATCCGCCAGGACGTTGAAAAACGCGCACAATCCATTTTAAACGGGGTGCTAGGCGATATTCGCGACAGTTTTCAAAGCGAGGAAAATAGCTTGCTTCAGTTTAGCGAATCGCCTATCGTCGAGGAAATGATCAAAAAAGAAGATGCCTGGCCGCTGCTTGACCGGCAGTTTCGCACATTTTTAAAAATCCACGAAAACGTTCAACTTGCCTACATTGGAACGGCCGCGAAAAAAATGTATACGACGCCGGCAGCGCCATTGCCTGACGGCTATGACCCGACTTCGCGTCCATGGTATAAAACAGCGGCGGAAAACCAGGATCGAGTCGTTTGGACCGAGCCATACATCGATGCGATAACAGGAAAAAATATCGTGACATTGGCAAAAGCGGTAACAGAAAACGGCCGCGTCATCGCTGTGCTCGGGATCGATATGACGCTGGATGCAGTGGAGAGAATTGTCAACAATAGCGAGGTTGGCTACCATGGGTACCCTGTGCTGTTTGACAGCAAGGGAGTCGCGATCGTTCATCCGCAATATAAGGGAAAAAATATGGCGAAAAACGCGGAAGTCCAATATATGTTAAAGAATAAAAGCGGCTTTTATACATATACATCCGGGAACGAAAAGCGGGTGGTGTACTTTACGACGATTCCTGAACTCGGATGGAAAGTCGGCACCGTATATAAAGAAAGAGATTTATTGGCGATGAGCAATTCCCTTGCCATGAAAATGTTTATCATCACCGTGGCCGCATTATTGCTTGCCATTGTTGTTATTTATTTCCTCGCCCGTTCGATTTCGAAACCGGTCATTGCGCTTCAGCACCAAGCTGAAAAAGTCGCAGAAGGGGATTTAACGGTGCATGTGCGCGTAAAATCAAAAGACGAAATAGGGCAGCTGGCCGATCACTTCAATCATATGATTGCGCAAATGCGGGCCCTCATTCAGCAAGTCAATGAATCGGTAGAGGAGCTCGCCGCCTCCGCTGACCACCTTAGTTCTGTTTCCGAGGAAACGATGGCGACAAGCGAACAAGTGGCCAGCGCCATTAATGATATTGCCAAAGGAACGACGGAGCAAGCGGGCGATTTAGATACGATCAATGAACGGACAGCGGCGTTGTCTGCACAAATCGAAACGGTAACACAGTCGACGGCAAACATGCAAACGCTGTCGAATGAAACGAAAGCGGCTAGTTATGACGGCCTAGAAAATTTAAATATGCTGCAGCTAAAATCCGATGAGGCGAAAAAAGAACTATTTGCGGTAGAAAAAGTAATGAAAGATTTAGTAAGAAAGATGGAAGAAATTGATGGGGTGATCCAAACAATTACAGCCATTTCCGGACAGACGAATTTGCTTGCCTTAAATGCGAGTATTGAAGCGGCACGGGCGGGAGAACATGGAAAAGGATTCGCCGTCGTCGCGGATGAGGTGCGCAAATTAGCGGAGCAGTCGGCAAGGGCAACCGAGCTGATCCACCAAACGATTGCCGTGATTCAGCAGCAAGTGAGTCTGGCGATGCAGGCGGTGAATCACTCGAAAGACATGTACGAACAGCAGCAGCAAGCTGTCCACACAACAGGCGATTCATTTGTCAAGATCGTCACGATGATGGAAGAGTTAACAACAGCGATTGCCGAAATTACAGAAGAAGCAAAGCGAATGAATGAAAGCAAAGAGGATGTCATTGGAGCGATGCAAAATATTTCCGCCGTCGCTCAGCAGTCCGCGGCAGCGGCGGAAGAAGTAGCGGCATCCGCCGATGATCAGCTGCAGGCGTTAGGAACGGTGACGGAATCGGCAGAAAAATTAAGCGAGATGAGCCGGCAGCTGCAAAAACTAGTAGAAAAATTTAAAATATCATGATTATGGATTGTTGCGTGCGTTCTATCGCTGCCACTTTTTTTCTCTTTTTTCAAAAAAAAAAATAAATTATTGGAGATTTTCATGTTTAATCGTCGATTTTAATGAATGATAGTGCTACAATATACATTGAAAACGTTTATAAAGTTATTTCCTTGTTTATTTGGGAACAATGAGAAGAAGGCAAGCGGGCCCTGTTCGCAATTTTTCTTGATGCGTATGGGGGCGCCAAACGATCCCAAATAAACGAAAACTGGTTGGAGGTTTTTATAATGGCAAAGCAGACGATCAACGATGCACAACCATGGAGTCAATTTTATGGGCCAAACCTCGGGTACGTGATGGAAATGTATGAGCAGTATCTTGAGGATCCAGACAGGGTTGACCCTGAGTTGAGGCAATTATTCGAGCAGTGGGGAGCTCCGACAACGGAAACAGAACCGTTTGTGCCAAGCGAGGAGATCGCCAAAACGCATCAGACGTTCCGTCTCCCGGAAAATCCAACGATATTCAGCAAGCTTGTTGCTGCTGTAAAACTAGCGGACAATATCCGCCGTTACGGCCATCTGGCAGCCGATATTAACCCATTAAACAAACAAAATAAAGACACGCGCCGCATCGAATTAAGCGAATATGATTTGACGGAGGAAGATTTAAAACAAATTCCTGTCGCGTTTCTTTGTCCGCATGCACCGGCGCATGTCAAAAATGGATTGGATGCCATTAATCATTTACGGAAAGTATATACAGATAAAATTGCGTTTGAATTTTCACAAGTACATAATTTGGAGGAAAAAAACTGGCTCATCCAACAAATTGAGTCAGGAGCATATTATCCGAGTTTAACAAGCGATGAGAGAGTGGCATTGCTCCGCCGCCTTACGGAAGTGGAAGGATTTGAAAAATTTATTCATCGTACATTTGTCGGACAAAAGCGGTTTTCGATTGAAGGTTTAGATGCTATGGTGCCGCTATTAGACGAACTTGTTCGCCAGTCGATTGAAAAGGAAATCAATGCGGTAAATATTGGCATGGCGCACCGCGGCCGTTTGAATGTGCTTGCCCACGTCCTTGGCAAACCATATGAAATGATTTTTGCCGAATTCCAGCACGCGGAAAGCAAAGATTTTATTCCTTCGGAAGGATCGGTAGCCATTACCTACGGCTGGACGGGGGATGTGAAATACCATTTAGGGGCGGCTCGCCGTCTGCGCAATGAAAATGAACATACAATAAGAATTACGCTGGCAAACAATCCAAGCCATCTGGAAGTCGTGAATCCGGTTGTGTTAGGCTTTACGCGCGCCGCTCAGGAAAATCGCAAAAACGCCGGAAAACCACTGCAAAATACGGATTCGTCGTTTGCGATTATGATTCACGGAGACGCGGCATTCCCTGGGCAAGGAATTGTGGCCGAAACATTGAATTTGAGCCAATTGCAAGGGTATCGGACGGGTGGATCGATTCATATTATTGCTAATAATATGATCGGTTTTACGACAGAAAGCTATGATTCTCGTTCGACAAAATATGCGTCCGATATTGCCAAAGGATTTGAAGTGCCGATTGTGCATGTGAACGCCGATGATCCGGAAGCATGCCTGGCGGCGGCCAATCTTGCTTTTGCCTACCGTCAGCGCTTCAAAAAAGATTTTGTCATCGATTTAATCGGGTATCGCCGTTTTGGCCATAACGAAATGGATGAACCGATGGCGACAAATCCGACGATGTACAGCATCATTCAGCAACATCCAACCGTTCGTCAGCTTTACGCGCAAAAGCTGATCGCAAAAGGCATTGTTGCAAAAGAAGCGGTAGAAGAAATGGAACGGGAAGTAGCGGAAAGACTGAAAATTGCGTATGAAAAAGTTCCAAAAGATGAATCGAAGCTCGATTTTATTATGGATCCGCCGAAAACGGTTGCATGCAAATTGCCGGTTGTCAGAACGTCCGTGGAAAAAGATATATTGCAGCGGTTAAACAAAGAATTGCTGCAGTTCCCTGCCGATTTTCACGTGTTTAATAAGCTAGAGCGCATCTTAAAACGGCGTGAAGGAGTGTTTGACGGCAAAGGGAAAGTGGACTGGGCGCATGCGGAAATTCTTGCTTTTGCAACAATTTTACGCGATGGCGTGCCGATCCGCCTCACTGGACAGGATTCACAGCGCGGTACGTTCGCTCAGCGCCATCTCGTGCTTCATGATATGAAAACGGGCAAGGAGTTTGTTCCGCTGCACCACATCAGCGATGCGAAAGCTTCTTTTGTCGTCTACAACAGCCCGTTGACAGAAGCAGCTGTGCTCGGTTATGAATATGGCTATAACGTCTTTGCTCCGGAAACGCTTGTGCTGTGGGAAGCGCAATTTGGCGATTTTGCCAACATGGCGCAAGTGATGTTTGACCAGTTTATTTCATCCGGACGTGCGAAATGGGGGCAAAAATCCGGTCTCGTCATGCTGCTGCCGCATGGTTATGAAGGGCAAGGGCCGGAACATTCGAGCGGCCGTTTAGAACGGTTTTTGCAACTGGCGGCGGAAAACAACTGGACAGTAGCAAACTTGTCTACCGCTGCGCAGTACTTCCATATTTTGCGCCGACAAGCAGGCATTTTGCAAAGGGAAGAAGTCCGTCCGTTAGTGCTGATGACGCCAAAAAGCTTGCTGCGTCACCCGTTAGCAGCGTCGGAGGTGGAAGAGTTTACCAACGGTCAGTTCCATCCAGTCCTTGAACAAACAGGGCTTGGCAAAGATCATGAAAAAGTCGAGAGAATTATTTTAGGTACTGGAAAACTGATGATTGATTTAGCAGAGCAAATCAATAAAATGGAAGGACTCGATTGGCTCCACGTCGTACGCGTCGAAGAATTATATCCATTCCCGAAAGAAGAGCTGCAGGCGATTTTCGTGCGTTATCCAAATGTCAAAGAAATCGTCTGGATGCAAGAAGAACCGCAAAACATGGGAAGCTGGGGTTATATGGAGCCAAGACTGCGCGAAATCGCACCGGATGGAGTAGATGTCAGCTACATCGGCCGACGCAGACGGGCAAGCCCGGCAGAAGGCGATCCTGTTGTTCACCGGAAAGAGCAAGAACGCATTATTCGATGTGCATTAACGAAAAAAGAACAATAACGCAAGATTTTGAGGAGGGCATCAACGTGGCTGAAGTCAAAGTTCCAGAATTAGCAGAGTCTATCACAGAAGGAACCATTGCGCAATGGTTGAAAAAACCTGGCGACTACGTCGAAAAAGGCGAATCGATCTGCGAGTTGGAAACAGATAAAGTGAACGTCGAAATTATGGCGGAAGAATCCGGAGTATTGCAGCAAATTTTAGCAAATGAAGGGGATACGGTCGCCGTAGGGCAAGCGATCGCTGTCATTGGCGAAGGACAGGCTGCTCAGCCGGCTGCACAAGAAGCAGCAGCCAAAGCAACGCCGGAAGCAGTGCAAGAAACAAAAGAAACAGCGGTCAAAACGGAAGAAAAACAAGAACAACCAGTCATGGCTGGCAATCATCTGGCACAGCGCCCGATTGCTTCGCCGGCAGCGCGGAAAATCGCACGTGAAAAAGGCATCGATTTAACGCAAGTTCCTACGGTCGATCCGCTAGGACGCGTTCGCAAACAAGATGTCGAGTCCTTTGTCCAGCAGCAAGTGCAGCCGCATGCGCAACCGGCCTCATTTACCCCGCCGGTTCAGCAGCCGGCCCCAGCTGCCTTCAAACAAGATGACGGTAAACCGGTTGTCCGCGAGAAAATGTCGCGCCGCCGTCAGACGATTGCGAAGCGCTTGTTAGAAGTAACACAGTCTACGGCGATGTTGACAACGTTCAACGAAATCGATATGTCTGCCGTCATCGAACTGCGCAAACGGAAAAAAGATAAATTTTTCGAAGAACACGACGTCCGTCTCGGATTTATGTCATTCTTCGTCAAAGCGACGGTAGCAGCGCTGAAAAAATATCCTTATGTGAATGCGGAAATTCAAGGCGACGAAATTATTTTGAAAAAATACTATGATATCGGTGTCGCCGTTTCTACCGACGAGGGCTTAGTCGTTCCGGTGGTGCGCGATTGCGACCGGAAAAATTTTGCCGAAATCGAACGCGATATCGCCGAGTTGGCAGCGAAAGCGCGCAACAACAAATTATCGCTGAGCGATTTGCAGGGTGGAACGTTTACGATCACCAACGGTGGAGTGTTCGGGTCGCTCTTCTCTACGCCGCTGCTGAACGGTCCGCAAGTTGGGATTTTAGGGATGCATGCTATCAAACTTCGTCCGGTTGCGATTGACGAAGAACGAATCGAAAATCGTCCGATGATGTATGTGGCGTTATCGTATGACCATCGAATTATTGACGGGAAAGAAGCGGTCGGCTTCTTAAAAACGGTAAAAGACTTGATCGAAAATCCAGAAGACCTTCTATTAGAAAGCTGATAAAAAGGAGGCAGACTCCAAAAATCGTTTTTGGGGTCGCCTCTTTTTTCGTATTATGGAAAACAACGCGCCACTGTAAAAGGAATGATTTGTTCGATTGGAAGGAAAAATAGACAGAAAAGGAGGTATAAGCATGCCAGAGCGCGGAAGAAACGATCACCCTCATGATTTTCATTTCGATGGGGAAAGAGAGGGAATTCTAAACGATGCACTCGCGACAGAAGGAGATACATTAGGAGTGCGAAGCGATATAGGCCCGTTGCAACTAGCCAACCAAGAAAATCCATTTCATGTAGCGAAAGTGAATGTAGATGAAGAAATGAAACAATTTCGTTCCATAATGGATGGAGAAAAAAGAGGCTGATTCGAAAGTGGTATGATCCCCTACAGGTAGACAGCGAAAAAAGAGAACATCTGATATGATATTCTTAGGAGTCTACTTGGGAGGGGATTTTTTGTGGCGAAGAAAGGAACACCTTTTTAATCTATAAAAGTAAAGAAGGAAAAGCGATAAAATATAGCGAATAACTTTTAAATAAAAACATGTATAACAACAAGGAGGAAAAGATATGGAGTTGCGCTTGTCAGGAAAAACTGCACTTGTCGTCGCATCCAGTCAAGGCCTTGGGAAAGCCATTGCCCGCCAGCTTGTGTTGGAAGGGGCAAATGTCATGATTACAAGCCGAAATGAAGAGAAGCTGCAAGAGGTGGAAAAAGAATTACGAGATTTACATAAAGGACAAGTTGCCCACGTTCAAGCAGATATTACGAAGGTAGAAGATATTCGTCGTCTTGTGCAAAAAACGGTAGACACTTATGGAACCATTGATTTATTAGTGAACAACGCTGGGGGACCTCCAGCGGGAACGTTTGAAACGATTAGCGACGAAGATTGGTATCATGCGTTTGAATTGAATTTGCTTAGCTATATCCGCATGATTCGAGAAGCGCTCCCATACTTGAAGAAAAAGGGCGGCAAAATTGTCAACATCGCTTCTTCTTCCATTAAGGAGCCGATTCCGGGCTTGCTTTTATCCAATACGTTCCGCACTGGCATCGTCGGTTTAACCAAAACATTGGCTGTGGAATTTGCACCGTACAATATTTTAATTAATACAGTAGCGCCGGGGCGCATCGCGACGGAGAGGGTTGCCTTTTTAGACAAAATCAATGCCGAAAAATTGGGAATTTCGAAAGAAGAAATGGAAGCGCGGATGAAAAGCGCGATTCCCCTCGGCCGTTATGGCACACCGGAAGAATTTGCTAATGTGGTTACTTTCCTTCTTTCCGAAGCGAATTCGTATATTACCGGCCAATCGTTGATCGTTGACGGAGGAATGGTGAAAGCGATTTAAGCACCATTGTTTCTGTTTGAATTGACAAAAGAAGAATGATGCCTTATTTTTTCCAAGGGGCATTTTTGTGAACGAGCAGGGAGGGGAAAGCAAAATGAAAGCGATCGGTTTTATTGGTCTTGGCGTAATGGGAAAAAGCATGGCCCGCCATTTATTAAAAGCGGGATATCCGCTACTTGTTTACACCCGGACGAAAGAGAAAGCCAATGATCTCATCGAAGAAGGGGCAGTATGGAAAGAAACAGTTGCGGAGCTTGCCAAAGAAGCGGATGTAGTGATTACGATGGTTGGGTATCCGCAAGATGTCGAAGAAGTATATTTTGGCGACGAAGGAATTTTGGCGAATGCGAAAGAAGGAACCTATGTCATTGATATGACCACTTCTACCCCCACGCTTGCGAAAAAAATTTATCAAGAAGCAAAAAAAAGAAATATTTATGCGCTTGACGCCCCGGTTTCCGGCGGCGATATCGGTGCGAGACAAGGAACATTGACGATTATGGTTGGCGGGGATGAAGAAGTGTTTTCGGCGTGCAAGCCGATTTTAGAAAGACTGGGAACGAACATTATTCTTCATGGAAAAGCAGGAGCCGGTCAGCACACAAAAATGTGCAACCAAATTGCGATCGCCTCCAACATGATCGGTGTTTGCGAAGCGCTTGCCTATGCGAAGTGTTCAGGATTGGATCCATTTAAAGTACTAGAAAGCATCTCCCAGGGAGCGGCGGGGAGCTGGTCGTTGAGCAATTTAGCCCCTCGGATGCTTTCCGGCGACTTCAAGCCAGGTTTTTATGTGAAGCATTTTATTAAAGATATGAAAATTGCGTTAGAAGAAGCAGAAAAAATGAATTTGCAACTGCCAGGGCTGGAGCTGGCAAAATCAATGTATGAGGAGCTGGCAAAAGCAGGGGAAGAAAACAGCGGCACGCAAGCTTTATACAAACGCTATATCCAAGAATAAAGCGGCATCATCCTAATGATGCTGCTTTATTGCTATTTATCAAAAAATATTGAATATTTCTTTAAATAGGGTTATAGTAAAAATAAGGTTACATACTAACCGGTTAGTATAAAAAGGGAGGGGAAGCGATGGATTTTTCTTATTCGCCGAAAGTCAAAGAGTTGATCAAGAAATTAAGCGCTTTCATGGAAGACTATATTTATCCGAATGAAAAGGTATATGAGGAACAGCTGAATGCACAAGAATCCAGATGGTCCGGCGTTCCGCCGATTATGGAGGAATTAAAAGCAAAAGCGAAAAAAGAAGGGCTTTGGAATTTATTTTTGCCGGATAGTGAATACGGGGCAGGGCTGACGAACTTGGAGTATGCGCCGCTTTGCGAGATCATGGGCCGTTCGCTGATTGCGCCGGAAGTATTTAATTGCAGCGCTCCGGATACGGGAAATATGGAAGTGCTCGTCCGCTACGGCACGGAAGAGCAGAAGCAAAAATGGTTGATTCCGTTATTAAACGGGGAAATCCGTTCCTGTTTTTCCATGACAGAGCCAGACGTTGCCTCCAGTGATGCGACGAACATTTCTGCAAGCATTGTCCGCGATGGAGACGAATATGTTATTACCGGACGGAAATGGTGGTCGTCAGGAGCTGGCGATCCGCGCTGCAAAATTGCCATCGTCATGGGAAAAACAAATCCGGATGCTCCAAAATATGAGCAACAATCTATGATTCTAGTACCGCTTGATACGCCAGGCGTGAAAATTGAGAGGATGCTTCCGGTGTTTGGCTATGACCATGCTCCACACGGCCATGCAGAAATTACGTATGACCATGTCCGCGTCCCAAAAGAAAATATTATTTGGGGAGAGGGAAAAGGATTTGCCATTGCCCAAGGGCGGCTTGGTCCGGGGAGAATTCACCATTGCATGCGGCTGATCGGTGCGGCCGAACGGGCGCTTGAGTTGATGTGCCAGCGCGTGCAAAAAAGAGTTGCGTTTGGAAAGCCGCTTGCAGAACAAGGCGTCATTCGCGATTGGATTGCCCAGTCACGGATCGAAATCGAACAAGCACGGCTGCTTACATTGAAAGCGGCATACATGATGGATACGGTCGGCAATAAAGAGGCGAGAAAAGAAATTGCCATGATTAAAGTCGTCGCGCCAAACGTTGCCTTAAAAGTGATCGACCGGGCCATCCAAGCATTTGGCGCCGCTGGAGTCAGCAATGACTTCCCGCTCGCAGCGCTATGGGCGAACTCCCGTACGCTTCGCCTCGCCGACGGGCCGGATGAAGTGCATAAAAATCAAATCGCTAAATTAGAGTTACGACAATATCAATAAAAAGGAGAGAGGAGTCATGCATGTACTAGACTTATTTAAAATACCAGGAAAGACGGCCATCGTTACCGGAGGGGGACGCGGGCTTGGCGAACAGATTGCCACCGGCCTGGCAGAGGCAGGTGCCAACGTCGTTGTATGTTCGCGAAAACTGGAAGCGTGCGAACAAGTGAAAGAAAAGTTAGAACAGCTTGGCGTAAAAGCGCTTGCATTAAAATGCGATGTCACGAATCCAGAGGATGTGCAGCGCGTCGTCCAAACAACGGTGGATGAATTTGGGCAAATTGATATTTTAGTCAATAACAGCGGCGCGACATGGGGAGCACCAGTGGAAGAAATGCCGCTGGAGGCATGGCAAAAAGTCATCAACGTCAATGTGACCGGAACATTTCTCATGAGCCAAGCGGTCGGCAAAGTAATGATCAAGCAACGGAGCGGCAAAATCATCAATATTGCTTCTGTCGCAGGACTTGGCGGAACGAATCCGGAAATATTAAATACCATTGGTTATAACACAAGCAAAGGGGCCGTCATTACGTTTACGAAAGATTTGGCCGTAAAATGGGGAAGATACGGAATTCATGTCAATGCGGTCGCGCCGGGGTTTTTTCCAACGAAAATGTCAAAAGTCGTCCTTGAGCAAGTCGGGCAGAAAGTGTTGCAAAATACGCCGTTAGGACGATTTGGCGGCGAAGATGATTTAAAAGGAGCGGTATTATTTTTAGCGTCTCCGGCCTCTGATTTTGTGACAGGAGCGTTAATTGTTGTCGATGGTGGCAGCCACGCCTCAGGCGCTTAAAAGGAGGAAAGGAAAAGTGAATGAAAAGAAAGCGGCGGCATTATATCCAGAACATGTATCATTTCGGTTCGATATTCCCAACATCACATTATGCGATATTTTGCAAGAACGGGCCAAGCAATATCGCGACAATCCAGCTTTGACTTTCTATGATAAAGTGATTACGTACGGCGAGCTTGCCCATGCTGTGGAGAAGTTTGCATCGAGCTTGCAGCAGCAAGGCGTCCAAAAAGGCGACCGTGTTGCCATTATGCTGCCAAACTGTCCTCAGTATGTGATCGCTTACTATGCGATTTTGCGCATCGGCGCGATTGTGACACAAGTAAATCCGATGCTTGTGGAACGCGAGTTAATCCACTTGCTGACGGATTCAGGAGCAGAAACGATCGTGATTTATGATGCCGTTTACCCACGGCTGCAGGCGGTGCGTGATCATACGCCAATGAAGCGGGCCATCGTCGTCAGCTTTCAGCCATCCTCCTCTCATTCGCTAGATGCAAACGATGTGACATTTGAACAGTTTCTTGCTCAAGGAAGCGGGAACGTGCAGCCTGTTCCGATCGAGCCGGAGCATGATGTTGCGGTGCTGCAATATACGGGCGGAACGACGGGACGTTCGAAAGGAGCGATGCTCACCCATCGCAATATTTTAGCGAACGTCATGCAATGTGCCGAATTTTTCAAAGGCACCTATGAGTTGGGAAAAGAACGGTATTTTACGGTAATTCCGCTTTTCCACGTGTTTGCGATGACATCGGGCATGAATATGGCGATTTATGTCGGTGCCAACAATATTTTATTGCCGCGTTTTGAACTGAAGGAAGTGTTAGAGACGATTAAAGAGAAGCAACCGACTGTTTTCCCTGGAGTGCCGACAATGTATGTCGCAATTACGAATACACCAGGGGTAGAGCAATACGGCATCAACAGCATTAAAACGTGCAACAGCGGCAGCGCGCCGATGCCTCTAGAGCTGATGCGGGAGTTTGAAGCGAAAACCGGAGCTGCTGTGTTAGAGGGATACGGTTTATCGGAGGCATCGCCGGTAACGCACTGCAATCCGCCGTTTGCTGAAAGGAAACCGGGAACGGTCGGCATCGGCATGCCGATGACAGAATACAAAATTGTCGATGTTGCTACCGGAACAGAAGAACTTAAGCCAGGCGAGGTAGGAGAGTTAATTATTCGCGGCCCGCAGGTGATGAAAGGATATTGGAACATGCCGGAAGAAACAGCGGTGGCACTTCGGGATGGATGGCTATATACGGGTGACTTGGCAACCGTGGATGAAGAAGGATATGTAACCATCGTTGACCGGAAAAAAGATATGATTATTGCCGGCGGTTACAATATTTATCCTCGCGAAATTGAAGAAGTGCTGTATGAACATCCAGCAGTAAAAGAAGCGGTAGCAATCGGCGTGCCGGATGCATACCGCGGCGAAACAGTAAAAGCGATTATTGTCTTAAAAGACGGCAAGCAGGCAAGCGAAGAGGAGATTATCGCGCATTGCCGCCAAAATTTAGCCGCCTACAAAGTGCCGCGCATGATCGAGTTTCGCTCCGAATTGCCAAAAACAAACGTTGGCAAGATTTTGCGCCGCACTCTCCGTGAAGAGGCGCTCCGTTCGAAATAAGAAAAAATCCGCTCTTCCCAAACGGTCAAGCTCCATTGCCTGTTGCCAGACGGGCTTGACCGTTTTATGATAGAATGGCGATAACGAACATGATAGAGGGAAAGGTGGAAGAGCGTGAAAGAAAAAATTATGGCGGCAAGCATCGCTCTATTTGAACAAAAAGGGTTTAGCGAAACTTCCATTCAAGATATTATGGATATGCTTGGCGTGACAAAAGGAACGTTTTACTACTATTTTAAAAGCAAAGAAGAATTATTAATGGATATCCATCTTCGCTATATTGAAGGACTGCTCGAAAAGCAAAAAAACATTATGGAAGATGCTGCGAAGACGGTTAAGGAAAAAGTGTTTGAAATCGTCTATATGCTCATCCATAGCATTGAGAAACAAGGAAGACAGGCGCGCATTTTTTTCCGCGAAATGAAGCATTTAAATGCAGAACATTTAAAAAAAATTGTAGAAAAGCGGGACTTGTTTCGTTACAACTTGCAATCGTTAATAGAAGAAGGAATGAGAAACGGCGAGCTCCGTGACGATTTGCCACCTTCCATTGCAACGCTGACCGTTTTAGGAGCGGCAAACTGGAGCTACCAATGGTTTCGGCCTGATGGGGAATTGAGCGATTTCGAGGTAGCGGAACATATGGTTGCGATTTTGCTGGAAGGAATGGAGAAAAAGTGAAATAAGACTACTTGGCATAAACGTGCCAAATAGTCTGCACTTTCCATACTGACTGGTCAGTTAAAAAAGAGGAAGAAAAAATGCCTATTCAACGTGTTGCTGTGACCGGTGCCGGTTCAATGGGACACCAAATCGCTATGCTTTGCGCTTTAGGCGGATATAAAACAACATTGCAAGACATATTCAGGAGAAAGTGAAACAGGGACATCTCGGCTGAAAAAAGGGGAAGAGGACGGCATGTATATGACCAACAAACCGTCAAACGCCTGTAATCGAAAGGAGGTATAGCCATGACGGCGATCATCCCTGTACGTAAAGGAGAAGAGCTGCCCGTTGAAAAACTAGGTGACTTTTTAAGAAAAACACTGCCGGATTTTCCGGAAGGAACGCTGCAAGTCAGACAGTTTTCTGCCGGACGTTCCAATTTAACGTATTTGCTGTCATGCGGAGAGTGGGAAGCCGTTTTGCGGCGTCCGCCGTTTGGCCCCGTTCCGCCGAAAGCGCATGATATGAAGCGGGAAAGCACATGGCTGAAGGAAATTCATCCGCTTTTTCCGCTGGCTCCGAAACCGTTATTATTTTGCGAGGATGAATCGATTATTGGCAGTCCATTTTTTGTGATGGAACGGCGCCGTGGCATCGTGCTAGATACGGAGTTTCCGGCGCACATCGCCCCGACAGAAGAACGATGCCGGAAAATCTCGGAAACGATGGTCGATACGCTCGTACAAGTACATCAGCTTGATTATACAAAAACGCGTCTTGTCGAGATGGTAAAGCCGGAAGGATTTATGGAGCGGCAAGTACATGGCTGGATTCAACGCTATAAGCGGGCGAAAACGGATGAGATTAAAGAAGTGGAAGCGCTGACGAAATGGCTTGTGAGTCACATTCCGGAAAACAGCGAAGCGACGATTATCCACTATGATTATAAATTAAACAATGCGCTGTTTGCCGAAGATGATGTCACACAAATGGTCGGCTTGTTTGACTGGGAAATGTCGACCGTCGGCGACCCGCTTGCTGATCTGGCCGTGGCGATGAGCTACTGGATTGAAAAGGACGATCCGCCGCTGTTGAAAAACGGATTTGGCAGAACGCCGGTGACCGTTTATCCCGGCTTTTATACGCGCGAGGAATTTATTCGGGCATACGCTGAAAAAAGCGGACGGGATATTTCGAATATGCACTTTTATTTAACGTTTGCTTATTTTAAACTCGCTGTCATCTGCCAGCAAATTTATTATCGCTACCGCCGCGGACAGACGAATGACGAACGCTTCCGCGATTTGGGGAAGTTTGTTCAGTCACTCGTCCAACATGCATGGCAATTAGCAATGAGCTGAGGTGAATCCATGGCGAAAGTACATGTCGTCTTTCGTAAAGAAGATATTGATGAAACAGCTTTAACAGACGGGAAAATAGCGGTTGTGTTCGACATTTTGCTTGCTACTTCCACGATTACCGCAGCGCTTTCGTTTGGCGCTGCTTCCGTCATCCCAGTGCGAAATGCTGAGGAAGCACGGGAAAAATCCCGTCTCCTTCCAAACGGGAGCTATGAGCTTGTCGGCGAGTACGAAGGCCGGACGATTGACGGCTTTCATTCTCCAGCGCCGCTTTTTTTGCAAAAGTTCTGTCCGGGAAAAACGATTATTTTATCAACGACAAATGGCACGGTAGCGATCCGCAAGGCGATGCATGCCAATCATCTTTACGTCGGGAGCCTGCTGAACGGACCGGCGCTTAGCGAGCATATTTGCCAACGGCATGCGTCAGAAACGATTGTCGCGATCTGCTCCGGTTCATCAGGGCGATTTTGTCTAGAAGATTTTTACGGGGCGGGCTATTTTATTTCCTGCCTGCTGCAAAACGGTGTTTCTGCCCGAGACTTGTCCGATAGCGCCATGGCGGCATGGCTTTTTTACGAAAAATACAAGACGGAAAACGCGGGGAAAACGGTGCTTGCCTCTTCGCGGGTCGGACAATGGATGACGGCGCACGGCTTGGAGCGGGATATCGATTATATTAATCAGCATGGCGCACTTTCCGTTGTTCCCGTATTTGAAAAAACAGGATTGGGAGGAGAAATTCACGATGCAACGAGGCGGTCATTTTCTGTATGAAGAGGCTTTTGCCCATTTAAGCAAAGACCGGCATCGATGGCTTGCTTGTCGAGCCGCTTTAACGAACTAATCGATCATGGGGCAATGGAACGCAACCGCCGCATTGCTGACTTACAGAACAAAACGCAACTGGCTATATAAGTTTAATCCCGAAAAAGTTTTTATTTCTTTCGCAGAAAGACTAGAAGAGGCAACAGAAAGGAGAAGCAAAGATGAAAATGGTGCAATTTACGGAGTACGGCGGCCCGGAAGTATTGCAGGTGATCGAGGTGGACCGCCCTGTGCCAACGGGGCGGAGCGTATTGATCAAAGTGGAGGCGATTGGCGTCAACTATGCCGATACGGCGCGCCGCGAAGGCCATTACGTCGTCCCGACTCCGCTTCCGTTTGTGCCGGGAACAGAGGTAGCCGGTGTTGTCTGTGAAGTTGGCGAAGAAACAAGTACGGTACGTGTTGGACAGCGCGTCGTTGCCTTAATCGAATCGGGAGGATATGCGGAATATGCCAGCGTTGATGAGCGCGCTGTCATTCCGCTTCCCGATGGGTTGGATGTGCAACAGGCCGTCGCCCTTCCCGTCCAAGGATTGAGTGCTTACCATATTTTAAAAACGATGGGGCGCTTAGAACAGGGGGAAACGGTGCTTGTTCATGCGGCGGCAGGCGGCGTTGGCACGCTTGCGGTTCAGCTTGCAAAACTTTTTGGCGCCGGCAAAGTGATCGCCACCGCCAGTACCGAGGAAAAACGAGAGATGGCAATGCAACTTGGCGCTGATGTCGCTGTCGACTATACAAAAGAAAGTTGGAAGGACGAAGTGATAAGGGCGACAGACGGAAAAGGCGTCGATGTGGCGCTCGAGATGGCCGGCGGCGACATTTTCCATCAGACACTGGAGTGTCTGGCGCCGTTTGGCCGGCTTGTCGTCTACGGCGTGGCGAGCGGACAGTTTACGCGCATGAACCCGGCGCGGCTGATGGGGAAAAATTTAGCGGTCATCGGCTTCTTTTTGCCGCAAATCATGAGAAAGCAAACGTTATATCAGCAAAGTTTGCATGAATTATTGACATATGTGCAAACCGGAAAGCTGACATTGACGATTGGCGGTGTCTACCCACTTGAACAAGCCGCGGATGTGCATCGACTGCTTCAGTCACGAAAAACGCATGGAAAGCTCATTCTTGTTCCATAGCTTGTCAAACAAAAACAGTGGGCGCTTTTGTTTATCGCGCCCACTGTTTTTCCTTTATGTATCGCTCTAAACGGTTGAGAGCTTCTTTCAGCACATCAAAGGAATACGCGTATGAAAGGCGCACATATCCTTCGCCATATTTGGAAAAAGCGCTGCCGGGAACGAGCGCGACGCCGGCTTTATGGACCACATCAAGGGCAAAATCAAAAGAGGATAGACCGAACGGAGCGATCGATGGAAACAAGTAAAAGGCGCCGTCGGGCTTTTCCACTTGAAGCCCCATGCGGACAAGGCGGTCGTACGTATATTCCATCCGCTGTTTATATTGGTTGCGCATCGCCACTGCATCATTTTTTCCTGCCGTTAAAGCGGCCAGCGCCGCCTTTTGCGACACCGAAGAGGTGCAGGAAACGCTATATTGGTGCACTTTAATCATATGTTTCATCACAAAGGAGGGTGCGAATACGAACCCGATGCGCCAGCCTGTCATCGAGTGCGATTTGCTCAACCCATTGATCACAATCGTTTGGTCGTGCAGCCATTTAGCGATGGAATGATGTCTGCCATCATAAACAAGCTCACTATAAATTTCATCGGAAACAATCCAAATCGGCCGCCCCTTTACTAGTTCGGCAATTTCTCGCAGGGCTTGTTCTGATAAAGTGACTCCCGTCGGGTTTGAAGGGTATGGGAGTACGATGCAGCGCGTCCGCTCGTTCAAGTAAGGAGCGATTAACTCCGCTGATAAGCGAAATCCATTGGCACGTGTATCAACATATACGGGTTTTGCCCCGCACAGTTGAATGAGCGGTTCGTACCCCGGATAGACGGGTCCAGGCAAAATCACTTCCGTACCTGCTTCCAAAATCGTACGGAAGGTAATGTCAAGCGCTTGGCTTGCTCCGACGGTGGTAATCACCTCATCAGGTTCATACGATAATCCGTACTTTTCAGCAACGAAACGGCATGCTGCTTCCCGCAGGTCAAGAAAACCGGCATTATGGGTGTAAGTGGTAAAATTGGCGGCAATCGCTTCTTTCCCTGCTTCTTTGACATGCTCCGGCGTCGGAAAATCTGGCTGTCCGATCGTTAATGAAATTAAATCAGGACGGTCTGCCACCATGTTGAAAAATTTACGAATCCCTGATATTTCTATATTTTTTACGCGAGAATGAATCAAATGTTCCACTCATCGTCATCCTTCCATTGTGATCGTCTGTCCACATTTTATCATGTTTGCCGCTGAAAATGGAAAAATAAAAGTGAGTCCCCTTCGTTTCTTGTCAGAACATTTGACGAGAAAGGGACTCACCTTATTTGACAATACGACTCTGACGTTTCACACTCCAACATATTTCTCTCCTTTAATTACGCACCGTATTTTTTTAGAAGCTCATTATATTGGGCGGAAAGTTCGAGAAAGAGGGCCTTGTTTCGTGCGATAAGAGCTTCATCAATTTTTTCCATCAACTTTTGTTTTTGAAACTGAAAGATTGCTTGTGCTAACACTTTCTCGGCAAGCGGACCATAGCTGCTTTTTTCTTCCGTTTGGTTAAATAAAATAGCGCCTTCGTGAGGATACTGTTTTTCATACATATGTGATTCCTCCCTGTTTGGGAATCGATAAATTCCCTTTTTTATATTATCATCATTTTTGATTAAAAAGTAAAGAAAATTTCGATAAATATTTTTTGTCATTTTTTTCTTTACACCATACATATACCCTTTTTTAGTTGGGATATAACAGCTTTTCGGTTATGATAAAGTAAAGAAAGCAAATTTTGGGCACAGGGTGGTTTTCATGATCCGAACGTGCGTCATTACAAAAGATTTTGAGGTTATATATGATGTTTCGCTTCCGTATGTAAACAGTGACGATGTTTCCTGGTATTGGGTGGATTTTCATGAACCAACAGAAGACGAGGCAAAGCTGCTTGCCGAGTTCTTTCACTTCCACCCGCTGGCGATTGAGGACTGTTTAGAGTATGTGCAGCGGCCAAAGCTCGATTTTTATGATCGGTATTTGTTTGTTGTGTTGCATGCCATTGATGGAAACTCTCTTGAAGCAGAGGAAGTGGATTTGTTTGTCGGACAAAATTTTATCGTTTCATTTCATAAGCAATCGATTCACGCCGTAAACGAAGTATGGATGAGAATTCAACACGAGGAAGACTTTCAGCAGGGCCCTTTTCATGTCATGTACCGCATTATCGATAAACTTGTCGATGACTATTTTCCACCGATTTACCATATTGAAGATGTATTGAATGAATTAGAGGAGAACACGAATGATGAGACGATTCAAGAAATTATTGAAAAAGTGTTTGATATTCGCAGCGACTTATCGAAGCTGCGTAGAACGATTGTACCGATGCGCGATTTATTGTATCGAATTATCCATTCCGACCGCCTGCAGCGGATGAAAGAGCGGCAATTGTATTTTCACGATATTCACGATCATTTATTGAAACTGTCGGAAATGATTGAGACGAACCGCGAGATTACGTCGGATATTCGCGATAGCTATTTGTCGTTAAACTCAAACAGAATGAATACGATTATGATGACATTAACCGTCATTACGACCATTTTTATGCCGTTAACGTTTATTGTCGGCATTTATGGAATGAATTTTGATTATATGCCGGAACTACATTGGAAATACGGCTATTTTACCGTTCTCGGGGTAATGGCCTTCATTGCACTTTCGATGTTTTTCTGGTTTAAACGGAACGGCTGGTTCCGGTTTCATAAGGGAAACGATATGAAAGATAGGCGGTAATGGAAGCGTCTGATGACAGTGCTTCTTGCGTAATATATAAAGGAAAAGTACATAAAGGAGAGGGAAAATGAAACGGATTGCGGTTATCGGTCAGTCAGGGGATATTCCCGACGAGGTGCGACATATTGCAGAGGAAGTGGGAGCAGAAATTGCCAAGCGCAACGCTGTTTTATTAACAGGCGGCGGAAGCGGCGTCATGGAGGCGGCATCGAAAGGAGCGAAAGAAGCAGGAGGGCTTGTCGTCGGCATTTTAGCGGGAGACCGCGTTGATGTCGCGAACGATTATATCGACATTCCCATTACAACAGGCCTTTATTTTGACTTCCGCAGCTTGATCCTTGTTCATTCCGCCGATGCGCTCATTATGATTCGCGGCGGAAACGGAACGCTGGGCGAGTTATCGGCGGCATATATGAATAAAAAACCAGTGGTGATTATCGAAACGACCGGGGGATGGGCGACCAAAATAAAAGAGGTTGTCTATGAAGGCGGCTATCTAGACGAGCGTCGTACGGTGGAAATCGCCTTTTGCCGTTCGGCAAAGGAAGCGGTAGAACTGGTTTTTCAACGAATGGAAGAGCCGATCGATGTGATGAAAAATACCGGACAAATCGGTGATTAATCGGGAAACGGTTGTATGAAACAGGCCGTCCGCTTCATATATATGTTATGGCAGAGAGAACGTCAAGAAGAAAGGGGGAAGCTGATGGCTAAAGGTATTTGGGGAGTAGATTCGGCGCAAGCCGTAACGGAACAGCTGTTTCAATGTGCCAGAAGCGAGCTTGGCTACCCAAAATTTTGGGGGCGTTATTTATCTGATGTCCCGAATGTTTCTGATGGATTGACGAAAGAAGAGATTACACGCCTCCGAAATTACGGAATCAAAGTGCTGCCTATTTATAATGCATTTCGTGAAGCGGTTGGATATGCAAACGGACAGGTGGCAGCGCGCAACGCAGTATTCCATGCGCGGCGCCTCGGCATTCCAAAAAATAAGGCGATATTTGCGAACATTGAAGATTTTTTTGCTGTTGATGCATCATGGATTGTCGCTTGGGTGGAAACGCTGCATCCGACAGGGTATCGGCCAGGGCTTTATGCCGATCCGACGAAAGGGGATTTCGCGGCTGCTTATTGTGAGGCGGTACAAAGAAACAATCAAGTGGCCGTGCAGGCGATTATTTGGAGCGCAGCGCCAAGACCGGGGACGACAACAGAGCAGAAGGCGCCACGCTATCAGCCGGCTTCCCTAAATTGCAGTGCGAACATCTGGGCTTGGCAATACGGCCGTGATGCCGAGTCGTGTCCGGTTGATACCAATTTGGTGGACCGCCGCCTCCTTGATTTTTTATATTGATTTCCAGAATAGTTGTGGCTGTTTCGCTGCAACTATTTTTTTCATGCTATTTCTGACTGCCGCAGGGAAGAAAATATTTCTTATTTTATGCCTCCAACGCTATAATGATTATAGGTTGTATTGACTATATCAAAAATAGGGAGGAAGTATGATTCAGTGCCGGAAAAATCACCTGTTTTGTTGGAAAGTGGGACGAATGAATTAGAAATTATTGAGTTTTTGCTTGGTGATCAGCGTTTCGCCATCAATGTGATGAAAGTAAGGGAAATTGTGACTCCTCTTCCAATTACGAAAATTCCTCATTCCCACCCTTATATGGAAGGAATTATTGAGCTTCGCGGGGAAGTGCTGCCGGTCGTCGATTTGGCCAAAGCGCTTTGTTTTCCTGCTTCCGCCCATCCTGAGCATGACAAATTTATCGTTGCCGAATTCAATAAACAAAAGATTGTATTTCGTGTGCATAACGTCACGCGCATTTACCGCATTTCCTGGACGCAAATCGAAAAGCCGTCGCAAATGCACCAAGGTTTAGAAGGGCAAGTGATCGGCATTGTCAAACTGGAAGGGCGAATGCTCTTGCTTTTGGATTTTGAAAAAATCATGGCGGATGTGAACCCGAATTTAGGTGTCAATGTACAGCAAGTCAAAAAATTGGGGAAACGGGAACGTTCACAAAAAAGGATCATCGTTGCCGAAGATTCTCCATTATTGCGGAAGCTGCTTCATGATACATTGTCGGAAGCTAGCTATGGACGCGTCGAGTTTTTTGAAAACGGAGCAGAAGCGCTTCGCTATTTGCAATCGGTTGTTGCAGACGGAAAAGATATTGCCGAAGAAGTGCAACTTGTCATTACTGATATTGAAATGCCGCAAATGGATGGCCATCATTTTACAAAACGGATTCGAGAAGATGAAAGGTTAAAGAAACTCCCCGTTATCATTTTCTCTTCCCTTATTACAGAAGGTCTTCGCCATAAGGGAATGAAAGTTGGCGCAACAGCTCAAGTAAGCAAGCCGGAAATTGGCGAGCTGATCGAGATGATGGACAGCTATGTTTTATAATGCCGCTAAGAGAGACAAGAACCGTTATTCCTTACAGATTACCAAGTTCTGAAGCGCTGTCTGGCGGAAAAATAAGGGGGAGAGCGGATGAATGAGTATGTGGTGCAATTTATAAACAGGATTCGGGAACAGATAAAGCGGTGGAAAGCAGAAAAAATTGTTGCCCGCGAGGAGCTGCTCCGCTTCCTCCGTTCCGCGGCAAGAACAGCAACTATTATTGGACGGGATGATATCGAGGCAAAAGCACATCAACTTTTCAACGAATTGGAAGGGCAGCTGCAACAAAAGTGGACAGTAGATGAGGCCGCCTCCTATAAAAAAAGCATATGAAAGCTTGAGGAGCGGTTTAGAGCGGTTTCACGAACTAAGTTGCATAGCGATGCTCGATTTAGATCATTTTAAAAAAGTGAATGAACGTTTTGGCCATCTTGCTGGCGATATTGTGCTGCAGGAATTTGCACGTTTTCTCTGTCGGAAGACGCGGACAGGGGACACCGTTGTCCGCTTTGGCGGCGAAGAGTTTATCGTTTTATTGACAAAAACAGCGGCCAGAGATGCTTTACGCGTGATCGAGCGATTGCGGAACGATTTGAGCGCGCATTTGATTCAAACAGACGGACAGCAAATTTCCTGCACGTTCTCGGGCGGGATTGTTGAAATCAATGATCCTTCCAAACCGCTTGAATATTGAGATGGCAGACCAAGCGCTATATGCCGCAAAGCAGCAAGGCGGAAACTGCATAACGGTCGCTAAGCCTGTAGATGAACGCTGCTAAATTTTAAAACGGGAAAACGGCTTCCGAAAGTCGGAAGCCGTTTTTAGTAGCTTTCGCCAAGCCGTTTAAATACCGGCCTTGGCTGCGGCTGTTTTCGTTTCGGAGGAGTTTCGCTGATCCCGGTATAGGCTTGCAGCAGCGTTTTCGCCTGGGACAGGGGCATTCTTGTGACAGGATTTCGGTAAGAATCGTTTAATGCTCCAAGATGCGGAAGGGTGGCGAAGTCTTTTTTTGTTGGGGGAATATGAAAATAGTAGTCGCCGACGGAAACAAGAACGTCGGACTGCTGTTGGCTATATTTTGGGTTGCGGGAAAAATGAAGGCCGATTTTTTTCGCCTTTCCTTCCTGCAGCAGCTTTTCAATCGCTTTTTTCTTCAAAAGGTAGAGAAAAGAAGGATTTAATGCCGTTTTGGCATGACGATTGACGATAAAAATCGCTTTTGCAATGTTGTCCACCGTCAGTTCCAACGGTTTCATCAGCATATCTCCTTTTTTAATTATTTTATTTTTTATTATACAAAATGAACATATGTTTGCAAAACGGCTTTTTTGGATGTCAAAAAGGAGGAGAATACGTCTGCTGGACCTAATGAAAAAGTTCTCTAACGATGCCATATTTTCCCTTTATGCACGATGCTGCAATGTAAAAACAGTCAGTTCCGGCGGTGACAAAAAGCGGAGCGGCACCCTTGTCGTCCCAAGCCCGCGGTTTACATATAGCGTTAAATGGCGAATACGGTAAAATCCTTCATAATATTTTTCCGACAGCGGCGGCGTAATTAGCGGACCAATAAACGGAAGCTGGACTTGCCCGCCGTGGCTGTGCCCGGATAGTTGCAAATGAACGGGATAGTGGCTTGTCTGTATGGCGCCGTCCGGCTCATGCAGCAGCAAAATCGTATAAGTGGAATCAGGAATCGACTCAACCATCTTCGCGAAGTTTGGCCTACCAAGCATCATATCATCACTGCCGGCGATGGCGATGAACCGCCCATGCTGCCGCCGAATGAGAACGTGCTCATTGACAAGCATGCGAAATCCGGCTTTCTCCATAATATGGCGATATATATCGGTTCCATATCCACCGTGGTCATGGTTTCCGTAAATGCTAAATTTCCCAAGTGGAGCGCGAATGTGGGAAAGTGCGTCGGCAACCGCATCAATGTGCGGATACTTGTTTGGTTCATGCAGCAAATCGCCGGTAAACAATACGATATCGGGCTGTAATTCGTTTATTTTTGCGATCGTATAGCGAAAGCGTTGTAATCCGTAATAATGGCCTAAATGAACATCGCTAAATTGCAACAGTTTTGTCCCGGTAAACTCTTTTGGGATCAGCGGGTGGGAAATAATATGGTGGGTAACGGTTAATTGAGCCGGCTCAATGAAACGGGCGTAACCGTAGCTGAATGATGTTGTCAATATTCCGCCAAGGCCGGTAAGAACCATTTTTTTTAAAAATGTGCGCCGGTTCATTTTTGCAGTTTCCAAATGTTCCATTATCATGCCGTCCTTTCACAATTAGTTTTATTATAGCGGAAAATTAAAGGAAAGAACAATAGGATAAAAATAATGTTAGAAAATTCTTTATTTTTGTAGTAAGATAGAAATGAATGAATCATCAGTCATTTGTGAAGGAGGAGAAATATGAACGGAAAAGTCATTATTGTAACCGGCGGTTCGAGCGGGATGGGGAAGTATATGGCAAAGCGATTTGCGGCAGACGGCGCCAACGTCGTCATTACCGGAAGACGGCTGGAAGCGCTTGAGGAAGCGAAAAAAGAGATTGAATCGCCCAACGGAAAAGTGTTGCCGATACAAATGGATGTGCGCGACCCGGAATTAGTGGCGGAAATGGTTAAACGGACGGATGCGGAATTTGGCAAAATTGATGCACTCATTAACAACGCGGCGGGCAATTTTATTTGTCCGGCGGAAAAGCTATCGATTAATGGCTGGAATAGCGTGATCAATATCGTATTAAACGGTACATTTTATTGCAGCCGCGAGGTCGGGAACTATTGGATTCAACGCGGCCAAAAAGGTTCGATCATCAACATTGTTGCTACATATGCCTGGCACGCCGGCGCAGGGGTGATTCATTCTGCAAGTGCGAAAGCGGGAGTATTGGCGATGACAAGAACGCTCGCTGTCGAATGGGGAAAAAAATACGGATTCCGCGTCAATGCGATTGCCCCTGGGCCGATTGAGCGGACGGGAGGAGCAGAGAAGCTGTGGGAATCAGAGGAAGCGGAAAGGCTGACGATTGAAAGCGTTCCGTTAGGACGGCTTGGCACACCGGAAGAAGTCGCTGCTCTTGCTGCTTTTCTGCTCTCGGATGACGCGGCTTATATTAATGGGGAATGCATTACGATGGACGGAGGACAATGGCTCAATCGGCGCCCGTTTTAACATATCCCGAAAGAAGTCTCCCACTTCTAAACGTGAAGGTGCGATAACACCAGTGAAAGTGAAGCGTAAAGGGTTCTTGTATGTTGCTTATCGTTCGGCGAAAACATACAAGCCTCTTGAAACCCCGCCTCTAAGCGAAGCGCAGGTGGCGGGTAGTTCACATGGATAAGCGGTTTCCTAACGGCAGGGAACCGCTTTTTGTTTCGACAGCATGTACGAATGTTTATTTCATGCAAACATTTTTTAGACAGGACAGCCTTAACGATGCAGTTATGGGGGGTGGACGTATGATATAATAAAACAAAGAGGGTGTATGCAAAAGAGGTGAGCAAGGTGGATGCGTTAGATGTAATGGCGAATTTGCAGCAAGTTTTTCCATACTATCAGGCTATTTTCAGCGCCGATGAACATTGTGTCATTGGCTATGAAGTATTAGGAAGATATCAGTCTGAAACAGGGGTTGTCAGTTTAGGTCCGTTTTTCCACGATGATACCATACCGGAAGAATTCCGTTTAGAAGTAGATGAAGTGGTAACCAAAAAAGCGCTCGATTATTTTCTTTCCCTCGACGATTATACACCGCTTATTTTTTTAAATCGCGATGCGAATTTATTGATGCTTGACCGTGCCGATTCGTTTTTGCAGCTGCTTCTTCAATATGAAACAAGAGGATTGTCGTTAGAACGCATTGTACTCGAAATTAATGAGCAGCATTTTAAGGGTGATTTAGATCAGTTAAGCCATTTATTGACCTATATCCGTACGTATGGAGTAAAAATCGCGGTAGACAACATCGGAGAACATAGCAGCAACTTAGAAAGAATCGGCGTGCTGTCGCCAGATATTTTGAAAATTGATTTGCGTCAATTGCGGAAAACTTCTGTGCATCAAGCGTATCAAGACATTGTTTATTCTATTTCGCTGTTAGCCCGCAAAATCGGCGCCACGCTTTTATACGAAGATATCGAAACATCTTTTCAATTGCAATACGCGTGGCGAAACGGCGGACGTTATTACCAAGGGTACTATTTGGCGAAACCTTCTCCAGAGTTAGTGCCGCGCGATATGTTAAAGGAACGTCTGCGTCAGGAATGCCATCATTTTATTCAACAGGAAAAGAAAAAGCTAGAAACGCTTTATCATATTTCCGAACAGTTTCAGCAGCGGCTGACGGCGCTTTTGGCCAAATATAAGAAAGTCACGGATTTTAATGAGCTGATTTCGCTTTTAGCGAATGAGCTGAATGATGTTTGTTTCCGCATTTATGTTTGCGACGAGGATGGCTTCCAACAGTCTGCCAATATGTTTAAGCGCAACGGCCGCTGGGAGCTTGAGCCGCAATATTATATGAAAAATTGGAGCTGGCGTCCGTATTTTTTAGAAAATATTATTCGCATGCGCTCGCGCAAACGCGGAATTTTATCCGATCTATACGCCGACATCGAAACCGGGGAAACGATCCGCACGTATTCGTACCCGATTGACGATCGGCACTACTTGTTTATTGATTTATCGTATAATTATTTATTCGAACATGATGTCCATTATTAAAGGATGGTATAAAATCTTTGCCTCGTGGCAAAGTAAGCATGAGGTGAAGAAACAATGGCACAGCTGATATTTGTATTGTCCATCCTTGTCGTTCTTATTGCCGTTATCGGATTTGTCTATACGTACCGTCTTGGCCGCCAGCAAAAATGGCAGGAAGAACTAGATGCTCCGATCCCAAAGGCAGTGCAGGAGCATGCCTATTTGCGCAATCCTGTTTTTTTAGCGTATTTGTTGGCGGCTTTGCTGGCCGCGGTTGTTATTTTTTATTTGGCGTTGCGCTACTGGTAAGGCAAATAAGCAATGGAGCAGTCCTATTAAGGATTGCTCTTTTTTTGCTTTATCGTCATATAACCCAGCTATGTGCAGGGAATAAAACAAAATGCGCCTGGGCGGCGGACAGCAAAAGCCTTTAAGCAAAAGCCTTTATAAGGAAGGAAGTCTTTTTTTCCATGACTTTTTTCCGTTTTTGCGGAATATATATAGTTTTGCAAAGGGGGAATGAAACATGAGAAAGCCGATTCTTGAAATATTATCGCATGAAGAGCAGCGCTTGCTTTTGGATCTTTTGTTTACACAGCAATATGCCTTAGAGCTTGTTCGCTGTGAGATTGCTGACATTGAAAATGGGGATAAGCAAGTGGATGCAAAGCGGTATCAACAGCTTTTGCGTTTATATGACCGTCTTCTGCAGGAAACATAGAATTTTACATAATACTATCGTTCCGCTGGCAAGCGATAGTATTTTTTTATGGAAGGCAATAAAATATGATAAACTGAAGAGGGGAAACGCTAAAAAGAGAAAGGCGGAAGACAGGTATGACAGTTTTGGAAAACAAAAAATTTGCCAAGATGACGGTGGCGCAGTTTCTTATTCCTTCGGATAAAGTAGCGCACGTCCAACTTGGGAACTATTTAGACCACGCGTTATTAGTATTAACCAAAACCGGTTACTCCGCTATTCCTGTATTGGACACTTCCTATAAACTTCATGGATTAATCAGCATGACAATGATCATGGATGCGATTTTAGGATTGGAACGCATTGAATTTGAGAGGCTGGAAACAATGAAAGTCGAGGAAGTGATGAATAAGGATATTCCGCGTCTTTTATTGGATGATGACATCGTTAAAGGAATTGGACTGATTGTCAACCATCCGTTTGTTTGTGTAGAAAATAAAGACGGCTATTTTGAAGGGATTTTTACAAGGCGAGAAATACTTAAACGATTGAATAAACAGCTGCGAAAGCTTAATGATTACCATAAACCATATTAAAAATAAGCTGAACGATAAGCAGAAAGGTAATGGTGTGCAATAAAAATTGCAGCTGTTTTTGCTTCAGTTTTTGCGCCACTTGTACCGATAATTGTGCACCGATGAATGATCCAATCGCTAAGAAGGGAGCGATATGCCAGTTGATATGACCGTTGTATAAGTAGGATGTCAGTGCTCCAAAGCAGCTAATAAAAGTTTGAAATCTTGTAAAAGCGATGGCAGATAGGTAATCCATGCCGGTGCGCAAATAAGCATACATGAGCATTGTTGCTTGGCCTGGGCCAAACATTCCGTCATAGACGCTAATGCCGTAAAGAATAGGATATAAGGTTTTAGGGAGAGAAGGAGCCGCTGCCGCATGCTCAGGCTGTTTTTTGAAAACTTGCAGGCATAGTGCGAACATTAACAAAATAATGGCGATGATGGTCATCGTTCGTTCAGACAACAACGAGGCGATGACTCCTCCTGTTGCTCCTCCACCGAGACTAATAGGGATGATCAGCAACAACTGTTTCCAACGAATGCTTTGCTGGCGAAATAGGACGAAGAAGCTGGAAAACGAGCTGATTGTATTGGAAAACTTGGCGGCGGCAATGGCCTGATGGATAGGGACACCAATCATAAGCAAAACAGGCATGCCAATAAGGCCACCGCCGCCAGCTAATGTACCAACGAACGAAGTCGCAAATCCAACGAGGACAAACAGTACCCAGTCCATGCAGGGCACCCCTTTCTCCAAACGTTCTACAGCTATTGTATTCATTTTATAACAATAAGAAAATTTTAAAAAAATGGACGGAAATGATAAGAAAAACTTATCAAAAGGGTGATAGCTTGAATATTTCGGAGTATGAAATACTTACCGTTTTGGCGGAAGAATTAAATATGAGGAAAGCGGCAGCCCAGCTCTATGTTACTCAATCCGCATTGTCCCAGCGACTACAGGCGATAGAAGCCAGCTGGAATGTGAAAATATTTATCCGGTCTCAGAGAGGTTTACTGTTAACACCAGAGGGAGAAAAAATTGTCCAGCTTGCAAAAGAAATAGTGCAGAAAACGAACAAAGTAAAAGAAGAGATCGAACAACTGGCCGGACAAATAAGTGGAACATTAACATTAGCGGTTGTTTCCATTGTTGCGCAGCATTGGCTTCCCGCAGTTTTAAAAACGTTTATGATATTATACCCAAATGTAAATGTGTCGTTGACAACGGGATGGACAAGCGAAGTCTTAAGCGGCATGTATGAAAATCGGTTTCAACTCGGAATTGTTCGCGGAAAACCAAATTGGAGCGGGATTGCGACACGTTTATTTACGGATCAGTTATATTTAGTAGACCAAGAAATTCAATCTCTAGAGCAGTTGCCCCATACCGACCGGCCGTTTATTCAATTTAAAAGCGACTCGACGTATTCGCTGCACATTCAACAATGGTGGCATGAGCAATTTCAAGCCCTTCCGCCGCGAACGGTCATCGTCGATCAAATCGAAACATGCAAACAGCTTGCTTATCATGGAGTTGGCTATGCCATTTTACCGGAAATTGCTTTAGATGACCGAGAGCAACATCTTGTTCATATGATTGCGCTAAAAGATAAGCATGGCGAACGGATGACGAGAGATACATGGCTTATAAGCTCGGAAGCAGCATGGCAGCTTCCGCAAGTACAAGCCTTCCAGAAGGTGCTGCAAAATTTTGTTTCATGAATTTATGCTTGTCACCATTATCTCTGTTTTGCTAAAGTAAAAAAGAATACAGATGTAAAGGAGGATGTGGCCCATGAAGATGATGGATGCAAATGAAATCATTTCGTTTATTCAAAACAGCAAAAAATCCACCCCTGTTAAAGTATACATAAAAGGGAACCTGGAAGGAATCGATTTTGGCGCAAGCGCGAAAACGTTTATTACAGGGAATACGGGCGTTGTTTTTGGGGAATGGCAAGAAATTCAAGCGGCGTTGGAAGCCAATAAAGACAAGATCGAGGATTATGTCATTGAAAACGACCGCCGCAATTCCGCGATTCCGCTTCTTGATTTGAAAGGAGTAAAAGCGCGCATCGAGCCGGGCGCAATTATCCGTGATCAAGTCGAAATTGGCGATAATGCGGTTATTATGATGGGGGCGGTCATTAACATCGGCGCCGTCGTCGGCGAGGGAACGATGATTGATATGAACGCAGTGCTCGGCGGCCGCGCAACGGTCGGAAAGAACTGCCATGTTGGCGCCGGCGCTGTCTTAGCAGGCGTGATTGAGCCGCCTTCCGCTAAACCAGTGATCGTTGAAGACGATGTAGTGATTGGAGCGAACGCCGTTATTTTAGAGGGGGTTACGGTCGGCAAGGGCGCCGTTGTTGCAGCAGGTGCTGTTGTAGTGGAAGATGTGCCTCCGTATACGGTGGTGGCTGGTGTGCCGGCGCGCGTGATTAAGCAAATTGATGAAAAAACAAGAGCAAAAACAGAAATTAAACAAGAACTTCGCCAGTTATAAACATAGCCAAACACGAAAGCTGTCCCATCTTTGGGCCAGCTCTTTTTGCAAATGGAGGGGATAGTATGTCATTGATTAGTCCTTTTGTTGCGATTCGCCGCGATCTGCATAAAATTCCGGAGCTGGGGTTTCAAGAATTTAAGACGCAGCAATATTTATTGCGCTATATTCATACGTTGCCGCAGGAACGGTTGGAAATTCAAACGTGGAAAACCGGGATTTTTGTGAAAGTAAAGGGAACAGCGCCGCGAAAAATGATCGGCTACCGCACCGATATCGACGGCCTGCCGATTAAAGAAGAAACGGGGTTGCCATACAGTTCGGAGCACGAAGGAAATATGCATGCGTGCGGACATGATATGCATATGAGCATCGCGCTCGGAGTGCTCACCTATTTCGCAAACCACCCGATCAAAGACGACCTATTATTTATTTTCCAGCCGGCAGAGGAAGGGCCGGGCGGGGCAAAACCGATGCTAGAAAGCGACATCATGCAAGCGTGGAAGCCGGATATGATTATCGCGCTGCATATCGCTCCGGAATATCCGGTCGGCACGGTTGCGACGAAAGAAGGTTTGCTGTTTGCCAATACATCGGAACTATTTATTGATTTAAAAGGGAAAGGCGGACATGCCGCGTTTCCGCACTTAGCGAACGATATGGTTGTTGCCGCCTGCGCTCTTGTCATGCAGCTTCAGTCTATCGTTGCCCGCAATGTCGATCCGCTTGACAGCGCGGTGATTACCATCGGCAAAATTTCCGGCGGGACGGTGCAAAATGCGATTGCCGGGCAGGCTCGTTTAGAAGGAACGATCCGCACCTTGTCGGCCGACGCGATGAAAAAAGTGAAAGAGCGGATTGAAGCGATGGTAAGCGGCATCCAACTTGCGTATCAATGCGAAGCGGAAATTGACTATGGTGCGATGTACCACCAAGTATATAACGATCCGCAGTTAACGAGGGAGTTTATCCGGTTTGCCCAAAGTTATCCGGAAGTGCAGATAGTCCGCTGCAAAGAAGCAATGACGGGCGAAGATTTTGGTTATATGCTTGCGGAAATTCCGGGGTTTATGTTTTGGCTTGGTGTCGATTCCCCTTATGGGCTTCATCATGCCAAAATGGCGCCAAATGAAGCGGCGATCGATCGGGCCATTGACTTTTTGACATCGTATATTTCGTGGAAAGGAAACAACGGTTAATGGTATAGTTCCACCTTCATTAAGGCACATTATGTATATGAGGAGGTGGAGTGCGATGGCGAAAATTGGGGTAGAACACTCGCTGACGGATGTGCAAGAAGCGTTAAAAGCGAGAGGACATGAAATCATTCCGCTTCGCGGGGAAAATGATGCAAAAGGCTGCGACTGTTGCGTGATTACAGGCCAAGATGCCAATGTAATGGGGATTCAAAATGCGATGACTGCCGGTCCTGTTATCGAAGCAAGCGGTCTGACAGCAGAAGAAATTTGCCAAAAAGTTGAAGAAAAATTGCGTTAATCGTTGACGGGCTGTCCGCATCAACAGCCCGTTTTTTGTGAATAATGAGAATGCAGCCCGCTCCAACGAGCAAATGATTTTGTTTTACCAGTTGAGGATACTATACTAAAAGTAAAGCGGTTGAGAGAAAGAGGGATATGAGCATCGCAAAAATGGAATCCATATACAAAGCATGGAGCATAAGGTAATAAAAAATAACTTTCTTTTTAAATTAATTATCATTTAACATTGACTAAAATTATCAATATCATTATAATATTATTTGTCAATATAATGAGTGGTATTAACGAAAACACCATCAAATAAAGAAAATGGAGGGGTACATATGGCAGAACGCATGGTAGGAAAACAAGCACCTCGTTTCGAGATGCAAGCAGTATTGCCAAACGGCGACTTCGGACGTGTCAGCCTTGAAGAAAACATGAAAAACGGCAAATGGACTGTGCTCTTCTTCTATCCAATGGATTTCACGTTCGTATGCCCGACAGAAATCACCGCGATTTCTGACCGCTACGATGAATTTGAAGATTTAGATGCCGTTGTGATCGGCGTTTCGACAGACTCTGTATATTCGCATAAAGCATGGATGAAAGTGCCTCGCGAAGAAAACGGCATCGGCGAAATTAAATATCCGTTAGCAGCAGACCCTACTCATCAAGTTGCCCGCGATTATGGTGTTCTTATTGAAGAAGAAGGCGTTGCGCTTCGCGGCTTATTTATCATCGATCCGGAAGGCGAATTAAAATACGCTGTCGTTCATCATAATAACATTGGCCGCGATGTCGATGAAGTATTGCGCGTGCTTCAAGCGCTGCAAACCGGAGGCCTTTGCCCAGCAAACTGGAAACCAGGCCAAGCAACATTGAAAGTGGAATAAGGAAAAAGAAGAAAGGTCTAACATGACGTTAGACCTTTCTTTACAAAAGTATATAGCCATGAGCCTGTGACTAGAGTTTTGGGATGAAATGGAAAAGGGTTTTTGAACCGAGCCGACAGGGCGCTAAACACCAGTGAGGTGTTTGCCTATGAAAGTTTGGCCGAACAAGAGTGAGTGCTTGCAAGCAGGTGTAGGAAAAACTCTTTAGTACATCAGAACCCACCGGCTTAGTCGTGTGGAGGTTCTGAAGGGAGGGATGAATATGAAACTGCGTGAACCAATGCCGGAATTAACAGGTGCTACGGCAACGCTCAACGGCGAAGTAACAAGAGAACAATTGATTGGAGAAAAACCAACATTAATCCACTTTTGGTCGGTAAGCTGCCATCTTTGCAAAGAAGCGATGCCGCAAGTAAACGAGTTCCGCGACCGCTATAAAGATAAGCTGAACGTCGTTGCCGTTCACATGCCGCGTTCAGAAAAAGACTTAGATATCGAATTGGTCAAAAAAGTTGCTGAAGAACATGGCATTACGCAGCCGATTTTAGTGGATAACGAACATAAAATTACCGATGCCTTTGAAAATCAATACGTGCCTGCTTACTATGTATTTGATGCGGAAGGCAAACTGCGTCATTTCCAAGCAGGCGGAAGCGGCATGAAAATGCTGGAAAAAAGAGTAAACCGTGTATTGGAAGAAACAGAAAAGGCACAGCAGCAATAAAGAAAGGCGAGAGGAACGAAAAAACGATGTTTTCGTTCCTCTTTTGTTTTTGCTAAAATAGATAGGGAAAATATAGAAACAGCGACAGTGGATAGTGGAGGAATGAATGTGAAAAAGAAACAATTTGCTGTCATTGGCCTCGGCCGTTTTGGCGGAAGCATTTGCCGCACGTTAAGCGAGCAAGGAATGGAAGTGCTGGCCATCGATATTGACGAAGATCGCGTCAATGAGTTTGCTTCGATTGTTTCTCATGCAGTAGTAGGAGATTCGACCGATGAAAACGTGTTGAAAAGTTTAGGCATCCGCAATTTCGATCATGTTATTGTGGCAATTGGCGATAATATTCAAGCGAGCATTTTAACGACATTGATTTTAAAAGAGTTAGGCGTGCAGCATATTACCGTAAAAGCGACAAATGACTACCATGAAAAAGTGCTGAAGAAGATTGGCGCCGATCAAATTGTCCATCCAGAGCGGGACATGGGAGAGCGAATTGCCTATAACTTGATTTCCAACAATGTTCTTGACTATCTGGAGCTCTCGGATAAGCATAGCATTGTGGAAATCGTCGCCAGTGAGCGCTTAGATGGACATTCGCTGCTAGAACTTGATATTCGCGCACGTTATGGAATCAACATTGTTGCGATCCGGCGCGGTACAAATGTGATCGTGTCGCCGTTAGCATCCGAAATTATCCGCAAAGGCGATGTTTTAGTGGTCATCGGCGCCGATGAAGACATCGACCGTTTTGAAGAAAAAGTAGTAAGCAAATAAAACAGCTGTTCCTAAACCGGAACAGCTGTTTTATTTATATTTCCATAATAATTGGTAAAATCATCGGTCTCCGTTTTGTTTTTTCATATAGGAATGGCGCAAGGGTTTCCGTAATTTCGTTTTTAATTTCCGACCATTGATTCGTTTTGCGCTCAAGCACTTTTTCAAGATGTTTCGTAATGAGGGACTGCGCTTCATTAATTAAATCGCTCGATTCGCGCATATACACGAATCCACGCGAAATAATATCCGGACCGGCTGCGATTTTGAACTCTTTCATGTTAATGCTGACAACGACGATGACAAGGCCTTCTTCCGATAGAATGCGGCGGTCGCGCAAGACGATATTCCCGATATCGCCGACTCCGCTGCCGTCAATGTAGACGGAGCCGGATGGAATTTTGCCGACGATGCGTGCGTCATTTTCGCTTAGCCCAAGCACTTCGCCGTTATCCATAATGAAGCAGTTTTCTTCCGGCACTCCGCAATCGACTGCAAGCTTGGCATGCATTTTTTGCATGCGATATTCGCCGTGAATCGGCATAAAATATTTCGGTTTCATTAAACGGATCATTAACTTTTGCTCTTCTTGCCCGCCGTGTCCGGAGGTATGAATATCGTTCAGCGGCCCATGGATGACTTCGGCCCCGGCGCGGTACAGCATGTTAATCGTTCGATTGACGCTTACCGTATTGCCCGGAATTGGCGAAGAAGAGAAGACAACTGTATCGCCAGGCATAATTTGGATTTGGCGATGGGTGCCATTGGCGATGCGCGACAGCGCGGCCATTGGTTCTCCTTGGCTGCCGGTACACAAAATCGTCACACGATTGGCAGGAAGGCGATTAATTTCGTTTGCGTCGACAAAAGTATCTTTAGGACATCTAATGTAACCGAGTTCTTGTCCGATTTCAATCGCAGCCTCCATGCTTCTTCCGAATACAGCAATTTTGCGATTATTCATTACGGCTGCTTCCGTTACTTGCTGCAGCCGATGAATGTTAGAGGCAAAGGTAGCAAAAATAATGCGTCCTTGCACTTTCCGGAAAATATCGTGAATGCTTTCCCCAACGCGGCGTTCCGACATGGTAAAATGCGGAATTTCACTATTGGTGCTGTCAGAAAGCAGACAAAGGACCCCTTCTTTTCCTATTTCCGCCATCTTCGTTAAGTTTGCCGGTTCGCCGACCGGGGTAAAGTCAAACTTAAAGTCTCCTGTATGAACAATTTGGCCAACCGGAGTTTTGACGACAATTCCATAGCTGTCAGGAATGCTGTGCGTCGTCCGGAAAAATGTCACCGCTGTTTTATGAAAGCGAATGACATCATCTTCGCGAATTTCAATAAGTTTCGCTTGTCTGAGGAGCCCGTGTTCTTCAAGTTTGTTGCGGATTAGCCCGAGCGCTAATTTTCCGCCGTAAATTGGAATATTCACTTGTTTAAGCAAGTATGGAATTCCGCCAATATGGTCTTCATGCCCGTGAGTAATAAACAGTCCCTTTACTTTCTCTGCGTTTTTTACTAAATACGTGTAATCAGGAATGACGTAGTCAATTCCGAGCAGTTCATCTTCAGGAAATTTAATTCCCGCGTCAATGACAATAATTTCATCTTGAAATTGTACGCCATATGTATTTTTTCCGATTTCACCTAATCCGCCGAGGGCAAATACACCGACTTGTTGATCATTTAAAAATTTCATATTCAAATCTCCAATACTTTAAAATCAGGATTTTTCTTTTCATATTCTAGGTGGGCTCCCTCTAACGGCTGAATATATTCGATATTCATCGTACGACCGCGCAGTTTTTGGCGTACTTCCCGTTCCGACTCCGCTTCAATATAGAGCGTTTTTGTTTTTTCTCTCACAGGCACTTCATCAGGATTTTCTTGGTAAAACACTTTAAAAATCATTCTAAAATCTCTCCTTATTGAACGATTATTCCTTTAACCTTTTTATTATATATAAAGTAAGGATGGTTTTCATGTTTTTTTCACTATATTATATAGGATAAAGAAAATGGGAAAAAGAAAGGATAGGGGAAAAACATGATATGTAACATCTTTGACGAATTTTTATGTTTTCATTCGCTTTTTAGAAAGAAGCCCTTCTTAGGGGAAGGGCTGTTATCATAAAGGTTAGGCGATCGATTTTTTCCGGAGCAGATCTTTCCATTGTTGAAGCAGCTTCTTTTTCAGCTTTTTCAACATTTTTCATCACTCCTTACTTCCTATTGTACTCATTTCTTGGTGAAAGTAAATGTCCTTCTTCTATATTATATTATATGTGAACAAAGGCTTGTTTTTCATGGATAAAAGTGGAACGAGGCTTTTGCCTGCTGTTTGACATTTTCAGCTTTTTTCAGTACGGTAAAGAATGAAGAAATTAAGCGTTAAGGGGAGAGACTGTGAAGCGAAAAATTGTATTTTTTGACATTGATGGCACGCTGCTTGATGATGAAAAACAGCTCCCGCCGTCGACAGTAAGGGCCATTCAGGAATTGAAAAAGGCGAATGTGTATGTAGCGATTGCCACAGGCAGAGCGCCGTTTATGTTTGCTAACTTGCGAAAGCAGCTAGGAATTGATTCTTTCGTCAGTTTCAACGGGCAATATGTAGTATTCGAAGGGGATGTTATTTATAAGCATCCGCTTGAACGGCAAAAATTGCATGAATTAAAAGAAGACGCGCATCAAAACGGCCATCCGCTCGTTTTTATGAATGCGAATGAGATGAGAGCGAGCATGGAAAATCATCCGTATATCCATGTCAGCATGGGGAGCTTGAAATTTTCCCACCCTCCGTTTGATCCGCTTTATTATGAAAATGAAGACATTTATCAAGCGCTTTTATTTTGCAAGGCAGAAGAAGAACAAACATATATAAAAGCATATCCGCAGTTTCGCTTTGTCCGTTGGCATAATGTATCTACTGACGTATTGCCGGTAGGAGGATCGAAAGCGGAGGGAATCCGGAGAATGATTGAGAAACTCGGCATTGCCAAGGAGGATGTGTACGCGTTCGGCGACGGGTTGAATGACATTGAAATGTTAAAGTTCGTGGGAACTGGCGTTGCGATGGGCAACGCACAGGAGGAAGTGAAAAAAGCGGCCGATTTCATTACGAAGCCGGTTGGAGAAGAAGGGATATTATACGGATTAAAGCAGCTTGAGTTAATTCCGTAAAAAAAGGGCATATATCCAGTGCAGGATATAGCCCTTTTTACGTTTAACGTTCGATGGGAATAGCATTGTCCGGCACTTTAAAAGGATTTTGTGGATCGATATGGTCATAAAACATAATGCCGTTTAAATGATCGATCTCATGTTGAAAGACAATGGCGGGCAACCCTTTTAAGCGCAGGGTTACTTCTTCGCCGTCGATTGTCGTTCCGGTCACAGTAATGCGGGCATAGCGCGGCACGTATCCCGGAACGTCGCGGTCGACCGATAAACATCCTTCACCGCTCGTTAAGTAACATTGTTGAACAGAATGGCTGACGATTTTCGGATTAAATAGCGCATAGCTATATAACGTGCCTTTCTCGTCGGTCACATGAACGGCAATCATTCGCTTCGATACATTGATTTGCGGAGCGGCCAGTCCAATTCCGGGACGCAATCCGTACTTTTCAGCAAGTTCCGGGTTTTGACTCATTTTTACATAATCAAGCAGGCTTTGCAAAATTCGTTTATCTTCTTCCGATGGAGGAAGAGGAACAGGTTCGGCTACTTTCCGCAGCGTCGGGTGTCCTTCTTTAATAATATCTTTCATCGTAATCATCATGTCTTCACTCCCTGTATGACGTTGATGTCTGAATTAAGTCTAACAAAAATATATTTTGGACGTAAACTAAAATGAAACAGATACATGGGAAAGGAAGAGAAAACGTTGCAAAAGATGATGCAAAGGTGGATGGGATTTATTGCCGCATTACTGCTGCTTGCCGGCTGCAGTCATCTTATTGGCAAGCAAGAGGTTCTTTCGGCTGTTCAGAAAATGGCTGCCTATGAAAAGGACGCAATAGAAGAGCAGAAAAAACTAACGGAATTGGAACAAAAACAAAATGCATTATATGCCCGCATGATGTCGTACGGCTTCAAACATTTTACAAAAGTGGAGCAGTTAGCGAAAGAAGCATTAACGATCATAGAGGAGCGGAGAAAATATCTTGCCGGAGAATATAAGGCAATGCATTCAGGAAAACGGCAGTTAAATTTGATCAAAAGAGAAATGAGCGGGCTTCACGATGAACATGCAAAACAACAGATCAACCAATTCATTGAAGTCGCGGAACAACGCTATGAAACGTATGACAAGCTGTATGTCCAGTATAAAGAGATGCTGACATTAGAAAAAGAACTTTATATTTTATTGCAAAATAAAGATGTAACGGCCGAACGGCTTCAGCAGCAAATCGACCGAATTAATGAACGTTATCGGAACATAATGGATATAAACGGACAATTTAATGCCTATACAAAAAAGTATAATAGGGAAAAAAAGCAATTATATCATATGTGGAAATAACATAATTTAGGAAAGCGGGGGCTGTATTTTTCCCCCCCTTTTATATTTTGCAAAAATATAAAACAGGATTAATACAGAGTTTTGTGTTGTAATATAACACATTCTAAATAGATATCTTTCCATTCCAATAAAAAGCAGTTAAATTATAAAAAATAATGATAAATCAAAGTGATTGACGATTGGTAAAATAAAGTGTAAACTTAAAAGCGCGGACAAAATTGTACTAATTACAATAATTAAAATGATTAATACAGGTATTTTTCAGCAGTGTTCGCCCGTTTACGCCGTGGAACAAAAACAGCTGTTTTTTATTTATTTATGATTTTGGGTAAATTAATGCTATATGAATCAACGTTGTCGTTGCAATGAATCCTTATTTTTAAATTTACGAAAGGTAGAGGTGAACAGAATGGGTGTAAAAAAAGCATCCCGATTCAATTTTACGGAGCAGCTTGAAAAGATTGCTGAACAATTTCCGACATTTCAAATCTTAAACGAAGAAGGGGAAGTAGTAAACGAAGCGGCAATGCCGGATTTAAGCGACGACCAGCTTAAAGAATTAATGCGCCGCATGGTGTACACCCGCATTCTTGACCAGCGCTCGATTTCGTTAAACCGCCAAGGCCGTTTAGGTTTCTATGCGCCGACAGCGGGACAAGAAGCGAGCCAAATCGCGAGCCATTTTGCATTGGAAAAAGAGGATTTTATTTTGCCTGGATACCGTGATGTTCCGCAAATTATTTGGCACGGTCTTCCGCTTTATCAAGCGTTTCTGTTCTCACGCGGTCACTTCCACGGCAATCAAATTCCGGAAGGAGTAAACGTACTGCCGCCGCAAATTATCATCGGAGCGCAATATATTCAAGCAGCAGGCGTAGCGCTAGGACTGAAAAAACGCGGCAAAAAAGCGGTAGCGATTACATATACAGGTGACGGCGGTACATCGCAAGGGGATTTCTATGAAGGGATCAACTTTGCGGGAGCATTTAAAGCGCCAGCCATTTTCGTCGTGCAAAACAACCGTTTTGCCATTTCCACTCCAGTAGAAAAACAAACGGTGGCCAAAACGCTTGCGCAAAAAGCGGTAGCAGCGGGGATTCCTGGAATTCAAGTCGACGGCATGGACCCATTGGCCGTATATGCGGCTGTGCGTGCTGCTCGCGAGCGCGCGATCAATGGCGAAGGCCCGACGCTTATCGAAACATTGTGCTTCCGTTATGGGCCGCATACGATGTCAGGAGACGACCCAACTCGCTATCGTACAAAAGAATTGGAAAACGAATGGGAGAAAAAAGATCCGCTTGTCCGCTTCCGCAAGTTTTTGGAAAACAAAGGCTTATGGAGCGAAGAAGAAGAAAACAAAGTAATTGAACAAGCGAAAGAAGAAATTAAAGAAGCGATTAAAAAGGCGGACGAAACGCCGAAGCAAAAAGTAACGGATTTAATTAGCATTATGTACGAAGAACTGCCATTTAACCTAAAAGAGCAGTATGAAATTTATAAAGAGAAGGAGTCGAAGTAAGCCATGGCGCAAATGACAATGATTCAAGCGATCACGGATGCGTTGCGCATCGAGTTGAAAAACGATCCGAACGTGCTAATATTCGGGGAAGACGTTGGGGTCAACGGCGGCGTATTCCGGGCGACGGAAGGATTGCAGGCGGAGTTTGGCGAAGACCGGGTATTTGATACGCCTCTTGCTGAATCGGGAATTGGCGGGCTTGCGATCGGACTGGCTCTGCAAGGATTCCGCCCGGTTCCGGAAATTCAATTTTTCGGGTTTGTTTATGAGGCAATGGATGCGATTTGCGGACAAATGGCGCGCATCCGCTATCGTTCCGGCGGCCGCTACAACGTGCCGATTACGATTCGTTCTCCGTTTGGCGGCGGCGTTCATACACCGGAACTGCACTCTGACAGTTTGGAAGGCTTAGTTGCACAACAGCCTGGATTAAAAGTCGTCATTCCGTCTACTCCATACGACGCGAAGGGATTGCTGATTTCAGCCATCCGCGACAACGACCCGGTTATTTTCTTAGAACACTTAAAATTGTATCGTTCGTTCCGCCAAGAAGTGCCGGAAGGAGAATATACAATTCCAATCGGCAAAGCGGACATTAAGCGGGAAGGAAAAGATATCACGATCATCGCTTATGGCGCAATGGTGCATGAATCGTTAAAAGCGGCGGCAGAATTAGAAAAAGAAGGCATTTCTGCCGAAGTGGTCGACTTGCGCACCGTTCAGCCGTTAGATATTGAAACGATTATCGGTTCTGTCGAAAAAACCGGACGGGCGATCGTAGTGCAAGAGGCGCAAAGACAAGCCGGAATTGCCGCAAACGTTGTAGCAGAAATTAATGAACGGGCGATTTTAAGCCTCGAGGCTCCTGTGTTGCGCGTCACCGCACCGGATACGGTCTACCCGTTCGCGCAAGCAGAATCCGTATGGCTGCCTAACTTCAAAGATGTGATTGAAACGGCGAAAAAAGTCATTAACTTCTAAGAGTGACAATTAGGAAGAAGCGCATTGCTTCTTCCCCCCTCATACTTTTTGGAAAACAATAGGAGGTCGACAAACAGTGGCATTTGAATTTAAGCTGCCGGATATCGGCGAAGGCATTCATGAAGGGGAAATCGTCAAATGGTTTGTCAAACCTGGCGATGAAGTCAATGAAGACGATGTTTTGTGCGAAGTGCAAAACGATAAAGCGGTTGTGGAAATTCCGTCTCCGGTAAAAGGGAAAGTACTGGAAATTTTAGTCGAAGAAGGAACGGTAGCAACCGTTGGCCAAACGTTAATTACGTTTGATGCGCCTGGATATGAAAACATGACGTTTAAAGGCCAAGAACAAGATGAGACGAAACAGCAGGAAAAACCGCAAGAAGTGTCGAAAGAAGAAAAGAGCGAAGCGGCAGCTCCGCAAACAGAACCAGCTGGACAGCCGGAAGTCGATCCAAACCGTCGTGTCATTGCGATGCCTTCTGTGCGTAAATACGCCCGTGAAAAAGGTGTCGATATTCGCCTTGTGCAAGGAACCGGGAAAAATGGCCGCGTGTTAAAAAGCGATATTGACGCATTCCTTGCCGGCGGTGCGGCAGCGGCGCAAAAACAAGAAGCGCCAACCGCAAAAGAAGAAAAAGCAGCGGCTGCAGCAGCTCAACAACCTGTTGTGCTAGAAGGCGAGTTCCCAGAAACTCGCGAGAAAATGAGCGGCATCCGCCGTGCGATTGCCAAAGCGATGGTCAATTCGAAACATACGGCGCCACATGTCACTTTAATGGACGAGGTGGATGTGACAAAACTGGTGGCACATCGCAAAAAATTCAAAGAGATTGCAGCGGAAAAAGGCATCAAGCTTACATTCTTGCCATATGTGGTAAAAGCATTGACATCAGCGCTGCGTGAATTCCCAGTTTTAAATACATCCATTGACGACGCAACGGAAGAAATCATTCATAAACATTATTACAACATCGGCATTGCTGCCGATACGGACCGCGGTTTGCTCGTTCCGGTTATCAAACACGCGGATCGCAAGCCAATTTTTGCACTTGCAAAAGAAATTAATGAACTTGCGACAAAAGCACGCGAAGGAAAACTAATGCCAAACGAAATGAAAGGTGCGTCTTGCACGATCACCAATATCGGTTCTGCCGGCGGTCAATGGTTTACTCCGGTCATTAACCATCCGGAAGTAGCCATCCTTGGCATTGGACGCATTGCCGAAAAACCGATTGTCCGTGACGGCGAAATCGTAGTCGCTCCGGTATTAGCGCTGTCGTTAAGCTTTGACCATCGCATGATTGACGGTGCTACAGCGCAAAAAGCGTTGAATCACATTAAACGTCTATTAAATGACCCTGAATTATTATTAATGGAGGCGTAAAAAACATGGTAGTTGGCGATTTTGCAATTGAAACAGAAACGCTTGTTGTCGGTGCAGGCCCTGGCGGTTATGTGGCTGCAATTCGCGCAGCCCAGCTGGGGCAAAAAGTAACCATTGTAGAAAAAGGCAACCTTGGCGGAGTATGCTTAAACGTCGGATGTATCCCGTCTAAAGCGCTTATTTCCGCAAGCCATCGTTATGAAGAAGCGAAACATTCGGAAGATATTGGCATTAAAGCGGAAAATGTTACCGTTGATTTTTCGAAAGTGCAACAATGGAAAGCAAGCGTCGTGAAAAAGTTAACTGGCGGCGTCGAAGGTTTGTTGAAAGGAAATAAAGTGGAAATTGTGCGCGGCGAAGCATATTTTGTCGATGCCAATACGGTGCGTGTCGTAAACGGGGATAGCGCGCAAACATATACATTCAAAAACGCTATTATCGCAACGGGCTCCCGTCCGATCGAACTTCCTAACTTTAAGTTTTCCGCACGTGTGCTTGATTCCACCGGCGCACTTAACTTGCAGGAAATTCCAAAATCGCTTGTCGTTATTGGCGGCGGCTATATCGGCGTGGAATTAGGCACTGCGTATGCGAACTTTGGCACTAAAGTAACGATTATTGAAGGTGCAGACGAAATTCTATCCGGCTTTGAAAAACAAATGACGGCCATTGTGAAACGCCGCTTAAAGAAAAAAGGCGTCGAAATCTTCACCAATGCGCTTGCTAAAGGTGTGGAAGAGCGGGAAGACGGCGTGACGGTTACCTTTGAAGTAAAAGGGGAAGCGAAAACGATTGACGCAGACTATGTGCTCGTAACGGTAGGACGCCGTCCGAATACTGATGAGCTCGGTTTAGAACAAATCGGCATCAAAATGACGGACCGCGGCTTAATTGAAGTGGATAAACAATGCCGGACAAGCGTTCCGAATATTTTCGCCATCGGCGATATCGTTCCGGGACCGGCGCTTGCCCATAAGGCGTCTTATGAAGGAAAAATCGCTGCCGAAGCGATCGCCGGAAAACCGTCTGAAGTGGATTACATCGCAATTCCAGCTGTTGTGTTCTCCGATCCGGAATGCGCTTCTGTCGGCTATTTTGAACAACAAGCAAAAGACGAAGGAATCGATGTGGTAACGGCAAAATTCCCGTTTGCCGCAAACGGCCGTGCGCTTTCTTTGAACGATACAGACGGATTTGTGAAGCTCGTCGCTCGCAAAGAAGACGGTGTCATCATCGGCGCGCAAATTGTCGGTCCGAATGCTTCCGATATGATCGCGGAACTTGGGCTTGCCATCGAAGCGGGAATGACGGCGGAAGATATCGCGTTAACGATTCACGCTCACCCAACGTTAGGCGAAATTGCAATGGAAGCAGCAGAAGCTGTTCTTGGCACTCCAATCCATATTATCACTAAGTAAGTGGACAAATAGGTTTCAGACAAATGTCTGAAACCTATTTTTGTTCTATAAATGACCTTTCTTGTCCACTGATCAATAATATTTTCCCTTGCTCGTTCATATCGTTATGGTAGAGGAGATGCGGGGGATGATCGATGAAAGAATATGTGGCATTTTTACTGCACATGATGATTTGGAGCAGTTTTTCCCTGATCGAATGGCTGTCAGGGCGCGACCGGCCATTTTTTAAAGGGATGATGCTTTGCGTGTTTTTATATATGGCCTTTTTATTAGCGCGAAAACTTGGCTTACGCACCCGGAAAGCGTTTTGGACAACGGCATTGACGGCTGTTACGTACTTTACTTGTCAGCATTTTGTCTGGGAAGCGTTTCGATAAGAAAAAATAAAAAACGATAGCGGGAACCACTATCGCTTGCAAAAGTACATCACCTTTCCGTTAAACAGATGAAGCTCGCCTTCTAGTTTTTTGGCGAGAAACTTGCAGAATTCGTTCGCTTTCCCCTTATCACCGTATGTCGCCTCGTTTGGCAACGTAATTTGAATCAGTGATGATTCTGCTTCCGAGTCTGTTTCCGTATGCGGCCCGACACCGATGATTATTGCTCGATACCGGTGGCCGTCCCCTTTTAAGTAAAACCATTTTCCCTTTCCTTCGTCCGTTTCCGCCAGCTGATAAGGAAAGGCGGCCTGTTCGTACCTCCAACCGAGCTGCTCCCCTGTTTTGCTTAAGATATCTCGGTAATAGTGAAACAATTGTTTTACTTCTTCTAATGTAATCGTTTTCTGTTTCGACGCAGGAACGAGCTTTATGTAAGCATGTGTCGCCATATTCTCTCCCCCTATCGTGAATATCCTGATTTTTATTGTACCATGTTTACGCAAAGGCGGGTTATTGATTTTTATTTATTTTTAGAATGGTGAAAGAACACTCCTATTTTGCTTAATAAAAAATAAATGTGACATACAAATATGCTATTGACATCATAAATGTGATATATTATTATGAAATTAACGAACGAATATATCATCACAAAGGAGTTTTGGGGATGGGCACAATCGTATGTCAAACATGTGATGCGACCATTGCACATTTTGAAGACGAAAAAGTGACAACGCTTTACGGAAAATGTTGCAAATGCAATAGCGATGAGACTGCAGAAGAGGAAGAATAAAGAAACGGTCAAACGGTGGGGGAAGGTTTGCACATAGCGCGCATGTGAAAGGGGCACATGCGCGCCTTTTACTTTTATAAAGAACAAGAAAAGCGCAAGCCAGTATTTGGCCTGCGCTTTTTTCAGGAGAGGTTCATCGGATTGGCTTATGCTCTTTAATCACCCGCAATGTTTGTAGCGTGTCGTCTTCCGGCCCTTGCACCGGCAGACCGACTTCTAAATTCTTTTTGATATAATTTAAATTTTCTTGGGTAATAATTTCCCCAGGAATAAAAATCGGGATTCCCGGCGGATATACCATGACAAATTCCGCGATAATTCGTCCTGCCGATTCGTCAAATGGCACGACTTCCGTCTCCGCGTAAAACGCGTCGCGCGGAGTTAAAGCAAGAGCAGGGATGTCCGGCAATAATACTTTCGGCTTTACTCCTTCTGCCGCCTGATGGCGGAATTGCTCCGACAAATGGCGAAGCGCACGGACAAGCATGTCCGTTTCCTGTTCGGTGTCTCCAGGAGTAATAATACATAAAATGTTATACAAATCGGACAGCTCTACTTCAATGTTATATGCTTCTCTTAACCATTTTTCGACGTCATATCCCGTTAATCCCAACTCTTTAACGGAAATAATCAGTTTGGTCGGGTCGTAATGATATGTTGCTTCCGTTCCTAAAATTTCTTTTCCTACACAATAAAGATAAGGAATTTCGTTTATTTGTTTCCGAGTTTTTTCAGCAAGCTGAATAGCTCTTTCGATAAGCTCCCGTCCTCGTGTAGCAAGCTGTTTGCGTGCAACATCCAAAGAGGCTAGCAATAAATAAGAAGTAGATGTAGTCATTAACATGCTTAAAACAGCTTGTACGTGTTTGGCAGATACAAGCCCTTCACGTACGTTTAAAATAGAGCTTTGCGTCAAAGAACCGCCTAGTTTATGAACGCTTGTTGCCGCCATATCCGCTCCAGCTTGCATTGCAGAAAGCGGAAGAGCTTCATGAAAATGAATATGGGCACCGTGTGCTTCATCAACAAGAACAGGAACATGATAGGAATGAGCGATTTCAACAATTTTCTTTAAATCACCGGCGATGCCAAAATAAGTCGGATTAATAACGAGAACTCCTTTTGCCTCGGGATGTTGCTTAAGTGCTTTTTCTACCGCTTCAGGTGTAATTCCATGAGAAATCCCGAGCTCCTTATCAATTTCCGGATGAATGAAAATTGGTGTTGCACCAGAAAAGACAATGGCAGACATGACCGATTTATGCACGTTACGCGGAACGATAATTTTATCGCCGGGACCCGCAACCGACATCACCATTGCCATAATGGCACCGCTTGTTCCTTGGACGGAAAAAAATGTATAATCAGCCCCGAATGCTTCAGCGGCTAGTTCTTGAGCGCGCTTGATAATGCCTTTTGGGTGATGGAGGTCATCAAGTGGACCGATATTAATCAAATCCATCGATAACGCATTTTCTCCAATAAAATCTCGAAACTCAGGGTCCATCCCTGCTCCTTTTTTATGACCAGGAATATGAAATTGAGTAGGATTTTTCTTAATATGTTCCAATAGTCCAGTAAATAATGGTGTTTCAAACTGTGACAATGTTTTTTCACACCTCTTTTTGCATAAAAATAAAACAAATGCATTATAGCATGTATTTTTTTATTTGCAAAGCATGAATCGATTGTAAAATTTCTATTACATAGATTGAGAATAAAAGAGGAAAATAGCCATGTCAACAAGAAAAATAGTATACTTAGTGAGAAGGAGGGATAAGCATGATTTGGAAAACGAGAGTAACAGAGTTGCTTGGCATTACATATCCAATTATTCAAGGAGGGCTTGCCTATTTAGCATACGCCGATTTGGCGGCCGCGGTCTCTAACGCCGGAGGCTTAGGACAAATTACGGCGATGTCGCTGGAAAGCCCGGAGCGATTGCGCGAGGAAATTCGCAAGGTAAAAGAAAAAACCGATCGTCCATTTGGCGTCAATTTTGCGATCGGGCAGCACGGCCGTCCGTTTCAGCATATGCTCGAAGCCGCATTGGAGGAAGGTGTGCCCGTTGTTTCCGTCACGGGAGGAAATCCGGCCCCGTTTTTTGAACAACTAAAGGGGACAAACGTGAAAAAATTGGTGTTGGTTGCCGCTGTTCGCCAAGCGGTCAAAGCAGAAGAGCTTGGCGCCGATGCAGTGATGGTGGTCGGCCAGGAAGGGGGCGGCCATTTAGGAAAATACGATACAGGGACGTTTGTTCTGATTCCGAAAGTAGTCGATTCGGTGTCGATTCCGGTTATCGCTTCAGGCGGCATCGGCGACGGGCGCGGTTTGATGGCGGCGTTGGCGCTTGGGGCGGAAGGCATTGAGATGGGAACGAGATTTATTGCGACAAAGGAATGCGTCCATGCTCATCCGATCTATAAAGAAATGCTGGTGAAAGGATCGGAGCATGATACTGTTGTCATTAAACGGACGTTAGGAGCGCCAGGCCGTGCGATTGCCAATGAGTGGACGCAAAAAATATTAGAGATCGAGGACAAGGGAGGCACCTACGAGCAGCTGAAAGAATATATCAGCGGCGAAGCGAACCGGCGCTTTATTTACGAAGGAAAAATAAACGAAGGGTTTGCCTGGGCCGGGCAAGTAATGGGATTAATTAAAGATGTTCCAACGGTAGCAGAATTATTTGCGCGCATGATTGGCGAAGCGGAACAAATCCGGCGCAGATGGGCAAACTAACGTTGGAGGTGTGGGCGATGAATTATTCCTACCCGTTTTCCTATGACTGGTCGACGCAAGAAATTATTGATGTCATCAAATTTTTTGAAGCGATTGAAACCGTCTATGAAAAAGGAATGGAACGGGAAAAACTAATGAACACATACCGCCGCTTTAAAGAAATTGTTCCAAGCAAAAGCGAAGAAAAAAAGTTATGCGATGAATTTGAACAGGCAAGCGGCTATTCATCCTATCAAGTAATGAAAAAAGCGAAAGCAGCAAAAAACGGTGATTGGATTCACATGGAATGAATGCGCCGCATAGAGATGGTACAGCGCGAAAAGTAGGTGAATACACAAATTTGTTGCATACCCCCTTTTTTTCACATAATATATATAAAACAAAATAGCTATCAGAAAATTCCGTTATTTATACAAAAGGATTTTCGGGATCATAGCGAAAGGGGTGCTATGCACATGAAAAAAACAATGAATTCGGTGAAGCGTACTGATGGAGAGAAGCGCATGGCGGTATTGCGGTTAGAACTAGATTATGAGTTAGCGACGCTGTATGAAGCGATGATGGAAAACGATGAAGAAAAGAAAAAAGAATGCAAACGAAGATTGGAAAAACTGCGTCAAGAATTAATGCGCCTTCAAGTATGACAACACATTTTAAGGCGAACCACCTCAGCGGTTCGTTTTTTTCTTGAATTGTGTCAGCATCCCTTTCGTTAATGACGGAAATATTTTTGATGCGTACATATTTCGTAAAAGCAGGAGGACTGGATATGCAAGTGAAATGGGAAGAAATTGATCATTATGCCCGACAATGGATAAGGGAAGCAGGGGCGAGAATCCGCGCTACATTTGCAGAAAAGCTGACGGTGGAAACGAAATCGCACCGCAACGATCTCGTCACCAATGTCGACCGTGAAACAGAGCGCTTTTTTATTGAAAATATAAGAAAAACATTTCCTGATCATCGTGTTTTAGGGGAAGAGGGATTCGGCGATAATATCACCACCCTCGAAGGCATTGTTTGGATTATTGATCCGATCGATGGGACGATGAATTTTGTCCACCAGCAGCGAAACTTTGCGATTTCGATCGGTGTGTTTGAAAAGGGAGTCGGAATGTTGGGATATGTGTACGATGTCGTGCAGGATGAGCTGTATGCCGCACGCAAAGGCGAAGGGGCGTTTTTGAACGATAAGCCGCTTTCCCCTTTGGAACCGGTATCTGTTTCTGAAGCGCTCATCTCGCTAAATGCTACATGGGTGACCGAAAATAAACGAATCGATCCGAGCGTATTGGCTCCGCTTGTCAAAGATGCGAGAGGAACGCGTTCATACGGATCGGCGGCGCTTGAAATGGCATATGTTGCCGCAGGCCGCTTGGACGCCTATATTACGATGCGCCTGTCGCCGTGGGATTTCGCCGGTGGGCTTGTGCTTGTGCAGGAAGTCGGCGGCATTGTGACAAATTTATATGGTGAGCCGCTTCGTCTCCTGGAAAGAAACTCCGTATTTGTGTCAAAGCCGGGATTGCATGAGGAAATTTTAAAAAAATATATTCATCATTAGAATGGGACAAACTGAAAAGTTGTCCCATTTTCTATAGCATTCCTTTTTCGCGCATTCGTTTTTTGCGGGCAAATCCGATGCCGACAATCACAAATAAAGCGACGACAGATAAAATAACACCGATGATGCTTTGTTCCGCGATAAAAATGCCGACGGCCATAATGGCGATGACCGCGAATATCGCTAATAAAAGCGGAATCGGTTGGATTTGCTTCATTTGTCTATTCTCCTTTCGTGTGCTTACGGTAAAATTTTGCGTTTTCTTTAGTGTACAGGAAAATATGCCGCTTTTCTATCTTTATGATATAATAAACGAGCAGTTTACACATAGGAGTGACACACCTTGACAAAAAGAAGAGAAGATCTTCGCAATATTGCAATTATCGCACACGTAGACCATGGCAAAACAACGTTGGTGGATCAATTATTGCGGCAATCGGGAACGTTCCGTGAAAACGAACACGTAGAAGAGCGTGCTTTGGACCGGAACGATTTAGAAAGAGAACGTGGAATTACCATTTTAGCCAAAAATACTGCCGTTCAGTATAAAGGGACGCGCATTAATATTTTAGACACGCCGGGACATGCTGATTTCGGCGGTGAAGTAGAGCGGATTATGCGGCTTGTCGATGGTGTTTTATTGGTAGTCGACGCTTATGAAGGCTGCATGCCGCAGACGCGCTTTGTGCTGAAAAAGGCGCTTGAGCAGCAGCTCGTCCCGATTGTCGTCGTCAATAAAATTGACCGTGAGTTTGCGCGGCCAGAGGAAGTCGTTGACGAAGTGATTGACTTATTTATTGAATTAGGAGCATCGGAAGACCAGCTTGAGTTTCCGGTTGTCTATACTTCGGCGCTGCACGGAACAGCCAGCTTGGATCCTCACAAACAAGAGAAAGATATGAGTGTATTATTTGAAACGATTATCGATCATATTCCAGCGCCGGTGGACAATCGGGAGGAACCGCTGCAATTTCAAGTGGCGCTGCTTGATTACAACGAGTACGTTGGGCGCATCGGCATCGGCCGTATCTTTCGCGGGACGATGAAAGTCGGACAGCAAGTGGCGCTAATGAAATTGGATGGTTCCGTGAAAACGTTCCGTGTCACCAAATTGTTTGGGTTTATTGGCTTAAAACGGATAGAAATTACCGAGGCAGAAGCAGGAGATATTGTCGCGGTGGCGGGAATGGAAGATATTAACGTCGGGGAAACGGTATGCCCGCTTGATCATCAAGAAGCATTGCCGCCGCTTCGCATTGATGAACCGACTTTGAAAATGACGTTTTTAGTGAACAATAGCCCGTTTGCCGGACGAGAAGGCAAATATGTAACGGCAAGAAAGCTGGAAGAGCGCCTGCGCACCCAGCTCGAGACGGACGTCAGCCTGCGCGTGGAAAACACCGATTCTCCTGATGCGTGGATCGTTTCCGGGCGCGGTGAGCTCCATTTATCGATTTTGATCGAAAACATGCGCCGCGAGGGATATGAATTGCAAGTATCCAAGCCGGAAGTAATTATGAAAGAAATTGATGGCGTGCTTTGCGAGCCAGTGGAACGGGTTATTATTGATATTCCTGAAGAATACACCGGTGCAATTATGGAATCGATCGGGGCCCGCAAAGGCGAGCTGGTGGATATGGTCCATAATGAAAATGGGCAAGTGCGCCTCGTCTTTATGGTGCCTTCGCGTGGATTGATTGGTTATCGAACGGAATTTATGTCATTAACGCGCGGATATGGAATTTTAAATCATTCATTTGACCATTATGCGCCGGCGCAAAGCGGGCAAGTGGGCGGCCGCCGCCAAGGAGTGCTCATTTCCATGGAAACCGGCAAAGCAACGGCGTATGGTATTATGCAGCTAGAAGACCGAGGAACGATTTTTGTCGAGCCGGGGACGGAGGTATATGAAGGAATGATTGTCGGCGAGCACAATCGCGAAAACGATTTGGTCGTCAATATTTGCAGGGAAAAACATATGACGAACATCCGCTCGTCGACAAAAGAGCAAACGGTTACGATGAAAAAGCCGCGTTTAATGACGCTTGAAGAAGCGCTTGAATATTTAAATGACGACGAATATTGCGAAGTAACGCCAAAATCGATTCGCCTGCGCAAAAAAATATTAAATAAAAGCGAGCGCGAAAAGGTGGAGAAGAAAAAGAAAGCAGCGCAGCAGGCGAAATAAGGGGGGGGAATTTGGTGGATGTTTTAGAACGCCTGACGTTTTTTGCATCGCTATATAAAGTGGACGCAAATCCGGAGAAAGGGATGTGGCTTCTTTACATTACAATTTTTGTTTTGGCTGCCGTTGTGTACCGTCTCGGTTTTGCCAAGAAGCTTCCCTTGCTTAAAAACGTCATTATCTATGTGTTGTTGGCGTTAGGCTGCACGATTTTAACCTTTTTTGCCGTATTTTTGCCGATTGCGGAAGGATTGGTGGTCGCCGCTCTCGTATTAATTATTTATAAAGTCCGCCTATACCAATCCAAAGGACACGAGATGAAAGAAGAAAAATAAGGCGGTGAAGCGATGAAATCGTTGCAAGATGCCCTTTATAATTGGCTGACGATTTATGTGGTGGCACAGGCGCGTCCGGACGATATGGCGGCCCAAGAGACAGCTTCCTTTTTTTACGAAATACTAAGGCACGATTTTCAAATTACCGAACTGCAAGTCAACAAAGATGGAGCCGGGGAAATGTATATCGTTCACTACGAGCGAAACGGGGAAAAACAAATGGCGCGGTTTCCGGTGGAACTGATTGATGTGATGTTGGAGCAAATAGAAAAGAATCCAGAAAAATATCGCAACTATCTTTCCTAAAAAAGCCGGGTTTTTTGTCCCCGGCTTTTTTGATGCAAAATCCAGGATGCTGCTGGCAAGCGGGAAAGAAGGCTGGCTACACCGACATTTACCATTCATCGTCGGACAATGTGGAACGATATATGCGAAATTTTCCAGTTGCTAGCCGCGCCTTCGTTTTTTCGGCGATGCGATCGTAGCACTCTTTACACATATAGGTGTGAATAGGGCGGTTTCGTAGCCGTTTTGCCAGCAGCGATTCATCATCAATCGTATCGATTCGGTCGCAAAGAACACATTTAACTCTCATTGTCCACCTCGTTGGCTCATACAAATTTGTATCAGAAAAATAAGAAGACTTCCCTTTAACCGATGGGTAAGCCGAAGAAGAGTTGTCTTAATTTTATTATATCATGAATCCGAACATGGATGATACATATGCGGCAATGCAACGCCATTCATCAATAAAGAGCTTAGCTTTGAGCTAAGCTCTTTATTGATTTAAGTATTCATTCGATTGTTTTTCCTGACGGCGATGAAGCTGCTGCTCCTCTTTCTTGTTTAGTTGCGAATCATTTTCGTCGGTTGGCTCCGGTGGTGTCGTTTCCAATAAATCGCTAGGCACTTCCGGCATGACCCGTCCGACGATGTCGGCAATTTCGTTCATAAACGCTTGAACAGGCCGACCGTTATCCACCTGTCTGGCGATGTTTTTCAAGCGGGCATACAGGTCAGGATCAGCGATGATAATGGCGTTAGCTCCATAAGGATCTTTTTGCAGCGCTTCAGCAACGGAATATTTAATCGTTCCGACCCGCGAAGCATCCATATTTGCATCGATATCGATGCCAACAATGGCGTATTTTCCGACCACAAGCACGGTCGCATCGTTTACGTTTGGCACGCGCTTGGCTAAGTCAGCGAGGCGGTGGGCAATGTCTTGGCCTGCCTTGTTCGTTATTTTTTCATCTGTCGTGTTTTTGACACGAACAAGCGAGCGTTCTGTGTCATTGGCACGCTCATCATTTCCTATATTACATCCACCCAATAAGCAAATGCATAAGGCAACCAACAAATACCGGATCCAGTTCATCGTTTGCACACCTCTATCTCATTTTTTTACTTTATTTTGCAAACATTCTTCTATCTTTATGCATTTTTTCATATCTTATATAACAACCATTCCTGTCCAATAGTGGAAAGTAAAAAATGAAAAATGGGGAGAGTGGTAATTTGGGAAAAAAAATATATGTATTAGATACAAATGTGCTGCTGCAAGATCCATATTCCATCTTTTCGTTTGAAGACAATGAAGTGGTCATTCCGGCGGTCGTGCTCGAGGAAGTTGATTCGAAAAAAAGGTACATGGACGAAATCGGCAGAAACGCTCGGCAAGTATCGAAGCTGATCGACCGTCTGCGCGAAAACGGAAAGCTGCATGAAAAAATTCCGCTCGAAAACGGCGGAGTGCTGCGCATTGAATTAAATCATCGCTCTTTTCAGCAACTGCAGGAAATTTTTGTGGAAAAAACAAATGACAACCGCATTTTAGCGGTAGCAAAAAACTTATCTATCGAGGAACAGGCAAAAGAAAATGGACGTTCTGTTATTTTAGTCAGCAAGGACGCGCTTGTGCGCGTGAAGGCAGATGCAATTGGCTTGCAAGCAGAAGATTTTTTAAGCGACCGCGTTGTCGATGTGGACCATATTTATACTGGGTTTCTCGAGCTATACATAGGGACAGAGCACTTGCAACGATTTTATGAAAAAGGAGAACTCGTTTTAGCCGACATTGCCAATCATCCTTTTTACCCAAACCAATTTATCATTATGAAAGATGCGTTTGGCGGTTCCGCCTCTGCCATAGGCATTGTCGATCACAGCGGCAAAAAAGTGAAAAAGCTTGTGTTTCATCATGAACATATATGGGGGATTCGCCCGCGCAACGTGCAGCAAACGATGGCGTTTGAACTGCTTACGCGCGATGACATCCAGCTTGTCACCTTGATTGGCAAAGCGGGAACGGGAAAAACGCTGCTTGCTCTTGCGGCGGGATTGATGCAGACGGAAGATTTACGCACGTACAAAAAGCTGCTTGTCGCCAGACCAATCGTCCCCATGGGAAAAGATATCGGCTTTTTGCCGGGGGAAAAGGAAGAAAAGTTGCGCCCGTGGATGCAGCCGATTTTTGATAATTTAGAATACTTGTTTAACACAAAAAAAACAGGGGAATTAGATGCAATTTTAGCGGGAATGAGTTCGATTGAAGTAGAAGCGCTCACCTATATACGCGGCCGCAGCCTGCCAGAGCAGTTTATTATCATTGATGAGGCACAAAATTTAACGAAACACGAAGTAAAAACGATTTTAACGCGTGTCGGCGAGAAAAGCAAAATCATTTTGATGGGCGATCCGGAGCAAATCGATCACCCATATTTGGACGAATATAACAACGGCCTCACGTACGTCGTGGAGAAATTTAAAGACCAGAAGATTGCCGGGCACGTCCGCCTGATCAAAGGAGAGCGCTCTGCATTGGCGCAGCTTGCTGCGGATATACTGTAAAAAAAGCTGGATGCCCCAGGGCGCTGGGGCATCCAGCTTTAGCGGACAACAAAGCGGCGAACATGGGTAATCGGCGTTTCGCGGTTGGAACCGTCGCCAAAATAAAAATGTACGGGCCCGTCTTCCCTTAACGGTTTTCCATCTTTAGAAAAGCCGAGAATCGCTTCATATGCTTGTTGAAGCGAAATCGTTATTTCATCATGCTCGGTTACGATTGTCAGCTCCTTTGCATCCGGCAGCGGCTCCGCATTGCGCAAAAAGGGAGCGAGCGGCATTGCAAACGTCCCCGTAATGATTTTTTCCTTCAAAAAGCGTTTTTCTGTCTTTAACGTAGGCGGAGAAACGGCACCTTCCTGAATTTCCCGATCCCAAAAAGCAGATAACTTTTTGATTTCCTCTTCTTCTTCCTGTTGCTCATGCTGCTGCCCATGGGAAGGGTTTAAAAAGTATGTGTGTAAATCTATTTTACGATCATCAAAAATCCATACTCCCGGGTCCAGCGTAATGGTAAACTTTACATTTCCCGTTATCAGAATAATATCGTTCATTTTTGATCCTCTCCTCTACATCGGCTGCTGTTTTTAGTATAATGGTAAATGGATAGTTTGTCATGTGTAATGTGCGTTCATATCTTTTTCCTATTACTATGAGGAGAATGTTTACGGCTGATGCTCAAAGCTGTTCATTCGCTTCTATCATTCCAATTGACAAGTGTTTCAACTTGCAAAATTGCATGTTTCACGTTAAGATTTAAAGAAGGATTAGGGGAGAACGGAGGGATGGATGTGACAGGCGATGCAATTAACTATCGCGAAAAAGCGTACGCGCTTCTGCAAGCGGATGCCGATAAAATTGTAAAGCTAATTCAAGTGCAAATGGATAATTTGACGATGCCGCAATGTCCACTCTATGAGGAAGTGCTTGATACGCAAATGTTCGGTCTATCACGGGAAATTGATTTTGCCGTGCGTCTCGGTCTGGTGAATGAGAAGGAAGGCAAAGCGCTGCTCGACCGGCTCGAGCGCGAGCTTTCCGCATTGCATGAGGCGGTAACAAAAAAGCGCGTACGATAAAAATAAATCGTTAACTCAAACGGTTGGTAAGTTGCAATCGTTTGAGTTTTTCTGTTTTTAAGAAGGAAAACAAAGGGCAATTACGAATGATTTTAATGTACATACTAGCAAATAAGGAAGAGGAATGATGGATAAGGAACTCATGAAAAAGGTGCTAAAGTGTTACGACTATCCGTTGATTATCGCAGTGGTGATGCTTTCATTGTTCGGCTTGATTATGGTCTATAGTTCGAGCATGATCACTGCCGTCATTCGCTTCGAGGTGCCGAGCGACTATTTTTATCAGCGGCAAAAGCTATGGCTTGTTATAGCATTTATTGGATTTTTCATCACACTGATTATTCCTTATAAAGTATGGGCGAAGGAAAAGTTAGTTAAATTAATCTTTTTTGTCTCCCCGCTTCTGTTAATCGCAGTGGCGTTTCTTGGACATACAGCGAACAACGCAACAAGCTGGTTTCGGGTCGGCGCGTTAAGCTTACAGCCAGCCGAGCTGGCAAAGTTCGGACTGATCGTTTACTTAGCGGCAGCATTTGCCAATAAACAAAAAAGATTATCCCAGCCTGTAAAAAGCAATTTATTTCCGATTTACTATACGTTGTTTATTTGCTTTTTAATTGCGATTCAGCCCGACTTTGGCACAGCGATGATTGTGTTGGCGATTGCTTCGTGTTTAATTTTGTCATCAGGGCTGCGGCTCCGTTTGTTGTTTAAGCAGCTGCTGTTCTTTATGCTTATGTTCATTATCGTGTCCCCGATTATTATCCCTATCCTTGGCGATAAAATTTTTTCCAAGGAGCGGATGTCACGGATTTATAGCTTTTTAGATCCGTTTAAATATGCTAATGACGAAGGGTTTCAGCTCGTTAATTCCTATTTGGCAATTGGATTAGGAGGAATAAAAGGATTAGGATTAGGAAAAAGCATTCAAAAATATGGCTATTTACCTGAGTCGCACACCGATTTTATTATAGCAATTATTGCTGAAGAACTAGGGCTTTTTGGGGTAGTATTTACATTAGGCCTTTTAGCTTTCATTGTGTTAAGAGGATTGTGGATTGCGAGAAAATGCAATGACGCGTTTGGCAGTCTTCTTGCGATTGGAATTTCTGTCATGATTGGCATTCAAACGTTTATTAATGTGGGAGGCGTAACAGGAGTGATTCCACTTACTGGAGTTCCATTGCCGCTTGTTAGTTATGGAGGATCCTCGCTTATGCTGTTTATGACCTCTCTTGGAGTGCTTGTCAACATATCGATGTTTACGAAATACGAAGAAAACTATAAACGAAAGGTAAAAACTGTGAAAAAAGTGCAAAAAAAAGGTCTGACTTTTTAGAGAACGTATTTACAAAAAGCGAAAACCGTTATAGTTTTATTAGAAAGGAGGAGAGGAGAAACATATGAAAACACGTCGAATTAACAAAGTACTTGTCGCAAACCGTGGAGAAATCGCCATTCGTGTCTTCCGTGCCTGCACGGAACTTGGCATCCGTACGGTCGCTATTTATTCGAAGGAAGACACTGGTTCTTATCATCGCTATAAAGCGGATGAAGCGTATTTAGTCGGCGAAGGAAAAAAGCCGATTGAAGCGTATTTAGATATTGAAGGAATTATTGAGATTGCCAAAGCCCACGATGTCGATGCGATTCATCCAGGATACGGTTTTCTTTCGGAAAATATTCAATTCGCTAAACGTTGCCGTGAAGAGGGAATTATTTTTATCGGTCCGAACGAAGAGCATTTAGATATGTTCGGCGATAAAGTAAAAGCCCGCCATCAGGCGGAATTGGCGGGGATTCCGGTCATTCCGGGAAGCGACGGGCCGGTGCGTAGTTTGGAGGAGGTCGTGCGCTTTGCGGAAACGTATGGCTATCCAATCATTATTAAAGCGGCGTTGGGCGGCGGCGGCCGCGGCATGCGTATCGTCCGGGCGAAATCGGAAGTAAAAGAAGCGTTCGAGCGCGCCAAATCCGAAGCGAAAGCGGCGTTTGGCAGCGATGATGTGTACGTGGAAAAACTGATTGAAAAACCGAAACATATTGAAGTGCAAATTTTGGGGGATTACGAAGGGAATATCGTCCACCTTTATGAACGGGACTGCTCCGTACAGCGCCGGCATCAAAAAGTGGTAGAGGTGGCGCCTAGCGTCTCGCTATCAGATGAATTGCGGCAAAGAATATGTGAAGCTGCGGTCAAACTTATGAAAAATGTAGGCTATGTGAACGCGGGGACGGTAGAGTTTCTTGTATCCGGAAACGATTTTTATTTCATTGAAGTCAATCCGCGCATTCAAGTGGAACATACGATTACGGAAATGATCACAGGAATCGATATCGTCCAATCGCAAATTTTGATTGCCGACGGTTATTCGCTTCATAGCAAAGAGGTCGGCATTCCAAAGCAAGAAGATATTCGCATCAACGGGTATGCGATTCAGTCGCGCGTAACGACGGAAGACCCGCTCAACAATTTTATGCCGGATACCGGAAAAATTATGGCATACCGTTCTGGCGGCGGATTTGGCGTTCGTTTGGACGCGGGCAACGGTTTCCAAGGGGCAGTGATTACGCCATATTACGATTCTTTGCTTGTGAAATTGTCCACATGGGCGCTTACGTTTGAGCAAGCAGCAAGAAAAATGTTGCGAAACTTGCGGGAGTTCCGAATCCGTGGAATTAAAACAAATATTCCATTTTTAGAAAATGTCGTGCAACATCCAAAGTTTTTATCGGGAGAATATGATACGTCGTTTATTGATACGACGCCGGAACTGTTCGTCTTCCCACGCCGGAAAGACCGCGGGACGAAGATGTTGACCTATATTGGAACGGTTACGGTAAACGGCTTTCCTGGAATCGGGAAAAAGAAAAAACCGGTATTTGATAAACCGCGCATCCCGAAAGTAAGTTATGCTGAACCGGTTCCGGGCGGGACGAAGCAAATTTTAGATGAAAAAGGGCCGGAAGGGCTCGTTCAATGGATAAAAGAGCAAGACCGCGTATTGCTGACGGATACGACATTCCGCGACGCCCATCAATCACTGCTGGCAACGCGTGTGCGCACGGTCGATTTAGTTCGTATCGCCGAACCGACGGCGCGCCTGCTGCCAAATTTGTTCTCACTTGAAATGTGGGGCGGGGCGACGTTTGACGTTGCGTACCGCTTCTTAAAAGAAGATCCGTGGGACCGTTTGTTAAAATTGAGGGAACGAATTCCAAATATTTTGTTCCAAATGCTGCTGCGCTCTGCCAACGCTGTCGGCTACAAAAACTATCCAGATAATGTCATTCGTGAATTTGTCGAAAAATCAGCACAAGCCGGCATTGATGTATTCCGCATTTTTGATAGCTTAAACTGGGTAAAAGGAATGACGGTGGCCATTGACGCCGTTCGGCAAACAGGCAAAATTGCTGAAGCGGCCGTTTGCTATACAGGAGATATTTTAGATCCAAGCCGTCCGAAGTATAATCTCGATTATTATAAAACAATCGCCAAAGAGCTGGAGCAGGCGGGAGCGCATATTTTGGCAATTAAAGATATGGCTGGCTTATTAAAGCCGGAGGCGGCTTATGTGCTTATTTCCGCGTTGAAAGAAACGGTGGATATTCCAATTCATTTTCATACGCACGATACGAGCGGAAATGGCATTTATATGTATGCGAAGGCGATTGAAGCAGGAGTAGATATCGTTGACGTTGCTGTTAGCTCCATGGCGGGCTTAACGTCGCAGCCGAGCGCCAATACGCTTTATTACGCGTTAGAAGGAACGAAGCGCGCGCCGGAGATCAATATACATGGACTCGAGCAGCTTTCCCGCTATTGGGAAGACGTTCGGAAGTTTTACCAAGAGTTTGAAAGCGGCATGAATTCTCCGCATACGGAAGTGTATATGCATGAAATGCCGGGCGGACAATACAGCAACCTGCAGCAGCAGGCTAAAGCGGTTGGGCTTGGTGACCGCTGGGATGAAGTGAAAGAAATGTACCGCCGCGTCAATGACTTGTTTGGCGATATCGTCAAAGTAACGCCGTCATCCAAAGTCGTCGGCGATATGGCGCTTTATATGGTGCAAAACAATTTGACGGAACAAGATATTTTCGAGCGCGGTGAAACGCTTGACTTCCCGGATTCGGTTGTGGAGTTTTTTGAAGGATATTTAGGACAGCCGCACGGCGGATTCCCGAAAGAATTGCAGCGCATTATTTTAAAAGGGCGCGAGCCGATTACCGTTCGGCCTGGGGAATTGCTAGAGCCGGTAGATTTTGATCGATTAAGAGAAGAATTATACCATGCTCTTGACCGTGAAGTGACCGATTTTGATGTGCTGGCCTACGCTCTTTACCCGAAAGTATTTTTAGAATATGCGGAAACGGTCAAAAAATATGGCGATATTTCGGTGTTGGACACGCCGACTTTCCTATATGGAATGCGTCTTGGCGAAGAAATCGAAGTGGAAATCGAAAAAGGAAAAACGCTCATTGTCAAGCTCGTTTCGATCGGGCAGCCGCAGGCGGACGGAACGCGCGTCGTCTACTTTGAATTAAACGGACAGCCGCGCGAAGTGATTATCCGCGATGAAAGCATTAAATCGGCAGTCGTCGAACGCATTAAAGCAGATCGTGCCAATCCGAATCATATTGCGGCGACAATGCCAGGAACGGTCGTGAAAGTGCTCGTCGAAAAAGGGGAAAAAGTGAATAAAGGCGACCATTTAATGATTACGGAAGCGATGAAGATGGAAACGACAGTGCAGGCGCCGTTCTCGGGTATTGTCAAAGACATTTATGTAAAAAATGGTGACGCCATTCAGGCTGGTGACCTGTTAATCGAATTGACGAAATAAAATAAAGCGCTTGGGTTTGTCCCAAGCGCTTTATTTTAGCAATATTGATGGAACTGATTTAGTCGGCTCATTGGTTTCCTTCACTTGCTGCTGATGGTGATTGCTGCGCAGCGCGAGCATCATCAAATAGCTGAGCACGCCGAATAAACAAGAAATAAAGAACGCATGCGCTAAAGCGATATATAAATTTAATTGAGTCAATACGATCAGCGCGCCCGTTATCATTTGTAACAAAACAAGGATGAGAGAAATAATCCATCCCCAGTAGACAACGCGCTGCTGCTTATAATATTTCACTGCCTGGATCGTTGCTACCGAAATCCAAACAATAATAAGCGCTGCAGCAAGGCGATGCCCCATTTGCACCCATTCATGAAGCTGCACAGGCATGATGCGTGCTTTCGCGCAAATTGGCCAGCTTGGACACGCTAAACTTGCCTGCATGTGGCGGACCAATGCGCCAGTATAAACAACGATATAGGAATAAGTGATGACGCCGTAAATGTGAAATTTCATTTTTCGATCCAATACGAGCGACTCGGCGTCAAATTTTTTGTCGATTTCAAAAATAAGAAGCGTTAGCAAAAAAACGGCTGCGAACGAAATGAGGGAGATGCCGAAATGCAGCGCAAGGACAAAATCAGATTGCCCCCAGACGACGGCAGCGGCGCCGATTAATCCTTGCAACACGAGAAAGACAAAGGAAACGATCGCTAAAAACTTTGTTTCGCGAATATGCCCGATTGCTCGCCATGTCCAGACAGATAGGACAAGCACCATTATTCCAGCTAAACCGGATACGAGCCGGTGGCTTAATTCAATGACGAGTTCAGGGGTAATTTGCGAAGGAATGAATTGACCGTGGCAAAGCGGCCATGATCGTCCGCACCCCATGCCGGATCCGGTTTTTGTTACGAGTGCCCCGCCGATAAGGACAAATAGCATTGCCAATGTCGTAGCCGATGCAAACCATTTTAAAGACCGTTGCAAAATCTTCACCTTCTTGTAATGAGAAATCATTATTTTGTCAATAATTTTAGTAAAGTATACATTTATCTTACAAAAAAGAAATAAAAACGGCAATTTAGCCAAATACAATTTTACATGATGATACGCAGAAAACAAAATGACGTTTACATATTGAATAAGTTGAATAAGTTTGTTAGAAATATTAGTGGGATAAGTAGTAAAAGCGTTTTCTGCTGATAGAAGAGAATAAATGTGTTTTTTTTGATTCGAAAATTTGACACAAATTATTCAAAAAAAGTTCACATTATGTCGTGAAAATGTGATTTAATATAAAGAGAAAATAGGTTTATTTGTTCTAATGTAAGAAATATTTTCCTGCAAAGATGATTGCTAATGCATTATGATATGATGGAAATGAAGAAAATTTTTTATATGGCACCGTTCATTGAGCGTATAAAAGTTGGCGGTGTGATGAGGAGGAACAGGAGAATGTCAAATTTAAAAACAAATACTGCCCATGCGGGAGATCGCCCGCGTGTAAATATAGGGACCATTTGGAAAGAGCTTTCCTCCGTCATAAAAATAGGAATCGTCAACTCGAATTTAATCACCACTTTTACCGGACTATGGTTGGCTCTCTATTTTACGGGGGAAGGTTTTTTGGAAAACCTCCATATTGTATTCTTTACGTTGTTTGGTGCTGCGCTTGTTATAGCAGGTTCATGCAGCATTAATAACTTTATCGACCGCGATATCGACCAGTTTATGGAACGGACAAAAACACGGCCGACCGTAACGGGAACGATAGAACCAAAGCGGGTGCTTTGGCTTGGAGTCGCTCTAGTAACGGTAGGAACGATTAGCTTGCTAATGACGACGGCCACCGCTGCTGTCGTTGGGCTGATCGGAATGGTAACTTACGTATTTTTGTACACGATGTGGTCAAAGCGGAATTATACGCTTAATACTGTTATCGGCAGCATTTCTGGTGCAGTGCCGCCGGTAATTGGATGGACAGCGGTAGATCCAAGCTTCCATGTTGTTCCGCTCATTCTATTTTTAATCATGTTCATATGGCAGCCGCCACACTTTTTGGCACTAGCAATGAAGCGGTGCGAAGAATACCGTGCTGCAGGCATCCCAATGCTTCCTGTTGTCCATGGTTTTGCGATGGCGAAACGGCAAATCATTGTATGGGTTGCGTGCTTATTGCCGCTACCGTTTTATTTGTTTTCATTAGGCGTGCCGTTTTTAACTGTTGCTACGTTATTAAACGTGGGGTGGCTTGCGCTGGGGCTTTATGGGTTTAAAATGAAAGATGATTTAAAGTGGGCAAAATGGATGTTTATTTATTCACTTAACTATTTGACGATTTTATTTGTGACGATGGTCATCGCCACCCTGTGGTAAACAAAAGCGGTTTAAAATTCTTTCCATAAGAGAAAGAATTCATATAAATTTATTTTTATTTCATCAAGTAGAAAGAGGGGTTTGATTAGGCTATGAAGAAATGGCTACGTAACTGGCGCTTGTTTTCTCTTTTCAGTGTGATGGCGCTTCTGTTAGCCGGCTGTGGAAAGCCGTTTTTATCGACGCTTCAGCCGGCAGGCGAAGTAGCAGACATGCAATATTCGCTGATGCTGCTTAGCACGGCCATTATGGTTCTCGTTATTGTTGTTGTAACGATTATCTTTGTATACGTTGTCATTCGATTCCGGCAACGTAAAGGCGAGGAAAACAAAATTCCTAAACAAGTGGAAGGAAGCCATAAACTTGAAATCATTTGGACTGTCATTCCAATTATTCTATTGCTTATCTTGGCAGTTCCAACGGTTTCCGCAACGTTTAAGCTGGCGGATGTCAAACCGATGAACAAAGAAAAGCGCGATAAAGATACGCTTGTTGTCAATGTTCGTGCAAACCTTTATTGGTGGGAATTTGAATATCCAGACTATGGGGTTATCACAAGCCAAGATTTAGTCGTTCCAACCAACGAACGGGTGTATTTTAATCTGAAAGCATCCGATGTAAAACACTCGTTCTGGATTCCAGCTGTTGGTGGAAAAATGGATACAAATACAGAGAACAAAAACCAATTCTGGCTTGAGTTTGACCAAAAAGCGGCTGACAAAGCAGGCGGCGTTTTCTACGGTAAATGTGCGGAGCTTTGCGGTCCTTCCCATGCATTGATGGACTTCAAAGTAAAAGCAGTTCCTAGAAAAGAATTCGATCAATGGATTGAAAAAATGAAAAATGCGAAACCGGTTGTTACGGATCCGGTTGCTAAGCAAGGAGAAGCAATTTTCAATAAAAGCTGTATTGGCTGTCACGCTGTTACTCCAGTTGACAAACGTCCAGAACAAGCGCGTACAGCGCCAAACTTGGCCAACTTTGGCGATCGCGAGCGCATTGCTGGCATTTTGGACCACAATGAAGAAAACTTAAAGAAATGGTTGAGAAATCCTGAAAGTGTAAAACCTGGAAACAAAATGACAGGTACATATGGTAAATTGACAGAAGAGCAAATTAATGCTCTTGCGAAATATTTAATGAGCTTAAAAGTAGAGTAAAAGAGATTGAACAAAGGGAGGTTTCACTGTGAGTACCTTAGCACGTAAAAAGGGTGTCGGTGCCGTTATTTGGGATTATCTGACAACGGTAGACCATAAAAAAATCGCCCATCTTTATTTGATTGCTGGTGGTCTTTTCTTCATAATGGGCGGTATTGAGGCACTGCTCATCCGCATTCAGCTGGCAAAGCCGAACAATGATTTTCTAGTCGGTGGTTTATATAACCAAGTATTAACCATGCACGGTACGACAATGATTTTCTTGGCAGCGATGCCTCTTGTTTTCGCGATGATGAACGCAGTCGTTCCGATTCAGATTGGTGCGCGTGACGTCGCGTTCCCATTCTTAAACGCGTTAGGTTTTTGGTTGTTCTTCTTCGGCGGTCTTTTCTTGAACTGTTCTTGGTTTTTAGGTGGAGCGCCAGACGCTGGCTGGACATCATACGCGTCATTATCTCTTGAATCGAAAGCAACCCATGGCATTGATTTTTACGTGCTCGGTTTGCAAATTTCCGGTTTTGGTACAATAATGGGCGGGATCAACTTCCTTGTCACGATTATTAACATGCGTGCTCCGGGCATGACGTACATGCGCATGCCGATGTTCGTATGGGCGACGTTTGTTACTTCTGCGCTTATTCTGTTTGCCTTTCCGCCGCTTACCGTTGGTTTCATTTTTATGATGATGGATCGTTTGTTTGGCGGTAATTTCTTTAACCCGGCTGCGGGCGGAAATACGATCATTTGGGAGCATTTATTCTGGATTTTCGGGCATCCGGAAGTGTATATTCTTGTACTGCCGGCGTTCGGTATTTTCTCGGAAATTTTTGCGACGTTCTCCAAAAAGCGTCTATTCGGTTATTCTTCCATGGTGTTTGCGACTGTGTTAATCGGATTTTTAGGATTCATGGTATGGGCGCACCATATGTTTACAACCGGTATGGGGCCAGTTGCGAACGCAATTTTTGCGGTTGCGACGATGGCAATTGCTGTTCCTACAGGTATTAAAATCTTTAACTGGCTCTTTACGATGTGGGGCGGAAATATCCGATTTACAACACCGATGCATTATGCGGTCGCGTTCATTCCGTCTTTCGTCATGGGCGGTGTAACAGGAGTAATGAACGCAGCAGCAGCAGCGGATTATCAATATCATGACAGTTATTTCGTTGTAGCGCACTTCCACTATGTTATCGTCGGTGGGGTTGTGTTTGCTCTATTAGCAGGCTCCCATTATTGGTGGCCAAAAATGTTCGGTAAAATGTTAAATGAAACGCTTGGTAAAATTACATTCTGGCTATTCTTTATCGGTTTCCATTTAACATTCTTCATTCAGCATTTCCTTGGATTAATGGGAATGCCGCGCCGCGTCTTTACGTACTTGCCGAACCAAGGTTGGGAAACAGGCAACCTTATCAGTACGATTGGTGCGTTCTTTATGGCAGCAGCAACGGTAATTCTTTTAATTAATATTGTTATTACAACAGTAAAAGGCGAAAAAGCGGAAGCGGATGCTTGGGGAGACGGCCGTACGCTCGAATGGGCGGTTTCTTCGCCACCTCCGGTATATAATTTTGCGCAAACTCCGCTTGTACGTGGGCTGGATGCATATTGGATTGAAAAAATGGAAGGAAAGAAAGAGCTGACACCAGCCGAACCGCTTGGGGACATTCATATGCCAAACTCTTCCTTCCTGCCGTTTATCATTTCATTTGGTTTGTTTGTTGCTGCATTCGGTTTTACGTACCACAACGATCATTCTTGGGGATTGCCGGTCGGCATTATCGGATTGCTGATTACATTCGGTTCGATGTTCTTGCGTTCGGTAATTGATGATCACGGATTCCATATTCATAAAGAAGAAGTTCTTGAATTGGAGAAAAAGGGGGCTAAAGCATAATGCAAGTGGAAGAAAAATTAACGGCGGAAACGTTCCCGTCTTCACCAGAAAGAGCCACCCTCGAAGGAAAAAATAAATTTATTGGCTTTTGGTTATTCTTAGGGGGAGAGACGGTTCTTTTCGCCTCCCTCTTTGCTACCTACTTGGCGCTGAAAGATAAGACCGCCGGTGGGCCTTCTGCGGACGAATTGTTTCAAATGCCGCTTGTTTTTGTGGCAACGATGCTTCTTTTAACGAGCAGTTTAACAAGCGTCTATGCGATTTATCATATGAAAAATTTCGATTTTAAGAAAATGATGCTTTGGTTTGGCATCACCGTCTTGTTAGGAGCAGGATTTTTAGGGTTGGAAATTTACGAGTTTAATGAATACGTTCATGAGGGCCACGTATTCACGAAAAGTGCATTTGCTTCTGCATTTTATACGTTAGTCGGAACGCATGGAAGCCACGTTGCGTTCGGGCTGTCCTGGATTTTGACATTAATGATTCGCAATGCCAAACGCGGGTTAAACTTGTATAACGCGCCAAAATTTTACGTGGCAAGTTTATATTGGCACTTTATCGACGTTGTATGGGTATTCATTTTTACCGTCGTATACCTAATGGGAATGGTGGGGTGAATATATGGTGAATCAAACAAACTCCGGAAACGAGCGTGTTGATTTAGCATATCGCCGCAGAAAAAACGCGGAGGAAATGAAACATCAAGTTATTTCCTTTGTATTAATGATTTTGCTAACATTAATTTCGTTTGCTGCGGTCGGTTATGATGAATTTTCTCATTGGTTTTCAATTCCATTTATTCTTCTTCTTGCAGTAGTGCAAGTAGCATTCCAATTGTACTATTTCATGCATATGAGCCATAAAGGACACGAACTTCCAGCGCTGTTTATTTATGCAGGTGTATTTGTTGCGTTTCTTACCGTTTGGGCATTTGTGACGGTTGTTTGGTGGTAAAAAAGAGGGGAAATCAGCGTATTGCTGATTCCCCTTTTTCAACATGGAATAAGAAATGACTATGTAGTATAATGTTGCTTGAAAAGAATTGAGGTGAACATAATGATTGCATCGTTGCAAATGTTCGGATTCCGTGCATTATGGAGCCCGTTTTTTCTTTTGTTTCTCTTATGCATCGCGGTTATGTATATGCTTATTGTTGGCCCATGGCATCATAAATTTACAAAAGAAGGGCCAGCTACACCGAAACAAAAAGCTTATTTTTTAACAGGGATTGTTCTTCTTTACCTTTGTAAAGGATCGCCGCTTGATTTGCTTAGTCATTTGATGTTTAGCGCACATATGATCCAAATGGCTATATTATATCTGATTATTCCACAGTGTTTTATTTTAGGAATTCCAAACTGGTTATATGAACGCATGCTCGAAGTGAGAGCGGTGAAAAGAATTTTTTTGTTCTTTACCAAACCACTTGTTGCTCTCCTATTGTTTAATGGATTGTTTTCGTTTTACCACGTTCCATTGATTTTTGATTTTCTTAACACCAATGCCTTATATCATGCGGTCGTCACGATTGCCATTTTTATCGTAGCGTTTTTTATGTGGTGGCCGCTAGTAAACAAATTGCCGCAATGGCAAACACTTTCAGGCCTAAGAAAGGTTGGATTTATTTTCGCTGATGGGGTATTGTTGACGCCGGCATGCGCATTAATTATTTTTGCGAATTCGCCGTTGTACCAAACGTTTACAGACCCACAAGCATGGCTTACCTCCTTACAATTATGTGTTCCGAAAGGAACATTAGCGTCGTTGAATTTAACTGGTCCGCAAATGTTTTTATCGATGCCACCGCTGTATGATCAGCAGCTTGGCGGCGTGCTAATGAAAATTATTCAAGAGATTGTGTACGGCACAATGTTATTTTTCATTTTTATTGACTGGTATCGAAAAGAGCGGGAAAAAGAGTCGGTGGAAACCATTATCTCTCCACAGCCAGGTAAGTAATATGAATAGAGAAAAAAGTGGATAACGTGAAAGGGGAAACAAAATGCCGATTTTGCCGACGATCAGCACGGGCTGTATTGTCATTAGTGCAGCATTAGTAGCGTATGGATGGTATTTAATACGGAGGAGAAACATTGATGCCCATAAAAAGGTAATGTTAACTGCAGCGATGTTCGCTTTATTGTTTTTTATTATTTATTTATCGCGAACGATTTTTATTGGGAACACGAGTTTTGGCGGTCCTGACAATGTGAAAGTGTATTATACGATCTTTCTTGTGTTTCATATTATTTTGGCTATGGCTGGAGCAATTTTTGGCATTGTCACACTTTGGACGGGCTTAAAAGATGTACGGACCCGTCATAGACGGCTTGGGCCGGTTACCAGTGTCATATGGTTTTTTACAGCTATAACCGGTGTTGTTGTTTATTTGCTTCTTTACGTATTTTATAAAGGTGGGGAAACGACGTCGATGATTAAGGCGATTTTAGGTTTTTAAACCCGGCAGCCGTTTTGTCGGGTTTTTTCTTCATAGTGGCAGCTTGAGGAAAAACGGCATATATTTTATTTATAAAACATCCGATGATTGGTGTGAGGCGAGAAAGCAGGAGGGAGATAGGGATGAAAACGGTTGCCGCCCGCCTCCGCAAATGGAGTGCCGCACAAGCTACGCTGTACACGATTGTGATGATGTGTCTGCAAGGCCGAAATGAAATCATCGCTGATGATTGTGAAGTGCATGTCGTTGTTACCGATGATGGCCGCTGCACGGTTACAGTATCATTAGTGATGAAGCAGGAAGGACCGCTTCTTTTATTGTGCCAGCAAATACAAAAGCATATTGCAGAGGAAATCGCATTTATGACTCCTTTTACCGTGAATGCAGTACATGTAGTGGTGAAACGCTTGGCGATATAAAAACGCATGAGAAATCGCTCATGCGTTTTTATATTGATATGGGCTAATTTCGTGGCAACAGTTTTTCTTCCTGGAAACTAGCCATTTAGTCTTGAATTTTGTCAAGCTCTTCTTTTACTTGCGCTAAAATCGTTTGACATTGATTGACAAGGGAAGAAGGGAAATGTTCATCCTCCCCGTATTCGACGCCGTGCGGATAATAATATTTGCCTAAAATAGGAGTAAGCAATTTGATCAAGGCATAGCGGGAATCGACGTCTCCCTCGACTGCATATCCTTGCACGCGCAGATAAAAAATATCTCCCTTGATTTGGAATTTGCGGTCGTATGTAACTCTTTCATAGTCCCATTGGGCGGCTCTAACGAATCCAAATCGTTCCATTACGTCATCTAAGCGGGAAAGCTCGACGGTTTGATTTTCAATTCCAGTATTTTCAAATTTCATCTCTATTCCTCCTAACAACACGATATGCTAGTACGCGAAAAAGAAGATATTCCTTCATTTATAATAGTATGAAAGTGGTTGGATTTTCAATGAATTGTTTACTATTTTGCGGCATTTTGCCATTTGAAATAAATTTTATTTGTTATTTTTTTAAAATTTGGTGAGACTAAAAGCGAAAAGGTGGCGGCGTAAGCCATGAAAAACTCATGCTTGTTTTATTATTCATTGCAGGAAATGGGGAGCCGGCACGCCAAGCATGGATCGCCATTTACGATGATGAAAAATTTTGGAATTCGTTACTGTACAGCTGGAGAAAATATTGCTGCAGGTCAGCGCACTCCGCAAGAAGTAGTCAACGCATGGATGAATAGCCCAGGCCATCGTGCCAATATTTTAAACAAAAATTTTACTCATATTGGAGTCGGTTATGCAAAAGGCGGTTCATAAGGCCATTATTGGACACAAATGTTCATTGGGAAATAGCTAACTAAATATTAAGGAGAGAAGGATCATGCAAACAGTGCGTGATGTGATGACAACCAATGTGGAATATTGCACACCTGTCGATAACGTATACGAAGTAGCAGTAAAAATGCGTGATTTAAACGTTGGAGCGATTCCGGTCGTTGATCATGGACGATTGATCGGAATGATTACAGACCGTGATTTAGTCGTGCGCGGAATCGCTGAAAAGCGACCAGGTTCTACCCAAGTGACGGAAGTAATGAGCGATCAATTAATTACAGTAACTCCTGATGCTTCTGTACAAGAAGCGGCAGAGCAAATGGCGCGTCATCAAATCCGCCGTCTTCCGGTGGTGGAAAACGGCCGGCTTGTAGGGATCGTTTCCCTTGGCGACCTTGCCACAAACCGTTATTCCGATGAAAGCGCCGGTCGGGCATTAACCGAAATTTCGGAACGGGATTTTCTCCATTAAAATGCAATTAGTTTGTATAGGCGAATTCCCCTGAAAGAGCGGGGGATTCGTTTTCTTTTTGCGTTTTTTTGCGGTGGGAAAAAGGCTATAATGACAATAGGATATCTTTTTCGGAAAGCGAGAGTTGCCATGTGAAATGGTTTTTCCTTGTTTTGTTATTATTAATTGGATTTTATTATTTTGCACCAAGCCCCTCTCCACTTAGCCCGCCGCAAGAAGAATCGAACAAACATATCGTAAAAGAGCCGAAGGTCGAAAGCGGCATTGTTTCGCTGATTGGAAAAACAGAAAAAGATGTAAAAAAGAAGTTTGGCACGCCAACCAGAATCGACGCTTCTGCCTATGACTATGAATGGTGGATTTATAATCGAAAGGCGAGCGAATACTTCCAAATAGGGATGATGGACGGAAAGGTTGTTACGGCATTTGTATGCGGAGAACATGTAAATGCAAAACCGTTTTACATTGGTCAACCACTTTCGGAATTATTTAAGATGATGCCTGTTTTGTCCAATGTGGAAATAAAATTAAGCACGGGAACATACCGCTTCGAGTTATCGGAACAGGATTATGCCTCTCGGCCGATTGTCAAAATCGGCGATGTCTATGCGCAATTATATGTCGATCGTTTTACGGGAAAGGTTTCAAGCATTCGTCTAATGACAAAGGAAACATTTGTAAAAATGCGGCCGTATGAGCTTGTATACCGCGGCATCTTGCCCAATCCCGCTCCTTTATCCGCAAAAAAGCAGCGGGAAGTCGAATTGGCGAACGCAAGGCAAATTTTTGATATTACGAATGTCATCCGGCACCGCCATCGCGTAGATCCGGTCCGCTGGCATGAGAAAGCGGCAATCGCCGCTTACATGCATAGCAAAGATATGCAAGACCACCATTTTTTCTCTCATGAATCGCCAAAGCACGGAGATCTGCAAGATCGACTATTGACGGCAAATATAAAATTTCAAATGGCTGGGGAAAATATTGCCGCGCATCAGGTGGACGGCATTGAAGCAGTAGAGGAGTGGCTGAACAGCAAAAGTCATCGCGAAACATTATTAAACGAGCAATTTACTGATCTTGGCGTTGGCGTTTCCGGTGATTATTATACGCAAGACTTTTTAAAGACGTGGGAACAAAAGGAATGATGACTTTTCCATCATGGTAGAAAAAATGGGCGCACGTCAATCCAATATATGCGATAGTATATGGTAGATAGGCATGAGTGGATAAAGGGGGAGTAGGTATTCGATGGCCAAACATCTACATCCTTCGGTGGAAAAGTTTAAGCAGTTTGTAAAAAAACATCCGAAAATTATTCAGGAAGTACGCAGCGGAAAAAAGACGTGGAAAGAGTTTTACGAAGATTGGTATTTATTTGGCGAGGACGATGAAATGTGGGAACCGTATAAACAAGAGCAGTCACCGGCGAAGCAAAAAGAGAAAGGAAGCAGCAAATGGCTTGAGAAAATTTCTAATATATTGCAAAATATGGACTCAGATGAGGTACAGAAACATTTGGCGAGCGTTCAGCAAGCGATTGCTGCCATCCAAAATATTATTACTCAATTTCAAGGGCCGGAAAAGCAGCATATAAGTGCGGCAAAAGATGAACATCCATTTTCGTTTCGCAAAGATTAAGGGGGGCGCCAATGAGGAAAGAAGTAATGCAATATATTCGCCAGAAAAAAATGCTGCAATCGTTTATTCGCGAACAGCCGCGTTGGTATCGCCTTCTCTCCCGCTACCCGCACAAGCTGCCTTCGTTTGAGCTAGAAGCGCTGCATTACTATAAGCAGACGATTCCGCATAAAGTAGAGAAAATTGCTAATTCTTTGCAGATGGCTTCCTTAATGCTGCATATGTTTCAGGCGATGCGTGACTAATTTTTTGCAAAAAGGCAAAGACTATTTCTCAAAGGAGTGATGTCTTTGCCGCAACGAATAATGATGTTATGTTTATTTTTCGTAGTTTTGTTAGGCGCGTGCGGGAATGATAAACCGACGCCGCAAACAAATATGCCTAACGTCGTACACGCGATGACAGGAGTCAGCAAATCGTTCCAGGTTAAACATCGTGTAAAAGGGAAAGACGTATTGATTGAGTGCGTCGCCGCCAATTTTCCGTTCCAAAAAGGGAAAAATGGCGGGCATATTAACGTCTATTTAAACGGCCAGAAAATCAATGAGGTATATACAGCAGCATTTATGTTGCGTGGATTACCGGCCGGAAAACATGTCATCCGGCTTGAACTCGTTTATAATGATGGAAAAATCACTGGAATGTTGCATGAATTTTCCATAACGATTCCATAAGAGAAGTCTGACGGGGAAGTCAGACTTTTTTTATGTTAACCGCCTGTTCAACTGATCCTCCTCACTTCTCATTTTCCTTCTTCTCATGGTATCATTACAGTGGAGGTGCTAATTACGTGATTATTGCAACTCTCGAGCGCATCGAGATTTTAGATAAAGCAGAAGCATTAGCGAAAATGGTTGTACAATCGGAAGTGGCGGAAGAATACCGCCGCTGCTTGCAACGGCTGAAGCAAGACCGCGCTGCCCAAGATATTATCGCTCGTTTTGCGAAAGCGAAGGAGCGATATGAAGAGGTGCAGCGCTTTGGAAAGTATCATCCTGATTATTATCAAGTGATGAAAGAAGTACGTGAAGCAAAGCGCGAGCTTGATTTTCATGAGACGATTGCCGCTTTTAAAAAAGCGGAAAACGCGGTTCAGGAGCTGCTGGACGAGATTAGTGTCTTAATTGGCAAGGCGGTATCCGAGCAAATTAAAGTCCCAACGGGAAACCCGTACTTTTTGTCCGCAAGCTGTTCCGGCGGCTGCGGAGCGGGAGGAAGCTGCGGTTGCCGCATATAGCATAAAAAGGGGAATGGTGATATGTTTCCAAAACGACAAGGAATTATCGTTTGGCTTCATTCATTAAAGCATAGTAGACATTTGCGGAAATTCGGCAACATTCATTATATTTCGAAACGGCTAAAATATGTCGTTTTATATTGCGATATGGAGCAAGTCGATGAAATGATGAAAAAGCTTGCTTCCTTACCGTTTGTCAAACGGGTAGAACCATCTTACCGCCCATTTTTAAAATTGGAGTTTGAATCCAAAGAGGAAAAAGAAAAAGACTCCTCTTATCCGTTAGGATATTCGACCGACTAAGAGAGGCTGACCCGGCAGGCTGCTAATCCGGCCTTTAAGTCAGCCTCTCTTCTTTTTCCTATTGGAGGGGAGGGATAAAGCGGTTCATTCGCATAATGCCGATTAAATGCTGGTAATATAGATCCAATTCTGCGAAAAGGGTGGAAGGTTTTACTTCCAAATGAATAATCTCCGTTCCCAGCTCTTTTGCCAGCTGGGCAAATAGCTCATAGCGCTTGTTTGGTTTTACAGATGGATTAGGAATCCCTTCGCGGCAGATGTAAAGCGGTTGGAAATCCCCTGGATCGGTCGGATGCAGGACGACGACGCAGGACGTTACCGGTTTTCCGTTTTTCACTGTATGAAAAGCAAAAAGCCCGGATAAACGATGGCGATTTGCTCGGGCCAGCTCTATTAATTCATATATATCCGAATAGCCTTCACCTAGCTCGATAAAACGCTGAATCATGGATATCCCCCTTATGATATGGTTCATACATAACTTTAATCATTGTTTAGCAAAATTTCAAATAAAAATTTCGCGTTTGTTTCCAAAACAAAAAAAGCCCTGCAGCACTTTGTCTGCAGGGGTCCTTTACATTTGCTTTCCTCCGCGCATCGGAGGAACAAGCAAACGAAAGGAAAAGAAAAGGGAGAGGAGAAACCGGAGGAAGAACTTATGGGGAAACGTAAGTCTTCTCCGTGGTTGGCAACAACATCCGCGTGGATGTTGTCATTACTCATTATGGACAGTTTGTTGATTTCTATACATGCCACTATGAAAAATTCGCCTGTTTTACTATAATAAAGTTTATGATAGGATTAACGTTGAATAGCATCAAAGTTAAAACGTGGTGAAAAACGATGAGAGTCATTTCCGGAAAATGTAAAGGCAGACATCTGCAAGCGGTTCCAGGAATGTCGACAAGACCAACGACGGATAAAGTGAAGGAAGCAATATTTAATATGATCGGTCCGTATTTTTCCGGCGGTGTTGGCCTTGACTTATTCGGCGGCAGCGGTGGTCTTGGAATTGAAGCATTAAGCCGTGGGCTCGATCTGGTCATTTTTGTCGACTATGACGCCAAGGCGGTGAAAACGATCAAAAAAAACGTAGCGGCATGCGGACTGCAAGATCAGGCCGAAATATATCGCAATGATGCTGAACGGGCGTTAAAGGCGATTGTCAAACGCGGGCTTTGCTTTCATGTGATTTTTCTTGATCCGCCATACAAAGAGCAAAAGTTGCCATCGCTTCTTTCCTTTATTGATGCGCATCATCTTCTGGAAAAAGACGGTGTTGTCGTTGCCGAACATGCTGCGGAAATACACCTTCCTGAACAGGTAGGAGGCCTGTACAAATGGAAACAGGAGACGTATGGGATTACCGCGGTTTCGATTTACCGGTATACGGATGAGGAGAAAGGGGAATAGGAAAATGGCGAGCATTGCAGTTTGTCCAGGAAGCTTTGACCCAGTTACATATGGCCATTTAGATATTATTAAAAGGGGCGCAAAAGTGTTTGATCGAGTGTATGTGGCGGTTTTGAACAACTCTTCCAAGAAACCGCTGTTTTCCGTTGAAGAGCGGATAGAGCTATTGCGGGAGGTCACGCGTCCGTTTCCTAATGTATATGTAGAGTCGTTCCACGGCCTGCTTGTCGACTATGCGCGCAGCAAAAACGCCAATGCCATTTTGCGTGGGCTGCGGGCTGTTTCTGACTTTGAATACGAAATGCAAATCACATCGATGAACCGTGTCCTTGATGAAAACATCGAAACGTTTTTTATGATGACAAACAGCCAGTACGCTTTTTTAAGTTCGAGCATTGTGAAAGAAGTAGCAAAATATAACGGCGATATTTCCGATTTAGTGCCGCCTGTCGTCGAAGAAGCGCTGAAAAGGAAATTTGCTGCTATTGCTTCTAACGGGGATGGCAATTAACAGCTGACTTAAAAGAGCGTTT
>NZ_BAWO01000009.1 GCF_000632715.1 Parageobacillus caldoxylosilyticus NBRC 107762 | reverse complement strand
CAGGAATGCTCCTTTCTTGGAAATGGAAAGGAGCCTAAACTCCTTTCCACAACTGATATTTTTCACTTAATTTAAATTTTTCGCCCATTGATAGCTTTTTAAGTAAGGATCTGGCTTGATCGCTTTTCCGGAATTCCATAGTTCTTTAAACTGTCCGTTTGGCTGTATTTCTCCTATTCTCACAATCTTCCATGTATGTTGTGTTTCCCCATCGATTTTTACCGTTCCGCCAGGCGCTTTATACTCAATGCCATCCGCTGCTTTTTTCACCTTATCTACATCAAAAGAACCTGCTTTCTTCACCGCTTCCGCCCATAAATGAACGGCTAAATACGCTGCCTCGATCGGGTCATCAGTGACTCGATCTTTCCCGTATTTCTTTTTATATTTTTCTACAAACACTTTATTTTCCGGTGTATTAGTTGTCTGGAAATAATTCCACACGGCAAGATGACCGGCCAACACATCGCCGCCAATTCCACGAATTTCTTCTTCTGCGATACTGACGGACATAACAGTTAAATCTTTTGACGTAATCCCGGCATCTTTTAATTGCTTAAAGAAAGCGACGTTGCTGTCTCCATTTAATGTATTAAACACAACATCCGGCTTCACTTCTTTAATTTTGCTAATAATCGTGCTATAATCGGTATGACCAATCGGAGTGTACTCTTCTCCTACCAATTGTCCGCCCTCTGCCTTTAATTGAGCTTTAATAATTTTATTTGCTGTACGTGGAAACACATAATCCGAGCCAAGCAAGAAAAATTTCTTCCCTCTATTTTTTAGCAGCCAGCTTACCGCTGGGACGATTTGCTGATTGGTTGTGGCACCTGTATAAAAAATATTTGGTGAAGACTCCATCCCTTCGTACTGTACAGGATACCAAAGTAAACCATTATTTTGCTCTACGACAGGAAGCATTGCTTTTCGGCTTGCCGATGTCCATCCTCCAAAGATCGCCACCACTTTATCTTTCTGCAACAACTTTTTCGCCTTTTCTGCAAACGTCGGCCAGTCTGAAGCCCCATCCTCGATCACAGGCTCAATTTTTTTCCCTAGCAGACCGCCTGATTCATTAATCTCTTCAATCGCCATTAACTCCGCATCACGTAATGATACCTCACTAATCGCCATTGTGCCGCTCAATGAATGAAGAATACCTACTTTGACCGTGTCGCCCGTTCCCGATGTGCTTGTTTCTTTCTTACTTTCCTTCACCTCATCGACTGCCGATGACACAGCACATCCGCTTAATGCAAACATAAGCCCGCATAAAAGCAAGACTAACAGTTTAAAAGCTTTCCATTCCAATCTCTTCATGTAAACACTCCTTACAAGATTCTAAATTATTATGGCTAATTAGAATCAGGCATATACCTGATTTGGTAAAAGCTTCTCATGGCTGCGTGAGAAGCTTTCTATTTCCCTCCCTTCATTTTATGTAATATTAAATAACATAAAATGTAATATTTATATACAACATTATACATAATTTTCCCATTTAAGCAAGACAAAAATCTAAAAATATAATATATTTCGAATTTTTATGTCACAAATTATTACATGAAACTTAGCAAAAAAACGTCAGGACTCGTTATAGCAAGTTCCTGACATTTTTTCTTCTAGTTTTTCTTCTATTCTTAAATCACTAAGTTCAACAATACAATCAATACAAACGCTACCATGGAAATAATCGTCTCCATCACTGTCCATGTCATCAACGTTTCTTTGACGGTCATGCCAAAATACTCTTTAATCATCCAGAAGCCGGAATCGTTGACATGCGATAGAATCAAAGATCCTGCTCCGGTCGCTAATACGAGCAATTCCGTGTTCGTACCTGGAATGCTCGCAGCAATCGGGGCGACGATGCCGGCCGCTGTCATCATCGATACGGTCGCCGAGCCGGTTGCGATCCGAATGAGTGCGGCGATTCCCCATCCTAATAGGAGCGGAGACAGATGGGAATGCTTCGCTAAATCGGCAATTTGCTCCCCAATGCCCGAGTCAAGGAGCACTTTATTGAACGCTCCGCCGGCGCCGATGACAAGCAAAATATTGGCGACAGGACCAAGGCAGTCGTTGGCAAATTTCAACACTTTATCGCGGTTGAATCCGCGCGCGTAGCCAAGGCTAAAGAACGAATAAACCGTTGCGATTAACAGGGCGACGACCGGATCCCCAATAAAGCGCAACACTTTCGATGCTTCCGACGCTTGGTCTAGTGTGACATTGGCAATGGAAGCAATCAGCATTAGAATCACTGGAAGCAAAATCGTAAATAACGTGTTGCCAAAGCCAGGAAGGTCTTTTTCTTCTTTATGCTGCACAAGCTGCTCGGCGATTTCTGCCGGCACTTTTTTATACATGCGCGACCCGATCCATTTTCCAAACAACGGGCCGGCGATAATGGCTGTCGGCAATCCGACGATAATGGAATAAAGAATCGTTGTTCCAACATCGGCTTTAAAAATGCCGACGGCAGCCATCGCCGCCGGATGCGGCGGCACCAGCCCGTGCACGACCGACAATCCGGCAACGAGCGGGATTCCAATCGTCACGAGCGAAATTCCTGTCTCCATCGCAATCGTAAACACAAGCGGAATGAGCAGGACGAATCCTACTTGGAAAAATACCGGAATACCGACTAAAAAGGCAACGACCATCATCGCCCAATGAACGCGTTTTCGTCCAAAGCGGTCAATGAGCGTTTTTGCGATGCGTTCGGCGCCGCCAGACTCTGCCATCATTTTTCCAAGCATCGTCCCGAGCGCCAAGACGATCGCTAAAAATCCTAGCGTGTTGCCAAGACCTGTTTTGATGGAATCAATAATTCCCGGCGTTTCCTGCGACGGCGCGATCAACGGCATGCCCATCGCAAGCCCGACACCAACGGACGTTAAAATTAAAGCGACAAACGGATGCATTTTCGCAGCCGTAATCAGCAGCAATAAAACAACAATCGCGGCAATAACAATAGCAATTCCCATTTTTCGTTCCCCCTCTGTTGCGCTTGATGTAAACTAAACCGATTTAGTTACTAAAAACTTGTTAGCCACTTCTGCGCTGGAAAGAAGCAATCACATCAAACTCATCTTTTAATTGTTCATACAACCGCGTATACATATCAAATAATTCAGAATAAATGAGCGTATTTTCCGTATTCGGTTCATGACGGGCGATAATATGGATCCACGTTTTCACCGCATCAAGCGACGGAATATCGCCAAGCGCATACAATGCCAATGCCGCGGCGCCTAACGCCGACGCCTCGTGAGTTTCCGGCACTAATAGCTCTTTTCCCATCATATCGGCAAGCATTTGCCGCCAAAATGACGATTTGGCAAAGCCGCCCGATACGCGGATTTCCGAAAGCGGCCCCGTTACATCACGGATCGCCAGGGCAACGGAGAAGACGCTCATACATACCCCTTCCATTACCGCGCGAATGAAATGTTCCCGTTTATGATGAAGGCTGATGCCAAAAAACGTCCCTCTGGCATTCGCATTCCAGTATGGCGCCCGTTCCCCGGATAAAAACGGAAGAAACAGCAATCCTTCTGCCCCTGCCGGAACCCGCTCCGCATATTTTGTCAACAAATCATACGGATCGATGCCAAGCCTTTTCGCCACTTCGCGTTCCTGGCCGCCAAATTCATCGCTCAGCCACCGCAGCAAAATCCCACCGTTGTTCGTCGGCCCCCCAACAACCCAATGGTTTGGCGTCAAGGCATAACAAAACGTTCTTCCTTTTTCGTCCGTTTTTTGTACGGAGGAAATCGTCCGCACCGCGCCGCTTGTTCCGATCGTAATCGCCGCTTCTCCTGGCAAAATTGCGCCGACGCCGATATTGGCAAGCACCCCGTCACTCGCGCCGACGACAACCGGTACGTCCGGGTCCATCCCCATTTGCTCAGCCCATTCTTTTTTCATGCCCCGCAATAGATGCGTTGTCGGTACTAAACTAGATAACTGTGCCCGCGTAATGCCTAGAAGTTGAAGCACATCCGCATCCCAATCAAGCGTATCCAAGCGAAACAATCCGGTTGCTGAAGCGATCGAATAGTCGACGACATATTGGCCATATAGCCGGTACAAGACGTATTCTTTAATGGACACAAACTTATGCGCCTTTCGGAATACATCTGGCTGCTCTTCCTTCAGCCAAAGCAGTTTCGGAAGCGGCGACATCGGATGAATCGGCGTGCCAGTTCGCTTATAAATATCCAATCCGTTCCATTCCCTTAAAAGACGGTCCGCTTGTCCGACGCTGCGATTATCGGCCCAAATAATACAGCGGGTAAGCGGGCGTCCGGATCCATCCAACGCCATTAGCGAATGCATCGCCACACTAAATCCCATCGCTTTCACCTGATGAGAAGCAAGACGCAATTTGGTGATGACAGCGTTTACAGTTTGGACAACAGCCGAGAAAATCTCCTCGGGATCTTGTTCCGCCCAGCCCGGATGCGGCTGGATGATTGGATAATCCACTGCATGAGAGGAGAGCACCTGCCCGTGTTCACCAAACGCCACCGCTTTCGTGCTCGTCGTGCCGATATCGACACCAATGACTACTTTATCGTCTGCCGTCATTGTTGTTCCCCCTTTGTCGGACAGATTTCCGCTCTATCAATGTAGGCGGAAAGCGAAAAATTTGCGGCTTGTGTTTTTGTTTCCTGACAATTTGCATAAACAAACGCTCTGCTGCTTTTTTCCCCATCGCAAAAGTTGGTTGGGCAATCGTCGTTAACGTTGGCGTATAAATATCGGCAAACGGAACATCATCAATGCTAATCAGCGCCAAATCATCAGGCACATGGATGCCGTTGTTCTTAACGAAATGTAAAATTTTCATCAATGTCAAATCGTTAATCGCAAACAGCGCTTCCGGCGGACGGCCTGAGGCAAACAGCTTCGCTAGTTCCCTCTGAATGGAGGAAATTTCGGCTGTGACAAAATAATCAGCGATAACTGGAAGCCCTTTTTCCGTTAGCGCCTGCCGAAATCCTTCGATCCGCTCCATCCTTGGAACGACATGGGAAGCAAGCGGAGGAGCGACGGCGCCGATGCGCTCGTAACCGTGACTAGCCAAATATTCCACTGCCAAAGCGGCTGCGCGTTTATTATCAAGCAAAATCGCGTCGGCTTCCACCCCTGGAACCATGCGATCAACAAATACGAGCGGAAAGCGCTCCTCCACTAGCCGCTGATATACATCCTCGTTTTTTCCTGTTGTAAAAACAATCAAGCCATCCACTTGTTTAGCAAGCAACATGTCAATATATTTTTTCTCTTTTTCCGGGTCGTCATCGGAATTGGAGACGATGACATGAAAACCGCGCTCTTGGCACGCTTCCTCGATGGCATGCAAGACTTGGATCGTCAGCATATGCAAAATATTAAAGACAATGACACCGATTGTCGCTGTTGTTTTCTGTTTTAAGCTGCGGGCGATAATGTTCGGTTGATATCCTAGCTCTTCAATTGCCCGAGCAATTCGTTTTCTTGTTTCCTCGCTCATATATTCATAGCGTTTATTTAAATATTGCGATACCGTACTTTTCGAGACGTTGGCCAATTTCGCAACATCGGCCATCGTTACTTTCTTCAAAGGGATCCCTCTTTCACTAATAAATCGATTTAGTATTTATAAACGTTTTCATAAACCGGTTTAGTAGAATTATAAAACAAAATGAAAACGTTTTACAACTATTTTTTATTCAAATTTTTCTTCTGAAAAATCAACATATTACAGTGAGGACCAGTTTTCGATTGGAAAACAAGCAAATTAAGTACTTTCAATAAATTCGATCCGCATAGAAAAGAGCGCGAAACAAGCATTTCGCACCTTTCCCTACGGTTAATAGCTTATTAGAATAAAATCTTGGAGAGAAACACGATCATCGTTACTGTCACCGAACTAAGCAGCGTTGACACAAATACCGCCTGGGCGGCGTACTCCGGATGATGGCCGTATTCGAGTGCATAAAGCGCGGTGTTTCTGGAACATGGGTACGAACTTGCGATCAATAAAGCTTGAGCGGTCACTCCCTCAAGATGCAATGCAAAAATAATAACAGCGGCAACCGCCGGCGAAAGAAGCAGACGGCTGAAAACACTAAGATACAACAACGGTGGCAACTGTTTCAGATTAATATAAGCCACTTGGGCTCCCAGCGTCAGTAACGCAATAGCCAAGAAGGCATTGGCGACATTTTGAAGAGGATTCCAGATAAATGATGGAACCGGAATGTCTAGCGACCGAAAAAGCAATCCAAGCAAAAGTGCATAGATAATTGGATTTTTTAAAAATTCTGCCGTCACTTTCCCTTTCTTTTCATCAGCAGATATAAAATTAAATACACCATATGTATTAGTAAGGAAATTCTGAAAAATTGTTACAACAATTTGAATCGACAGCCCTAACGGCTGCTGGTGGAACACAAGCTGGCTGACAGGAATGCCGAAATTGCCAGAATTGTTGAGGACAATCGTATTTTGAAACGTCGCCGCTAGACTGCGGTCCATCTTTAACAACTTGGCCATAGCTGTGCTTATGGCGATTAGCGCTCCGTTTTGCAGCAGCAAAAACTCTAGCACTTGAAGCAATACGTCTCCGTCGATTTGGCTTTCATACACGTTTGTAAATCCAACCGCCGGCAGCAGCATATACATATTCAATTTAGATAAAGTATTCATGTCAAAATGGAAAATGCGATGCAATAGCGCCCCAAGGCCGACAAGAAAAAATACTGGCAGTATCACATGGAGTAAAATAAGAAGAAAAATATCCACTTCCCCTCCTCCTATCTTTTTAGCTTATAAATTCGTTCCGGCCTTCCTACCGAGCCGTACGAAATATCGGCCGTCACTTGGGAAATCGAAACAAGATATTCTAAATAGCGCCGTGATGTCGTCCGGCTTGCGCCGATCCGTTTGCCTACTTCTTCCGCCGTAATGCCGTCTTTACACTGCTTTACCACCGCCAGCACCTTCTCTAATGTCAGCGGCTGGATGCCCTTTGGCAATGAGTCATCCGCGTCGCCTGTGGTCTGTTCGCGGCGGATTAACTGATCGATGTCTTCTTGTCCGATTAATTCTTTTCCTTTCATCAGTTCGTGCATTTTATAATAGTATTCTTTATATCTCACCAGCGTTTCGGTAAACCTAGCGAGCATAATCGGTTTGATAATATAGTCAAATACTCCGCCATGCATCGCTTGCTTCAAGGTGTCAATTTCTCTTGCCGCGGTGATCATAATAATATCTATATTGGTAAAATGCTCACGAATCCATTTTAAAAATGCGAGTCCATTCATATCCGGAAATTGAACTACCCCCACTTATCGGCTAAAGCCGGTGGAAGCGGAGGATTCTTGTTTCCTTTGGCAGTTGTTGCTCAAAGGTTCCAAGAACCCCCTCCGTTCAACGAGAGGAGTAGCCATACGAGATGTCCGAAGTGTCCTTTCCGGACGACCAGCTATATGCCTATGAAAACACATATAGAAGGTACACCATCTTCCATTCGTATGGCATCCAAAGAACGCATTGCAATGCACCCAGCTCCTAGAATCGTCATCTGCTCCGGTGACGAGAGTAAGAGACTGGTACAATGCACTCTTGAATGAACAATATTTTTATATTAATAGGTATTCATTATGTTGTTATGCCAAAGTTTTTATTAGTTGCC
>NZ_BAWO01000010.1 GCF_000632715.1 Parageobacillus caldoxylosilyticus NBRC 107762 | reverse complement strand
ATATATTGCTGATAAAAACTTTGAAGCAGACAAGGAGATGATTGAAAAAGCAAAATCTATATTAAAAGAGTTATTTCCTTCTGATATGTCTATATCGGTTTATAAATTTGAGGAAAAGATGTTAGACTCTATTGAAGAAAGAAGAAAAAATTTTTTTATTCAAACTAGTCGCTTTGATGTTTTGGATTATGAGGATGATCATATAAGAGATATTGCTAAGCGTGATGAAGAGCGTTTCGGTGATACGTTAGGTAAATTAATAAACGGTGAAATCAAATACACATCTATTATCGATAATAGGTTACCTAAAGGTGGAACAATTTATGTCGATCCCTTTATTACAGAACAACAACTTTCAATTCTTTTAACACTATATTCTAAAGTGTTTTATCCCATTTTACCGGATAAAAATAATTCTTATAAGGCATTAAATTCTTTACCTATAGATTTAGTTCTTGCATTGGCTAGAAAAGGTAAACTTATACCCATTTTCAAAAATCCTTTGCATAAATACAAGCCATCTACAGTTAGAAAATTTTTAGAGGATAAGGACATAAATGTTATATTACCTCGTCAATTAGATGGTTTGACTATCCTTACCTTAGCAAATCAATTCCCATTTTGGAAAACGTTTAGGGAGAACCCACAAGTTGCTGCAGAAGTGAGTTATAACGTATCTTTGATTAATAAAAAACTGTTAGAAAAAAATCCAACTCAAACTTTACTAGTAAACGCATTAACAGAAACAACTGATATCCACATACAAGTTGCTGAGGCTGGAGAAGCATGGTTTATGAATGAAGGACATATTGCTGCCGGAAGTATAACTGCTGGAGGAGCCGTACAATCATTAATTTCATATTTGAGAAATAAATTGTCTTCAGAAGTATCCGATACAATATTTATAGAATCGCATATGTACAGCACGCAATTGTCAATAGCAAGAGCGCTTGGAGCAGTATTTTATCCTAGCATTGTTCGTAATGAAAAAATTTTAAATTTAGTATCCCATTTACATGCTGGTTCAGATACAAATTTGTTGGTTCCTAAAATCGATGAAATGGGCGTTGTATTAAAGAATTTAAAAATAATATGTCCAGAAAATGTATCGATTCTTGATTATATAGATGTTTTGAATGATTCTGAGGTGAAGAAATTAAGGAACATTATCACAGAAATAGTCAACCAGTCTAGTGGTTCGTATGAGAAATTGCTTGAACAAGTAGAAGTTGTTAATAATGAAATTCGTAAATGGAATAAATCCTGTGGTCGTCTTATTCAAGAAAAAATTGATATACTAGGTTTAGGTTTAGAATTTGCTTTATTACCTACCGGATTAACTGTTCCGCCACTAACCACCTCTTTTGTAGGAATAATTTTAAAGGCGTTGCTTGGGGAAAGAATTGAGGATATCGAAGATCGGATTTATGCGAAAATAGGCGGTGTTTCTCCTGCTGCATTAAGAATTCAGAGGATTCGAAGCAATATTCAAAGGTTGGAGTAAAGAGTTGCTTTTACTGCAAACTTAAATTTTTTGATGATCCGGGTGAGACGGTGTTTAGCGAAAAAATTTACAAAGAAGTCGATAGTGCTATAAAAAGTTTTGGTTAGAAGATTATTAAAAAAGATTAATTATTTGCAGTATAGTTTGCTGAAAGAGGATTCATTGAAAAATGCTTTTTATTATCACTTGAGAAGACGATTGGGCGATCATTACTTATTGAATAATCATTTAAGGATATATACAGAATTTTATTATATGGGATTGCGTGCAGATTTGGTTGTTGTCAAACTGAATGAAAATCCGGGGGAAAATGGCCATTTGAAAAACGACGTAGACGAAATCATTGCAGTGGTTGAAATGAAATATAAATATGATTTATCAGACAAACCATTTCTAAGTGACATTGAAAAAGTGCGGAGGAGTATTGAAGAATATAAAATAAATGCTCTCTATTATTTAGCGTTTATCCATGAAGTTGAATATGAAATAAATTCAACATTTTCTTGGATAGACATAGAGAAAATCTCCATGGGCAAAAGGGCGAGTCGTTGAATTGAATGGCTATTTTGTTGCAGAAAAACAAGAGCCTGTTTGGGAAGTTGTTTCTTATAACGGACTAAACGAAGATAATATGTAAACAATAGTGCTAAAAATATAATTGAAACTGCATTAGCGTAAGTCAAAAGAGGAACAAAAAATTCCTTCTTTATTATTTTGGATCTTTACAAAATTATAGTTATATAGTAAGATTTTTATAAATAATTAATATTTGTAAAAAAACGAAAAAGGTCAGCAATAAGAAAACCAATCAAAACACTTTAATTCAAAGCACTAATCAACACCCTTTACTGGAAACATCGGTTAGAACACTTTATTTAAAACACTAATTAAAATACGTCTGACCTCCGAATGGAGGTAGATTGTATGTATAAAAACGAAGATGAATTACCAATTACTTTAACTGCAGAAGACATCAAGGAGATCCTGCAAATTGGTATAACAAATGCATATGAATTACTCAATAGTGGACAGTTTCATGTTGTTAAAATCGGAAGACAATTAAGAGTAAGCAAAACTGTGTTTCTTAAATGGTTAAATGGTACAAACGAGGCTGGATGATGTACAGCCTCGTTTTTTATTGCTTTTCGTATTAATTTGGAGGATTTGGTGTGGATTTTGGCGGAGGAATAGGTGAAAAAAGATAAAAAAGGATATAATTAAATAAGAATTTAATTTCTATGAGTATCAATAAAATATTGATTTAATAAGGTTTTTTAAGGTTAGATAAAACTAATTAAAATTATGTATAAATAATAAATTCCACCTTGACAGGGTGGAGGTCGCTGGTTCGAGCCCAGTCGGAATCACTAAAGTGAGAGGCTTGAAATCCTTGCGTATCAAGGGTTTCAAGCTTTTTTGTTTTATTAGCAATTGTGTTAAAATCTCCGTGATTTAAAAACTTGCACCTTTAGTTAACTAAAGGTTTTTGACTCTGTTTTAAGAAGGGCATTTTCAAATTTCTCTGCCGCTTGCTCTTGTAAATCATCACTGACATGTGAGTATAAATCTAAAGTTATACCGACGCGGGAATGCCCCAAGCGATCGCTAACCACTTTTGGATTTTCGCCTTGCTGCATTAAGATTGTTGCATGTGTATGCCGCAAATCATGGAAGCTTATACGCGGTACATTTGCTTCTTCGATCAAGCGATAAAATTGTCGTAACAAGTTTCGTGGATCAAGAGGTTTTCCGTCGTCAGTGCAGACAATTAAATTGTTGTCTTGGTATTGAGTACCCAATTTCTCCTTCTGAAATTCTTGTTTTTGTTTATGTTTCTTTAATACATTTACAACATGTTGAGAAATTGAAATTTGTCTTTTCGATTTTTTTGTTTTAGGCTCTTTAAAAATTAATCCTTTGCCTGAGACAAAGCATAAGCTGCGCTTGATGCGGATTTTTTTATTCTCAAAATCCACGTCATCCCATTTTAGTCCTAAAACTTCTCCTCGTCGCATTCCTGTGAAAATCGCAAGAAGGTAAGGTATCTCCGTAGAGCTATTTTTAATCAGATTCAGAAATCGATTTACCTCATCTACTGTCCATGTTATTTTTTCTTCACTTTTTACTTTGGGTGGTTTAGCATTCTTTACAGGATTTACTTTAATCAACGACCATCTTACAGCTTGATCAAATGCTTGATTGAGCAAATTATGCATTTGTCGGATATATGCACCTGAATACCCGCTGTCTAACTTGTCTACATAAAAACTGTCAATATCAAATGTTGTAATTTCATTAATTTTTTTATGTTGGAAATATTTCATAATATGATTTCTGATTACATATTCCCTGCTTTTTGCGGTAGTTATTTCTACTGTTCTTTTATAAGAGGTGTTAAACCACCGCTCCATGAACATCGAAAAATCTTCTGTACTTTCTTTAAAATAACTTCCATCATCGACTTGGTTTTTAATTTTAAGAAGTTCTTTCTTCGCTTCAGTCTTTGTACGAAATGGTCCGAAACTTGCTTGCTTTCTCTTACCGGTAAACGGGTCTTTTCCCACATCGATTCGAAAATAAAATCCTTTTTTCTTTTCTTTAATTAACTTGTCAAAGTTCATCATTACACCCCATTCCTAGTTTGAAACTGGAATAGTGTGTAGTATGTGGTTAAGTAAATACTATCAAAATAATACTTTTTAGGAAAGCGTTAAACTATAAAAGGTGGGTATCCACTAATATGAAAAAGCATACATTCCGGTCTTGTAACGGGATATATCTATACATCCGTATAACTAATATTACAAGTGTGGATTTAACTTATTAAAAAAGGGGTATTCGGATCATCTGGTGGAATACAATTTAGGTTTAGTATCTTCTAGTGTTTTGTTACACTATTTTTTCGTACTGCGTAGCAACATATTATGGTATAATAATCCAAAAACTAGTGAAGAAAGGAAATATTATGAATATGGGCGATCTAATATTTCAGTTTATTATGTTCGTTTTTATTATTTTTGGGATATTTTTCGGTTTTTATCTCTTTGTTCGTTTACTCGTTACAAAACACCCGAACAAGTCTAATAACATTGAACAAAAGCTTGATAGAATAATTGAGTTACTTGAAAAGGATAAGAGGGAGTAATCTTTTTTTGCTTTATCCTTACTTACTACGTAGTATGTGTCTACTGTGTCACGTATTATTTTTTGGGTATTCGGATTATCTAGTGAAATACAATTAGGTTTGGTATCTTCAAATAGTGTTTTGTTACACGGTTTTTTTTTGTAATAGATGGTGTTGCAAAACTAGAGTAAAAACTCGAAGTTATGCATAAGGATGCAACATAGCACATGCAGTAAATATCGATGAAATCCATACCATCGGGGTTGCTCCACCCCATCGCTCTTTAACTCATTAAATACCTGTTCAATCCCGCGGCGAAGCCCAAACAGCCATTGGCCAAATCTTGTTTTCAACAAGACAGGAAGAACCCGGCCATAGGCATCTTTCCGTTCCTTGCTATTGCGGCGGTTGATGGGGGAAATGAATAAGATTCCTGCTTGCTCAGCAGTTTGTCGAACCTTTTCGCTGTCATACGCGGCATCGCCCAATACCAATTCGATATCCCACTGCTTTAAAGAAACAAGCGATTCTGGTGCCACTGCCGCATCATTTCGATTCGCTGTGGTTAACACATGAGATAAAATGTTTCCCTCGGCAGTGGTGCAGAGATGGAGCTTATATCCTTTAAACCAGTGATATCGGGTGGACACTCCCCACTTTGCCTGTGAATCGTAAAGACTGCTTCGAAGGGACGTGCTGTCGATCAGCACGATTTGGGGATACCGTACTTCTAGATCTTGGAGCAGCTGTGCGTGAAAAACAGGAAATCCCTGTTTCCGAAACCACTTTGCCGCACGGGAAAACGTAGATAGATGTGGGACTTCATCAAGCCCACAAGCCCGTTGAAAACAGCGAAAATGCTGCAGAATGCGTACTCATTTTCGCAAGGAATCAATAGAAAAATAGGTTTTCAAAAAGAAACATTTCAACAACGATTTTTTCGACACTGGCGGCCTTCCTGTCACATACGGTGTTTCCGGCAACGACAGCGAATCGATATATCGAAATAATGCTTCTAAAATTAGATCGATTTCATAAGACCATGCATGTTCGCTGTTCAAATTGGAAATCATGATAGTGTCCACCCCTTGGTAGTTGGTTTTGGTCACTGTATATAATTTCCAAGGTGGTGGATTTTTTATGTGCATTTATGCATTCGTTATGCGTTTTGCAACACGTTCTTACTACATAGAGATATATTATCCAATACATAAATTTATAAAAAAAGGGGAATTTTGTATATGATAAAAAAAGAAAAAGGTAGAAATAAATATTCTGTTTCAGATCACATCTTTGCAATAACAGTTGTATCCTTCATGTGCTTAGCCATTATCTCGTTGCCTTTCCTACTTTTTTATTCAGTAATGCATCTTATTTCGTTGACAACCGATGTCCGTATTAATTCGTTTGGAACCTTTTCTTCTATCAAAATTATCCTAAAATTTTTTATAACTACTTTAGTCATAACAGGGGTGGTAGATACGATTTTTTCTATAATCTTGAACCGCTCGAAAGGAATTCTTGGTTTTCTTTCTGAAGCACTTCTGATGCTTGCCTTTTTCTATTTTTATGTTTTGATTTATTCTCTTGTGTCTAATGAAATTGTAATGACAGATAAAGGTCGTCTTTATGTTTCCTTATTTTTGTTCCTCATGTATTTATCTATCCATGTAGTATATATTGGTTCAAAACGGCTTTATGAATTAATAGTAAAAAAGTAACATATTAACAGTATTTTATCTCCCTACAAATAGACAATAAAAGAAACACATTTGATACACTGTTCTGGAACCCGATCTGAGAGGGATTTGATTTTCATTGTGTTGATTTAACAACAAGCAGAGGGAAAAACATGAAGATTGTAATAACTAATATAATAAGTTCAAGTTATTCACTCATTAACTGATGGTGTTGCAAAACTAGAGTAAAAACTCGAAGTTATGCATAAGGATGCAGCATAACACATGCAGTAAATATCGATGAAATCCATACCATCAGGGTTGTTCCACCCCATCGCTCTTTAACTCGTTAAATACCCGTTCAATCCCGCGGCGAAGCCCAAACGGCCATTGGCCAAATCTCGTTTTCAACAAGACAGGAAGAACCCGGCCATAGGCATCTTTCCGTTCCTCGCTATTGCGGCGGTTGATGGGGGAAAGGAATAGGATTCCTGCTTGTTCGGCTGTTTGTCGAACCTTTTCGCTGTCATACGCGGCATCCCCTGTTAAAGCTGATGATAAAATGGTTCTCCCGCAATTTTGGTGAACGCCTCTCGTGGTCTTTATAGTAATAAACTATTACCATGGGAGGTTTTATTTTGGAACTGCAAACATTCTATAAGGATTGGAAGCTGCTGTTTTATTCTGTTGATCGTTCGTGCGTAAAGTTGTATATCCAATCTCAACAAAAATCTAATCTTTGTCCATCATGTAACATGCCTTCTTCCCGTGTTCACAGTCGATACTGGCGTGTGATTCAGGATATAACTATTTTATCGTTACAAGTCTTTCTGCATGTACGTGCAAGGAAATTCTTTTGTGATCATTCTGCATGTTCACAACGCATTTTTACGGAGCGACCTTCCGATTGGTGGCCTCCTTATGCTAGACGTACCAATCGCTTGACCACCTTTCTCAAACATCTTGCCTTTTCCCTAAGTGCAGAAACTGCCAGTAAAGTTTCAAAACAGTATGGGATTCCTACAAGTGCAGATAGTTTTCTGTATTTGATTCGTAAGGAAGAAATACCTCCCATCACACAACCTGTTATCATTGGAATTGACGACTGGGCGATGAAAAAAGGGCAGCGATACGGAAGTATCGTTTGTGACTTACAAACCCAAAAGCCGATTGCGTTATTGGAAAATCGAACAGTACAAGAGGTGTCTAACTGGCTGCGAAAATATCCTTCTATTCAAGTTGTCACTCGTGACGGTTCCACAGAATACGCGAAAGGAATTCGTGAAGGATGCCCTCATGCAGTACAAATTACAGACCGTTGGCATCTCTTTCACAATTTAACGCAAAAGGTGGAGCAGTTTTTAAAAAAGAGCTTTCCTCGCCATATTTCTATTGGTGTTGCAGAGTTAGATGGTCACAGACCTTCTAGACAAAAGTACCATCCTCTCACCGCTAGTGAGAAGAGAAAATGGGAGCTGATTCAGCAAGTACAACTACGGTATAAGGAAGGTCAACGTAAAGCAGACATCATAAGGGAGTTTTGCATAGATAGAAAAACATTAGACAAATACTTACAGCTGAAAAAGCCCCCAAAACATACACGGCGCGGCAGGCATAGTGCCGATCCCTGCCGTTCGGAAATCCTAGAGCTTCTGCAAGCAAAGGCAACGGTCCAGCATATCTTTTCTGTGATACAAAAGCAGGGATATGATAAGTCATTCTCTACATTAAAGGACTTATTGCAAGGCTAAGAAAAAGGGAAATGAATGAAAAAAACACAAACAAGATTCGTATTTCTAGATATAAACTGCAAGCATACTTGTGGTCCCAATTTCTCCCTACACAGGAGGAACAAATCGTCTTTGACAAGTTATTCGAACAACACGAAGCTTTGCACGGCTAAAATCCGTTATTCAAGCCTTCCAGAAGCTGATGAACGAACAAAAGAATGAACAAGCACTTCAGGAATGGCTCCTACAAGCGGAAGGCAGTAAGATACATGAAATACAACAATTTACACATACATACGATCCGATATAGAATTCGGCCAAACACGCATTATCCTACTCTTGGAACAACGGCATTGTAGAGGGACAAGTAAACCGGCTAAAGGTCATCAAACGGCAAATGTATGGGCGAGCCAAGTTCGATTTACTGAGCAAAAAAGTCCTTTACCAATTCGTTTAATACTTTTCTACAAAAATATTAGTGAACCACATAAATCTATCCTCGACTTCTTCACCAAAATTGCGGGAGAACCATTTTATCATCGGCTTTAACAGTTTCATCTTGACAGGGTAGGGATCGCGCGTTCGAGCCGCGTGGAAATCATCTCTAAGAGAAGCATGAAATCCTTGTGTATCAAGGATTTCATGCTTTTTGATTTTTTATAACAGGCACTCAAAATAGCGCTCAAGTGAGGGTTGGTGCCGTTTTGGTGGCGAAACGGTGTTATTCGATAAATTCGGTATAATCAAATTAGAAAAACCTTGAATATCAACGTTTTTCAAATATTAAAGGTTAGTCTCTTTTAAATAAAACTCAGAAAATCTCCTGTTTCACCTTGACAGGATGCAAAATAAACCCTCCTGTGGTAATAGTTTACTACTATAATGGCCACGAGAGGGTTTCACCAAAATTGCAGGAGAACCAATTTTATCTCCGTTGATTACACCAATACGATGATTTAAGATTTACTGAATGAAAGAGTTCCATCTATTCAATGTACGTTATTTCAGATTATCATTTAAAACGCTATCTTCTAACACAGCAAATTTATCACCGTATACCTTGGTAATATGTTTTTCTCCCCATGCACATAAAGAGTCTAAAATATCTTTTAAACTCCACCCATATTCACTAAGTTCATATTCCACTTTTGGAGGAACTTGGTTATAAACAATACGATTAATGATTCCATCCTCTTCTAACTCACGTAATTGTTGAGTTAACATTTTTTGTGTAATGCCGGGCATAAGACGTTTTAGCTCACTTGTACGTTTTTTACCGTGTGTTAGATGGCAAAGGATCACGCATTTCCATTTTCCACCTATCACTTCTAGTGTTGCTTCAACGGGAATATTGTACTTCTTTTTCTGCATATTTCTTCCTCCTAATCAATAGGTACTAAAAAGTATCTATAGCACTTTTAAGTATCTATATTACTTAAAAGTACGTACTTTCCTAAGTGACTTATATATATCATAATAACATTTGCCGGCCGGTTTTAACCATCCTCTTTTATTTATATAGTTTGTTTGCAGAGATTGAAACAATGATTAGGAGGCGAAAAAATGACTTTAGATAAAAAACGAAGTACATTGGCATTGCTGGCATTAGCAGTAAGTGCATTTGCCATTGGGACAACAGAATTTATTAGTGTAGGACTATTACCACTTATATCCCAAGATTTACAAGTTTCTGTTTCAACGGCGGGGTTAACAGTTTCCTTATATGCTTTAGGGGTAACCTTTGGAGCACCTATCCTGACGTCTGTGACGTCTAATATGTCACGTAAATCTTTATTACTTTGGATTATGATTATTTTTATTATTGGTAATAGCATTGCTGCTAGTGCTACTAGTATAGGTGTTTTGCTAGTTGCTCGTGTGCTTTCAGCCTTTTCACATGGGGTGTTTATGTCAATTGGATCCACTATCGCAGCAAGTTTGGTACCAGAAAATCGCAGAGCTAGTGCTATTTCCATTATGTTCACAGGTCTCACCGTAGCAACTATTACGGGTGTACCTTTTGGCACATTCATTGGGCAGCAATTCGGCTGGAGGCTTGCTTTTATATTTATTGTTGTTGTCGGCATTATTGCTTTCATCGCTAACAGTATTCTTGTTCCATCGAATTTACGAAAAGGTGCTCGTACTACATTTGGCGATCAGTTCAAACTTTTGACAAATGGTCGTTTATTACTTTTATTTATTATTACGGCTTTAGGATATGGAGGTACATTCGTTGTCTTTACGTATTTATCTCCACTTCTTCAAGATATCACTGGATTTAATGAGAAGACAGTTGCTGTTATTCTACTTATCTATGGAGTTGCCATTGCGATTGGTAACGTGATGGGTGGAAAGTTGTCTAATCAAAATCCGATTGGTGCATTATTTTATATGTTTATTGTGCAAGCCATTGTGCTCTGTATCTTAACATTCACGGCTCCATTTAAAGTAGCTGCATTAATTACGATCATCTTAATGGGATTGTTAGCTTTTATGAACGTGCCGGGACTGCAAGTATATGTAGTAATGCTAGCTGAGCGTTTTGTACCGAGTGCAGTAGATGTGGCTTCTGCGATTAATATTGCAGCATTTAACGCTGGAATCGCAATTGGATCCTACCTGGGTGGTGTAATCACCGATTCGATTGGACTTATTCATACACCGTGGATAGGAGCATTAATGGTTCTAGGAGCTGTTATCTTAACAGATTGGAGTCGAGCCCTAGAGCGAAAAGATCAAAAAAAGTGTAGCGTAGAATTTAGATAAAGAAGGAAAGAAATTCGAAAAACCCGACCTTTCAACATACGTTTACAGAATGCAATGGCTATCAACTATGCTTGCTTTCTTTGTTGGTAAAATTTAATCGCTAAACCAAAATTATAAAATGTTGTTTGAAGGGAGGTGACGGATACTTACGTAGACAGCAATACAGTTCGAATCCAATTTCAATTCATAACAATTAGGAGGTCAATTTATGGTCGCAAAAAATTTGCAAGATACAACTACTCTGCATAACGGTGTAAAAATGCCCTGGTTTGGTATCGGGGTGTTTAAAGTAGAAGAAGGTCCCGAGTTAGTTAATGCTGTGAAAACAGCCATTAAATATGGTTATCGCAGTGTTGATACAGCAGCTATTTATGGAAATGAAGTGGGAGTCGGACAAGGTATTCGTGAAGGAATGAAAGAAGCTGGTATTTCTAGGGAAGATCTATTTGTGACATCGAAAGTTTGGAATACCGATTTAGGATACGAATCTACAATCGCAGCCTATGAAACGAGCTTAAATAAACTTGGTTTAGAGTATCTAGATTTATACCTCATTCACTGGCCTGTAAAAGGTAAGTATAAAGATGCATGGAGAGCATTAGAGACTCTTTATAAAGAAGGACGAGTAAAAGCTATTGGAGTAAGTAATTTTCAAATCCATCATCTTGAAGACTTGATGAAAGAAGCAGAAATTAAACCAATGGTGAACCAAGTGGAATACCATCCACGTTTAACCCAAAAAGAACTTCAGTCGTTTTGTCAGAAACATGGAATTCAGCTAGAAGCTTGGTCTCCATTAATGCAGGGTCAATTACTAGATAATGAGGTTCTACAAGAGATCGCAAATAAGTATAACAAATCTGTTGCTCAAGTCATTTTACGTTGGGACTTACAAAATGGCGTTGTAACCATTCCAAAAACTACAAAAGAACATCGCATTGTTGAAAACGCATCGGTATTTGATTTTGAGTTAACGGAAGAAGATATGGAGCGGATTGATGGCCTGAATCAGAATCATCGAGTCGGTCCAGACCCAGATAATTTTGACTTTTAATAGAAAGCAGACGGGTATGGATATATTCCAACATCTATATCTTTTTTATAAAAAAGAAAGATGAGGCTTGGTATTATCCCCTACAGGTAGAAAGTAAAAAAGAGAACATTTGATATGATGTTCTTAGGAGTCTATCTGGGAGGGGATTTTTTATGGCTAAAGGGCAGTTCATAATCAGCTAACTCAGGAACCTATTTCGATTCTCTTTCGATCTAATATTTCTCATGTCGAATTAATCCAATAAGATATTCAAGAATTTCCTTACGGTTAGTAGAATCCATCTTATTAAGCCCTCCAGTATTTTTAATGTGCTTAGAAGGCCTGTCACATCAACCTTTAGAGGATTTTTTGTTAGTGTCATTCTGGTGCCAAATTTGGTGCCCAAAATGGTGCCATTCGATAAATTCGGTATAACCTAGTGAATGTTGAAATTAGGGAAACCTTGATATATCAACATTTTTCGAATGTAAAAAGGTCTTATCTTTCTTAAGTAAAATTCATAAAATCTCCTGTTTCATCTTGACAGGGTGGAGGTCGCTGGTTCGAGCCCAGTCGGAATCATCATAAAGAAACCCGAACTCAAATGTGGAGTTCGGGTTTTGTGCTTTTTTACGGTATGTTTTTGCGGTGAACGTTGCGTTAAAATATTGAATTTGGCTGGCACTGTTCGCCATTTCGGTATGCTCCATCAGAAACAGAAAGAGGGTGTCCCGATTTGGGACACCTTCTGTTTTATATTAGTTCGGCAATCTTAAGTCATTTTCTTTAATTTTTCCAGCCTTTTTAAGGATATAATAGATTGCATATGAGATTGCACCTGGCACAAGTACGTAAGTGACGAGCATTGCTGGAACAATAAATCCGGCATCATATGTTGTTAACAGTTGTAATGGAGCTACAAAAGAGCTTAATCCCATACCTGCAATCTCTTTTCCTGCTTCAATTTTGAAGACTAACGCGGAGATTGGCCCAACAATCGCACTGGCAACTACTGTTGGCAGTAAGATGTATGGGTTTTTTGTAATGTTAGGTAATTGTACTTTAGGAGTACATACACCTTGGGCCAAAATCCCGCCAAGTTGATTTTCTTTCCAAGATATGATAGAGAATCCGATGAAGTGCGCCACACAGCCTGCTAAAGCTGCTCCTCCTGCAATGCCGTTTAAATCTAAGGCCATCGCTAATGCCACGGATGATGCCGGTGAGATTAAGAACAATCCCCAAACGACAGCTAAAACGATAGACGAAAGCAGTGGGTTACCTGCAGTTGATGATTTAATCATCTCGCCTGCCATTGTTAAAACAGGGGCGATTACATGTGATAACCATACCCCGGCCAATCCAGCTATTAACATGGTTCCTAATGGAACAATCATCATATCGAGAGCAGTTTTTCCGCTTATTCGTTTGCCTACATAAGTTGCAATCGTAGCCGTCAGCAGTGCTCCAATTGGTTCTCCTGATTTAATGAGAACACCTGCATCTGTAATGCTTAACGCACCTGCCCCGACTGCTGCTGCAATCATTGCCGAGAAGATGACAAGGGCGTTTGCACCCAGCATTAAGGCAATTCCCGCACCGATTGCTGGTGCCATCAGACTAATCGAAATCGTACCAATTTGTTCAAGTGCATCAATTCCAAAGTTTGTTCCTATGTTTTTAATAAGTAAACCAATACCGAGCGTAACAAAAATTCCTTGTGCAATTCCTGTTGAAGCTTTAAAAATTCTTGTCATCACATACTCTTTCATAAGAAACTCCTTCTTTCCAGAAGTTTTTCACAAAGCAACTTACACAATGGATAAAGCCTCTTGTTTATAACCGATGCTTTCCATGTATTTTCGCAATATAGCATTGGATTGTCTGAACTTTGCTTTCTCTTCTTCCGTTAAGCGAAGCTCGACAATTTCTTTAATTCCTTCGCGAGTAATAACGGCAGGAACGCCTGTACAAATATCTCTTTCACCGTACTCCCCATCCAACACGCAAGATAGGGCGATGATTTTATGGTCGTCATTGAAAATCGATTTTGTAATAAAAGCTAATGCATTTCCGATACCGTAGTAAGTGGTCCCTTTTCTTTTTAAAATCTCAAAACCTACTTTTCTAACTTTCTTGACAATTTGATCTAAATCGATTTCACCAAGTTCTTCTTTTCGTTCCTCTAAAATTTCTAGAAGTGGCTTGCCACCTACGTAAGTGTGAGACCAGACCGCAAATTGTGAATCACCGTGTTCACCCATCATGTAGCCGTTAATACTTCTTGGATCGACATCTAAAATTTCGGATAAAAAGGTTTTTAATCTCGAAGAATCTAACGAAGTACCTGTTCCAATCACTTTATTTCTTGGTAAGCCGGATAGTTTCCAAACATGATATGTGATAATATCAACTGGGTTGGAAGCTATTAAGAAAATGCCATTAAAACCGCTCTCCATAATTTGTGGAATGATATCTTCCATAATTTTAGCGCCAATTCCAAGTGTATCTAGGCGAGTTTGTCCTGGCTTTGGCGGTGGGCCGGCAGTAATAATAGCCACATCGACATCTTCTAAGTCGCTGTATGATGCAGGACGAACTTTTGTTCTTGAAGTTGTAAAATCAATGCAATGTGATAAATCTAAGGCTTCGCCTATAGCGCGTTCCTTGTTGATATCGATCATTAATAATTCTTCACAGATTCCTTGATTAATGATTGAGTAAGCCGCGCTTGAACCTACTAGACCTGTACCGATGATCGCCACTTTTCTTGTTGTTTTTCCCATCTCGGTCACTCCTTAGAAAATTTCTGTTTTTGTGAAATGTTTCACAAAATGCTTCAAAAATATTTTTGTTTGATAATTATTTGTGAATAATTTCACATTATCATTTTAAAGTTATTAAAACTAAATTTCAATGAGATATAGCGCTTACAATTTGAATAAAATTTGAATAAAAATTGAATATTAATATGATTATATTATAAAAATTTTATCATGCCGAAAATTAGTTTATATAAATTATAGCCTCTTGCTTCTTTATCCCGGTTTGTATTCTCTTTTTCATCATTGGTAGGATGTTTTAAAATACAAGAGCTAAAAGCACAGGGAATGTTGGATCCCAATAAAATTCAGTTAAGATGAAGAAGGTAAAATTTAATGATTGAAGTGGGTGCTGTGAACAAAACGATTGATGTAGATTGGGGCGGACAAAATGGATTTTGGATGAATCTTTAAAGAAGGCCCTAAACTTCAATACTGCCATTGTATATCTGATTGATGGGAAACAGCAATTCCTCTGCCAATCAGCTTTTCTTTTATGACGAGCTGATGGACGTATGCATTATGTCTTGCAGTAAATATGTAATGACATCGTTTTTATGTTTCTTTTCATCATTAGTCTGTATAAGGACTGACTATATAAATAGAATGGTTATGGAAAAGTGGTTATTCTACCATGCGAAAAAAATTTTACTACAATAGGCAAGAGTGCTTACTGACTGGGGAACGTTATTAGATTTTGTTCGTTACCAAAACGAGGTGTTTATTGTAAAATAAAATATGGTGTTCCGTCATGAAAAAGCAGACGATGGATTGTCATGTGACGTTTTCGGATAAAATGGATGATTTTTCGCGGAGCGGGGGAGTGTAATGGAACAACATCATTTTCATTTAAAAGCGGAATGGGCTGGTGGAAGAAATGGCAACGGCTTTATTGACGCTGGTCAGTTGAAGACGAAAGTATCCGTTCCATCGGAAATGGATGGTCCGGGAATTGGAACAAACCCAGATGAAATGTTGTTAGGTGCAGCAGCAACATGTTATTTAATCACGCTTGCGGCGATGTTAGAACGTTCTTCCATTCCGGTCGATGAGCTCACAATGGAATCGGAAGGAATTGTGGAGGTAGAGCGGGGTGTGGTCACGTACAAAACGATCATTCATCGCCCTGCGATTACATTGTCTGCTGGAGCGACGGACAAAGATGTCCAAAAAGCAGCGCTTCTTACGGAAAAAGCAGAAAAAAGCTGCATGATATCAAGAGCGATAAAAGGAAATGTCGAGGTGAAATTAGAAGCGGATATACGTATTTCACCAAATGAATGAACAGAAAAGTAAAGAGGGAAAAGCGATGTATGCAAATGATGTGATTTATCAAGAATTAGTGCAAATTTGCGGGAAAGAAAATGTCCTGCGCGATGAACCAATGAAATATCATACGTTAGTGAAAATCGGCGGCAAGGCGGATTTTCTTGTCTGGCCGACGACGTATGAACAAGTCGTTGACGTTATTCGACTGAAAGAAAAATTTCAGATTCCTTTTACGTTGCTTGGCAACGGATCGAACGTGATCGTCCGCGACGGCGGCATTCGCGGTATTGTTATGCAGTTAAAACATCTTGCGGAAATAAAGGTGGAAGGAGAAAAAATTATCGCGCAAAGCGGTGCCGACATTAAAGCTGTTTCCCGATTCGCCTTGGAACATAGCTTGACAGGACTCGAATTTGCCTGCGGTATCCCTGGCTCTGTCGGCGGCGCGATTATGATGAACGCGGGAGCCTATGGCGGGGAAGTAAAAGACGTGCTGGACCATGTGAAGGTTGTCACGCAAAAAGGCGAGCTAAAGACGATGTATAAAGATGATTTGCAATTAGGCTACCGCACGAGCATTATCAGCAAGACGCACGACGTTGTGCTTGAAGTTGTGTTTCAGCTCGAAAAAGGCGATCCGCAAAAAATTAAAGCAAAAATGGACGACTTAACGTTCCAGCGTGAATCAAAGCAGCCGCTCGAGTACCCATCGGTCGGCAGCGTATTTAAACGGCCTCCTGGATACTTCGCGGGCAAACTCATTCAAGACAGCGGCCTGCAGGGAAAAGGAGTCGGCGGGGCAGAAGTGTCGACAAAACATGCTGGGTTTATCATTAATAAAAATAACGCGACTGCCGCCGATTATATTGCGACGATCGAAATGGTGCGCAAGACGGTGAAAGAGAAATTTGGCGTAGAGTTAGAATTAGAGGTAAAGATTATTGGAGAAGATGCATAAATAAAAAATTAAAAGGATCCGGATGTAAAAAATTCGGATCCTTTTCGTCTTTTTACACCCATCCGCGCGCCTTCATCGCTTCGGTGATGCGCTTTAAAGAAATGATATAAGCGGCGTTGCGCAAGTCCGTATGGAACTCTTTTGCTGTTTCGTTGACGGCATGGAAGCTTTGGACCATCACATCAGCCAACTTTTTGTTCACTTCTTCTTCGCTCCAGTAATAGTTCATTAAGTTTTGTACCCATTCAAAGTACGATACGGTTACGCCGCCGGCGTTCGCAAGAATATCAGGGATGACGATAACTCCTTTTTCTGCGAGAATGCGGTCCGCTTCCGGAGAGACGGGACCGTTTGCTGCTTCAGCGATGATTTTTGCTTGAATTCGGTCAGCGTTTTCCGAGGTAATCGCGTTTTCTAATGCGGCTGGAATTAAAATATCGACGTCCAGTTCTAATAATTTTGCTGGAGGTAAGTGATAGGATTCACCGTAATCAAGCAATGATTGATGGTCTTTCAAATATTCCACTTTTGCTAAATCCAGGCCGCTTTCATTATAGATGGCTCCTTTGGAATCGCTTACTGCGACAATTTTGCATCCTAGCTCTGCAAGCAGTTTGGCGGCGATTCTTCCTGCAGTAGAACTGAGCAAATTTCGCCTAAAGGAAGGAAAAGCAAAGCGAGTCGATGAATGGATGGAATTATTAAACTCGCATATGAACGAGGTGCTGTTGACGCTCAAAGATGAAAAAAATGCATGTCGGAGCGGTCTTCCGCGGGCGAAATGAAGAAGGAGAGTTTCTTTACTGGCTTTCTGTGCAGGGAGAAGGCGGGATTTCCGTAGAATAGGTAAGCACATATTAAGTGAAGCTTAATATGTGCCTATAGTTTATAAACTTCTGCGTAAGTAATACCATAAATTATATGTATGAAAAAAGAGGATACTATGCCTATTGAATATAGTATCCTCTAATCATCGTAGTATATTTAAATTACTTCTCGCTTTTTTCTTCTTTATCTTGTTTGCCTTGAGAAGGCTTAGCAGCATGATTCACTGCTTTTTCTTCTTTTGTTTTCGTTACCCTGGTTTGCAATTTTGCGGATGGTTGTTTTTCAACGTGATGGCGCGGCTGTTCTGTTACATGTTTAGTGTATGGTGCATGTTTTGCCAGTTTGGCGTCATGACCCACTGCTTTTTCTTCTTTTGTTTTTGTTACCCCGATTTGCAATTTTGCAGATGGTTGTTTTTCAACGTGATGGCGCGGCTGTTCTGTTATATGTTTAGCGAATGATGCATGTTTTGCCGGTTTAGCGTTTGTCGTTGGCTGTTTTTGTGTGTTTGCTTGCGTTGCGGCGTTTGCTTTGTTTGTCGTGCTTGCTTGTGCCGAATGAGGTTTTACCGCCGCCGGTTTTGCTGATGTTTGATTTGTATTTGTTGTATCTGCTGTCGGTTGTTCAGCCGTATCGGTGGATTTGTCTGGCGTTGCTGTATCATTGGTTGGTTGCTCATTCGTGTTGGTTGTTTTGTTGTTTTCTGTTGTTTCATCAGTTGGTTGTTGGTCAGCGTCTGTCGTTTCTTTAGAAGATTGTTGTTTTTCCTCCCATTTTGTTAAACGTTTTTCCATTTTCGCTTCTAGCTTTTCTTTTGCCTTTGCAATGTTGCGGGCTAACACTTCTTTTGCACGGGGATTTTTGACTTTTTCTAACGCTGCCTGTAAGGCAAGAATATTTTTCGAGAATTTTTCTTCCAGCTGCTTGCGCAACGCATCTATGTTGGTTGCTGTTTCTTTGTCTTTTTGTTCTGTATCTTTTCGGTCTTCTTTTTGGCTTTTCTCATATGTTTTTAATGCTTCTTCTTGCTGCTGCAATGCTTTTTCTAGCACTTCTCTCGCCGATTGTGTTTCGCCTTTTTCTAGAAGTGCTTTTGCTTCATTGATGCGGTTTTCGGTAAACTCCGCAAGCAGCTTCGCTTTTTCAACATCATTGAAAGTGAGGGCCAACTCCATTTTTTCCATCATCGTTTTGACGAAGTAGAAAAAGTCGCCAGGTAAAAGTGATGGAGCTTCCGTGTTGGCATTGACTTGCTTCGCGGTGCTTGTCTGCATTGTGGTGCCCGTGCTGGCGAATGTAGGAGAGCCGCTGAAGGAAAAAGCAACGATAGCAGCCAACGCACCGCTAGATAGGACGCGATAAATCGATTTTCGTTTGTTCATATGTCCCCCTCCTGAAACATGTCCATTTTTGGTTTCGCTATATATGCTTCGTAAAGAAATCCGGTGTTTTTGTCTAAAAAAGGAGAAAAGAAAAAAGAATCATTCCAGAGACATAGAAAGATGGAAAAGAAAGGAGAGTAACCATGTCATCGGTTCGATGATGAACCGGGAAGGAGGATGGCCACAAAGTCTGCGTTTGTTGCAATAGACGTTTCCGCACGCGATCCGTGCAGAAGAATAAGAACGAAAAACAGATGGTGGAGGGAACATAGCTAATTATTTAGAATAGTCAAGGAAAAAACTGTGCAAATTGGCAGTGAGATATCTTTTTTGTTACAATATTATAATAACGAACAGAGTGTAATAGGCGATGGAGTTCTCCTAAACTTCCTTTCGGGCTGATGGCTCCTACCAATGAATCATTAATTGGTAGGAGTTTGTTTTTGATAAATTGGGAACAAGGAGTGGGTTTAGTGGTTTATGTCGTTGTCGGCCTCGCCGGGATTGTCGGCGCATTGCTGCGATATTACCTAGGTTTGTTCGTCAGCGGGTGGTGGAGCGGATTGTTTCCTATGGCGACATGGCTGGCCAATATGATTGGCTGTTTTGCGTTAGGCTGGCTGACTGTGTATTTGCCTCGGCTAAACAATCTGCCTTCTTATGTAGCAACAGCGCTCGGAACAGGATTAGTAGGTTCGTTTACGACGTTTTCTACGTTCAGCGTCGAGACTGTTCAGTTGCTGCACACATCCCATTGGGAAATGGCGTTGTTTTATGTTTTCCTCAGCCTATGCGGAGGGTTGGCAATGTCATGGCTGGGATTTCGGTTTGGACAAGGCAGTTTGCGTACCCAGAAAGAAACGGCGGAGTAAGGGAGGAAGTCTTATGTTATGGAATAGCGCACTTGTCGCGATCGGCGGGTTTTTCGGCGCAATCGCGCGCTTTGGCGTCAGCAATTGGATCAAACAGAAATATCCTTCGTCTTTTCCGATCGCTACGTTATTGGTCAATTTAGTCGGATCTTTTTTGCTTGGATATATGATTGGAAAAGGATGGAATGCCTCATGGAACCTTCTTTTCGGAACAGGATTTATGGGGGCGTTTACGACTTTTTCAACCTTTAAACTTGAGAATGTTACATTGTATTTGAATAAGCAATGGAAACTGCTCATTCTCTATCTTTTGGCCAGCTATATGCTTGGCATATTGCTCGCGTTTCTTGGCATGAAAGCGGCAGGGATGTAAAAGAAGGAAAACACTATTGTGTAAGGATCTATTTTTTTGTAATATCTCAAAGTAAAGTATAGATGGAGAGGTGAAACATGCCAGCTTATTCAGACCGGACGAATGAGATTGTCGAAGTTTGTCTGCTCGCGGGAAAAATTATGCTCGAAAGCGGCGGGGAAACGTATCGCGTGGAAGATACGATGATGCGCATCGCCGCTTCCTTTGGCATTCCCCGTTCGCATAGCTATGTGACGCCGACCGGGATTATTTTTTCGATTGATAAGAAGAATTCGACGCAGTTTATCCGCATTTCGGAGCGCTCGACCGATTTGCAGAAAGTAGCTCTAGTGAACAGCATTTCTCGCCGAATTAGCAACGGAGAGCTGACGCTTGAGGAAGCGTATGAACAGTTAAAAGAAGTGGAAGCGCAAAAGTTTGCCTATCCTCTTTGGCTGCAAGTGATTGCGGCAGCGATAGCGAGCGGCTGTTTTGCTGTAATGCTTGGTGGTGGGTGGAGCAATTTTCTTCCTTCACTTCTTTCCGGAGGAACAGGATTTTACTGTTTTGAGATGATTCATCGCATGATAAAAATCCGCTTTTTCGCCGAGTTTTTCGCTTCGTTTGTCGCCGGTGGGATGGCCTTGTTAATGATGATGGCTGGATTGGGAGAGGATTTAGGGAAAATGATGATCGGGTCGGTGATGCCGTTAGTACCAGGATTAGCGATTACCAACGCGGTGCGGGATTTAATGGCAGGGCATCTTATTGCTGGGCTGTCCCGAGGGGCGGAGGCGTTTTTAACGGCATTTGCGATCGGCTCGGGGATTGCTCTTATTTTATCGATTCGTTAACAAAGTAAGGGGAAACTTCGATGATTGTTCAGCAACTATTGCTCAGTTTTATTGCTTCGGCTTTGTTTGGGATGATTTTTAACATTCCAAAAAAATTATTAATCAATAGCGGGTTTGTCGGGATGGTCGGCTGGATGGTCTATTTTTTCTTTGCCGAACACCATTTAAACAACGTGCTGGCGACGTTTATTGCCGCTTTTTTCGTGGCGCTGCTCAGCAATTTGTTTGCGCGCCTTTATAAGACGCCAGCTACCATTTTCAGCGTTTCTGGGATCATTCCGCTCGTGCCGGGGGGAACGGCGTTTGAGGCGATGCGCCACGTCGTTCTCAATGACTACAATGCGGCGATATCGCTTGCGGCCAAAGCGTTTATGATTTCCGGAGCGATTGCGATGGGGTTGATTTTTTCCGAAGTCGTCAATCAGCTGATCAAACGGCGGCGGTCATGATGCGTCCTAAACTTCGAATCACGAAGTTTAGGATTTTTTTATCGTAATTGCCAGTAGTTTTCTCCTAGGTTAATCAATATGCCTAAGGTTGCAACATTTTTTTTGAATATTATAATAATGTGTAATAACTTTTTTCGAAGCGCCCAATGTTTCGAAAAGTTGACTATGATATCAGCGGGGGGGAAGAACATAATGAGGAATATTATCAACGAGATGGCGGCAGAGATATTAGAGATTTTTGACTATCTTCATTGTCATCCGGAAATTAGCTGGGAAGAGTGGAAAACAACACAATTTATGAAGCAACAGCTGCAGCAGGAAGGGTATCGCGTTCACACGTTTTCCGATTGCCCCGGTGTGGTTGGCGAAATCGGAAATGGACCGTTGACGGTTGGACTTCGCAGCGATATGGATGCACTTTGGCAGGAAGTAAACGGCGTCTGGCAGGCCAATCATGCGTGCGGACATGATGCCCATATGACAATGGTGCTAGGGGTCGCAAAACTGTTTAATCGCATTGGCTATAAGCCGCCAGGGAAGCTGAAACTTCTTTTTCAACCGGCCGAGGAAAAAGGGACAGGAGCATTAAAATTTGTAGAAAAAGGCGTTGTCGATGACATTGACTTTCTGTACGGCGTTCATTTGCGGCCGATTCAAGAAGTGAAAAGCGGTTATGCGGCTCCAGCTATTTTGCACGGGGCAGCGCAATGCATTGAGGGACGGATTAGAGGAGTGGCAGCGCATGCGGCAAGACCGCATCTTGGCGTCAACGTCATTGAAGTGGGCAGCGCGATCGTACAAGAGCTAAGCAAAGTTCATATCGATCCGCAAGTTCCGGCGTCGATTAAAATGACGAGGTTTCATGCCGGAGAAAAGAATGCGAATATCATACCGGATTACGCCGAGTTTACCCTTGATTTACGCTCGCAAACCAATGAAGCGATGGACGAGTTAGTGGAAGGATTGAATCACGTTGTGAAAGGGATTGCAGCTATTTATGACGCTGAGATTGAACTGCGTGCCAATGCGCGCATTGTCGCCGCCAATCCGCATCCGCAGGCGCAGCAATTCATGGAACGGGCGATTATCGCCACGCTTGGGGAAGACAGATGCTTGCCGCCGGTTGTAACATCGGGCGGAGAAGATTTTCATTTTTATTCCTTTAAAAAACCAACGCTAAAAACGACGATGTTAGGGCTTGGCTGCGATTTAAAACCAGGATTGCATCATCCGCAAATGACATTCCGGCGCGAAGATTTATTAGTAGGCATTGAAATATTGGCAAGAACCATTATAGAAACGTTTGACTATTTTGCGTTGCAAGGAGAGACAGAAAGTGAGTATTTTACTGCAAAAAATTGAAACGATGGAGCAACTGGAGGAGATGGCGCGGTTAGAAGCGGAAATATGGGGAACGTCCCCGATTCCAACCCATCAGACGGTGACGGCGGCGAAAAACGGCGGCATTATTATCGGAGCGTTTGTTGGGGGGAAAATGGTTGGATTTGTCTATAGTTTTCCCGGATACGAAAATGGGGAAGTATATCTTTGTTCCCATATGATGGGGATTGCCAAACCATTTCGCGACCGTGGAATCGGATACATGCTAAAAATGAAACAGGCACAGGAAGCAATCCAACGAGGATATCGCAAAATCCGCTGGACCTATGATCCGCTCGAAAGCAGAAATGGTTACGTGAATATTGCAAAACTAGGGGCGATTTGTTCGCAGTATATTGAAAATTGCTATGGCGAAATGGATGATGCGTTCAATAAACATTTGCCGTCCGACCGTTTTGTAGTTGAGTGGCTGCTTGAAAGCCGATATTTACAGGAAAGAGGCCGCGTTTTCTCTGAGCTGCGGTGGACGCCAGAAAGCGTCGTGCTTGGCTGGCGGCAACATCACAATGATGATCTAGAGCCAGTGTGGCAGAAGCAAGATGCAGATCATGCCTCTTTTTTGTTTGTAGCGATTCCGCTTCAGTTTCAGGCGCTGAAAGAAAGAAATCCTTCATTGGCGCTTGATTGGCGCTACAAAACCCGTGCTGTTTTCACCCGCCTCTTTCGCGATGGATGGGCGGTGGCGCATGTCATTCGCCGCGAACATGAACCTGTCTTATATTATGTGTGTGTAAGGCGTGACCAACTGCCGTTATAAGAGTAGGGGGAGTTTTTTATGGAAATAAAAATAAAACAAGTAATACTGCGCCATTTGCAAATGGAACTGAAATCACCGTTTGCTACAAGTTTTGGCACGTTTCGGAACAAAGAGTTTATTTTAGTGGAAGCAATCGATGAAGACGGTGTGTCTGGATGGGGCGAATCGGTTGCCTTTTCGTTCCCATGGTATAATGAGGAAACGGTAAAAACAAATTGGCATATGTTAGAGGACTTTTTGTTACCGCTTTTGTTCCAGGCGCCCGTTGCCCACCCGCAAGAACTGCAGCAACGCTTTTCCGCCATTCGGAAAAATCAAATGGCGAAAGCGGCGATTGAAGGAGCGGTATGGGATTTATTTGCGAAAAAACGGCAGCTGCCATTACATAAAGTCCTCGGTGGAATGAAGAGCAGCATTGAAGTAGGAGTAAGCATCGGCATTCAAAAAAATGTGGATGAGTTGTTACGGGTTATCGACCGGTACGTACAGGATGGATATCGCCGCATTAAAATAAAAATTAAACCCGGATGGGATGTTGACGTCGTCCGCGAAGTCCGACGCCGTTTTCCGGACATCCCGTTGATGGCAGATGCGAATTCCGCCTACTCCTTGCAAGACATTGACCGTTTAAAAGCGCTTGACGAGTTTCAGCTGATGATGATCGAACAGCCGCTGGCAGCGGATGATCTCGTTGACCATGCGACACTTCAACGGCAGATTTGCACGCCGATTTGTTTAGATGAAAGCATTCACTCCGTGGAAGACGTAAGAAAAGCGATTCAGCTGGGCAGCTGCCAAATTGTGAACATAAAAATTGGACGGGTCGGGGGCTTGACGGAGGCGAAGCGAATTCACGACCTTTGTCAAGAAAACGGCATTCCTGTCTGGTGCGGCGGAATGCTTGAAGCGGGGGTTGGCCGGGCGCATAATATTGCAATGACGACGTTGGAAAACTTTACGATGCCAGGAGATACAGCCGCTTCTTCCCACTACTGGGAAAAAGACATTATTGTTCCGGAAGTGGTTGTGCATGATGGAACGATTGCGGTACCAGAGGCACCTGGGATCGGCTATGAGGTCGATCGCCGGCAAGTGGACAGTTATATGGTATTTGCGAAAACGTATCGTGCCCAATAAAGAATAGGGCTGATCGGAACATTACCGTTCAGCCCTTTTTATGCATTTCGGTGCCGCCGCAAGGAGAATCCTTCATTCTTCTAAAGGAAGCGCTTCTAATGATGAATTTCATTTTTCCATTTAGTTTGTCATTGGTTGATTCCTGTATTTGCTTTCACAAGAATCTCATCAAATTTTTTATTGTCCTCTTTTTGCGAAGAAAGAAGTGTACCGATAATCGCGGCGATGAACCCTAGCGGAATCGAAACGATGCCAGGATTGGCAAGCTTAAAAAGCGGTTCGCCGATCAAAATAGCAGCACCAGGTTGCGGTGACCAGACGTTCGGGCTGAAGAATACGAGCAACAATGCACTGAATAGACCAACGATCATTCCTGTAATGGCACCGGTTGTATTAAAACGCCGCCAGAAAATAGTAAAGACGATAATCGGTAAGTTGGCGCTTGCTGCGACGGCAAATGCCAGCGAAACAAGGAAGGCAACGTTCATTTTTTGCGCGAATAATGCCAGAAGAATGGATAATATTGCTACACCAATCGATGCCCAACGGGCGGCAACCATCTGTTCTTTTTCTGTCGCTTGACCGCGGCGAAGGATATGGCTATAGAAATCATGGGCAAATGCGGATGCCGCTGATAAGACCAGACCGGCAACCACCGCCAAAATCGTAGCAAATGCAACGGCGGATATAAAGGCAAATAGGACATCCCCGCCGAGCGCTTCGGCTAGTAATGGAGCAGCCATGTTTCCAGCAGGATTGGCGGCGACAATTTTGTTGTAACCAACAAATGCGGCGGCGCCAAATCCTAAAAAGATTGTTAAAATGTAGAAAATGCCGATAATCCATGTGGCATAGACGACCGATTTACGCGCCGTTGGTGCGTCTTTTACTGTAAAGAAACGGATTAAAATATGCGGAAGCCCTGCTGTTCCTAAAACGAGTGCTAAATTTAGCGAGATGGTATCAAGCGGGTCTTTAAATTTGTTGCCTGGATTCAGAAACGCTTCGCCGAGCGGCGTAGCCGTTTTTACTTCGTTAAACATTTTGATGACGCTGAAGTCAAACTTTACTAAGACCATGACCGAAATAATAAACGTGCCCACCATTAACAGGACTGCTTTTACGATTTGTACCCAGCTTGTTGCCATCATGCCGCCGAAAACGACGTAAATCGTCATTAGCACACCAACAATGAGGACGGAGTATACATAATCGATTCCTAATAATAGCTTAATGAGGCCTCCGGCGCCGACAAGCTGAGCAATCATGTAAAACGTGGAGATAGCAATCGTATTCAAGGCAGCAATACCGCGTACTTTTTTATCATCGAACCTTGCGGCAATCATATCAGCCATTGTGTATTTTCCAAGGTTGCGCAACGGTTCTGCAACAATATAAAGGACGACTAAATAGGCAACAAGAAATCCTATACTATAAAAGAAGCCATCAAAACCAGCGAGTGCAATCATCCCCGCAATGCCTAAAAACGAAGCGGCAGACATGTAATCTCCTGCGATCGCCAGGCCGTTTTGCCAGCCGGTCAAGCTGCTGTCGGCTGTGTAAAATTCGCTCGTTGTCCTGGTTCGTTTGGAAGCGAAGTAGGTGATGATCAGCGTCAACGCTACAATAATTAAGAATAAAAAAAAGGCTAAGCCGTGCATTATACGCTTCCTCCTTCCTTCGCTTCTTGTTTAATTTGCTCAACCATTTCGTCAAAGTTGGCTGCCCGTTTAGAGTAAAGCGTACATAATGCCCACGTCATAATAAACTGAGCAAATGCAAACAACCAAGCCCAACTGATCGGACCGATCGCAGGCGAATTTAACACGTTAGAATAAGACGTCAAAATCGGGAGAGCAAAATAAAAAATGAGGAAGAATAGTGTTAACGGCAAAATGAATTTTTTCTTTGCGCGCATCAGTTGCTGGAAAGAAGAAGATTGCGTAATTTTCGTATAATCGATTGATGTGTGCTCCATGAGAGAATGTTCCCGTATTGCCATGGAAAAATAGTCCCTCCTTATTATTTATTTGGAATGATCAAAGAAAACAAAGCCTTCCCCCTTTCGCTGTTCAAAAAGTTGACACAAATTTATTATATATTTATCTGAAAAATTTGTAAATTAGAAATATTTATTATTAAAGAAAATAATTCCGTGATTTTAACATTTTTCCGGATAAGTCTCCCTCCGTGAAATGAACAGAAGGAGAAGATATCTGGCGAGTCGATCGTGGGGAAGTGTATACGATCGGATCATTTTGCGAAAACGGCCAAGCCCTTCTCATTACAGGGAAAAAAATACGCTTCCTGCACCGATTGCAGAATAAAAAGCCGGCGAAGATCCAGCGGCGTCTATCCCAATGTAAAAAGATCTTGCCAATGGAAAGAGTATGATCCCGCTTTCTTTTATACAGAAACTTCTTCAATGGAGGTGGTAAGAAACTCCCGCCCCTTCATGGAATAAAGGTGGGAGAGATTCATCGTACAAAATGGCAAAAATTTTTTGTTGTTTTTATTATTTTCTAACTTTACAAAAATTAATGAATCATGTAAAATCCTAATTGTATTCTTCGACAATTTTCCGCAAAAAACGACAAGGAGAGACATTATATGAATTTATTTAGAAAAAAGACGATACAAATGCTTTTAAGTGGGGCTGATCAAAAAGGTGCTTCCTTAAAAAAGGATTTGGGTGCGTTTGATTTAACGATGCTCGGTATTGGGGCGATTATTGGTACGGGAATTTTTGTATTAACTGGAGTTGCCGCGGCAGAGCATGCCGGTCCGGCATTGGTTCTTTCTTTCGTTCTCTCTGGTCTTGCTTGTGTGTTTGCGGCGCTTTGTTATGCGGAGTTTGCTTCAACGGTTCCGGTATCTGGAAGCGCTTACACATATAGTTACGCGACATTTGGAGAATTAATCGCCTGGATTTTAGGCTGGGATTTAATTTTAGAATATGGTATAGCCTCTTCAGCCGTTGCGGTCGGCTGGTCCGGCTACTTCCAAGGACTGCTTTCGGGATTTGGCATTGAGCTTCCAAAGGCGTTGACGAATGCCTATGATCCGGTGAAGGGAACGTTTATTGATCTACCGGCAATTTTGATTGTTCTTTTTATTGCCTTTTTGTTAAACCTTGGTGTAAAAAAATCAGCTCGTTTTAATGCCATTATTGTTGTGATTAAAGTCGCTGTCGTATTACTGTTTCTGGCTGTTGGTATATGGTACGTGAAGCCGGAAAACTGGTCGCCATTTATGCCGTTTGGGTTTTCCGGGGTAGCAACCGGTGCGGCGACTGTCTTCTTTGCATACATCGGTTTTGACGCGGTGTCGACTGCGGCGGAAGAAGTGCGTAACCCGCAGCGGCATATGCCGATCGGAATCATTGTTTCACTGCTTGTTTGTACGTTATTATATATCGCGGTTTCATTAGTGTTGACTGGAATTGTTCCATATGAACAATTGGATGTGAAAAACCCTGTTGCGTTTGCGTTAAACTATATTCACCAAGATTGGGTTGCGGGTTTTATTTCACTAGGAGCGATTGCTGGGATCACAACGGTATTGCTTGTAATGATGTATGGGCAAACCCGTCTGTTTTACGCAATCAGCCGCGATGGCTTGCTGCCGAAGGTGTTCTCGAAAGTGAATCGGACTCGTCAAGTGCCATTTGTAAATACTTGGATTACAGGCGTCATTGTTGCGGTATTTGCAGGAGTAATTCCTTTGAATAAACTTGCAGAACTTACTAATATCGGCACATTATTTGCTTTCATCACTGTTTCTATCGGTGTTCTTGTTTTACGAAAAACACAGCCTCATTTAAAACGTGCGTTCCGCGTACCGTTCGTTCCGGTTGTTCCATTATTGGCTGTTGCCTTTTGCGGGTATTTAATTCTTCAGCTTCCGCGAGTGACATGGATTGGCTTCGTATCATGGCTTGCAATCGGTCTTGTCATTTACTTTGTATACGGTCGCAAACACAGCACGCTCAACTATATAGAGAAATCGTCGGAGGAAAAAGCGGGATAATCGATCGGCCGACAAAGACCTTTGTCCTACAGCAAAGGTCTTTTTTCTTATACGCGGGACTAAAAATGTAACAAATTTCCGATTGAATAACCATCAGATTTTCGTTAACATTTACGAATGATATTCTAGGGAGCGTTAGTTCGTCTCTTGGATAAATGGGGTGAAATCCATGTTTAGCATATTATTTTCGTTAAAAAAGGAGAGAACGATCGAACAGCAGGTATGTGAAATTCAAAAAGGCAATCAAACGCTGCATAATCAGCTTATTCAGCAATATAAACCATTTATTATAAAAACCGTTTCCAGCGTGTGCAAGCGGTTTATTCGTGAGGAGGATGATGAGCTGAGTATCGGATTGATCGCGTTTAATGAAGCGATTGAAAAATATTCGCCGCATAAAGGCGGCTCTTTCATTTCTTTCGCCGAGCTGCTTATTAAAAGACGTTTAATTGATTACATCCGCAAAGAAGCCAAGGTTAGGGAGGTTGTATTACATACGGATGAGGAAGATGAAAATGCTGTGCAAACATATTTAGATACAAAATTGTCGATAGACGAATTTTACAAACAAATCGAGCAGGAGCAACGCCGCGAGGAAATTATCCATTACCAGCAAGTGCTCAAGGAATTTGGCATTCATTTTCACGACCTTGTTGAGCAATCGCCGAAGCATAAAGATGCCCGCATTAACGCGATCAACGTCGCTAAGTTGTTGGTTGATAATGAGGAGCTGTTAAAGCAGCTTTTTCAAAAAAAGCAATTGCCCATTAAGCAATTGGAAAATATGGCCGAAGTGAGCCGCAAGACAATAGAGAGAAACAGAAAATACATTATTGCGGTGGCCATTATTTTAGCGGGAGATTACGTTTATTTAAAGGATTATATAAAAGGGGTGCTTCCATCGTGAAAAAAGGGATTGTATTAGAACTAGACGAAGAATTTGTAACATTATTGACGCCGGAGGGGGAGTTTATTCAAGTAAAGAAAGAGGATGAGTATGAAATAGGAGAAGAAATCGAAGCGAAGATGGTGAAAAAACCCTATGTTCGTCACCGTTCATTTCGATATGCTGCGGTGAGTCTCATTGCAGCAGCGGTACTTTTAATTGCCACATTGTTCCGTTTTCCTTCCAATGAAGTATACGCTTATATGTCCATTGACATTAATCCAAGCATTGAGATTGGAGTGGATGAACAGCTAAAGGTGCTAAAATTAAAGGCATATAACGAGGAAGGAGAGAAGATTGTTTCACAGCTTTCTCGTTGGAAGAATGAAGCGTTTGTTGTCATTACCAAGGAAATTATCGAATTAAGTATGAAAAAAGGATATTTGCAAAAAGGTGGACAAGTATTGATTACAACGGTGGAGAGAAAACACCGTGCTGCATCTTCACGGAAACTTTCTACAGAGTTAATGAAAATTCAACATTCGTATCAGCAGAAAAACATTATCGTAAAGACAGAAGAAAGCACGATGGAAGTACGAAATAAAGCGGTAGAAAAGGGAATGACAACGGGAAAACTGTTGCAAATGGAACAAAAAATGAAAGCAGTTTCACCAAAGCCGCCAAAAGCGAAAAAATTAGAAAAACCGCTGAAACAAAAAGATGGGGATAAAAAAAATGAACAGCAGACGAACCATTCTTCATTAAACAAAAAAGATGTGCAGGATCACAAAAATAATGGCCGTGAAAAGAATGAACAGCAGACGAACGATCACTCATTAGATGAACAGAATGACAAAAAAAATAAAGATAGTGGCCATGAAAAAAATGAACAACAGGCGATCAACCATTCATTACAAAAGAAAGATGAACAGAAATGGGAAGAAAATAATAGTAATGGAAAAAAAGTAACGCAAAACCATCATTATCCATTTGAAGAAAAAGATGAACAAAAAAAAAGTAACGATGAGGAATTTGAAAAAAATAGCAAAAATCGCAATTTACCCACAAAAAACAGTCAATATCATCACTTTCATCGATCCTATGATGATCACTTGAAACATTATCAAAAAAAGAACAATAGCCGGAACGAACATTATGGAAAACGAAAGGATGATAAAAACTTCCAAAAATCATCCGAACGTGATCACCACGAAAAGAGAAATAACAAATCCATGTAATAAAGCCGAGTGAATCCACTCGGCTTTGAGTGCCACGTTATTCTGTTTTTTGGAAGCCAGATCCAGAAAGTTGGCTTTGTGCTTGAGCAACCAAGCGTTTTGTAATTTCGCCGCCAACAGATCCGTTTGCACGAGAAACTGTATTTGCTCCTAATTGTACACCAAATTCCTGAGCAATTTCATATTTAATTTGTTCTAATGCCTGTTCAATTCCTGGAACAAGAAGTTTATTGCTCGATCTTGCCATTGTTTTTAGCCTCCTAACATAATGTAATTTGTTTGGCAAGTTTAGTATATGTAGATTGCAAATCCTATATAGATGGGAATTGAAGTGGTTGCTGTGAGTTTTTGACATGAGTCGGCAAAAAAATATATTGCAAGCGCTTTCTGATGTGGATTATAATTTAATCAGCAAAACAATCCAAAACGTTTTGGAGGAAGAGTTGTGACAACGATTAAAGATATTGCTAAAGTTGCCGGAGTTTCCATTACGACAGTTTCGCGTGCACTAAACGGATATTCGGACGTTAATGAAAAAACAAGACAAAAAATCATTGAAATTGCTAAACAGTTAAACTATAGTCCAAATACGCTTGCCCGCGGTCTTGTCATGAACAAGTCCAAAACGATTGGCTTGCTTGTTTCAGGATTAACAAGGGAAAGCGCGAAGGATAATTTTACATTTGAAGTGCTGGCTGGAGTTAACCAATATGTCAGCGAAGTTGATTATGATATGGTACTATTCAGCACCACTTCAACGAAACAGCGGGAAAAAACATACACACAGCTATGCCGGGAAAGGCGAGTAGATGGGGCGATTTTGCAAGGAATTCGCAGCGACGATCCATATTTGCAAGAAGTAGTAGAAAGTGATATTCCGTGTGTTTTAATTGATATTCCAATTGAGTCCGAAACAGTTGGATACGTGACAACTGACAACGTGCTTGGTGCAAAAAAGGCGGTAGAGCATTTAATATCATTAGGACATAAGAACATTGCAATGATCAATGGATACAGTTATGCATTTGTTAGCGAACAGCGGCTAAAAGGATTTAAAGAGGCATTGTTGGAAGCAGGATTGCCAATTCATGAAGAATGGATTGCAGATGGGGAATTTCGCGAGGATAATGCAGAACGGGAAGCGTTGCGTTTGTTAACAAACTATCCGCATATTACCGCGTTTTTTTGCGCCAGTGACTTAATGGCTCTGGGCGTGATAAAAGCGGCAAAACGGCTTGGAAAGCGGATTCCGGATGATGTTGCAATCATCGGATATGATGATATTATTCTTGCTTCGTATGCTACCCCGCCATTGTCAACGATTGCCCAAAATAAATTTGCCATGGGATATGAAGCGGCGAAGCTGCTTATTCATATGCTTGAGGGGAAAGCGACATCCCATGTGAAGATTTTAGAAACAGAATTAAAAATACGTGAGTCGACGGTGAAAAACTACGATTAATTTCATTGTGGTTTTTCACCGCGCATAATCGGAAACGTTTTGGATTCAGAATATATCCACTTTGTTTCGTTTCGCAGAGGAGTGCCAAAAATGAAAACGTTTTGGATTTACCTAAAATCCAAAACGTTTCGGATTAAATGGGGGATTGCTATGGACTATCGAGTGATTAAAGAAAACGACGTATTTTTTTTGACAGACGAAAAAGGGAATATTCCTAAATCCCATCCTTATGGGTTAGGTCTATATACAAAAGACACAAGATTTTTAAGTGAATTTTCGCTGCGTATCAATGGAGAAGAGCCAGTATTACTTTCCTCGGATGCTGCTGAAAATTATATGGCAACCATTTTGCTAACCAACCCGCCTATCGAAAAAGAAGGACAAACAGTTTTATGGCGGGAATCCGTACAGATTGAACGAAAACGCTTTATTTATAACGGTGTGTTATATGAAACGATCAAATTGAATAATTATTTTCCGAAACCAATTGCATTTGAAATGAGTGTTTCATTCGATGTCGACTTCGCGGATATGTTTATTGTCCGTGGCTTCCAAACGGGAAAAGTCGGCAATCGTACAGGCCAAACCATTGATGGGAATACATTGACGTTTCATTACATAGGGGCGGATAACATTCATCGGGCAACGGTTATTACATGGGATCGTCCCGCCGTATCCGTTGATGATAGAGGAGAAGTAGTCTTTTCTTTTTCACTTCGCCATGGCGAAGAACAGGTGGTTACTTTCATGATTCAACCGCAAATCGGTGGGCAAACTGCACAAAAAATCATGATAGATAAAGACGATGCGCTGCGCCGGCTTAAGGCTTCCTACCATGAATGGCACCAAAAAATTACGAAAGTAACAACGGATTATAAACCGCTTCAACGCTTGATAGACCGTGGTATTGCTGATTTGCGGGTATTATTAACCGATTTGGGATATGGACCGTTTCCTGTCGCCGGACTCCCGTGGTTTGGCGTTCCGTTTGGTCGTGATAGTCTCATCGCCGCGTTGCAAATGCTGCCATTTTATCCGCAAGTGGCAAAAGGAACATTAATAACGATGGCACAGTATCAAGGAAAAAAATTGGATCCTTGGCGCGATGAACAGCCGGGAAAAATTATGCATGAGCTGCGTTTTGGTGAACTGGCAAACACCAATCAAATTCCGTTCACGCCGTATTATGGCACGATTGATGCGACTCCGTTATTTTTAGTTCTACTTACGGAATATGTCAAATGGACAGGAGATTATCATATGGTTCGCCAGTTGAAATCCCATATTGAGGCGGCACTTCAATGGATTGATAAATACGGAGACCGCGACGGAGACGGATTTGTCGAATATCATCAAGAGTCAAGCAAAGGAATTGCTAACCAAGGATGGAAGGATTCCAGGGATTCGATTGTGCATCGAAATGGGGAGTATGCAAAACCTCCGATTGCGCTTGTAGAAGTCCAAGGATACGTGTATCAGGCAAAAATAGGATTGGCTGATATTTTTGAGAAGCTTGGTGAGCCGGATCGTGCGTCTCTGCTTCGCCGACAGGCAGCGGAATTAAAAGAAAAGTTTGATGAGGCATTTTGGATGGAAGAGGTGCAATTTTACGCAATTGCATTAGACGGAAAAAAACAACAAGTTGGCACGATCACTTCGAACCCAGGTCATGTATTGTTTGCTGGTATGTTAGATACGCAGCGACAAAATGCTGTTATTCAAATGCTTCTCTCACCGAACATGTTTTCCGGATATGGGATTCGGACGATGGCGGAAGGGGAAGCAGGATACAATCCGATGAGTTATCACAACGGCAGCGTCTGGCCACATGACAACAGCATTATTTTATTAGGACTAAGCAAACTGGGAAAATCAAAGGAAGCGCTGACGATAATGGAAGGGCTAATCGAAGCGGCGTCCCATTTCGAATATGATCGCCTTCCTGAATTATTTTGTGGATATAGTCGTTCGTTTGGAAAACCGATCCCGTATCCAGTTGCTTGTTCACCGCAAGCATGGGCGGCAGGAACGCCACTTGTTTTTATTCAGGCGATGCTAGGTCTGTTTCCAAATGGTCTGCGCAAGGAGATTCATCTTTCTCCAACCTTGCTTGACTCTATGAATGTTCTCAAAGTAGAAAATATGGCGATTGGAAATGGACGGCTGTCATTAACCGTTTCCCGGGAAGGAAAAGAAATAAAGGTAGACATTCATGAAAACACAACAGGATACGATGTGATTGTTTGATAGCAGGGGTGGGATTGCCGTTCCTGTCTATATAGAAAATCAATAATTTAAGGAAGGGAGTAGGAAGGCATGAAAGGGAAAAAGTGGTTAACCGCTCTAGGCATTACGTCCGTATTGATGGGAAGCGTATTGGCTGGCTGTGGTGGAGGAAATGAGAAAGCCGCAAATCAAGATGCGAGCGGGAACAGCGGGAAGAAAGTAGAGGTTACGCTTGCCGGATGGGGCGGCAATCCGAGTGAACAAAAACTATTGCAGCAAACGCTAGACGAATTTGAAAAGAAACATCCGAACATCAAAGTGAAGTTGGAAGTCATTTCGGAGCAGTATATGGATGTCATTAAAACCCGTTTAATCGGCGGCGAAGGTCCAGACGTTTTCTATCTTGACGCCTTTGAAGCACCTGCCTTAATTGAAACAGGAGCGTTAGAACCGCTTGATAAATATGTTACCGATGATTTTGACATTAATGATTTCGAAAAACCGTTACTTGATGCGTTTAAAGGAAAAGATGGACATATTTACGGATTCCCTAAAGATTATTCCACATTAGCATTATTTTATAACAAAAAAATGTTTAAAGAAGCAGGTATAGATGTGCCAAAAACATGGGATGAATTGCGCGAGGTAGCCAAAAAATTAACAAAAGGAACAAAAGTATACGGTTTTGGCGTAGCGCCGGAGTTAGCGCGTCTTTACTATATCGCTGAATCAAAAGGCGGAAAAGTTGTTACAGATGACAAAGCAAGCTTTGCTGATCCGAAAGTAGTAGAGGCTTTACAGCCAATTATCGATATGCATTTAAAAGATAAATCAGCGGCACAACCTAGTGAAGTCGGTGCGAATTGGGGCGGAGAGATGTTTGGGCAAGGAAAGGCGGCAATGGTGATTGAAGGAAACTGGGCGATTCCGTTTTTACAAGATACATTCCCGAACTTAGAATTTGGAACGGCTGAAGTGCCAATGATTAACGGCAAAAAGACGACGATGGCCTATACGGTGGCGTACGTCATGAATAAAGACTCGAAAAAGAAAAAGGCGGCTTGGGAACTCATCTCCTATTTGACGGGAAAAGAAGGTATGAAAACGTGGACCAGCAAAGGATATGCGCTGCCGACACGCAAATCCGTTGCTGCAGAATTGGGATATGATAAAGATCCATTGCGTGCCCCACTGGTAGCGGGGGCTTCTTATGCAACGGTATGGCAAAAAGGAAAGAACTTGCCAATTATCGTAAACAACTTTAATAACCAGTTTGTCAGTGCCTTTTTGGGAGAACGGCCGTTGGATAAGGCGCTAAAAGAAGCAGAAAAAACCGCAAATAAAGAAATCGAAAGTAAGTAATCAAAGTTAAGGTTCTGGTAGAAGGTATTTCTTCTACCAGAACCAATATACCTATTGGGCTGTTCCCTTCTTTCTAGTAACGATAAGTTTGCCATGCTAGAAAGAGGGGAATAGCTTAATCGATTCTCTGCAAGGAGATGTGAGAGATGAAACGAACATTTTCAAAGAAAATGTGGAGAGAAACAGGAGCAGGCTATTTATTAATGTCACCAACGTTATTTGTTTTGCTTTTATTCATCGTTGGCCCTATTGTTTTTGCGATTTTCCTTGCGTTTCATAAAGTGCAAATGCTTGGAACAACAACATTTGAGTTTGTCGGCCTGGATAATTTTCAGCGCATTGTACATGATACACGGGCAAAAATCGCGTTTTGGAATACACTTAAGTATGTTGTCATTGTAGTCCCGTGTCAGACCATATTGGCGCTTGTGTTAGCTGCAACATTAAACGCAGGATTGAAAGGACAAAAGTTTTTTCGAATCGTATACTTTTTGCCGACGCTTACCTCCTCTGCGGTATTAACCCTTATTTTTATGTGGATGTATAATCAAAACGGACTTATTAATCATGTCTTGAAAGTGTTGGGATTGCCAACTTATAACTGGATAGGTGATCCAGATGTAGCACTGAACGCAATTATGATCATGAACATTTGGTCTACTGCTCCATACTTCATGGTGATTTACTTGGCTGCATTGCAAGATATTCCAGATTCACTTTATGAAGCCGCAGAGCTGGATGGAGCCAATGTGTTGCAAAAATTTTGGTACGTAACGGTACCATATTTGCGGCCAGTGACATCATTTGTTGTCATCATGGGGCTCATTGGTACGTTCCAATTATTCGATCAGTCTTATATTTTCTCCGCCGGTTCGGGGGGGCCAAACAACTCTACCCTTACCGTCGTTCTTCTCATTTATCAATACGCTTTTAAAACGTTAGGAACGATGGGATATGCGGCAGCATTAGCAGTAGTTCTAGCGATTATTATTTTAATCGCGACGTTATTGCAGCGAAAATTTTCGAAAGAAGAGTCTCTCTATTGAGGAGGGGGAAGGGGAATGAAAAAGAAAATCGGAATTGGAAAAGCGCTTTTGTACGTAGTTCTTGTTGCATATGCCATTATTACATTAATTCCATTTTTATGGGCGTTATCTTCTTCATTTAAAACGCTGGAGGAAATCGTTAGTGGAACGATTTCCTTTATTCCGAAACACTTTACGCTTGATAATTACAAACAAATTTTTATCGAACAAGCAATGTTTCCACGCTGGCTTTTGAACAGTGTCATCATTGCGGTGACCGTAACCATATTGAATTTATTGTTCAACTCGATGGCGGGTTATGCATTAGCACGGTTGCAATTTCCTGGGAAGAAGTCGTTGTTTATCATTATTTTGGCGGTATTAATGATTCCGGCTCAAGTAACGATGATTCCAAACTATTTGATTTTAAAACAGCTTGGTTGGTTGAATTCATATCAAGGAATGATTGTACCAACGATGATTAACGCTACCTTTATTTTCATGATGCGGCAGTTCTTTATTAATTTCCCGAAAGAATTAGAAGAAGCGGCAGCATTAGATGGACTGAGCCGGCTCGGCATTTTTTTCCGCATTGTTTTGCCGCTTGCCCGTCCTGCCTTGGCGGCACAAGCGATTTTTGTCTTTATGGGCTCGTGGAATGATTTTATGCGGCCGCTGATTATTTTGTCGGATCCGCAACTTTTCACCTTGCCGCTCGGTTTAAACAGCTTTAAAGGCCAATACATCAGTTATTGGAACTATATTATGGCAGCTTCAATGGTATTTACATTACCAGTGTTAGTCATTTATGCGTTTTTCAATCGTTACTTTATCAAAGGTATTTCATTTACAGGTGGAAAATAATCTATATGGTCTTGTTCGTTAATGGAAAAGGCTTTCGCTCTATCTACCAAGTCGACAAGCTGCATAGTTAGTTTGGTGTCTTTCATATAGGCTTGCCCCTTATCTTTTTCCATTGTTTCAATGGCAAAGACAAGGGAGCATATTTGAAATGTAAAGTTTCTAGTGCCGGAGGGGAAAACGATGAAGCGGACATGGTGGAAAGAAGCGGTTGTATATCAGGTATATTGGCGCAGTTTTTACGACTCGAACGGAGATGGCGTTGGCGATTTGCAGGGAGTTATCGAAAATTATGGCACATTCCACGACTATACGGAAAACGAGCCGTATATTTATGCGTACACACGTGAACTAGATGACGTTCGTTGGCTTATCGTTCTTAACCATTGTGACCATGCAAATGACTATAAGCTTCCTGTATCGCTAGCTGCATACAAGCGGGAAGTAGTGCTTGGTAATTATCCGGATATCCAAGAAAATGGCAGTGTGTTGCACATGCGGCCGCATGAGGCGCGTATTTACCGGCTTATATAAGCTATTTTGTATTGCGTTGGTAGTTGTCATCTTTATAATCATGAATCCGCCATCATTTAATGGATTTTTCAGGGTTCTTAACAAGGGAAAGGTTTTACCAATTAAAAAAAGCGCTCGGAAAGCTGATTTTTGCACTATTTATTTTTCATATCCTTGTCCAATAACGGGCAAGGCTTTTTTATTTGTATGCTTCATGAAAAAACGGAAATGATAAGCATACAACATGAATGAAATAAGAGGCAGGAAAGAACAATGGAGTGGATACAGCAAGTGCCGAAACAGGCAAGAAAATCGTTAGGAAAAGGATGGATGATTGCATCGCTTGCATCGATACCGCTGGTGATGACGCTTGGAAATTCCATGTTAATACCAGTGTTGCCGACCATCGAAAAGCAACTGCATATTACTTCATTCCAATCGAGTCTGCTCATTACGATGTATTCGGTTGTCGCAATTGTTTTTATACCGATTGCTGGATATATAAGCGACCGGATTGGGAGAAAGAAAGTGATTATTCCAAGTTTATTGCTGGCGGCTATTGGAGGTCTTATTTCGGGATGGGCATCATGGAGAATGAATGAGCCGTACGGGATGATTGTGGCAGGAAGGATGTTGCAAGGACTTGGAGCAGCGGGAGCATTTCCGGTTGTACTGCCGCTTGTCGGCGATTTATTTCCCAATGATAGTGAGGCAAGCAGCTGTCTAGGAACCATTGAAACAGCAAATACGTTTGGGAAAGTATTAAGCCCGATCTTAGGAGCGATGTTTGCAAGCATCGTTTGGTTTTTGCCGTTTTTCTCCTTTCCGCTGTTTTGTGCTCTTTCGCTTGCGATGATGCTTTTTTTTGTAAAATCTCCTTCGAAACAGGACCATCCCCCTCCATTTCGGCAATTTTTACGAAATGTAAAAACGGTTTTTCAAAGAGAAGGGCGTTGGCTATATGCGATTTTTGCTATTGGAGGTCTATTAATGCTCGTTTTATTTGCGTTTCTGTTTTTCTTATCAAGCCGTCTTGAAAATTGTGGCATCGATGGAATAAAAAAAGGATGGGTGCTCGCCATTCCGCTTGGCGCGCTTTGTGCGGCATCGTTTATTACGGGAAAGAAAATCGGTGAAAATAAAACGTTAATGAAATGGGTAATTGCCGCTGGCGGTGTGCTTGCCGGAGCGGCGATCATGGCCGTCAAGTTTTTTCCGTCTCTTTGGTGGATGGTTGCTTTTTTTTCGCTTGCCGGCATTGGCATTGGCGTAATGCTGCCGTGTTTGGATGCGCTGATTACGGAAGGAATTGAAAAAAAAGAACGGGGAACGGTGACCTCGTTTTATAGTTCACTAAGATTTATCGGTGTCGCTGCGGGACCACCGCTTGCTGCACTGCTGATGAAAAGGGAGATGTCCACGCTGCTGTTTCTGTTAGTTGCATTATGTTTTCTTGCCAGTGCCATCACATTTATAGCGATTCAACCAGAAAATGAAGGAGAGAAAGCAACAGGAAAGCAGTAATATTTCCAGGGGGCAAAGATGTAAAAGCAAAGCAATGACTTGATATGATTACTCATCGGCTTCCTTTCGATGACGCGAAACATGCATACGAACTCTTTGATGAAAAGAGCGATGTAAACCCGTAAACGGATTAAATATAGCAGCACAAGCATAGAAAAAGGGATATCACAATAGTGAGGATATCCCTTTTTTGCTTTTTGAAAAACGTCAATAAATTTTGTCGCGAAACGAGGAAAGGAAAGCGAGACTTTAGGCTAATCTTGCCCATAGCTTGTATCAAGGCTTGGGTGCATAAATGGAACCCCTTGTGACTGACGTTTTGCTTCGAGAAGCTCGCGATTTTCCTCGGCATTCCAGCCGATGTCGTTGGTTGGGTGCACCCATTCCTCGCCTGCCATCATGCTTGGATCGATATCATCGCTCCAGTGATTCAGCGGCGAATTTGGCGAGTTATATTTGCTGTCGCCAATCACAACACCATATTTATTGACAAATGGAGCCTGCATGTTTATACCAGTTCCTTTGAATGATGGAGCATGGATTTGATGAGGCATGGTCTCATCAAGAATTGGCGATTCGGCTTTTTTATCTTTATCCATGTTGATCACCTCTATTGTAGTGTGAACGAAAATATATTTTTTATGAATAAACCATGCCGTGTTTAAGGGAAAATAAGAAAAATGGCAAAGGGGGATGCCCATGAAAAGCAGTTCATTTCCAGTTGCTCGCCTGCAAGAGCGGACATTAAAAAAAGTGCAAGAGCTGGAAAAACAGTTGCGTGAAGAAACAGGGGAAGAAATCGTTTTAATCGCTTATAAACATGAGAAAACTTCTCAGGAGGGAGATCAAGAATGAAGCGGAAAGTGAAATTTGATGCGGCGAAAAACAATAATAAGACGCCGACAGAAAGCTTGCCGGATACGGAATTTGCCGCCCAGTATGCGGGAGAAGAAGACATGATCCGCGGGGCGAACCGCAATTCGAAAAAAGGGCGCCAAGGAGACGGACAATGAAGTCGGGAGAAGAAAAACGAGAGCGTCTATATAACGAAGCACGCGAGGAAATGGCGTTTGAATTTGGCGACTTTAACGCCCACCAGCCGTTTCAGCTAATGGAAGAAATGAAACAACAGAAAAAGCAAAAGAAAAAGTAGGGAAGCGCCTCCCTACTTTTTTATTGCCACATTCGAAAAGGAAGATAGCGGTGCGGAAAAAATTTTCGTCTGCAATTGAACGGGATCAAAATAAGCAATCATCACCGTTGGAATAAGACGTATTTCTTTTGTTTTTTTATAATGGCCGATGTCAAATTCGATCATTTCCATGACCGTATGTTTAAATAATTCTTTTTCATTCAGTTCCAGTGATACGAATTCGTTCCCCAACTGTTCCGGATGTTCAAGCAACTGGCGATAAAGGGAGGAACGTAGCGATTTGTCTGTTTTTTCTTCCCACCATGGTTTGCGCGGTTTATGTTTTTGGTTGCGTAAATAGTCATATTTCATTAACGCTTCAATGATTGGAAGTTCATCCAGTTTTTTGGTCTGCAAAAATTCATATAGACGGCGGAATAAGTCTTCGAGCTGATGTCCGATTTTCGCCCAGCCGCGTTCCTCCCAGTATGTGCCGAATTCTTGGAAGAAATCAAACGGCGATGGGAATACGCTTGTTACCAAATATTCGATCGTCTCATCCATCCGATGCGCGTTCCAATATTTCTCTAACACATCTTCCACTTGTTTAATGCGGATGATGTCATCAAAAGAAAGCACATTATTTTGCAAGACTTCGTATGGGGCGTGGTCCATAAATACGTAGCCGTAGTCTTTCGCGCGAAGGCGAAGGCCGGTGCCGCGAAGCATTTTTAAAAAGCCGAGCTGCAATTCTTCGGGACGGAGCGCGAAAACGTCGTTAAACGTTTTGCGGAATGATGTATAGTCTTCTTCCGGAAGGCCGGCAATTAAATCGAGGTGCTGCGCAATCTTTCCGCCTTCTTTAATCATCGTGACCGTGCGCGTTAGCTTGGCAAAATTTTGCTTGCGCATAATCAACCGGTTGACTTCATCGTTTGTCGATTGTACTCCGATCTCAAAGCGGAACAGCCCCGGCGGCGCTTCTTTATTTAAAAACTCAATGACCTCGGGGCGCATAATATCGGCGGTAATTTCAAATTGAAACACCGTCCCAGGAACATGTTCGTCAATAAGAAATTGAAACATATCCATCGCGTAGCTGCGGCTGATGTTGAAAGTGCGGTCGACGAATTTAATCGTGCGCGCGCCATGCTTCATTAAATAGCGGATATCTTCTTTAATTTTTTCGCGGTCGAAATAGCGCACGCCGACCTCGATGGAAGATAGGCAAAACTGGCAGCTGAACGGGCAGCCACGGCTTGTTTCGACATAGACGATGCGTTTCGGCAAATGTGGAATATCCTCCGGAAAGCGAAACGGCGAAGGCATGTCCGTTAAGCGAATCTTATTTCGCTGCGGGTTAATTACGATGTTTCCATTATCGCGGAACGCGAGTCCATGAATATGACGGAAATCGCGGTTTCCTTGCATCTCCAGCAAAAACTGTTTAAATGTCTCTTCTCCTTCGCCGATGACAATAAAATCAAACTCCGGCACCGTCTTCATCCATTCGCTCACATCATAGGATACTTCCGGTCCGCCCACCACGATCGTAACGTCGGGAGCGACTTTTTTTAGTATTTTCACCACTTTAATCGTTTCTTCAATGTTCCAAATATAACAGCTAAATCCGATAATATCCGGCTTTCTTCGATAAAGGTCGGTCACAATGTTCATTGCCGGATCTTTAATGGTATATTCGACAAGCTCTATATCAAATTCCGGCTGGGCATACGCTTTTAAGTAACGAATCGCTAAGTTCATATGAATATATTTCGCGTTTAGTGTTGTACAAATAATTTTCATCGGAACAAACCCCTTTGCCAATGCATAAAAAAACAACACTTTAATATATCATATTTTAGACAAAAGAAAAAGGAAAAAAACTTGTCGAATATTGCAAAAATTTATTTGTATGGAATTTTTAAAAAACAGGGGAGGAGTAAAATTTTCCATAGAGAATATATATTAATTTGATATGGTATGGAGAAGGAGAGATCAATATGAGCCGTAACCTTTCTCCCCGTGAAGAAAAAAACGTAGTAGTGGACGTAAGATTGTTAGAAGAAGAAAATAGACGGTTAAAGGAACGGTTAAACAGCTATTCAATCATTTTTGAACGTTCATTAGACGCGATTGTCATTTTTAATAAACACGGTGAGTTTGTTGATGTGAATGAAGCGGCTTGCAAACTGTTTGAAATGGATAAATGCGAGCTTATTGGCAAAAAATTGTCGATGTTTCTCGAGTTAGTCCCACCGGATATTTTAATGTTTCAGCAGTCGATGTTACATAAGTTTGGTTCATTCAGCGACGAGCTGTTGATCAAGCTGGCGAACGGAAAAGTGAAGCATATTGAGTTTTCCATGAAAAAAGATGCGTTTAACGAATATGATTTGGTGATTATGCGCGATATTTCCGCACATAAAGCATTGGAGCGGGAACGGATTATGCATGAGTTTTTGTTTAAAGATGTGTTTAACCGGGCGGTGGACAGCATTGTTATTTTTGACGAATTCGGCCGGTTTATCGATGTGAATCCCGCTTTTTGCATGAGTTTAAATCTAGAGAAGGCGAAATTGTTGAATCTGTCATTTCAGCAGTTCATCGCCAAAGAAGATGTCGATGATTTTGTCCGCCTGCTTGCCGAGCTGAAAGAAAAAGGAACGGCAAAAGGGGAGCTGTCTCTCGTTCGTTTGGACGGCACGGTCAAAATGTTTGAACTGACAACGACATCCAATGTATATAGCGGTTTTTATATGGCAATTATGCGCGATGTGACCGATCGGAAAAACATGGAGATTAAACTGCAAAAAAGCGAAGAAAGGTTTCGCGCCATTTTCGAGCAGGCGCACGAGGCGATTTTAATATGGGATGACTATGGGTATATTTTAAATGCCAACCGTGCCGCAAGCCGGACGTTCGAACTGCCGCTGAATTTGCTTGTGCGGAAAAATCTGCTTGATTTCCTTGACCATAACGATGAGAAAGTAAAGCGCATTTTTGCGGAATTTCGCAAAAAAGGGGAAATCCGCGATGAACTGACGTTTCATATGCCGAACGGAGAAGACAAACAGCTGGAATTTACGATGAAAAAAGGGGCAATAGATGGATATCATTTGACGATTTTCCGCAACGTGACGGAACGGAGAAAAATAGAAAGGGAACTTCGCGAAAGCGAGCAGAAATTCCGCAGCATTTTTGACCATGCGATGGATGGAATATTGTTATGGGGCCAAGGGTATCGCATTTTGGACGTAAACCCGATCGCCTGTGAAATATTCCAAGCGGGGAAAGAACAACTGCTTCACCGGCCGATTACAGAATTTATACCGGAAAAGGCGCGCAAGCATTTCCGTAAGTTGATCCAACAAAGCGAACGCGTTGGCGAAGCGTATGCCGAGGTCGACTTTTCCAATGATGGCAAGCAGAAAATTATCGAATTTGCACTCAAAAAGGAAATCATCCCTGGCGTTGGAATGATGATGCTCCGCGATATTACCGAAAGAAAGGAGATGGAGCTGCAGCTAAGAAAATCAGATACCTTGAATGTAGTGGGAGAACTGGCCGCAGGCATTGCTCATGAAATCCGCAATCCAATGACGGCGCTGAAAGGATTTATTCAGTTGCTGCAAGGAAGCATTAAAGAAGATTATTCGATGTATTTTAACGTCATTATGTCTGAATTAAAGCGGATTGAATCCATTATTACCGAATTTCTCGTTCTTGCCAAGCCACAGGCGATTCAATACCAGCAAAACGACATATGCAAAATCATGCAGGATACGATCGATTTAATCAACGTGCAAGCGATGATGCACAGCGTGCAGATTATCGCGGATTTCGCCCCGCAGCTCCCGCCTATTTATTGCGAGCCAAACCAACTAAAGCAAGTGTTTATCAATATATTAAAAAATGCGATTGAAGTGATGCCAAAAGGCGGAGATGTTACCGTTCGCATCCGGCAGAGCGACGACAACCACATTCGCATTTCCATTACTGACCAAGGATGCGGCATTCCGAAAGATAAAATTAAAAAGCTCGGCGAGCCGTTTTATACCACAAAAGAGCGCGGCACTGGACTAGGATTGATGGTGAGCTATAAAATTATAGAGGAACACCAAGGAAAAATTGATGTAGAAAGCGAAGTTGGCGTCGGTACAACATTCCATATTACCCTCCCGATCAAAAGAGTAGAGAAAGAGGACGATCATGATGAAATTTGAATTCAGCATCTATCCATCTGATTTGCTCGGAAATATCTATGTCGTTTCCGACGGTGAAGCGATCGTCAGTGTCCAGCTGTTTGAGGAAGATTGGCGCGAGCTTTGCCAGCAATATGAAATGATAAAAAGCCGTTCTTCCTTATTAGAAAATGCTGTCTCACAGCTCGATGAATATTTTCGGGGCAGACGGAAAACGTTTAACCTGCCTTTGAAATGGAAAGGAACGGATTTTCAAGAACAAGTATGGCAGGCGCTTTGTGAAATTCCGTACGGAACGACGGTTAGCTACAGTGATATTGCGAGTAAAATCGGCCGCCCTAAAGCGGTGCGGGCGGTAGGACAAGCAAACCGGGCCAACGAGCTGGCCATTGTCGTTCCTTGCCATCGGGTGATTGGAAAAAACCGTGCGCTGACGGGATACGCTGGCAGCCGCATCGATGTCAAGGCGCAGCTGCTCAAGCTCGAGCAACGGTATAGTATGACAGAAAAAAACTAGAAGCTGCGGTCCGCTTCTAGTTTTTTATGCGCATGAATGAAACATTCCTATTTTTTTTGTATATGCGATAAAGCGAGCGCTCCTACTAAAATAACCCCTTTAATAATATCCTGAGCATAATATGGAACGTTCATCATCGTCAATCCGTTGAGCAAAACCCCCATTAAAATCGAGCCAAACAGCGTGCCGATGACATTCGGCTTTCCGGCGCCAAATACGGAAAAGCCGATATATGCGGCCGCTACGCCGTCCATTAAAAAGGAAGCTCCGGCCGATACTTGCCCGGTTCCGATGCGGGAGGCGAGAACAATGCCGCCAAGCGCCGCGAAAAACCCGCTGATGACATATGCATACGTGCGATAGCGGTTGACAGGAATACCCGAAAGCCGTGCTGCTTCAAGATTTTCCCCCGTCATATAAAACAATCTTCCCGGTTTGGTGTACGTCAAAAACAAATGGGAAGCAATGACAATGATTAACATAAGCAAAACGGAAAACGGAATGCCGAACACTTCCCCTTGACCGATAAATAAAAAAGAAGGAATAAATTTGCCCGGCGCCGTTCCTCCGTCTGGAAGCGGCATGTCGTTGTAAATGGAAAATCCTTTCGTATATGTCAGCTGCACACCGTTAATCGCGTACATCGTTGCCAGTGTAGCCAATAAATCCGGCAATTTTAATTTCACAATTAATAACGAGTTTAACAAGCCGACGGCAATTCCCAGTAAAAGCGGAACAAGCAAAGTAACGAGAATTTCCTGGCGGTATAATACGAGCGCCGCGGCGCTGGCGATGGTTGCCAGGCTGACGGTCGAGCCGACGGATAAATCAAATCCATCGACAATAAGGGAAAACGTAATGCCAATCGCAACGAGCGTGACGATGGAAATCGAGCGCAAAATATCGCTGAAATTTTCGTACGTAAAAAAGCGGTCTTGTGTGATGCCAAAATAGGCGATGACAACGAGAATGGCAAGCAATGTGCCATGTTTATATAAAAATTCAAGAAGAGATGGCGCTTGCTTTTTCTTGGCGACCGAAACGGCTGGCTGTGCCATCCATCTCACCTCCGCTGCAGTAATAAATGAGTTGTTCATAGGTGATGTCATGGGCGGGCACGCGTTTGATCAGCTTGCCGTCCACCATGATGTAAATCGTATCGGCAATATCAAGCAGTTCTTGAAATTCGCTTGTTAAATACAAAATCGCTTTCCCTTCGTCGGCAAGGGAACGGATGATTGAAAATACTTCTTGCTTGGCGTTGATGTCAATTCCTTTTGTCGGTTCGTCAAAAATGAATATGCGCGCATCGGTTTTTAACCATTTCCCGATCACGACTTTTTGCTGGTTGCCGCCGCTTAATTGCCGCACGCTCGTCGACAGGAAAGGCGGATGAATTTGCAAGGAATCGACAAGCTGTTTGGCAACGGATGTTTCTTTTTTTTGCCGCACCCACAGCCATTTCGTTAATGAAGATAGTAGCCGGACGGTAAGATTGGTGCGAACTGGTTCCTGAAGAAAAAGTCCTTGTTTTCTCCGTTCTTCCGGAATTAAGCAAATGCCGGCCGCAATCGCCTCTTTTGGGGAAGCAAATGCATAACGTTTTCCGTCGATCCACCATTCGCCGGTTGTTTTGCTGCTGGCAATTAAACTTTCCGCCAGCTCCGTTTTTCCCGCTCCGACAAGTCCGGCGATGCCAACAATTTCCCCTTTATGAACGTAGAGGTCGACCGTTGTATTTGTTTTAGCGATATGAAGCTGTTTCACTTCAAAAAGACGATCATCCCCGTATGTGCGGGTTTCCCTTTGCGCCGTTGTGTAAGAGCGTCCTACCATATAGCGGATCATTTCTTCTAGAGAAAGAGAGGCAACATCGCCATGGTGGACGACGTTCCCATCGCGCAAAATCGTGACGCGGTCGCAAATTTCTTTAATTTCCTTTAATTTGTGAGAAATATAGATAAAGGAAACGCCTTGCGCTTTAAGTTCATTGATAATCGTAAACAGCCGCTTTGTTTCCGTCTCGCTCAGCGCGGCGGTCGGCTCATCCAAAATGATGTAGCGTGCTGAAGAAGACAGGACTTTTGCCAGAACAATCAGCTGTTTTTCATGCAGGGAACATTCGCGAATGAGTTTGGCCGGCGAAATCGACAGGCCGACTCGGCGCAACAGCTCTGCAGCCCGTTCTTTTTGTTGTTTCCATGAAAGCAGTGGCTTTTGTTTTGTCTTTGCGATCTCATCGGCGGCAATATTTTCATAGACAGTCAAGGCGGGAAAGAGAGCCGTATCGACTTCCTGAACCACTAAACCAATGCCCGCCTTTTTGGCATCAGCAGGCGAGGAAAACTGCTGCTCTTTCCCATCAATGGTAATCGTACCTTGATCAGGGGAAAGATCGCCTGCCAGAATTTTCATTAATGTGCTTTTGCCGGCGCCATTCATCCCTAAAAGGGCGTGAACTTCCCCAGGTTGAACATGGAGGCTCACGCCGTTTAATACGTTGATAGTTCCAAACGATTTATAAATATGATTCATATAAAGACCGCTCATTTGTTCTTCACCTGTGCTTCCAGCGTTTTCATCCAAGGGGAAACCGCCACATTCGACTGTCCCCATCCGGCGATGTATTGGTGGAGGTCTTTCATCGACACTTGTTGGTTAGGCAAATCGGATCGTTTGACTAAATGCGGTTCTAGCGAATAAATGTTTGGCGTTCTTTCCCCGGCGATTTTTTGATAAGCAAAGCGGACTTGAACGCGGCCGACTTCCGCCGGGTCTGTTGCGGTCGTAGCGACCCACGGGCTGTTTGGTTTTTGCATTATTTGCAAATCTTCATCGCTTAAATCGATGCCATATACTTTAATTTCATTGCGTCCTGCTTGCTCGATCGCTCGCGTTGCGCCTTTGGCAAATTCGTCCCAAGTCGCAAACACCGCATCAATATCGCCTTTATTCGGATATTTTTTCAAAATCGCTTCCATTTGCGTTTGCGTGTCCAAGGCGGTATTGGCGCTGGCTGTACCGAATTTCGCCACTTCTTTGATGTTCGGATAGCGTTTTTTAAACGCATCGTAAATCACATGGCGCCGCTCCATCGGTGTAAATCCGCCGACCCAAATCGTGACGATGTTTCCTTCGCCGTTTAAGTCTTCGGCCAACGTTTTTAACGTCTTCCAGGCGAGGCTGTAGTCGTCTTGGTCAATGACCGTTACGCCTGGGATGTTTAAATCGTTGTCAAACGCGACGACAGGAATGCCTTTCGCGACCGCCTTTTTCACCGGTCCTTCGAGCGCATCCGCCCGGCCATGGTCTAATAGAATCGCATCAACGTTTTGCGTAATCGCTGTTTCGACATAAGAAGCCATTTTCGTTAAATCGTTGTCCGCATTGTAAATTTGCACTTCGCCGCCAAATTTTTGCACTTGTTCTTTTACCCCGGCGATATATTGCGAAGAAAAGGTGCCAATCGACATTTGCATAATGGCGGCGATTTTAATCGGTTTCTTTAATTTATCAGGGATTTCTGCTTGTTCGGTTGCCGCCGCCGTCGTTTCGGCCGTTTTCTCAGCCGTGCCGTTTTCTTGTTTGGCCGGTTTCGGACTGACGGCATCTTGTTCGTTCATGCAGCCGCTAAGGATGACGATAGCGGAAAAAAGAAGTGCCAATAAATAGTTAAGTCTAAATCGCTTCATGCTGTTCCCCCTTTGCAAATAGTGCTGGAAGTTCCGTTTCATAATTGCCGCGAATGATGCCTTGTTCGGTAATGATAGCCGTAATGAGATGGTGCGGCGTAACGTCAAAGGCCGGATTATAGACGTTTACTCCTTCCGGGGCGATCGGCGTTCCGGCGATATGTGTCACTTCCTCTGGTTTGCGTTCCTCGATTGGAATTTCTTCTCCTGTTTTTGTCGCTAAATCGATCGTTGACAGCGGCGCGGCTACATAAAACGGAATGCCGAATGCTTTAGCCAGCAAGGCAAGGCCAAACGTGCCAATTTTATTGGCTGTATCGCCGTTGGCGGCAATGCGGTCGGCGCCGACGATGACGGCGGTAATGTTTTTCGCCTTGATCGTTTGTGCCGCCATATTATCGGTAATAAGCGTCACATCTACGCCAGCCTGCATTAATTCCCACGTCGTCAATCTTGCCCCTTGCAGGACAGGGCGTGTTTCCGACGCGTACACGTGCAGATTCATTCCTTTTTCTTTCGCCAAATAAAACGGGGCAAGCGCCGTGCCGTAACGGGCGGTGGCGATCGATCCGGCGTTGCAAATCGTTAAAATGCGGTCGCCGTTTTGAAACAAGGAAAGCGCATGTTCCCCGATTCGCCGGCAAACGTCCTCATCTTCAATTTGAATGCGAATCGCTTCATGGACGAGCGTTGTTTTTGCTTCATTGACAGAGGAAGCATGGGCGATGCTGGCAACAAGGCGGTCCAGCGCCCAAAACAGATTGACTGCTGTTGGCCGGGCGCTTGCTAAGTAGTCACGGTCTTTTTGCAACTGTTTTTTAAAATGTTCCAGTGATTCTGTTTCATATTGCCGGGCGGCAAGCGCGAGGCCGTAAGCGGCGGCAATGCCGATTGCCGGGGCGCCGCGCACTTTCAGCGACGCAATCGCCTCCCAAACGTCTTCAATATTTTCCAATTGCAAATATTCCGTCACTAACGGCAGCTTTTGTTGATTTAAAATCGTAATATGCGTGTCGTTCCATTCTACAGAGCGCGGGATTGCGAATGGTTCTGCCATATGGTTCTTCCTTTCATTGTGTTAATTCGTTGGTGCTAGCACTGTTTGGGCGAAAAGAGAACGAATTTCTTTGATGCTAGATAATGTTTCACGTCGCAAGATAAGGCTTCTGCCAAGGCGAAGCGCGTGGCGTTTTGCTTGCAAACGTTCCTCTTTATTTTCGATGCCGTCCAGGTCGGCGACATGTGCCAAGCCAATTGTGCGGCGGATCACTTCGCAGCCGGCAAAGCCGATCGCATCGACAAAGGTATGATGCAGCACCTCTTCTAATAGTCCTTTCGTTTTCGCATACGGTTCGACATTGTGCGTATGCCAAAGTTCAGAAAAGACGGTTGTAAATACTTTCCATGTGTTGTCAATATGAGCAAATAACGGCTCTTGCTGCGATTCTGGGCGGGACAACGCATTTAACAGCAAGTTTGCGAAAAACTGACCGATGTCAAATCCAAATGGACCGTAAAACGCAAACTCTGGATCAATGATTTTCGTTTCTTTGTCGCTGGCGAAAATGCTGCCTGTGTGCAAGTCACCGTGAATGAGTGCATCCCCTTCGGTTAAAAACTTGCGCTTTAATTTGGCAACCTCTAAGTGAAGCTTGTCATCGTTCCAAAGCGATTCGACATCGTCGCGCAGTTCTTCTTCAAAGTTGTTCGTTTCATGATTAAAAAACGGATCGGTAAATACAAGATCTTCCGTGATTTTGCACAGTTCCGGATTGACAAAGCTTTGCGCCAGCTGTTTTTTTTCTTGCTGATTCATGCCGAAATCCGACGTGTAAAATAACGTTTTTGCGATAAATTCGCCGATATGCTGAGATAGAAGTGGATATGTTTTCCCTTCAATCAAGCCTTTGCGGGCAATTTGCAAACGCGACAAGTCTTCCATCACGGTAATGGCTAAAGATTCATCGGAATAGTAAACTTTTGGTACATATTGCGGCGCATAGCCGGCAAATGTGCGCAGCGCATTGCTTTCGATTACCGCGCGTTTTAAGGTGAGCGGCCAGCTTTCCCCAACGACTTTCGCATATGGAAGGGCTTGTTTGATGATAATTCCTTTTTTCGCTTCTTTATCGACGATGCGGAAAACGAGATTAAGGTTACCGTCCCCGATTTCCCGGCAGACAAGCGGCGCTCCTTCGCGGAAGAGGCCGAGGCGCACGGCTAAAGAAATGGCTCCTTGTTCTGTTAACGGTTCATAAACGGATGAATGTGAGATCGACATTGGAATAAAATCCCCCTTCATAACTAAATTAAAAAGCCTCTTTCTGCGTAGAAAGAGGCTTGAAGATTCCAATTCTTCGCACCTCTTATCTTCCAGAAAGAACGAGTCTTTCTGTTGGACTTAGCACCGTGCCCTGCGGAAGGTGGAACTTCCGGCGCCGAAAAAACGTGCGCCCTATCTCACGATAGTATTACGGTCGGTTGCTGGGCTTCATTGGGCCAATTCCCTCAGCCAACTCTTGATAAGAGTATTTTCAGTATATTCATTTTTCGAATTTTTGCTTATGTTAGAAAATATTTGTGCGTTTGATTCGAATCATACACGCTGACGAATTTATTTGTCAATACTTTTTGTAAAATTTTTTTCTGCCGCCTGATAATATTCAGGACGGCGGTCGGCAAAAATCGGGATGCGCGCCCGCACTTCCTGCACTTTTTGCAAATCGATTTGCGCCGTGAGTGCGCAAGGCTCCTCGCTCGCCTCGGCAATGATTTCCCCCCATGGATCGATGATCATGGAATGGCCGGCAAACACGTTGTTCGGGTCGCTGCCGGCGCGGTTGCAAGCGACGACATAGCATTGATTTTCAATGGCGCGCGCCGCAAGCAGCGTGCGCCAATGGGCAAGGCGGGGGAGCGGCCACTGGGCAACGACAAACAGCACTTCCGCCCCCTGGACCGCATGGACGCGGATCCATTCCGGAAAGCGGATGTCATAGCAAATGACACCGGCGCATAAGGTGTTTTCGAGCGTAAATAAACCGGTATCCTCCCCAGGCTGGAGGTAAAGATGCTCATCCATCAACTGAAAGAGGTGCAGTTTGCTGTATTCGCCAACGACCGTGCCGTTTCGGTCGACGACATACATCGTGTTTGTCACGCCTTTTGCCGTTTTTTTGGCGACTGAACCGGCAACAAGATGGACGCGGTACGATTTTGCTAGTTTTGTAATGAACGTTTTCGCGCGTTCGCCGTTTTCATCGGCGATTTCATCGAGACGAGTTAAGTCATAGCCAGTCGTCCATAGTTCAGGAAGAACGATGACATCCGGACGTTCTTTTGCAATTTTTTCTATTTCTCTTTCTACAACCTGTTCGTTTTCGTGCGGACTGCCGAAGACAATATCCAGCTGCAGGCAGGCAATTTTTAATGTCATTCGTGTTCACCTCGAAAAAATTTACTTTACATTTTGATTTTTACGATATATGATGTTGCACTAGAATTTCAAGAAATTTTTGAGAAGGTGTTAAGCATGACAAAACAATTTCCGTTATCCGACCTGTTAGAAGGGCTTCCAAAGCAGTTTTTCGCCTCATTAGTCGCGAAAGTAGCCAAAAAAATCGCGGAAGGATACGATGTCATCAATTTAGGGCAAGGAAATCCGGATCAGCCGACACCGCCGCATATCGTTGAAGCGATGCAAAAGGCGGTGGCAAACCCGAAATATCACAAATATTCGCCGTTTCAAGGGTATTCTTTTTTGAAACAGGCGGTTGCCGAGTTTTACGAACGGGAATACGGCGTGACCGTTGACCCCGAAAAAGAAGTCGCCATTTTGTTTGGCGGTAAAGCGGGGCTTGTCGAGATTCCGCAATGCCTCGTGAATCCTGGTGATATCGTGCTCGTTCCTGACCCGGGGTATCCTGACTATTGGTCGGGGATTGCGCTGGCGCGTGCAAAAATGGTGATGATGCCATTGCGTGCCGAACACGAATTTTTGCCTGATTATAGTGACATTCCTCGCCATATTGCAGAAAAAGCTAAACTTATGTTTTTAAATTATCCAAATAATCCAACCGGAGCGACTGCTTCGCAGGAATTTTTCGAGGAAACGGTGTCGTTTGCCGCCAAGCACGGGATTTGCGTCGTCCATGATTTTGCTTACGGTGCGATTGGCTTTGATGGAAAAAAACCGGTTAGCTTCCTTCAGGCAGAAGGGGCAAAAGACACCGGCGTGGAAATTTATACGTTTTCGAAAACGTATAATATGGCGGGCTGGCGCGTCGCATTTGCCGTCGGCAATGAAAGCGTGATTGCGGCGATTAATTTGCTTCAGGATCATTTATACGTCAGCCTGTTTGGCGCGATTCAGGAAGCGGCAGCAACCGCCCTTCTTTCCTCGCAACGCTGCGTTGAAGAGCTTGTCTCCTTGTATGAATCGCGGCGCAATACGTTTATAGCGGCATTGCGGCAAATCGGCTGGGATGTTGCGCCTCCAAAAGGCTCGTTTTTCGCGTGGCTGCCGGTGCCACATGGGTGGACGTCGGAACGTTTTTCCGATTATTTGCTTGAAAAAGCGCATGTGGCTGTCGCGCCGGGAATCGGATTTGGCGAGCATGGGGAAGGCTATGTACGCGTTGGCTTATTGACGAGCGAAGCCCGTTTGCAAGAAGCAGCGGAGCGGATTGGCAAGCTTTGTCTTTTCGAAAGCGAAAAAAGTGATTGACAACGTCAAAAAATACTGTCATAATTCAAATTAAATTTGCAAGCACGAATTGTTCGAAAAGCGAATACAATATTGTAAGCATTCTTACTATAAAATTTGTAAGCACGAATTGTTCGAAAAGTGAATACAATATTACAAGCATTCTTATCAAGAGTAGGTGGAGGGACAAGCCCGATGAAGCCCGGCAACCGGCTTGGCGGTGATCGCGAAGCACGGTGCTAATTCTTGCAGCGGAAACGCTGAGAGATAAGAAGAGTGTCAATTTTCAATGCCTCTTCTTATGAAGAGGCTTTTTTGATAGAGAAAGAGGGATGAACATGAGCCAACTCATTGCCACCTATGTTATTCATGACGAGAAAGACATAAAGAAAAAAGCAGAAGGAATCGCTCTTGGCTTAACGGTCGGAACATGGACCGACCTGCCTCTGCTGGAACAAGAGCAGCTGCGCAAACATAAAGGGGAAGTCGTCCATATACAAGAGCTGGAAGAAAGCGAACGGGCAAATCAGTATTTTGGCAAACGGCTGAAGCGCGCGATCGTGCAAATCGCTTATCCGACAGTCAATTTCAGCGCTGACATTCCGGCGCTTTTGGCAACGGTGTTCGGCAAGCTGTCTTTAGACGGTGAAGTAAAATTGCTAGATGTAACGCTTCCTGACGCTTGGAAAAAACAATTTCCGGGACCGCGCTTTGGCATCGACGGGATTCGCCGAAAAGTCAATGTATATGACCGTCCGCTTCTCATGAGCATTTTTAAAGGCATTATCGGCCGCGATTTAGCGTATTTAACCGAACAGCTGAAGCAGCAGGCTCTTGGCGGTGTCGATCTTGTCAAGGATGATGAAATTGTATTTGACAGCGATTTGCTGCCGTTTGAAAAACGGATTACAGCAGGCAAAGCGGTGCTCAACGAAGTGTACGAACAGACGGGGAAACGGACGTTATATGCCGTCAATTTAACCGGCAAAACGTTCGAATTGAAAGAAAAAGCAAAGCGTGCGGTGGAGCTAGGCGCCGATGTATTGCTGTTTAACGTCTTTACCTACGGATTGGACGTATTGCAAGGATTGCGCGAGGATGAAGAGATCGCCATTCCGATTATGGCTCATCCGGCGTTCAGCGGCGCGCTTACCCCGTCGGAATTTTACGGTGTTAAAGCGTCCTTGCTGCTTGGCAAGCTGCTTCGTCTTGCCGGGGCCGACTTTGTCCTTTTCCCATCGCCGTACGGAAGCGTCGCGCTCGACAAAGAAGAGGCGCTTGGCATCGCCAAAGAATTAACGGATGAGAAGGAGCCGTTGAAACAGGCGTTTCCGGTGCCGTCAGCGGGCATTTACCCAGGGCTGGTGCCGCTTCTGTTCCGCGATTTCGGCGTCAATAGCATCGTCAACGCCGGCGGCGGCATCCACGGCCATCCAGACGGAGCGGCAGGCGGTGGCAAAGCGTTCCGAGCTGCCATCGATGCGGCGCTTGCCGGCAAATCTTTGCACGAGGCAGCCCGCGAAAATGAGGCGCTGCAAAAAGCGATCGACTTATGGGGTGCAGTAGAGGTGACATCATGACTAAACGAGTGATCTTTTGCGATTTTGACGGAACGATTACGGACAATGATAACATTATCGCGATTATGAAGCAGTTTGCGCCGCCCGAGTGGGAAACGTTAAAAGACGATATATTGGCGCAGCGCATCTCCGTGCAGGAAGGGGTGGGGAAAATGTTTTCCCTGCTCCCATCGAGTCGGAAGGAAGAAATTACGGATTTCATTTTGCAGACCGCCCGTCTTCGCGACGGGTTTCGCGAATTTGTCGCATTTACGAAGGAGCATGATATTCCGCTTTATGTCGTCAGCGGCGGTATCGACTTCTTTGTCTATCCGCTATTAAAAGGGCTGGTCGACAAAGAGCGCATCTTTTGCAACGGCTCTGATTTCAGCGGCGAGACGATCCGCATCACCTGGCCGCATGCGTGCGATGACCAGTGTCAAAACGGCTGCGGCTGCTGCAAGCCGTCTTTGTTGAGAAAACTGGCGGTGCCGGATGCATTTCATATCGTGATCGGCGATTCGATTACGGATTTGGAAGTAGCGAAGCGGGCTGACCACGTCTTTGCCCGCGATTTCCTGCTAGACAAGTGTCAGGAGCTCGATCTTCCGCACACGCCGTTTACAACGTTTTTCGATGTCATTCATTTTTTGCAGACGATGGAGGTAAACGTATGAGCATCGTTGTAAAAAAATGGAGGGAGCTGGCCGAAGTCAAGGCAGAGCTGGCAGAGCGCGATTGGTTTTTCGCCACAAGCGGCAACTTGTCCATCAAGGTGACGGATGAGCCGCTTACTTTCCTCGTCACCGCAAGCGGCAAAGACAAGCGCAAGCAGACCGACGAAGATTTTTTGCTTGTTGACGCATTTGGAAAGCCGGTCGAGAATACAAATTTAAAGCCGTCCGCAGAAACGCTGCTGCATGTGGAAATTTATAATCGGACCAATGCCGGCTGCATCCTCCACGTCCATACAGTTGACAATAATATTATTTCCGAGCTGTACGGAAATAAAGGGGAAGCCGCATTTTCCGGCCAAGAAATCATTAAAGCGTTCGGGCTGTGGGAAGAAGATGCGATGATCCGCATCCCGATTATTCCAAATTACGCACACATTCCGACGCTGGCTAAGGAATTCGCCAAGCATGTCAACGGGGATGCCGGCGCGGTGTTGATCCGCAATCACGGCATTACCGTCTGGGGGCGGGATGCGTTTGAGGCAAAGAAGTTTTTAGAAGCGTGGGAGTTTTTGTTCAGCTGGCACGTCAAGTGGCTGCTGCTGAAGCAGACCGCTGTGCTGCCGGTTGATTAAATCATAAAATTGATAGAGGGGGAAATTCCAATGGCAGTAATCAAAGTGAAAAAAACGGGAGAAGTGATTGAAGGGGATGAAAATGTCCGCAGCTTTTTAAATAAACAAGGCGTGTTGTATGAGCATTGGGACATTAACAAACTGCCGGAACATTTGCGCGACAAATATGTATTGACCGACGAAGAAAAAGAGGAAATTTTGGCGACGTTTAAAGAAGAAATTGAAGATTTGGCGGCGAGAAGAGGCTACAAAACGTGGGATATCGTCACCTTATCGGATGCGACGCCGAATTTGGATGAACTGTTGAAAAAGTTTGAACAAGTGCACATTCATACGGAAGACGAAGTGCGCGCTATTACTGCTGGCCATGGCATTTTTATCATCAAAGGGGACAGTGAAACGGGTTATTTTGATGTCGAACTTGAAGCGGGTGATGTCATTTCCGTGCCGGAAGGAAACCCGCATTATTTCACCTTAATGGACGACCGCCAAGTCGTCGCCGTCCGCCTGTTTATCGATCCGTCCGGCTGGGTCGCCCATCCGTATGAAGAAAAAGAAGAGGTAGGCCAGTAATGGCGATACCCCCCTGTCTTCTTTAGACAGGGGGGTTGTTTCATCGTTTTAGCGCAGGAGACCCCACTTTAATGAATGAAATGAGTAAGTGGGGGAGGAATGCGCCTTCCTCCTTTCTTTTGAGTAAAGCATTGCACTTCTGGGTAGTTACAAGCCCCCTCTTCAAAAGCCTCTAGGCTTTAAGTGGCGGGGTAGTTGACTAAAACGATTCGACTAAAAAAATCATAAATAATATGCCGATGATAAACGAATAGGTGGATGTCCGCTCATGTCCGTCCCCGTGGCTTTCCGGAATCAATTCTTTATAAATAATAAACAGCATCGCTCCCGCGGCAAAGGCAAGGCCATACGGAACCAGCCCGCGAAAGATGGAGGTTAAATAAAAGCCGAGCAAAGAAGTGACAATTTCCACTGCACCGGTTAACGTGGCGATAATAAACGCTTTCCATTTTCCGATTTGCTGGTTAATCAAAAAAAGAGCGACTAAAAATCCTTCTGGCGCGTTTTGCAAGCCAATCGCCAGCGCAATTAAATTACCAGTCTCCGCTGCATTGGAGGCGTAGCTGACCCCGACCGACAATCCTTCGGGAAGGTTATGTAGCGTAATCGCCGCGATAATCAGCAACGCCTTTTCATCAAACTGGATTTCTTTTTGCGTATGCTCTAAATCGATATGCGGCACGGTCATTTCTAAAACCGTTAAAATAAGAACGCCAAGAAAAAGTCCAACCGTTAAGGCGGCAAAGCCTCCCGCCTGCAATGCTCCGGGGATTAAACTCATCATCGAAGCCGCTGTCATAATGCCTGCCGAAAACGCCAGCAATATATCGCGCCAGCGGTGGGTAATCGATTTCGCCAAAAATAAAATCGGCACCGCTCCCAGCCCAGTCGATAACGCCGACAATATACTGCCGATTAATACTTGTTTCATCGAATCCCCCTTTCCGTGCCTCCTGTATTTTTACCATATGCGTTTTCCGCTCGAATGTGATAACCGCCCAAACCATAAACAGAACATATTCATACATTAATATAATAAACAAAAGTCACCAAGTTACGAGTATGATGCCGCCCATGTTGCTTTAAAAAACATTTGCGCCGTATCAAATAGTTAAAGTATAATGCAAGTAAGAAAACGGTGTTTTGCGGAAAGCAACGGGACATGCCTTTATAAATATTTAGCGACAAAAGGGTTTGATTGCAAATGGCGAAGGAGAAGGACATTAAACAATCATTAAAATTGTTTATCGTTTTATCAAGAGCCTATCGGTCTGTTAATGACCAAGTGAATAAATCGATTCAATCGTTCGGCGTCAATCCAACCGAGTTTGCCGTATTAGAGCTGCTTTACCATAAAGGGGATCAGCCGCTGCAGCAAATCGGGGAGAAAATTTTGCTCGCGAGCGGAAGCATTACCTATGTGGTCGATAAGCTCGAAAGCAAAGGGTTGATTGTACGAAGAGCATGCGAGAGAGACCGTCGCGTCACGTATGCTTCGATCACGGAAAAGGGAAGAGCGTTTATCGAAAAGGTTTTTCCGGAGCATGCGCAGACGATTCACGAAACCGTTTCCGGCTTAACTACGGAAGAAAAGGAACAGGCGATTTCGTTATTGAAAAAGTTGGGATACGGAGCAAAAAGGGAATAATTTGCGATTGTTTAACATAAGTGGCTGCCATAAGCAGCCACTTATTTTCAAAAATCGGAGTAAAAGATAAACAAGTCGTAAAAGTAAAAACACAAGGGGAGCGAGCCTTAATTTTTGATGAAGTCATCGTCCGCGTCAGTGGAAACTTCGCGCTCGATATGCATATTGATACAGATGAAGCGAATGCGGCAGGGCTGAAGACAGGGGATTATGTCGAGTTAATTCCATAAATATTCATCGCCATAAAGAGTCCCAGTTACGGGACTCTTGTTTTATGTCAAATGTTGTTCAAACCACCCGACAATATGATTGAGCCGCTCAAGGCGAAGCGCCGGAGGGCCGCTGCGGGAAAGATCATGGTTTGCTTCCGGGAAGCGGACGAGCTTCGTTTCCCGCTTTAAATGTTTCAGCGCGATAAACAGCTGCTCGGCTTGTTCGATCGGGCAGCGGTAATCTTTTTCGCTATGGAGAATCAATAACGGAGTTTGAATGTTCTTTACATATTTCAGCGGAGAATGATGCCAAAGCCGTTCCGGATCGTCCCACACATTGCAGCCGACTTCCCATTCTGTGAAGAAATAACCGATGTCGCTCACACCATAGAAGCTGAGCCAGTTTGAAATCGAGCGCTGCGTTACCGCTGCTTTAAAGCGGTCCGTATGTCCGACGATCCAGTTGGTCATAAATCCTCCGTAGCTTCCGCCAGTGACGCCAAGGCGCGTTTCATCGATAAAATCAAAATGCTCAAGCACATAATCGACGCCGCTCATAATGTCTGCATAGTCCATCCCGCCGTAATCGCCGCGCACCGCGTTGACAAACGTTTGCCCATAGCCATGGCTGCCGCGCGGATTCGTAAACAGCACCGCATATCCTTTGTCCGCAAGCACCTGCATTTCATGGAAAAAAGTAAAACCGTACATTGCGTGCGGACCGCCGTGAATTTCGACGATGAGCGGCACTTTTTGCCCTTGTTCGAGATGAGGGGGCTTCATCAGCCAGCCCTGAATGGTCCAGCCATCACGGGATGGATAGGTGAATGTCTCCGGTTTGGAAAGGATAATCTCTTCTTCCAACTCCTTATTCACATTTGTCAGCTTGTTTCGTTTCCCATCATGAAGAGAAATGGTATGTAAGTCACCAATATGTGTTGGATCGCTAATTGCCGCAATCGCTATATGTTGATGCGGGTGAATCGTTAATCCATACAGATGGAAATCGCCGACTACAGATGGTGTAATGGTTCCGTCCAACGCTACATGATAAAGGTTAACGCGCCCTCGTTCGGAAGCAAGAAAATACATACCGTTTCCTTCTTTATCCCAAATGAGTCCAGGACCTGGCGCGTCGGAATGCATGTCACCTACCATCGCATCACCGACATGGACATCCCAATTGGCGGTAAGCGACCGTTTTTTTCCACCAGCGAGATCGAAAATCCACACTCGATTTAGCGTAGCGCCTAAATATTCGAGTTCATGTCCAATCGCCGCGAGCGCTTTTCCGTCCGGAGACCAGGACAGCGAAGTGAAAAACCCGTTTCCATCTGTGATTTTTGTCGTTTTTCCGCTGTCGATGTCAAGAAGAAATATATCGCGCGCAAACGTAAAATCAGGCTCATCGCTCCGATTGGCGACAAATGCGACTGTTTTGCCGTCAGGAGAGATGGCGAATGAACTGATTTCGTCATCGCCGTCTGTCAGAGCTTGAATCTTGCCTGCTTCTACATCGATGCGGACAAGCAAATCCTGTTTATCATCGCGAAATCCTGCTGCATCGGATTTATATTGCAGCCGCTCTACGACAAGCGGTGTCAGCTCGCGTTTTTCTTTCTCTTTTTTGTTTTGCTCCTCGCGCTCTTCCAGCGTTTCTTCCTTGCCAAGCGAAATGAGTGCTACGAGAAACCGCCCATCCGGCGACCAGCAGTAGTGGCGCACTCCGTTTTTTAATGCGGTTAACTGGCGCGCTTCCCCGCCGTCTGTCGGAAGAATCCAAATTTGTGTTTTGCCGGAGCGGTTGGAAAGAAACGCGATTATTTTTCCATTTGGGGACCAACGCGGAAAAGAGTCTTTTACTTTTCCAAACGTCCATTGTCTCACTTTGCCATCCGCTAATGCCAGGAGAAAAAGGTGGGAGCGATATTCCCGTTCGTCATCAATCGTTTTTTGCACAAAGATGACTTTCTCGCCATCTGGGGAGAATTGTGGGTCTCTCACAAAGCGGATGCGAAACAAATCTTCTGAGGTGATGCCGCGATGTTTTTTCTTTGCGTCCCGTACAGTCATCGAAGACACTTCCTTTTTTAAAAATTTTCTCTATAGTATTTCGATAAACGAATTACTTTTCCTTCTAAAACATGGTAAAATAACGGTATGATAAGGTAACCACCTAACGGACGAATAATCTTTCCGCATTAGGCCGGGAGGATGTGTTTCTGGGCGATTGCTCCATAGAAGAGCGGCTGCAAACGTTTGAAGCACAAATTTCATGCCGCGTGACAAGGCTGATAGATTCGGAGGCAATAGTGATTGATGGAGAAGAAAAGAGAAAAATATAAAAGCGAACGCCCGCGGCTTTCGGACGTTCGCTTTTGTTATGCCGACATTTTTTGTTTTTCTTCTGTTTGCTGCGCCGCTTTTTTCACTTGCGGGTAGAAGAAGATGCCGCTTAAAAGCAGGACAACTCCAAGCATAAACGTTTTGATATCGGCGGTGCCGGCGATGATGACCCAGATGGAATAAATGGTTGCCAGAACGGCAACGATCCCATCGATCATGCGGCCCCGTGCCGCACCCTTGTACGTTTCGCCGGTCAGCGTCAGCTTTAATTGGAAGACAGAGGCGATAAAATACGGGACGAGATACGCTAATGTCGCGATGTAAATGACAAAATCAAACGCCGCTGACATCGAGTTGGAAACTGTTGAAAAAATAAAGATTTGCGCCAATCCATTCGAAAGAACTAAAGAAAAGCTTGGCACTCTCTTTTTATTTTCCTTTAAAAACGCTGGAATAAACAAACCCTGCTTTGCCGCCTGGTATGGCACTTCGGCGCTTAGCAGCACCCAGCCAAGCGTGGAGCCGAGCAAGCTGATTAAACCGAGCCCCGCAAGAATGTAGCCGCCGCTTGGGCCTAAAATCGCAACAATCGCGTCAACAAGCGGTTTTTCCGACTGAATGAGTTCTTTTTGCGGCAATACTCCCATGACAAGCACACTAATGCCGATATAAATCGCAAGGGCAATCAACAAGCCAAGGATTGTCGCACGTTTGACATCGGCTTGTTTGCGCGCACGCGATGCAAAAACAATCGCCGATTCGACGCCGATAAACGCCCATAATGTCGATACCGCCGCATTATTAATTTGCCCTAACAAACCAATGGAATGGCCAGCTTCATCATAACGCGGAGCAACAAGCGAGCCGATGTTGCTTTTTTCAAACGCAAATAAAGCAATGACGATAAATAGGAAAAATCCAAGCACTTTTGCCGCCGTAGCAAGAAAGTTCAGTTTTCCTGCATCTTCAATGCCGCGCAAAATGATGAAATGCATGCCCCAAAGCAGCGCCGTGCAAACGGCAAAGGTGAGCAAGTTTCCTAGTTTTACGTCAAGCGAACCGATGGCAAATAGCGTTTGTTTGCTTGTTAAAATGGGGAAAAACGTCGATAAATAGCTGGCGAATGTCGTAATAATCGCCACGTTGCCGGCGAAGTTGCCGATCCAATATCCCCATGAGGACATAAAGCCAGATAGAATCGAGATGTTCGATCCTTTTGGAAACAATTCTTTTGCATAAATTTGCGGCCCGCCGTTTAATTCCGGCTTGCGGATCGCTAAGTTGCCAAAGACAAGCGCCGTCATTAAGACGCCTGCGCCCGTTAACAGCCATGCGAAAATAACGCCAAGCGGGCTTGCCGCTTCCGCAAGCGAGCGCGGCAGCATGAAAATGCCTGAACCAACCATATTGCCAACGACAAGCGCCGTTAATAACCATAGTCCGAGTTTTTGCTGTTGCACAGTTGATAGCTCCTTCCTGATGCTGATTTGCTTTAGTTTGTTTTTCCTCAAAAAAAATACACCCAAAAGTTTTAACGGGTGCATGAGACATCGTATCCAACTTCTCATCGTTTGTTACAACGATGACAGTCCTGTCCTTGTTCGGATACAGGCCCGGTTTATGGCGTCAGAGTTCGCCGCAAACTTTGGCCATGAGCCCTGACGTGGAAACTCGTCGATTCTATGTGTCTCGTTTCTACTACTCTTGTTCATTGCAACCTCTATCTCATCGATGTAGATGAGAAGAAAAAATATTCAATTGACGTTATTATTATACGTTTTTCGACAAAAACCGTCAACAGCCTTTCTCGATAGAAAAAAAGGATTTTCCGTGCTAAGATGGAATACAAACTAAGATAAGGAAATTGAAAGAAAAGGAAGGGATTTCATTGAAATTTTCCGAGTTTCGCTATGAACGGCCAGATGTGGAGAAGTTAAAAGCATCGTTTCAACAAGCGTTGCAATCGTTTCAGAAGGCGAGCAGCGCGGAAGAACAGAATGAGGCGATGCAGGAAATCAATCGGCTTCGCAACCATTTCAGCACGATGGCAAACATTTGTTATATCCGCCATACGATTGATACGAACGATGAATTTTATAAACAGGAACAAGACTTTTTCGATGAAGTCGAGCCGATTGTCAAAGGGCTTGTGAACGATTATTACCGGGCGCTTGTTTCGTCTCCGTTCCGCTCGCAGCTCGAGGAAAAATGGGGGAGACAGTTGTTTGCGCTCGCCGAGACGGAATTAAAAACATATTCTCCGGACGTGGTGGAAGATCTGCAGCTGGAAAATAAGCTGACGAGCGAATATACGAAATTGGTCGCGTCGGCGAAAATTTTCTTTGAAGGAGAAGAACGGACGTTAGCGCAGCTGCAGCCGTTTGTCGAATCGCCGAACCGCGAGATGCGCAAGCGGGCAAGCGAAGCGCGCTTTGCGTTTTTCCAAGAGCATGAAGAAAAGTTTGACGAGATTTACGATCAGCTTGTGAAAGTGCGCACCGCCATTGCGCAAAAGCTCGGATTTAGAAACTTCGTGGAACTTGGCTATGCCCGTTTAGGTAGAACGGATTATAACGCCGAGATGGTTGCGAAATTCCGCAAGCAAGTCGAAAAGCATATCGTTCCGATTGCTGTCAAGCTCCGCGAGCGGCAACGGGAGCGCATTGGCGTCGAGAAATTGAAATATTATGATGAAGCATTTGTTTTTCCAACAGGGAATCCAACGCCAAAAGGGGACGCAAGCTGGATTATTGAAAACGGGAAAAAGATGTATGAAGAACTGTCGCCGGAAACGGGCGAGTTTTTCCGATATATGATCGAGCATGAACTAATGGACCTTATCGCGAAAAAAGGAAAAGCAAGCGGGGGCTATTGTACATATATCGAAAATTATAAAGCGCCGTTTATTTTCTCGAACTTTACCGGCACATCCGGAGACATCGATGTGCTTACCCATGAAGCGGGACACGCGTTTCAAGTTTACGAAAGCCGCCATTACGAAATTCCGGAATATAACTGGCCGACCTTGGAGGCGTGCGAAATTCATTCGATGAGCATGGAGTTTTTCACATGGCCGTGGATGAAGTTATTCTTCCAAGAAGATGCGGAAAAATATAAATTTTATCATTTAAGCGATGCACTGTTATTTTTGCCGTATGGCGTAGCAGTGGATGAATTTCAGCACTTCGTATACGAAAATCCGAACGCGACGCCGGCGGAACGGAAGCAAGCATGGCGGTCAATCGAACGGAAATATATGCCGACAAGAGACTATGATGGCAACGCTTATTTAGAACGCGGCGGATTTTGGCAGCGGCAAAGCCATATTTACACGACGGCGTTTTATTATATTGACTACACATTAGCACAAATTTGCGCCTTCCAATTTTGGAAACGTTCGCGTGAAAACTATGAAGAGGCGTGGAACGATTATTTGACATTATGCCGTCAAGGCGGAAGCAAGCCGTTTACCGAATTAGTCCGTGCCGCCAACCTTATTTCGCCGTTTGAAGACGGCTGCGTCCGATCGGTAGTCGGCGAGATTGAGCGGTGGCTGAATAGCGTCGATGACAAACAACTTTAACAACAAAAAAAGGAAGAAATCAACGAAGGATTTCTTCCTTTTTTGTTGAATGCAATAGCTTTAGTTTTTCAAAGAAGGGAGAACAATGATATGTATCATATTCGTGTCCGTGCTGGTGCCTTAATTATTGAAAATGATGCTGTGCTTCTTGTTGAGTTTCAAGACGAAAATGGACTGCATTACAATCTTCCAGCAGGCGGCGTAGAACGAGGGGAGTCATTGGTTGAAGCGGTAAAACGGGAGGCATTAGAGGAGGCGGGCGTAGAAGTAGAGGTCGGTCCGATTGCATTTGTACACGAGATAGCTCCTCACTTGCAAAAGAATATTTCTTTAACATCGCCGCATCAAGTAAGCATCATATTTGAATGTAAAAGGATTAACGATTCCTTCCAACTTTGTCCGACTTCGGCGGACGAAAATCAAACAGGGGTAAAATGGATTCCCTTTTCTCATCTCTCTCGGATTATTTTGTATCCAAATATTACCCAGCATATTATTGAGTACGCGAACCATCGCCGCCCATTCAACTTAATCGAGGAACATACATTATCGTACGAATGAGGGGTGAAATGATGAATATTCGGAAAGCAACGATGGAGGATGAAAAAGCCATTGCGACCGTTCATGTGGAAAGCTGGAAGACAACGTATCAAGGCATTGTGCCTGCAGAGTATTTGGCACAATTAAGCGTAAGCGAAAAAGAACAGCTCTGGCAACGCGGATTAAATCAACCAAAACATTCGATTTTTGTCGTTGAAGAAGATGGAAAGGTATGCGGGTTTATTTCCGGGGGGAAAAACCGCGCCACACATGGAAAAGAAGCGAAGTATGAAGGGGAAATATACGCCATCTATTTATTAAAAGAAGCACAAGGAAAAGGATACGGAACAAAGCTCGTCAAAGCGCTGGTTGATGATTTTCAACGTGATGGAATTCGTTCGATGGTCGTCTGGGTGCTTGCCGATAATCCGTCACGCCTGTTTTACGAGCGGCTAGGGGGCGAGAAAATTGCCGAGGGGATCATTGACATCGGCGGGAAAAAGCTGACGGAATGGTGCTATGGCTTTCAACTATGTATAGATGAAATATAGGAAAAAGAAATTCCGGCTGTCCGCAGTGCAAAGGGGGACGGCTAAAAAAATTGTAAAATGAGTGATTACTCACTTGAAACGGAAGGTTATTTCCATATATAATTGATGTGAGTAATCACTCATATTTATAGATGGCGATTTTTGTTCTTCTCGTTTTCTTTGGAGCACCATTATTCACAATGGTGCCGGAGCTTATGCCGCCATTTTGCCGCGATTGAATTGACTCTTGGCTGCCGCGGCGTTTCATGGTTGCTGGGCTTCGAGAACTCTTTTTCTTTGATTTTGATAAAGGGAAAGGGATCAGTTGAAATTCTCCTGTCGCCACATGAACCGTCTCATGGTTCTATGATTGATTTCCGTGTTAAAAACAATGCGAAACAAGAAATAGGCAGCCTGCAAGAATAGAAGGTTCAGGGAAGCTAATGGAAACACCCTCTGGGAAATTTATGCAACTTAGTCCTTGGGGGTTAGATTTTTTATAAAAATCAACATTGATAGAGGGGGGTTCCCATGGGTTCCATCATTGTCGCTAAGCGAGTAAGTAAATCGTTCGGGAAGAAAGAAGTATTGAGCAACATCAATCTAACGGTGAAGGAAGGAGAAATATACGGTTTAATAGGTCCTTCTGGTTCGGGAAAAACAACGTTAGTGAAAATCTTAGTAGGAATGGACAGCGATTTTCAAGGAGAAGTGGAAGTGTTGGGCGCTGCGATGCCAAATATGAATGTTTTGTCAAAAATTGGATATATGGCACAATCGGATGCTTTATATCCAGAATTAACGGGAGAAGAAAATTTACAATTTTTCGCCTCACTCTATAAGTTAAAAAAAGAAGAACGGAAACAGCGCATCGCTTATGCGGCAGACTTAGTGAAGCTTACTCCTCATCTTTCGAAAAAAGTGATGGCTTATTCAGGAGGAATGAAGCGCCGTTTATCCCTTGCGATCGCTCTCATTCACAATCCGCAAATACTCGTATTAGACGAGCCGACAGTAGGGATCGACCCAGAATTACGATTATCGATTTGGCACGAATTATCCCGATTAAAAAACGAGGGAAAAACGATTGTCGTAACAACCCATGTGATGGATGAAGCGGAAAAATGCGACCGTCTGGCTATGGTGAGGGATGGAAAAATAATTACAGGCGGATCGCCATCTGAACTGAAAAATCAATATGCTGTTAACCATTTAGAAGAAGTATTTGTCAAGGCGGGAGGGAAAAATATATGAGAACGATCGCTGTTGTCAGACGAATTTTTCAGCAAATGCTGCGCGACAAGCGGACACTTGCATTGATGTTCGTTGCTCCGTTATTGATCTTAACGTTGTTTCATTTTTTATTTACTAGCAACACAGCCGAGAATCCGAAACTAGGCGTTGCCAATGCCGACGACGCCTTAGTGAAGCAATTAAAAGACAAAGATATTACAGTTATAACATATGAACGAGTGGGAAATGCCAAAAAAACGATTGTGGATGATCAACTGGATGGATTTATGCAAATCAAAGGTGAAGGCATCCAATTAACGTTTGAAAACTCGGATCCATCCAAAACAAAAGCATTACAAATTAAAATACAGCAAGTGATCGCAGCACAATCAGCAAAAAAGCAAGCATCCATCATGAAAGAGTGGATTCAACATTTGCAAAAGACGTTGAATGCTCCGAAAATAAAAATGGAACAAGTATCATCACCAAAAATGCACATCGCTTATGTATACGGTAATAAAGACACTTCCTTTTTTGATGTATTGAGCCCTGTGTTAGTCGGATTTTTTGTCTTTTTCTTCGTCTTTCTTATTTCTGGAATTGCTTTATTGCGCGAACGCACCACAGGCACGCTCGAACGGTTAATGGCAACGCCTATACGCCGAAGCGACATTGTTTTTGGATATTTGTTAGGGTATGGATTGTTTGCCGTGATTCAAACAGTGATTGTTGTCTTTTTTGCCGTGAAAGTATTAGATATTATGCTGGTAGGGTCTTTATGGCACGTGATTATCATTAATTTGCTGCTGGCGCTTGTTGCGTTATCTTTAGGAATTTTGTTATCCGCATTTGCAAATTCAGAGTTCCAAATGATGCAGTTTATTCCGATTGTCATCATCCCGCAAGTGTTTTTTGCAGGCATCCTTCCAGTCGAAGGAATGGCCAATTGGCTGCAGATGATTGCCAAAGCGATGCCAATGTATTATGGTGGAGATGCCCTTAAAAGCGTAATGTATAAAGGAGTGGGGCTTGGCGACATACGCATGGATTTGTTCGTCTTGTTCGGATTTGCCCTTCTTTTCATTACCTTAAACGTGTTTGCCTTGAAAAAATACCGGAAAATTTAGCAGTGAGTAAGGAGTTGTCACATGATGAATGAGGAACAGTGGCTGAAAGAACTGTTACAACTAAATGGGGAAGATGTGAAGCTTAGTGAAAAACAAATCAAAATTTTAGAAGCGGCGATTGAAATGTTTGCGGAAAAAGGATATGCCGCCACTTCGACAAGCGAAATCGCCAAGAAGGCTGGCGTGGCCGAAGGGACGATTTTCCGCCATTATAAAACGAAAAAAGATTTGCTGCTAGCGATTGTCACTCCGACGCTATTGAAGTCCGTCGCCCCATTTTTAGCGAAAGAGTTTGTCAAAGAAGTGTTCGAAAGCCAATATGAAAGCTATGAAGATTTCATTCGCGCTCTTTTGAAAAACCGTTATGAATTTGTGAAAAAATACCTGCCGGCAATTCGCGTTTTCTGGCAGGAGATCGCGTTTCATGTGGAAATTAAGGAGCAACTTCAGCGCATTTTCACAGCACACGTATATCAAAAATTTAAGCAAATCGTGGAGTATTTTCAAAAAAACGGGGAACTTGCCGCGATTCCCGCTGATTCGGTCATCCGTATGACGATTATAGCGATTGCCGGATTTTTGGTGGCACGGTTTATCGTGCTGCCGGATTATGAATGGGATGATGAAGCGGAAATGGAGCGGACGGTTCAATGTTTAATGCACGGATTAGCAAAAAAATAAAAAAGCACCGCCTATCCATTGACGGATTAGGCGGTTTTTTTGTGACGCACACGCCTAGTATATGTGTCGATGTAATCCGTCCGTGGTCCGAAATTTAGGCGCTTACGGAAGCAACCATTTTATCATGGAAAAAGTCCAACCTTCAATATAAACGGGACCAGTCTATCCAAAATCGAGTGAAGTTCATCGATCAGTTATTTGGAAGAAGGCCTAAGGCCGGCTTTTATCGCAAATCTATATGCCTTTTTCAAACGAATACCATTTTTTCTCTAAAAACAGCTGCGTTTATACGATAGAAAAAATTCCCCTCAAGTTTTTGTTTGTAAAATTTGCATGAAGAAAATGTAACAAAACGAAGGAAAAAAGAACTATGATCATACGGGTAATTTATCGAGTGTTTAAAAAATAATCAGGAATATTCCGAAAATTCTCTCTTAACTATTTCTTTAGACCTATTAACAAATGCCTATACTCTACGTTTATGCTATTTTTCCTCTTTACATAACTTTACAGTCGATTAAAAATTTCCATTTATAATCATGCTCAGTGAAAGATTTTATTCAGGGAGGGAAAAAATCATGAGAAATGAGAGACTTTTAGACGAATTAATCAAGAATTTTAATGAGGAAATCTTGAAAAAGAATATAGACCGCCGTAGCCTTCTTCATGGAGCCGGCAAGATTGCGGGGCTCTCGCTCGGTCTAGCCATCGCCCAATCCCTAGGAGGATTTAAAGTGGATGCCGCCCCAAAATTCAGCGATTATCCATTTAAACTCGGCGTTGCTTCCGGAGATCCTTTAGCAAACAGTGTTGTATTATGGACAAGATTGGCTCCGGATCCGCTAAATGGCGGCGGAATGCCTCCCCATATCGTTCCTGTCCATTGGGAGCTTGCAACAGATGAACATTTCCGCAATGTGATTCGGCGCGGTACCGAAATGGCTTCACCTGACCTCGCGCATTCGGTCCATGTGGAAGTGAATGGCCTGAAACCGAACACCGTTTATTTTTATCGGTTTAAATGCGGAAATGAATTAAGCCCTGTTGGAAAAACAAAAACCATTCCGACAGCAGGCTCAAAGGTATCTGGAATGGCGTTCGCTTTCGCCTCCTGTCAGCAGTTTGAGCACGGCTACTACACGGCGTATAAGCACATGGCGAAAGAGGATCTTGATCTAGTTTTCCACCTTGGCGATTACATATATGAATACGGACCGAACGAATATGTTTCATTCACTGGTAATGTCCGCACCCATAGCGGTCCGGAAACTGTCACACTTGAGGATTACCGAAACCGTTATGCCCAATACCGCTCTGACGCAGATCTGAGAGCAGCTCATGCTGCCTTCCCGTGGGTTGTCACATGGGATGACCATGAAGTGGAAAACAATTATGCGGGCACTATTCCAGAAAACGGCCAATCGGTCGAAGCGTTTATCAAGCGCCGTGCCGCCGCGTACCAGGCTTACTACGAGCATATGCCGCTCCGCAGATCGTCGCTTCCGCACGAAGGCGGCATGCAATTATACCGGGCTTTCGCTTATGGAGATTTAGCCTCTTTCTTTGTTCTTGATACGCGCCAGTACCGCGATGACCAGGCGAACGGTGATGGAATCAAGCCGCATTCCCCGGCATCTTTGGATCCTAAGCGCACTCTTCTCGGTGCAGAACAGGAGAAATGGCTTCTTGACAGTCTTGGAAGCTCCAAAACGCAATGGAACGTGCTTGTACAGCAGATTTTCTTTTCCCAGCGGAACTTTGGGACAAGCCAAGCGCCAAAATACAGCATGGATGCCTGGGACGGATATCCGGCAGCGCGCCAACGCATTATGGATTTTGTTGCAGCCAAGAATATTAACAACTTGATTGTTCTAACCGGGGATGTCCATGCAAACTGGGCCTCTAACTTGACGACTGATTATAACGATCCTGATGCCCCGATTTTTGGCGCTGAGTTTGTCGGCACTTCGATTACTTCCGGGGGAAATGGTTCTGATTGGCGTGCAGACACGGAGAAAATTTTAGCGCAAAACCCGCACATCAAATTTTTTAACAATTACCGCGGCTATGTCCGCTGTCAAGTTACTCCGGAACAGTGGCGTGCGGATTACCGTGTCGTTCCGTATGTGACTCAGCCGGGAGCGGATATTTGGACGAGAGCATCATTGGTTTATGAAAAAGATCAGAAAGGACTGAAAGAAGTATCATCCACTATGGTGCCGATGGGTGTCCAAATGTCAAGGGAAGTGGAAGAAGACCGCCACCGCGCCCACAGACGCGCCCGTGAAAAACAAATGGAGAAAAAGAGAGGAAAGATTACGAATTAATTCCATCCGCGCCTGCTGAACGATATCAATGCCGCATTTGGCATCCGGGCATCTTTACCGGTCTGGATGCCAAATTTTCCACAAAGGAGATGAACCTACAATGTTAAACAATATCGGTATACCAGGTTTAATTTTAATACTCGTCATTGCTCTGGTCATCTTTGGGCCTTCCAAGCTGCCGGAAATCGGCCGCGCATTTGGCCGCACGCTGTCTGAATTCAAAAGTGCCGCGAAGGAACTGGTGTCCGATGATCATAACGAGGAAACGAAAAAGCCTGCATTATCGGCTGTGAAAAAAGACAGCTGAATTGGCGGTTTAGTAAAAAAGAGAGCAGACGGGGCAGCCTGTCTGCTTCTTCTTATCGGCTTTATGGACCCGCTGATCAACGAGTTTTTTCAGAGGGGAATTCATAAAGTTTTTTGCTTCAAGTGGGTCGGAAACCTCTTTTTATGCTTTTTAACAGTTGTTCTGGCATAGCATAAGGATTTTCTGGATTCTTTTTTTTGGCAAAAAGATTCAACTTTCCATTCATGGACAAAAAATCTTCACTGATGGGCGACATGGCTCGGAAAGAAAAAGTCCCGCCTTGGTTAGCAGATGACCGTTTGGAATGATGTGATATCGAAAAATTTTTTCGTGAAAAAGTTGATTTGTTAAATATAGCTTCTGTCCAATTTCCCAAAAGTTTAGGAGTTTAGTAACTACAAACTAACAGCATTTGTTTCCAAAAAAGGAGGCAGCCAGCATGAAAAACAAAGATTTGCGTCTGATAGATCATTTGGAAGAGCTTCGGAAACGGGTGATTATTACGTTATTGGCGTTTATTGTGTCCTTCGTTGGAAGTTTCGTTTTTGTACAGGATATTTATAAATGGCTTGTCAAGGACTTCGACGGGAAACTTGCGATTCTCGGCCCGAGTGACATCCTTTGGGTATACATGATGATCGCAGCCGTGTTTGCGATCGCAGCAACGATACCTGTCGCCGCTTTCCAGACGTGGCGGTTTGTCTCTCCTGCGCTGAATCCCGAAGAACGGAAAGTTTCTTTGCGGTTTATCCCATGGTTGTTTCTATTATTTATGGCGGGGATTTCATTTGGTTTCTTTGTGCTTTTCCCGGCCGTGCTCAGTTTTTTAACAAACCTGTCAGCAGGGCAATTCGAAACAATATTCACGGCGGAAAAATATTTTCGGTTCATGATCCATCTGACACTTCCATTTGGCTTTCTCTTTGAAATGCCGCTTGCGGTCATGTTTCTAACGAGACTCGGAATCCTAAATCCGAAGAGGCTGGCAAAGGCGAGGAAACTCTCCTATTTTTTTCTGGTTGTCATCTCCGTCCTTATCACGCCTCCGGATTTGCTTTCGGATATTCTTGTGATCATTCCTTTGCTGGTGCTTTATGAAGTGAGCGTAACACTGTCCGGCATGGTTTATAAGAAAAAGCTGGTAAGCGAAGGGACGCTGCATAACGCCGACCGGTTTGCGGAGAGCGGCTGAGCCGCAGGAACTGGACTGAACATCTGAAAAATTTCTTTCGCTTTGCGCCGAAAAAAAACCGCCTTTCCCATTAAGGGATTAGGCGGTTTGTTTGTGCAAAGGTTTTGCGACGATCGCATCGTTTTCGACATCGATGCGAATCGCTTTGACTTGGTCGTTTTCATCAAGCAACACATCGGCGATCTTGTCTTCGACGTGCTCTTGGATGACGCGGCGGAGCGGACGAGCGCCGAACGCTGGATGGTAGCCGAGTTCCGCCAATTTTTCTTTCGCTGCCTGCGAAACGTCAAGGTCGATATGTTGTTCGCGCATTGCTGCTTTTACGTCGTTGAGCATGAGGTCAACAATTTGCAGCATATGTTCTTTTTTCAGCGATTTGAATTCGATAATCGCATCGAAACGGTTTAAAAACTCTGGCTTGAAGTAGGCGTTTAACGAATCAAGAATGCTTGTGTGCGTTGTCCCTTGTTTTTCAAATCCGACCGTAATTTTTTTGTCTGTAACACCAGCGTTGCTTGTTGCGATAATCACTGTATCTTTAAAGCTTACGGTACGGCCTTGGCTGTCAGTGAGACGGCCATCTTCTAAAATTTGCAGGAAAATGTGTTGGACATCCGGGTGCGCTTTTTCAATCTCGTCAAGCAAGATAATGCTGTATGGATTGCGGCGCACTTTTTCTGTAAGCTGACCCGCTTCCTCGTGACCGACATAGCCAGGAGGCGAACCGATTAATTTCGATACCGAATGTTTTTCCATGTATTCGCTCATGTCGAGACGAATCATTGCGTCTTTCGAGCCAAACAATTCTTCCGCCAACGTTTTCGCCAGCTCCGTTTTCCCGACGCCAGTCGGACCGACGAATAAGAACGAACCGATCGGGCGGTGTTTTGCTTTTAAGCCTGCGCGGCTGCGGCGGATTGCTTTTGCGACTTTTTTGACTGCTTCTTCTTGGCCAATCACTTTTTTCGCCAGGTTTTCTTCTAAATGTTTCATTTTCTCTTTTTCATCAGCTTGCAGTTTGCCGACAGGAATGCCTGTTTTCTCTTCGATGATGCGTTGAATGTCAGCAACATCGACGACTGGGCGTTCTTGGTTCACTCCGTTTTGCAATTGTTTTTCCAATTTCAACTCTTCGTCACGCAATTTTGCCGCCAGTTCGTAATTTTCTTCTTGCGCTGCTTTTGCTTTTTCTTTGGCGATTTGCGCAAGGCGTTCTTGAATTTGTTTTTCATCTGTCGGACCGATGCGCAAGTTCGCTTTTGAGCCGGCTTCGTCTAACAAGTCGATCGCTTTGTCCGGCAAGAAGCGGTCTTGAATGTAACGATGCGATAATTTAACGCACGCTTCAATCGCTTCGTCCGTATATTGGACGTGATGGAATTGTTCATATTTCGGTTGAATACCTTTTAAAATCGTAATCGCTTCTTCGACCGTTGGTTCATGAACGATGACAGGTTGGAAACGGCGTTCAAGCGCGGCGTCTTTTTCAATTTGACGATATTCTTTTAATGTTGTAGCACCGACAACTTGCAATTCCCCACGCGCAAGCGCTGGTTTTAAAATGTTGCCGGCGTCCATCGAGCCTTCTGCCGCACCAGCGCCGACGAGCAAGTGAATTTCGTCGATAAACAAAATGATGTTTTTCCGGCGCTGCAATTCAGAAATGAGCCGTTTCATTCTTTGTTCAAATTGACCGCGAATGCCTGTATTGGCGACAAGCGAGGCGACATCAAGCAAATATACTTCTTTATTTAATAGTTTTTCTGGAACTTGCCCTTCCGCAATTTTTAAGGCAAGCCCTTCGACAATCGCTGTTTTCCCGACACCAGGTTCCCCGATTAATACCGGGTTGTTTTTATTGCGGCGGTTTAAAATTTCGATGACGCGTTCTATTTCTTTATCACGGCCGATGACCGGGTCGATGAGACCGGCTTTGGCAAGCTGTGTTAAGTTGCGGCCGAATTGATCTAAGAAACCGCCGCCTCTTTTACCGTTCCGATCCCATTTGGATGGTTTGGATGGTTGTGCCATATTTGTTGATGGCGTGTCCATTTCCGAAATTGGCGAAAATCCATCCATAAAGAAATCATCAAATGGGAATGGCGAAAAGCCTCCAAACCCAAAGTTTATTGGGATGGAAAGCTCTTGTTTTTGTCTTTCATAACATTCGTGGCAAAGATGCAATTGTTTTTTCTCATGATTAAATTGCAAGTTGACAAATACCGTCGCTTTGTTTTGATGGCATACTTGACAAAGCATGAGGCATAACCTCCTTTTTGTCAATTGACTTTGACTAACTTTGACTTTCTGATTTTATTATACTTTGACCTTTTTTGACTTTCAAGTGTTTTTTATAAAAAATTGTTGTAACCGTGAAATGTTTTTGAACAAAAAAACGCAACGCATTCCCCTTCTAGAATGCGAAATATTTAGGAAGGGTTAGTCGCGAAAAAAATGAAATTTTTCCTCTATATCTGTTGTCTCGAATGAGTGATTCATATAAAATAAAGAAGAATGCTAACATATGTTCGGAAGGGAGGGTTCGTCCGATGGAAAAAGCTTCGAAAGCAGAAAAAGTAAAAACCATTCAAAATAAAATCATCTCTCACGGAAAAAAGACATTCGAGGATACGCTTATTATTTTTCGAGATGCGTTAACTTTTATTGTTGATGTCGTAGATCGAGAGTTCGATGCTTTGGAGCATCTTTCTACAAAAGAAGCAGTTCCTGCCGTGGAGAGATTGATCCATCGGACTAAAACGAACCCTCATCCGAAGTATGATTTTAGTTCCAAGTTTTATAAATTCCCGTCTTACTTTAGACGTTCAGCTATTTCTAAAGCTTTAGGAATCGTAAAAAGCCATCGTTCTAACCTCAAAAATTGGGAAAAAGAGCGTGGCCAAGCACTAGACGAAGGCAAGAAGTTTAAGAAAAAACCTCCGGTTTTAAGAATTGATCACGAAGCGTTCCCTGTTTTTTATAAAGGGAATATGTTTAAGCGTTTGTCCGAAAACCAGGCACAGATCAAAGTTTACAAAAATGGGGATTGGGTTTGGGAGACGATTACGTTTCAAACGAAAAACTTGAAAAACCGGGGAATTACAGATTGGAGAGAAAGTAATCCCATTATTGTAAAGAAGGGGAAAAAATATTTCATTCACTTTTCTTACTCGAAAAAAATAAAACTTAAGAATACAAAGTTAGAGAATCAAGTGATTGTTGCTGTTGACCTGGGATTAACGAATTCCGCCGTTTGTTCGGTGATGCTTTCGGATGGAACTGTCATCGGCCGGAAGTTTATCAACCAGCCGATAGAAAAAGACCGGATGAAAAGCAAAATCAACAAACTGAAAAAGGCGCAGCGACAATCTGGATGGATTTCTGCATCTAACTATTGGCGTAGAATTAATGGTTTACAAAAACATATTATTTTTAACACAGCAAGTGAAATCATTAAATTCGCTGAAAAACACCATGCAGATGTGATCGTATTCGAATACTTAGGGAAAATGAAAATGCCAAAAGACTATGATGGTGCAAAAAAATTACGGCATAAATTGCACCATTGGTGCAAAATCGGGATTCAAAATAAAGTAGAGCAAATGGCTCATTACCGTGGGATGCGTATTCGCCGTGTGAATGCGAAAAACACTTCTGCACTTACATTTGACGGATCAGGAGAAGTGAAACGCAACAATAAAAGAGACTTGGCCACTTTTCCGAATGGCAAAGTCTATCACGCGGATTTAAATGCTTCTTACAATATAGGAGCACGATATTTTATACGAGAATTCCTTAAATCCTTTTCTGAAAAGAAAAGGTTGCAATGGGAGGCAAAAGTTCCTTCCCTTGCAGCTAGAACTCGGCAAACGTTGTCTTCATTGATTAGCTTGCATCAGGCGATGAACACTGAAGGTGTGACATTAGCGTGAGCATAGCTGTATTTAAGACAACGGATGCCCCGACTAGAATCTTCGATTTAGTCGGGGAGGTTCACGGAATGGTGAATAATGTGATGGACAAGGTAAAGCTATGGTATAGTTAAGTCTAGAAAAATAGGGAAAAGGGGAAATAGAAAATGAAAAAGCTTTCGCTGTTTTTGGCATTGATATTAATGTTGTTTTTATTTGCCGCCTGCAGCCAAGAAAAGCAAGAGGACAAACCGGCAATACTTGAAGTTCAACTTCAAACACCGGATCATATTGAATTAAATAAGGAAACGACACTTTCTTGTATTGTGACATACGGCGGGAAGAAAGTCGATGACGCAGATGAAGTGAAGTTTGAAGTGTGGAAACATGGCAGTGAACAGCATGAGATGTTAACCGCCAAAAATGATGGAAATGGCAAATATTCTGTGAAAAAAACGTTTACCGAGCCTGGGACGTATTCCGTCGTTAGCCACGTGACAGCGCGCAATATGCATAATATGCCGAAAAAAGATATCATTGTTGGCACAGCTAGCGATCAGCCGCAAAATCATGCAGAGGAACATCACGGCGATGAACACCATCATGCCGACGTCATGATGATGCTTCATGAAAAACAATTTTCCGTCAATAAAGAGGCGCACTTAACAGTGCATATTACTCATGACGGCCAGCCGCTAACGAAAGCGACGGTTTGCTTCGAAATTTGGAAGGGGGACGGAAAGCACGAGTTTATCGAGGCAAGCGAAAAACAAGCGGGCCAATACGAAGCAGTAACGTCGCTTCGAGAAAAAGGGACATATTCTGTAAAAATTCATGTGGAAACGGAACAACTTCATGAACATCAAGTAGAGCAAATTATGGTGCATTGAACTATCCCCACTTACCGGCTTTAGCCGGTAAGTGGGGATTCTTGTTTCCTTTGGCTGTTGTTGCTCAAAGGTCCCAAGAACCCCCTCCGTTCAACGAGAGGAGTAGCCATACGAGATGTCCGAAGTGTCCTTTCCGGACGACCAGCTATAT
>NZ_BAWO01000011.1 GCF_000632715.1 Parageobacillus caldoxylosilyticus NBRC 107762 | reverse complement strand
AAAGGCAATGAGCTTCAACCATCGAGAAATAGAGAAAAAATGGCAGGATTATTGGGAAAAAAATAAAACGTTTAAAACGGTCGATGACGATGACAAGCCGAAATTTTACGTGCTAGATATGTTCCCGTATCCGTCAGGAGCAGGGCTGCACGTCGGCCATCCGGAAGGCTACACCGCCACTGATATTTTGGCGCGCATGAAGCGGATGCAAGGCTATAACGTGCTTCATCCGATGGGATGGGACGCGTTCGGCTTGCCGGCGGAGCAATATGCGCTTGATACCGGAAACGATCCGGCGGAGTTTACCGAAAAAAACATTAATACGTTCCGACGCCAAATTAAATCGCTAGGGTTTTCGTACGACTGGGACCGGGAAATCAACACGACCGATCCGAATTACTATAAATGGACGCAATGGATTTTCTTAAAGCTGTATGAGAAAGGGCTCGCTTATATGGATGAAGTCCCGGTCAACTGGTGCCCGGCGTTAGGCACGGTGCTTGCCAATGAAGAAGTTATTAACGGCAGAAGCGAACGCGGCGGCCACCCGGTGATCCGCAAGCCGATGCGGCAATGGATGCTCCGCATTACCGCCTACGCGGACCGTTTACTCGAAGACTTGGAAGAGTTAGATTGGCCGGAAAGCATTAAAGAAATGCAGCGCAACTGGATTGGCCGCTCAGAAGGCGCGGAAATCCGGTTTGAAGTCGATGGCCATGAAGAAACGTTCACCGTCTTTACCACTCGTCCAGATACGCTATTTGGTGCGACGTATACTGTATTAGCTCCAGAGCATCCGCTTGTTGAAAAAATTACGACTCCAGAGCAAAAAGCGGCAGTGGAAGCGTATTTAGATGCGATTAAAAGCAAGAGCGACCTTGAGCGCACTGATTTGGCGAAAGAAAAAACGGGAGTATTCACCGGCGCATATGCGATTCACCCAGTCACTGGCGAGAAGCTGCCAATTTGGATTGCCGATTATGTGCTGATGAGCTACGGCACTGGTGCAATTATGGCCGTGCCAGCACACGATGAGCGCGACTATGAATTTGCGAAAAAATTTAATTTGCCAATCAAAGAAGTTGTCGCCGGCGGCGATATTGCGAAAGAAGCATATACGGGCGACGGAGAGCATATTAACTCTGATTTCTTAAACGGTCTAAACAAAGAAGAAGCGATCAAGAAAATGATTGAATGGCTAGAAGCCAATGGAAAAGGACAAAAGAAAGTTTCATACCGTCTCCGCGACTGGCTGTTCAGCCGCCAGCGCTACTGGGGCGAGCCGATCCCGATCATTCATTGGGAAGATGGAACGATGACGCCGGTGCCGGAAGAAGAGCTGCCATTAAAGCTGCCAAAAACCGATCAAATTAAACCGTCCGGTACAGGAGAATCACCGCTTGCCAATATCAAGGAATGGGTGAACGTCGTCGATCCGAAAACAGGCAAAAAAGGGCGCCGCGAAACGAACACGATGCCGCAATGGGCAGGAAGCTGCTGGTATTATTTGCGTTATATCGATCCGCATAATGACAAGCAGCTGGCCGATCCGGAAAAATTGAAAAAATGGCTGCCGGTTGATGTGTATATCGGCGGTGCGGAGCATGCTGTGCTTCACTTATTGTATGCGCGTTTCTGGCATAAATTTTTATATGACATCGGCGTCGTGCCGACAAAAGAGCCGTTCCAAAAATTGTTTAACCAAGGCATGATTCTTGGCGAAAACCATGAAAAAATGAGCAAATCAAAAGGAAATGTCGTCAATCCGGACGATATTATCGAAAGCCACGGTGCCGATACGCTGCGCTTATACGAAATGTTTATGGGACCGCTGGAAGCGTCGATCGCCTGGTCGACTAAGGGGCTGGACGGAGCGCGCCGCTTCCTAGACCGCGTCTGGCGCTTATTTGTCGAAGAAAATGGAGAGCTGAACCCGAAAATCGTCGACAATCCGGAAACGGATACACTTGAGCGCGTATACCATCAAACGGTGAAAAAAGTGACCGAAGATTATGAAGCGCTTCGCTTTAATACAGCGATTTCGCAATTGATGGTGTTTATTAACGAAGCATACAAAGCGCCGCAGCTGCCAAAAGCCTATATGGAAGGATTTGTGAAACTATTATCGCCGGTTTGCCCGCATATCGGGGAAGAACTATGGCAAAAACTCGGCCATAACGATACGATCGCATACGAGCCATGGCCAACGTATGATGAATCAAAACTAGTGGAAGAGGAAGTTGAAATCGTTGTGCAAGTGAATGGAAAAGTAAGAGCGAAACTGCATGTGCGCGCGGATTTATCGAAAGAGGAGCTTGAACAAATGGCATTGCAGGACGAAAAAATTAAAGAGCATATCGCCGGCAAAACGGTGCGCAAAGTCATTACCGTTCCTGGGAAATTGGTGAATATTGTAGCGAACTAATCTAGTGCCCCTCCTTTGCGAGGGGCATACGATAGAAAGGAGACGAAGTGATGGACGAAATTAAAGAAATCACTGCGGCGGAAGTAAAAGAAAGACTTGATCGTGGCGAAAAACTGAACATTGTCGACGTACGCGAAGATGAGGAAGTCGCACTTGGCATGATCCCTGGAGCGAAACATATCAAAATGGGAGAAATTCCAAGCCGGCTCGATGAATTCAATAAAGAGGAGGAGTATATTTTCGTTTGCCGCTCCGGCCGGCGCAGCGAAAACGTTTGCCGTTATTTGCAGGAATTAGGCTACCGCGTCTGCAATATGGTCGGCGGGATGCTCGAATGGGAAGGAGATACGGTGCCAAAAAAATAGCCTATTGTTTTGGCTGAATCCTATTCTTTTTGATACAGTAAAGAAAAAAGCGTTCGGTTGTTTCTTTACGAGAAGCGACCGAGCGTTTTTTCAAGAAGGTAACCGCTTTTGTCGCAACTCGTTTTTCGTCGACACGGCGATATTTTCCTAATGATTGCACTTATAACCCGTTGATTTTCCCAATAAACGAAAGAGCGTGATTTAGTACAATAAAAGACATAAAAGAGCGATACCGGTTTCTTTTTCTATCCCTTTAGTACCAATGGGTGATTCCTAACCCGATAAAAAGATTGTATAATTTTCGTTAAATTTAAACTATTCGCACACATGGGCAAAGGGGTAGATATTCATTGAAGATTGGCGATCGCTTAAAGTTCACCCGTCTCAAAAAAGAAATGACTCAAGAAGAAGTGGCGGAAGGAATTATTTCCGTATCGTATTTGTCGAAAATTGAAAACAACCAAGTAACGCCGAGTAAAGAAGTGTTGCACTTACTTTGTCAGCGGCTTGGGATTGACAACTTATTTCACGAACGGATGAATGAACTGATGAAGCAAATAATGTTATGGTATAAGGCAATAACAGATAAAAATGAATGGAAAGCAGCGGAAATGTATGAAAAAATAAAGAAAATGATAGAGTATTTTAACGATGCGGAAGCAAATATTTATTTTCTACTAATGGAGATGCGCTATTATTTGTTCATGAAAAATATTTCCGCCGCTGAAGCCGCAATGATGCAGATTCGCGAATTGTACAATGCATTTGACCATGAAATGAAATACTACTATTACAAATTTTTCGGGCTTTTATATTATTGCAAAGAAAAATATGAAGAAGCGCTGGAGTATTACAAAAAGGCAGAGGAGCTGTTTCGGCTTCAATCGTTTCCAAAGTGGGAAGAAGCAGACTTGTATTATTTGTTAGCGCTTGCATACAGCCGGTTATGGAAAATGTTAAGCTGCATCAACTATGTGCAGTGCGCGCTAGCCATTTACCAAGCAGATTATAACTTAAAGCGAAGCGCGGAATGTCATGTGCTGCTAGGAATTTGCTATCGAAGGTACGGCGAGCTGGACAAGGCGGTCGAATGTTACTCCCTTGCGCAAAAGGCGGCGCAAATGGTCAACGATATTGAACTGCTGGGCATTATTGAGCATAATTTGGGCTACTTGAAATCGATGAAGAAGGAGCATCGGGAAGCGATTCGACACTACGAAAATAGTTTAGTATATAAAAAACACGCTACGCTTGCCGATCGCTTTATTACGTTATTTTCTCTTATTCGCGAATATTATGTTTCGCAAAATTATCGCAAGGCGCTGGCAAGCGTGGAAGAAAGCCTGCAGCTTTTAAAACAGCATTCCGAACCTATTTCCTATGAATATTACCTTCATTTTACCGTCTATCAATATTTATTATCTCGCGATGTTTCTGAACAGGAATTCGAAATGTTTATGAAAAATGAAGTTATCCCCTATTTTCAAAAACACAAAAAATATGAAGATGTGGCGCAATACGCCGAGTATTTAGCAGACTACTACGAGCGCTGCCACAAGTATAAGCTAGCAAGCAAATATTATAAAATGAGCTATGATTTTCTAAAAAAAATTATACCTATTTAGGAGGAATTGTTTTAAAAAGAGCGATGATCAGCGTGTTATTGTTAATGGTGTTAGGAGTGCCAGTTTTTTCGGCCATGTCCAAGCGCCGGAAGAAGTCGCCAAAGATCAATTTCCACCGCCAACCGCTATGGTAAAATAGCCAAAAAGTCAGCCGGCGATAGGTGACGGCTGTTTTTTGTTTGGACAGCCAGCGTTTTATTTATAGGCAATCAGTCTTGTATGAAGAAAGTGCGTATGATTTACAAAAACGTGCCTAACCGACTCAATTATGGTGGAAACATGCAATGATCCGCTTCACCATCCATTATAGCCGCGATTATCATAACGTGTTTTGGAACGGTCCACAGATGGTGTACGGGGATAGAGGCGGACAAACATTCCTTGCATTTTTTGAAAAAAGGGCGTGAAGGAATTTCTACATAGTTGGTGAAAATGATGAAATAAAGGAAAAAACCGGAGGGAGAAGAAAAATGTACAAAGTCAAAGTATTCGATAAAGAGCATGAAAAGGATTTGGAAGCAGCGGTCAACGATTTTTTATCACGATTAAAAGACGGACAGTTAATCGACGTCAAATACAGCGTGGCGGCGATGGAGTCGGAAGGAGAACAAATTTACTGCTTTTCGGCAATGATTATTTACCGGACCTAACGTTGCCTATTAGGTCCGGTGGGAAATGGCGTATGCGGCGGCATTGACGCCGGCGAGCCGGCCGGTCACCAATGCTGCGGTGATGTTATAACCGCCTGTGTAGCCGTGAATATCTAAAATTTCCCCGCAAAAATAAAGACCTTCCATGAATTTGGAAGCCATCGTTTTCGGTTGGATTTCTTTCACCGAAACACCTCCGCCGGTGACAAACGCTTTTTCTAACGGCAATGTGCCATGAACGTGAAAGGTAAACTGTTTGCACTGATGGACAAACGTCCGAATCATTTCGTGCGACACTGTTGCGGCCGGCGCCTGCGGGTCGATGCCGCTTTGTTCTAGCAAAAATAAGACATATCGCTCCGGCAGCAAGCCTTTTAACACGTTTTTGACCGCTTTTTTGGGCTCTTCTTTACATAGATGGGCAATGTGCTGAAACAGTTCTTCCTTATTGTGGTCAGGAAGCGCATCAATGCTCATCATAACCGCATCTTTGCCATACTTTTCCAGTGCTTTGACGACGAATTGGCTGCAGCGAAGGGCGGCCGGGCCGGAAATGCCGAAATGGGTAAACAGCATGTCCATTCGATGGGTAATGATCGGTTTTCCGTTTGGTTTCAGGACGCTTAAAGCGACATCGCGCAGCGACAAGCCTTGCAAAATCCGTTCTTGAATGAACGGTTCCTTTGATGTAATCGGAACTTCGGTTGGAAACAACTCGGTAATCGTATGCCCCGCTTTTTCTGCCCAAGCATAGCCGTCACCGGTAGAGCCGGTCTGTGGGACTGATTTGCCGCCCACAGCGACGACGACTGCCTTGGCTTCGATAAATTCGCCGGTTTTTAGCGTGACGCCTATCGTTTTTCCATGCTCGTACCCAACATCAGCAACCGGCGTGTTGAGCCAAACATCTACATGCAGCCGTCTTAACTCGTTCACTAACGCTTGTACAACCGATTGCGCGTTATCGGTCACCGGAAACATGCGACCATGATCTTCTTCTTTTAGCTGTACGCCTAACCGTTCGAAAAAGCGAATAATATCTTCATTATTAAATTCGGAGAAAGCGCTGTATAAAAATCTTCCGTTTCCAGGAATATGTTTAATAATTTCTTCGACAGGGAGACGGTTTGTTACGTTACATCGTCCGCCGCCGGAAATGGCAAGTTTCCGCCCTAGCTTGTTCCCTTTTTCAATAAGAAGCACTTTTGCCCCTTGTTCCGCAGCGCCAATTGCCGCCATTAATCCCGATGGCCCTCCCCCAATAACAACAACTTCATATGTCATTTTCTTCACTATCCTTTCCTTCTTGATTATAATGGAGCGGGGGAAAATTTCTCGACATGATCAAAAATATGATAAAATATCATAGTTATCATTTTCAATGTGATCAAATTAGGGAAGGGATCGTATGTCTACCTCAAAATTATTGCGCGGAACGTTTATTCTGACAGCTGGTGTCATGATTTCTCGGATTCTCGGTTTAATTTACGTAATTCCTTTTTATCATCTTGTTGGCGAACGAGGCGGCGCGCTTTACGGGTACGGGTATGTGCCGTACCAAATTTTCCTCAGCCTTGCTACCGGAGGGTTGCCGCTGGCCGTTTCCAAATTCGTGTCCAAGTATAATGCGTTGGAAGAATACCGACTTGGTTACGAGCTGTTTCGTTCAGGCCTGCGATTCATGATGCTAACCGGCATCTTGTCGTGCGCGATTTTATATATGATTGCGCCGTGGCTTGCCCCGTTTGTCATTGATGAACGGGCAAATGTCAATTCTATTGACGATGTCGTCACGGTCATTCGTGCCGTAAGCTTTGCGCTTCTTGTCGTGCCTGTGATGAGCTTGATTCGCGGTTTTTTCCAAGGGCATGAATCGATGGGACCGACAGCCTTATCCCAAGTTGTCGAACAAATTGTTCGCATCGTTTTTCTGCTTGCGGGCTGCTATGTGGTGATGCGCGTATTGAACGGCTCTGTCGTTACCGCTGTTAGCGTGGCGACGTTTGCCGCCTTTGTCGGAGCGGTTGGGGGACTTATCGTTCTTCTTTGGTATTGGTGGAAGCGCAAGCCGTATTTGGACAAGTTATTAGCGAGGGACCGCGGTGAGGTGACGCTCTCCGTAAAAGAAATGTATAAAGAATTATTGCTGTATGCCGCTCCGTTTGTATTTGTCGGGCTGTCAATGTCGCTTTACCAGCTAGTCGACCAGTTTACATTTAACCATGCGATGGCCAGTATCGGACTCGGGAAGATATCGGAGCACGCCTACTCAGTTTTTAATATGTGGGTGCAAAAATTGGTGATGATTCCGGTGACGCTGGCCACCTCCTTTAGTTTAACGCTCATTCCAACCATCACAAAGGCGTATGTAGAAAGAGACCAAAAATCGCTGCGAAAATATTTAAATCAAACGTTTCAAGTCATCATGTTTTTAACATTGCCGGCGGTTGTCGGCATGGCCGTTCTCGCCGAGCCGGTGTATGCCGCGTTTTATAGCCATGATCCGCTCGGAGAGCAAGTGTTGCGCTGGTATGCGCCAACTGCGATTTTGTTCGCATTGTTTTCCGTGACAGCGGCGATGCTGCAAGGCATTAATCAACAACGTTTTTCGGTCGTCAGCTTAACGATGGGACTTTTCGTGAAACTTTTACTCAATACGTTTCTTATTACAAAATTTGCGACGATTGGCGCGATACTTGCGACTATGTCTGGTTATTTGGTTTCGGTTATATTTAATTTATGGATTATTAAAAAATACACAAAATACCGATATCAGTTTGTCATACGCCGCACGATTTTTATTGGAATATTAACGGCGCTTATGTCCATATTTGTTGCGATTGTACAGCTGCTTTTGAAATCGATGCTTCATTATCGTGGCGGAACAGTGGAATCGATCGTGATCGTCGCGATTGGTGCAATTATCGGCGCAGGAGTGTATTTCTTTTTCAGCGATCGGTTTGGTCTGCTTGCCTCACTGTTTGGCGATCGCTTTGCATTTTTGCGGCGCAGAAAGGAAAAGAAGGCGGTCTCTTAGCCGCCTTCTTTTCTAAAAGATTAAAATTCTTCAAAAGGGAGCCCAAGCCGGCGCTCGACGCGTTGCAAGCGACGGTTAAGACGATTGAGACGATCTTCATGACGCTGTAACGTCCGTTCGATCCGATTCAGTTGCTGCTGAATGTTTCCGAGACCCCCTGGGAAACCTCCTGGGAAGCCAGGGCCAAAAGGTTGAGTAGGTTGTTGACGATAATCATCTGTCATTGGAAGATAATAATTCATTATGGGCCAATCTCCTTTCTTCTTTTTTCTTTCATAGTGTATGGAAATAGGAAGAATGCGGACTAGACAAACGCCTAATTGAAGCAAATTTTTTAAAAGGTGGTGAAAACATTGGGGTTGCGTATTGATAAAATGCTGGCCAACATGGGGTACGGAACAAGAAAAGAAGTAAAAAAAATGCTGAAATCAGGGGTTGTCAAAATTGACGGTGTTGTGGTAAAAGATCCGAAAACACAAGTCAACCCGACTGAGCAGGTCATTACTGTCTGGGGAGAAGAAGTGGAGTATAAAGAGTTTATTTATTTAATGATGAACAAGCCGCCAGGAGTGATTTCGGCAACAGAAGATATGGTGGAAGAAACGGTCATTGACCTGCTAGAAGAGGAAGACCGAGTGTTTTTGCCATTCCCGGTTGGGAGGCTGGATAAAGATACAGAGGGGCTTTTATTGCTGACGAATGACGGACAGTTGGCCCACCAATTACTTTCGCCGAAAAAACATGTGCCAAAAACGTATTTTGCTGTCATCGATGGAGCAGTGACAGAGGAAGATGTGGCGGCATTCCGCCGCGGTGTGGTGTTAGATGACGGTTACAAAACGAAGCCAGCGGAGCTCGTTATTTTAAAATCTGGGCTTCGTTCCGATGTAGAGGTAACGATCACAGAAGGAAAGTTCCACCAAATAAAGCGGATGTTCCGGGCGGTAGGTAAACGGGTCGTTTACTTAAAGCGGATTCAAATGGGGCCCCTTGTTCTCGATCCCTCACTGGATGTCGGGCAATATCGCGAATTAACCGATGAAGAGGTGGAAATGTTAAAACAGTTTCGCGCATGAATCTTTCCCCCTTTCATTCCGTTTAGAGGAAGGAAGACTTCCCAGGAAAAATGTGAAAGAGGAAAAAAAAAGGAACCGCGGTTGGGTTCCTTTTTATATGCAAACTAAATACATATTCTGCTTTTGGCATGTTGAGGCTTATTCTTATCTCGCTATAACCTCTCACCTTTTTCTCTCTTCTCCACATCCGTTAAGAAGATATACGCACCTTCTTGTTGGTTGTCGTCCATTTGCCCTTGCTAGGGCTGCGAACTAGGTCGTTATACGCTAACACATTTAAATCGCGCTGAATCGTCCTTGGGGTGGTGCCAAACTCATCAACAAGTTCCTGCGTCGTTACGGTTCCCTTCTCGCTAATGTACATGTACACCGATTTAATTCGTGTTAGCATACGATGTGTTGAAGGTTTCAAAAGACCACTCCCTATCTTTGCGTAATTCGCATGGCACAACATCACTTTTTCCAAGATGAGAGATTATATCTTTTTGTCTTTTTACTATCATTTTACACGAAAATAGATGAAAAATGCTACCCATTTGCCGATATTAACGAAATATTTAAACATTTTGTGAAGAAGTTGTAATATCAATGCAAAAAAAGAAAACTTTGACTTTCTTGATTCATTTGTGTTACGTTGACAACAAAGAGCAATGAAAAAGAAAGGAAGAGTAGGTGTGGGCATCAACTGGCTAGAAGAAGTATTAAAGCGGAAAGAAGAGTTGATTCAAGATACGCAGGCGCTTTTACGCATTCCGAGCGTTCTTGACGAAGAAAGTGCCACAGAGGAAGCACCGCTTGGCCGAGGAGTATATGAAGCATTGCAATTTTTGTTGCGACGTGGACAGGAGGAAGGTTTTACAGCCAAAAATCTCGATGGACTGGCTGGACATTTGGAAATGGGACAAGGCGATGAGCTCATCGGTATATTATGCCATGTCGATGTCGTGCCGCCTGGGGACGGCTGGTCGAGTGATCCGTTTGCGGCAGAAATTCGCGATGAGAAAATCTATGCCCGCGGCGCCATTGATGATAAAGGGCCGACAATGGCGGCGCTTTATGCGATGAAAATAGTAAAAGAACTCGGTTTGCCGCTTCGAAAACGGGTGCGCATGATTATCGGAACGGATGAAGAGAGCAACTGGCGCTGTGTCGACCATTATTTCAAGCATGAAGAAATGCCGACGATGGGATTTGCTCCGGATGCTGATTTTCCGATTATTTATGCAGAAAAAGGAATTGTCGACCTCGATTTGTGTCAGCCGCTTACCGAAATGAGCGAACAAGGCGGAATTCAGCTGTATTCGTTCCGCTCCGGCCGCCGTTACAATATGGTGCCTGATTTTGCCGAAGCAGTATTGGCTGTAAATGATGAACAAAAAGAAAAAATAGAGAAGCATTATCATCATTTTTTGCGTGAGGCAAACATGAAAGGAAATGCCATTGTCAAAGAGGAGACAATCACTTTTCAACTAGAAGGGGTTTCCGCGCACGCGATGGAGCCGGACAATGGAAAAAATGCCGGATTATGGCTGGCGAAATGGCTTTCGAGTATCGAGCTGGATGCGCCGGCAGCGTCATTTATCCGTTTTGTGACCGACTATTTCTTTGCTGATTCACGCGGAAACAAGCTAGGTATTGCCTACCATGATGAGATTACCGAAGATTTAACGGTGAACGTCGGCATCTTATCGTATGACCGACAAGGCGGTGCAAAAATCGGCTTAAACATCCGCTATCCGGTTACGAATGAAATAGAACAAACAAAACAAAAACTAGAAGCCGTTGCCGCACAGCATGGCTTTACGGTCGGGCATTTCAGTGACTCCAAACCGCATTATGTCGACCAAAATCATGAATTAGTACGGACGCTGCAGCGTGTATACGAAGAACAAACCGGTGAGCGCGCTACGCTGCTTTCCATCGGCGGCGGCACCTATGCCCGCTCCTTAAAAGCGGGAGTCGCGTTTGGGCCGCTGTTCCCAGGCCGTCCGGACGTAGCACACCAAAAAGATGAATACATCATCATTGATGATTTGCTAAAAGCAACGGCTATTTATGCTCAAGCTATTTATGAATTAGCAAAGTGAAAAATTGCCAAATTTATGTTACGATAAAGATAACCGCTCTTTGTTGAGCGGTGCTTTTTTTCAAAAGGATGGGAGAGGCGGCATGGAAGTAACGCTGAAACGAGGGGAATCGACCAGCAAGAGTGTATTTCCGCTTTTTTATTTTTTCGTATTTTTCGCCTTTGGGGCGCTATTTCCGCTTTTATCTGTCTATTTGCAAGAAGAGGTTGGACTTTCCGGGACAGAGATCGGGGCAATTATGTCCATTAGCCCGGTAGTGATGATGTTGATCCAGCCGCTTTGGGGAATGGTTACCGATTATACGCGTAAACCCGTTTTCGTACTAACCGTTGCATTATGGGCCACTGCAGTCACCGGATTTGTTTATTCATTGGCCGTGGAATATCGCTGGCTTATGGTAATCGCGGTTTTGCTTGCGGCGATGCAAAGCGCCATCGTGCCGATTTCGGACAGCATTGCCCTTCATCACGTACAACAAGATGGCGGCAGCTACGGCTCGATTCGCTTATGGGGGTCGCTCGGTTTTGCGGTCGCCGTATTAGCCGGCGGCTGGTTATCTGACCATTTTGCCTTTATGACTATTTTTTATTTGTTTTCGTTGATGCTCATATTAGCTGCTTTTCTTGCTTGGCGGCTTCCCAAACAGAGCCAGACGATGAATTCGGGAACGCTTCGCGGTGTCAGACAGCTGCTTGCCATTCCGCATTTTTTGCTATTGCTGCTCTCTACGTTTCTCATTTTTGGTCCGATTTTAGCCAATAATTCTTATTTTGGCATCTTCATTAAGCAGCTTGGCGGAACATTGACGGGAATTGGATTTGCCTTTCTACTGGCAGCGGGAAGTGAAGCGCCGTTTATGAAAATGACGGATAGGCTGATCCGCCGCTTTGGGCTGATTCCGCTCTTCATTTTTGCCACGGCAGTATCAGGCTTGCGCTGGTTCCTGTATTTTTGGGAACCACCGCTTGTTTTCGTATATATCACAACGATTGCGCAAGGTTTTTCCGTCGGTTTATCGATCCCAGCGGCGCTTCAATATGCACGCGATATCGCTCCGAAGCATGTGCAGGCGACAGCCGTATCTCTTTATTCTGCTGCCGGGAACGGATTTGGAGCCTGGTTTTGCACTTTTATCGGCGGATATCTTCTTGATCGCTATCATATTGGAGCGGTATACTTATTTTTTAGTGTATGTACATTTATCGGCATGTTGTCATTAATCGCGATCCATTGGCTAAATAAAAAAAATCATTCTGCAGGTGAAGAAAGATGAAACAAACACATTATTTTATCGCGGTTCCAATGGCTGCGGAAGTAAAAAAGCAAATTGCCCAATGGAAAGAGCAAATCGCCTTTGCTTTTCCGTTCCGGACATGGGTGCACGAAGAAGATTATCATATTACATTAGCGTTTTTAGGACATGTTCCGCAGGCCAAAGTGGAAGAAGTGCGGGAAAAAATGGCCGAAGTGGCGGTACGCCACACTCCTTTTTCTTTATCTTTATCGGAAATCCGTACATTTGGCGACCGGACCGCACCGCGCATTTTATGGCAAGGGGTGGAAAAAGAAGAGAAACTGTGGGTGCTGCAGCGTGATGTGTATACGGCTTGCACCGACATCGGCTTTTCTTTAGACAAACGGCCATTTACCCCACATATTACCATTGCCCGCAAATGGCAAGGAAGCGAGGCGTTTCGTCTGGAGGAGCTGAAACAGAAACCAAGGATAGCGGCGACTTTTTCTGTTCGTGAAATCGTGCTGTATCAAACCCATTTAGACAGAACGCCGAAGTATGAGGCGATCGCTTCATTTCCGTTTTCTGAAAAAGCAACTTCTTAAAAAGGAAGTGTGCAAGTGTGGGGCAATTAATTAAGCTGCAAGATTATATTTCTCGGTATGAAACCGATGTATATCACTATGCTCCTGAATTTATTCGCCTAAAGAAAAAGCAATGGGAGCAAACGAAAGAACAATGGGAGACTGGCCGAAGAAACAATGCTGCTCCCGTCCAGGAGGAAACGTGGGAATGGCTGCTGGAAAAGCCGTCGTTGTTGGAGAGGATGAAAAAATGGGTGCGGCGTTCTTCCGTATCGGAAGATGATGAGGACGTTTCAAGCGCTGATAAGAACGATATTGCAATAAAGGCCGCCAATATTGATGAGCTAAAAATGTTATTTTTAGAAGAACTATTTCATATGCAGCTAAAGTGGGCAAGTTCTACCGCTTGGTATGAATCCAATGTAGAATCAAAATTTTACTACGATGAAACATTAAAGTATTTTTTGCAGCGTTTTCCCGATACGTACCTATGTTTATATAAGCCAGTATTTTTAGTAAAAAACGCCCGAGTCGAATTAGATATCCTTTTGCTGAGCCCGACCACAACATGGTGCATCACTTTTGTCGAGGGAGAAAAAGATAATATTATTATCGCTTCTTCCGACCGCTTTTGGACGGAGATGACGAAGCGGGGAGAAAGAAGGAGAATCAATCCGGTTATTGCACTGCAACGAATGGAGAAAATTGTTGTTGATATATATAAGCGGTATCATATCGATTTCCCTGTGAGGAAAGCGGTAATCAATCGCTACGGCTATATCGATGCCCGCCATTCTCTTAGCGGTGTCCAATACATTGATAAACGAAATTATGCGCGCTGGTTTTCAGCATTAAGGGAATTAACACTCCCGCTAAAGCATGTCCAGTTAAAAGCAGCTTCTTCGCTGTTGAGTCACTGCTATAGCCATTATGATATCCGAACCGCTTGGAATACGGATGAGGAGAAGGTGTAAAGCTAATTACACCTTTTTTTATTTATTGTTTATATTTTGCTTACATATCAATTTCTCCGATATACAAGATGGCTACAGTTGTCATCCGTTTCCTTGGCACCGCATTTCTTCTTTCACGTATGATAATAACACAGCCTGCACCAAAAGAGAGGTGAGCAGAGTTGCTTCAGATAAATCGGAATTTTGCTGCATATTTAGATGCGATGAATGTGGTGACGGTGTTAGTGCCGAAGTCGTATTTCAATGGAGAAATGCAAACATTTACGCTAGGAATGCCATACGGGGAGCGACATCCTTTAACCATAGAGCGAAAAACGGATTTAGGGGAAAGCGTGAAATACGAATGTTTATGTCCGATTCCGATTGAAATAGGAAGGGAATATCTTCTTTATGATCATCAAGGAGAAGCGACCGATTTGCAAATTGGCGCGGTCGTGCGGACAGCGGCATTTGATGAGCAATTTTTTTATGACGGCGATTTAGGCGTCGTGTATACAAAGAAGGAAACGACTTTTCGCGTTTGGGCGCCGACGGCGACAGAGGCAAAAGTAAAGCTGGTTCAACCGCAAACGAACGAAGTGGATTATATACCGCTAAAACGGCTGGAAAAAGGGGTATGGACGGCAACTGTATGCGGCGATTTGGAAGGAATGTATTACACTTATGTCGTATGTGTAAACAAAATTTGGCGCGAAGCGGTGGATCCGTATGCGGTGGCCGTCTCTGTCAACGGGGGGTATGGAGTGATTGTCGATTTAGCGAAGACACGAACGGAAAAGCCGCCTCTCCCTCCGCTTTCTTCACCGACTGACGCGATTATTTACGAAATGCATATCCGCGATTTTACGATTCATCCGGACAGCGGCGTAGTCCATAAAGGAAAATATTTAGGATTGACCGAACTCAATACAAAGGGGCCAAATCATACGACAACCGGGCTTTCTTATTTAAAAGAGTTGGGTATCACACATGTCGAACTGCTTCCATTTAACGATTTTGCCGGAATCGACGAACGCGACCCGCTACGGCAATATAACTGGGGCTACAATCCGGTTCATTATAATGCACCAGAAGGAAGCTATGCGACCGATCCAACGGACCCTTATGCGCGCATTTGCGAGTTGAAACGCGCGATTCATACGCTGCAGGAATACGGCATCCGCGTCATTATGGATGTGGTCTACAACCATGTTTATATACGGGAACAGTCTTCCTTCGAGAAAATTGTTCCAGGATATTACTTCCGTTATGATGAGTACGGCAATCCCGCTAATGGCACTGGAGTTGGAAATGATATTGCTTCCGAACGGAAAATGGTGCGAAAATGGATCGTGGACTCGGTTCGTTTTTGGGCAGAGGAGTACCATGTAGATGGATTCCGTTTTGATTTAATGGGAATTTTAGATATAGAAACAATGAAAGCAGTTCGCGAAACGCTCGATGCGCTAGACCCGTTCATTCTTGTATTTGGAGAAGGATGGGATTTGCCGACACCGCTTCCGTCCAAGCAAAAAGCAACAATGCATAATGCCGAACAGCTGCCGCGCATCGGCTATTTTAACGATTATTTTCGCGATAGTGTCAAAGGGAGCACATTTCAGCTGCTTGACAGAGGATTCGCCCTTGGCAATTGCGATCATCGGGAAAAGGTGAAAGTGGCAATTAGCGGAAGCACCCGCAAAAAAGGAGGAATGTTTCTTCATCCGCTGCAAACCGTTAATTATGTCGAATGTCATGATAACCATACATTTTGGGATAAAATGGAGGCAGCAAACGGTCATGAAAATGAACAAACGCGGAAGAAACGGCAAAAATTGGCAACCGCGATCGTTCTGCTCTCGCAAGGAATTCCATTTTTGCATAGCGGGCAGGAGTTTTACCGAACAAAACAAGGAATAGACAACAGCTATAATGCTCCTGATTCGATTAATCAAATTGACTGGGTCCGAAAGAGCGAGCATGAAGATGATATCCGCTACATTCAAGGGCTGATTGAACTGCGGAAATCCCATCGCGCTTTTCGATTTTCTACTGACGAGGAAATAAATCATTACCTTTTTTTTCTTGAACCAATGCCTTCATCTATAATCGCTTATCATCTTCGCGGTGTGGAGCAATATGGGCCGTGGCGTGATATTGTCGTCATTTACCATAATCAAGAGGAAAAGCAAGATGTGTTTCTTCCCGATGAAGATAAATGGTATGTGCTTTGCGACGAGGTTCGCAGCGGAACGGCGCCGCTGTTTTCTGTGCAGAAAAAAATAAGAGTCGATGGAATCGGAACGTGGGTGCTTGTGAAACAAATGTGACTTTCCTGTTTTTTACAATTGACATAAAATATTTGCAAGAAGTGACCATATTTCAGTATAATACAAGTAAAATGAACGGATAAGGACGTGATTCAGCCGTCCTTTTTATTTACAGAAACTGTATGAAAACTAGTAGGACAGCTATTGTCTGAAATACGGAATCAGGTGATCGCTGTCTCTTATTTTTTTAAGTCGAAGGTGAACATGCTTTGGAACAGTTACTAGGGAAGGAGTGGGACATCACTCCGGCTGGCGGTGCAACAGGAGATGCATATTTTGCGGAATATGAAGGGAGAAAGTTGTTTTTAAAACGGAATTCTTCCCCATTTCTTGCGGTTTTGTCAGCGGAGGGAATCGTCCCGAAATTAGTTTGGACGAAACGATTGGAAAATGGGGATGTATTTACCGCTCAACAGTGGCTGAACGGGAGAGAATTAAAGCCGCATGAGATGGGAAGTGAACAAGTGGCGAGTTTACTGAGCAAAATTCACCGTTCCAAAGAATTAGTGATCATGCTGAAGCGGCTCGGCAAAACTCCGTTGCGGCCAGAAATGATGTTGCAAACACTCAAAGGATCCTTTGCTCGTTATGCGTTGGCCAGTCCATTCATCGATCAAGCGTTCCACTGGCTCGAACAGCACCTATCTTCCTTGCAATGTGATGAGCATGTTGTCTGTCACTGCGATATTAACCATAACAATTGGTTGCTTGCTGAAGACGGCAAACTGTATTTAATTGATTGGGACGGTGCAATGATTGCCGATCCCGCCATTGATATAGGCATGCTTCTTTACTCCTATATTCCGGAAGAAAAATGGGAAGAATGGCTGGAACTTTACGGGTTGGAACTAACCGACAGCCTACGTCTGCGCATGAAATGGTATACGATCGCGCAAACGCTTTATTCGCTTGTATGGCAAAAGAAAAAAAATGCAAAAAAGGAAATGCAACAATCGCTGCATTTCCTACGTAAGCTGGTTGACCCAGTTTGATAATTGCTGCTGGTGGGATAAAATGTGCGAGTTTAAATCAGCGCTGTATTTCCCGTTCTGCCCATATGCGTAGATATCGGGAAGGATGCTTTTGACTTGCGGATGCACTTGTTCATTTCCCAGCAATGATTTGACAAGCCGCTCAATTTGTTCGCATTCGGAAACGGTGCCGCAGCAGTCGGCTTGGTGTTCCGATAAAATGTCTTTTAATATGGTGATTTGATGATGATGATCTAGTGGCAATTGGTACCACCATCCTTTAAAAAATATGCGGTACATTTTATAATATGCACTTATACAGCAGAGTTTATGATTGCCACCTTTTGCAGTCGTATGTGCGGCTGTGTTTTTTTATGCTTTCCGATTATTGACTTGCATAGGAATGTGTATTCGTGGTATTGTTGACAACGATGAACAAAAAACAGAGGTGTCAGTATGCGTCTACGTAACAAACCATGGGCCAAAGAAAAAATTGCTTCTTATCCACATTATGTGATTCCTCATCCAGAACAATATAAAGGAAGATGGAAAGAAGTATTTGGAAATGATCATCCCATCCATATTGAAATTGGTACTGGCAAAGGGAAGTTTATCACTGAAATGGCCAAATTACATCCCCATATTAATTACATCGGCATTGAACTATATCCGAGCGTGCTTGTCTCCGCACTCGATAAACTCATTGAAAATGAACTGCCGAATGTACGGTTATTAAATGTCAATGCGAAAGATCTGACCAATTTTTTTGCCGAAGGGGAAATCGAGCGCATTTATTTAAACTTTTCCGATCCGTGGCCGAAAAAACGGCATGAGAAACGACGCCTGACTTATCGGGCTTTTTTGGAACTGTATGAAAAAGTATTGGTGGACGAGGGCGAAATTCATTTAAAAACGGACAATCAAGGCTTTTTTGAATATTCGCTTGTAAGCTTTTCCCAATACGGCTTAGTGCTGACGTATGTCAGTTTAGATTTACATCATAGCGATTTTGCCGGAAATGTGATGACCGAATACGAGGAAAAATTTGCGGCAAAAGGGAACCGGATTTATCGGTGTGAGGCAAAATATCCGCCGAAACATCGCTTTGCGTAAAAGGCTGTCTAAGCCTTTTATTTTTTGTTTTCGAAATATTTGCGGAAGTGTTACACTAAATGGTGAGGTGATGGGAAATGGAGCAATTAAAAGTAGGAAAAATCACATTGACATGGTTAAACGGAGGGGTAACTCATTTAGATGGCGGCGCGATGTTCGGGGTCGTTCCCAAGCCACTTTGGTCGAAAAAATATCCGTGCAACGACAACAATCAAATTGAATTGCGCACCGATCCTATTCTTGTGCAGGCGGATGGAAAAAATATGCTGATTGAGTCCGGCATCGGCAATGGCAAATTGTCGGATAAACAAAAGCGCAATTTCGGCGTTACGGAAGAATCATCGCTCGAGCAATCACTTGACCAGCTCGGTTTAACAACCGATGATATTGATATCGTGATGATGACGCACATGCATTTTGACCACGCATGCGGTTTGACCAAATGGGAAGGAGACCGGCTCGTTTCGACGTTTCCGCGCGCGCAAATTATTACGTCGCAAGTAGAATGGGATGAAATGAGACAGCCAAACATCCGCTCACGCAATACATATTGGAAGGAAAACTGGGAGCCGATTGCCGAGCAAGTTGTTCCGTTTGAAAAAGAAAAGGAAGTCGTTGGTGGCGTCAAAATGATACATACAGGCGGGCATAGCGACGGACATTCGATTATCGTGATGGAGTCGGACGGGGAAATGGCAATTCATATGGCTGATTTGTTAGGGACACACGCCCACCAAAACGTACTATGGGTGATGGCATACGACGATTATCCGATGACATCTATTTTTGCCAAACAAAAATGGATTCCATATGCTATTGAAAAGCAGGCTTGGTTTACGTTTTATCATGATGCGTACTATCGCGCCTTAAAATGGGATGAAAACGGGAACATCGTCGAACATGTAAAGCGTAACCGGTCCGTAAGGCTTGTGTAGGCGGATGCCTTGCCAAAAGCATCCGCTCATCTACAGCTGTTTTACGTCGATCATCGTTCCTGTATAGGCGTCGATGACAAATTCATACTGCGCGCCATCGCGGCAAATACCGCCTTTATAAATAGTATAGCGGATGTTGTTTTTTTCGTACGTTTCTGGTGTGATTTGAATCCAGGAGCCGCTGATCGGCGCAGATTGCCCAAATGCCGCCTTTGCTAAAGAAAGTGCTTTTTTTGCAGAAATCATCTGCCGGTCCAATTGTGCCTTGATGGCGTAGGCGGCGGCAAATCCAAGAGCGGCGCCGGTGATAAACTTTTTCCAACTCATGACGTAAAACCTCCTCTGTGCATTTGATACCGTTTAGTATATCGTATTTTGGCGGAAAATGTAAGAAAAGTGGAAAACCATTTCACGATTCGCTACAATAAAATCAAGAAGAAAAAGGGGTTAGTGGAGATGAATGTGGAGACACTTCAATTGTTTCAAACACTAACGGAATTGCCGGGAGCGTCGGGAAATGAACATGCCGTGCGCCACTTTATGAGGAAGGAACTGGAAAAATACGCTGATGAAGTGGTGCAGGACCGGCTTGGCAGCATTTTTGGCGTTAAGCGCGGCGATGAAAACGGCCCTACCGTGATGGTGGCGGGGCATATGGATGAAGTCGGATTTATGGTCACCGCCATTACCGATAATGGCATGATCCGCTTTCAACCGCTCGGCGGCTGGTGGAATCAAGTATTATTGGCGCAGCGTGTACAAATTATTACCGACCACGGCCCGGTCATCGGTGTCATCAGTTCGATTCCGCCGCATTTGCTAAACGAAGAACAGCGCAACAAACCGATGGAGATCAAAAACATGCTGATTGACGTCGGCGCCGACGATCGCGAAGACGCGAAAAAAATGGGCATTAAACCAGGACAGCAAATCGTGCCGATTTGTCCTTTCACCCCAATGGCCAATCCAAAAAAAATTTTGGCCAAAGCGTGGGACAACCGCTACGGATGCGGGCTGGCCATTGAATTGCTGAAAGAGCTAAAAAACGAGAAGCTGCCAAACGTATTATACTCCGGGGCTACGGTTCAGGAAGAAGTCGGACTTCGCGGGGCGCAGACGGCAGCGGCAATGATTCAGCCAGATATCTTTTTTGCGCTGGATGCAAGCCCTGCCAACGATATGACGGGTGATGAAAAGGGATTTGGCCACCTTGGCAAAGGGGCGCTTGTCCGCATTTATGACCGCTCGATGGTCACCCATCGCGGCATGCGCGAATTTGTGCTAGATACGGCAGAAACACATGGCATTCCATATCAATTTTTCGTTTCACCAGGAGGCGGAACGGACGCCGGACGCGTACATATCGCAAACAGCGGCGTGCCATCGGCTGTTATCGGCATTTGTTCCCGCTATATTCATACACATGCGTCCATTATTCATGTGGATGACTATGCAGCCGCAAAAAAACTGCTGGTCGAACTGGTCAAGCGCTGCGATCGGGCAACGGTGAATGCGATTAAGAAAAATAGCTAAACATGGTGAGAAGTCTTGCGCGACAAGACTTCTCTTTTTCCGTGCAAAGGAGTGAAATGCGTTGCAAGCCATTGCAATCGGCACAACCAATCAAGCGAAAGTAGCAGCGGTTCGAGAAGTTTTTGGTCCAGATCGTTATACGCTCATCCCAACGAATGTGCCATCGGGTGTTTCCGCCCAACCGCTTTCCGATGAGGAAACGCGTCAAGGTGCGATCAATCGCGCCAAACATGCGCTCGAAAAAGAGCAGGCCGATATCGGCATCGGGTTGGAGGGCGGTGTAATGGAGATCGATGGAGAGCTATGGCTGTGCAATTGGGGAGCGCTTGTCGACCGGGACGGTGCAGTCATTGCCGCCAGCGGGGCACGCATTCTCCTCCCTGCCGAAGTGGCAGAAGGAATTCGCAGCGGCAGAGAGCTTGGCGACGTCATGGCGGAATATACAGGAAAATGCAACATTCGCCATCAGGAAGGAGCCATCGGCGTGTTTACGAATGGCCATGTCGACAGAGCCAGCATGTTTCGCCACATTGTCCAGCTTCTTGCCGGCCAATATGAATTTTTTTGTCAAAACCGCTGATTCGCGATATGATAAAAGGGTACAGAAGGGGGTTTCACGGATGAAAACCATTGAAACAGCAACACAATATGAAAAGGTGAAAAATACAGCGAAAGCGATTTTTGTATTTTCGGCGGATTGGTGTCCGGATTGCCGCTTTATTCAGCCGTTTCTACCGGAAATCGAAAAAACGTTTTCCGATTATGAGTTTTATTATGTCGATCGTGACCAATTGCTCGAAGTATGCCAGCAAGAAAATGTATTTGGTATTCCAAGCTTTATTGCCTATGACCATGGAAAAGAACTCGGCAGATTTGTCAGCAAAGACCGCAAAACGAAAGAGGAAGTCGAGCAGTTTATCCGCAGCCTGTCATAGCTAGGGGGCGCAGCGATGGACAGCAAACAAATGTATGAGGAAATCAAAAAACGGCTTGCCCATCATCACGATTGGGTTTTCCAATTGGACCGGAAAAACGATACGCTCCGCATTGAAGCAAAAGAAACGAAAAAAGGAGTCACCATTTCGCTTCCCGGCGTCATTGCGAAATGGCACGAACAAAAAGAGGAAGCGATTAACGAAATGGTATATTATGTAGAACAAACGTTAAATACGATGCATGAGGAGCATTCGCTTTCCGGCAAAGAAAAAGATATTTATCCGGTGATTCGTTCCACCTCGTTTCCGACGAAAACGAAAGAAGGAATTTCCCTTCTTTATGACGACCATACGGCGGAAACGCGCATTTATTATGCGCTCGATTTAGGCAATACGTATCGTCTCATTGATGAAAAGATGGTGGAACAGGAACAATGGGACAAGGAACAAATAAAACAAATCGCCCGTTTTAACGTTCGTTCGCTCGATGTAAGCGTCAAAGAAGACAAAGTTGCCGGAAACACGTTTTATTTTGTAAATACCAATGACGGCTATGACGCAAGCCGGATTTTGAATGATGCTTTTTTGGCGAAAATGAGCAAGAAAATTACAGGAACAATGGTGCTCGCTGTGCCTCATCAAGATGTGCTCATTATTGCCGATTTGCAAAATGAAGTCGGATATGATGTGCTGGCGCAAATGACGATGAGCTTTTTTGCCAACGGGCGAGTGCCGATTACTGCATTATCATTTCTATATGAAGAAGGAAAATTAGAGCCGATTTTTATTTTAGGGAAAAATTATCGCAAAAAATAATAGAAAGAGGGTGGCTTACAGTGAATGTATTTTACAATCGAGAAGGTGTTGGCGATGTATTGCTTGTTTCTGTAAAACCGACTCAGCCGGAGCAGAGGGCGTTTGAAAAAAAGGGTGATGTTGTCCGCATCTTTGATGAACAAACGGGAGAAACGGCAGGCTATAATATCTTCCGGGCTTCCACCTATCATCCTTTTGCCGGCAACGGCTTGTTGGAGCTGAATGAAGAGCTTGTTGCTGTCATTAACGAGATATTGAAAAAAAATGGATGGGACGAAACGATCGAAGCCGATCTTTCGCCAAAGTTTGTCGTCGGTTATGTCAAAGAGAAAAAGAAACATCCAAATGCCGATAAACTGAGTGTATGCCAAGTGGATGTCGGAACAGAAGTATTGCAAATTGTATGCGGGGCGCCAAATGTGGCAGAAGGGCAAAAAGTTGTGGTCGCCAAAATCGGCGCCGTCATGCCGAGCGGGCTGATCATTCAGGAAACGGAATTGCGCGGAGTCCCGTCATACGGAATGATTTGTTCGGCGAGGGAATTGGAATTGCCAAACGCTCCACAAGAAAAAGGCATTTTAGTATTATCCGATGAGTACGAAGTAGGACAACCATTTACTTGGCAATAATACGATAGTCACTAGACTGGTTTCTAGTGACTTTTTTTCCGAAAACGAATGGAACAGAAAGAGTGATTTAACAATGAAATGGCTTAAACGGATGATCCGCTACTGGCTGGATTCAGACGAAGAACCAACAGCTTCCTCCGGTCAGCAGCACCGTGACCGGCCGGCGGCTTCACAACTGAATGCGAAAGTAGTGTATCAATACCCAAAAGGAAACTTTCGTTTTCCGCTTATTCCGGATGAGCGACCAGCAAGACGATGTTTTTCATCATTTGAGCAGGAATATGAGGAAAACGGTCAAGCTGTTTCGCGCCGCCGCAATGTACCGAAATACGACCAAAGCGAGCAGGACAATGACAAAAAACCATTCCGTCCTTCCGAGGTGTTGTCGCCTGTTTATGGGTATAATAGAAAAACAGCGAAAAAGAACGATCCTGTCGTTGAATGGGAGCTGCCATCTCATTCCAAAGATGATGCGATGGATCTAGTAGATTCATCTGTATCGGAAAAAGCGGAAACAGGTGAGCATTTGCTGTCGCCGGAATGCTTAAACAATGAAAAGGAGATAAGCGCTGGTGCGGTTCAAGAAGAGAAAGAAGAAACGGATTTGCCAAACAGCGGCGACGAACAACAAGAAACGATAGATGGGGAAAAAGAGGCTTCTATCCAAGAAGCAGAGCAGCCTAAAAAGGCAGAGGAAGAAACTGAGCCAAAACACGGCGATGAAACAAAACAGCGACCTTCTCCGTCGCGTTCCCGCATTCCTTACAATGTCATCATGCTAAAGCAAGACCGGAAAAAGCGGGAAGAAAAAAGGAAATCTGTTAGCAGCGGATATCAGTTTCCGTCTTTATCGTTGCTAGAGAGTCCACAACAGCGCCACGAAAGCGATGAGCAATGGATTCGCGAGCAATGTGAGCGGCTGAACCGGACGTTTGCCAGTTTTCATATCGGCGCGAAAGTCGTCAATACGACACAAGGGCCGACGGTGACGCGCTTTGAAGTGCAGCCCGATTTAGGAGTGAAAGTGAGCAAAATTACAAATTTAGCCGATGATATTAAATTGAACTTGGCGGCAAAAGATATTCGCATCGAAGCGCCAATTCCGGGAAAGCGTACGATCGGCATTGAAGTTCCAAACGTAAAAAGCCGTCCCGTTCTGATTCGCGAGATTTTAGAAAGCGGGGCGTTCCGCAATAATCCATCGCCGCTGACGGTTGCGCTTGGACTCGATATATCAGGGGCGCCGGCAGTCACCGATTTAAAAAAGATGCCGCACGGATTAATTGCCGGAGCGACCGGTTCAGGGAAAAGTGTGTGCATCAATGCGATCATTGTCAGTTTGCTGTACAAAGCCGTCCCACATGAAGTGAAATTGCTGCTGATTGATCCGAAAATGGTCGAGCTTGCCCCGTATAACGGCATTCCACATCTTGTCAGCCCGGTCATTACCGATGCCAAAGCGGCGACAGGAGCATTAAAATGGGCAGTGGAAGAAATGGAGCGGCGCTATGAGCTGTTTGCTCATGCAGGCGTCAGGGATATTGAAAAATACAACGAGCTCGTGAAACAAAAAGGCAGCCTAGAGCACCATCTTCCGTATATCGTCATTATCATCGATGAACTGGCTGATTTAATGATGGTGGCCCCGGCTGATGTCGAGGAGGCGATTTGCCGCCTCGCTCAAAAAGCAAGGGCGTGCGGCATTCATTTAATCGTCGCCACCCAGCGTCCGTCCGTCGATGTGATTACTGGTTTAATTAAAGCAAATATTCCGACGCGAATCGCTTTTTCTGTTTCTTCGCAAGTGGATTCGCGTACGATTATTGACACAAACGGCGCGGAAAAATTGCTTGGGCGCGGCGATATGCTGTTTTTGGAAAACGGCTCATCCAAAGCAGTTCGGCTGCAAGGAAGTTTCGTATCAGATGAGGAAATTGAACGGGTCGTCGCCCATGTAAAAGCGCAGATGGGGCCTTCCTATTTGTTTCAACAGGACGATTTTGTAAAAAAGACGGCGATCGGACAGGAAGAAGACGAACTTTTTTATGAAGCATGCCAATTTGTCGTTCAGCAAGGTGGAGCTTCCACGTCCAGTTTGCAGCGGCATTTCCGCATCGGCTACAACCGCGCCGCCCGTTTAATTGAAATGATGGAGCAGCAAGGCATTATTTCCGAAGCGCGCGGCAGCAAACCGCGAGAGGTGTTAATTAGTGAAGACGAATTGGCGAATTGGCAAGAAAATAGTATGATATGATCATTAATGGATTGATCCTATTGTGTACAATATAGAAGGAAAGTTTCGCCTCGCTTCCGATACGCGATAGTTTTTAGGAACGGGCCATGTTATAATGGTGTAATGTGAGCATGCATATCGTAAAATGAAATAAATGGCAAAACTAGATGAATATCATATACTGTCTTACAGATAGACGATTGTTGGAGGGCTTAGCGATGACAGTTTATCATTTTGTTGGCATTAAAGGAACGGGAATGAGCGCGTTGGCGCAAATTCTTCACGATATGAATTATACGGTACAAGGTTCGGATGTTGAGAAGCGCTTTTTTACGCAAAAAGCATTAGAGGAGCGGGGAATTCCTATTTTGCCCTTTAGCAAGGAAAATATTAAGCCAGGCTATACGGTGATTGCAGGCAACGCCTTTCCGGATACACATGAGGAAATACAAGCTGCGCATGAATTAGGGGTGCCTGTCATCCGGTACCATCGTTTTTTAGGAGAATTTATTCGCAAGTTTACCAGCGTTGCAGTTACCGGTTCACACGGAAAAACAACAACGACCGGTTTACTTGCCCATGTGATGCAAGGTGCGCATCCAACGTCGTATTTAATTGGGGATGGAACGGGAAAAGGGATAGAAGGAAGCAAATATTTTGTATTTGAGGCGTGCGAATATCGCCGCCATTTCTTATCCTACTTTCCAGATTATGCAATTATGACAAACATTGATTTTGATCATCCCGACTATTTTGCCAATATCGACGATGTATTTTCAGCGTTTCAAGAAATGGCCCTGCAAGTAAAAAAAGGAATTATCGCCTGTGGGGATGATGAATACTTACAAAAAATCCAAGCGAAAGTGCCTGTTCTGTTTTACGGATTTGGCGATGATAATGATTTCCAAGCGCGTAACGTGGTGAAAACGACAGAAGGTACATCGTTTGACGTGTTTGTCCGCAATACGTTTTTTGCTTCGTTCGAAATTCCGCGTTTTGGCGACCATAACGTCTTAAACGCGCTTGCCGTCATTGCCCTTTGCCATTATGAAGAGATAGACGTCCGCATTATTCAAGAAAAGCTAAAAACGTTTCAAGGAGTAAAGCGGCGTTTTACTGAAAAGGTGTTTGGCGACCAAATTTTAATCGATGACTACGCCCATCACCCGCGGGAAATTATTGCAACGATTGAGGCGGCAAGACAAAAATATCCAGGTCGCGAAATCGTGGCGATTTTTCAACCGCATACGTACACGCGGACGCAAGCGTTTTTGCGAGAGTTTGCCGAAAGCTTGCAACGGGCCGATCAAGTGTATTTATGCGACATATTCGGCTCAGCGCGTGAGCATCACGGCAAACTGTCGATTCACGACTTGCAGGCGCAAATTCCAAACTCCCGCCTCCTTCAAGAGGATGATACATCCGTATTAAAGCAACATGCCAACGCTGTACTTATTTTTATGGGTGCGGGCGATATTCAAAAGTTTCAGGAAGCGTATGAGCGCACGGTTCATTTATAATATGGCAAGGATGACTGGAAAAAGAACAAGCGAGCTAGGCATTCTATCGGCCGGCTCGTTTTTTGTCCACATTGATGTCGAATTTGCAGGAATTTACCGCATTAGCGTCGAACGTTTGAAAAGAATGCAGATGTAGGGAGATAAAGCGAAACTAGCAAGGAGGAAGTTTGGTGAAAATTATTTTATACGCCAGCATCGCGCTTATTGCCGTCTCTTTTTTCATATTAGTCATTTATATTGCCAGAACATTGACGGTATTGCAAGAAACAATCCGCCGTTTGACGGCAACCATCGACCATTTAGACAAGGAAGTGCAGGGCATTACGACGGAGACAACGCAGCTTTTGAAGAAAACGAACGCACTTGCTGATGATGTGCAGAAAAAAGTAGAGGGATTGAATTCGCTCGTCCATGCCGTCAGTGATGTCGGTGCCACCGTCCAGTCGTTCAACCGTTCCCTGCGGCAATTTTCGTCCGCGGTGACGACGAAAGTAGAAACCCATCGCGAAAAAATGGTAAAAGTTATGCAGTGGGGAAATGCTTTTATCGAAATATGGGAAAAATGGAGAGAAAGGAAACAAAAAAAGACGAAGGAGGTTGTACTGGATGGCAAAAAATAATGGAGGATTTTGGTTAGGTGCAATTGTCGGCGGGATTGCCGGTGCGATGACGGCGATGTTTTTAACAAGTGAAAAAGGAAAGCAATGGCTTGCGGAAATGAATGAAACAGGAAAACTGGAGCCGGTGAAAACGACGGCGACGGAGTGGCTCGAAGTAGCAAAAGAAAAAACCAAAGAGGTAACAAAATTTATTCCGCTTGGAAAAACGGACGAAAAGATGTCTTCGACAACCGCAGAAACGACGACGGAAGCACCGTCAATTCCAATTCCGCCATCGGCAAGTGAAAAGGATAAAGAAAATATCGAGAAGCTGCTGAAAGAGGCAGAGGAAGCCTTTAATGATGCCGAACAAAAAATGCAAAAACAAAACGATGCGGAGTGATGGCCATGGGAATGGAGAAACTGGAGACGATTGAGCAATTCGAAAAAGTGATGAAAGCGGGGAAACGGTTTCTATTCATCAAGCATAGCCTCACCTGTCCAATCAGCCAGGCGGCGTTTCGGGAATATGAGAAGTTTGTTTCCAATCATCCAGAAGTGGATACCTATTATTTGTATGTGCAAGAAGCGCGCCCACTTTCGAACTATATTGCCGAAACGTTTGGCGTCAAACACGAATCGCCACAAGCGCTATTGTTTGAAAATGGAACTGTCGTATGGCACACATCACACTGGAATATTACGTATGATGCATTGAAAGAACAAGTAATTCAAGCATCATAAGCAGGCATTCCATGGCGGGATGCCTGCTTTATAGTAGTTTTCGGTAAACGAAAAGGAAAGAGCGATGGTGGAGTTAGGAATATCGTTAATAGTGGTTGGCATCGCCATGTTGTTCCTTTCATTTCCTGGAATGTTGGGAGATTGGAAAGAACTGTAGTAACATCAACGAAAAATGCTTCTTTTATTGAGGAAAGTTACTGGTTCGGCAGCAGCGATTGCGGCGTTTGTATTCTTTCGCATTTGTTATTATTTTCGGTGGAGCATTGATTTACATGCATGTACATTTAATGAACCGGATGCGAATAATAAAAAGGACATGGACCTCCTCACATTTTCTTAAGGATGTTCATGTCTTTTTTCATGTGTTTCCGCGCGATTGGACATCCATTCCCCGGTCGCTTTCACGTTCCTACAGCGTTTCTCATAAAATGCTTTATTGCTTAAAAGCGTTTAATAAATAAAGCGATTTTTGGTGACAATTGCTCCTCTATCTATTATAATAATGACTAATTACAAAAACTGTACTACATTTGACGAAAGGATGAGAAAGCATGAGCAATGAGAGATTAGATGAGCTACGGGCAAAGGTAGATGAGATTAACTTACAAATTTTAAAATTAATTAATGAACGCGGGAGACTTGTTCAAGAGATTGGAAAAATCAAGGAAACGCAAGGGACCTATCGCTACGATCCTGTGCGTGAACGGAAGATGCTTGATTTAATTTCCGAGCATAACGACGGACCGTTTGAAACATCAACGCTGCAGCATATTTTTAAAGAAATTTTTAAAGCCGGCCTTGAACTGCAAGAAGATGATCACCGTAAAGCCTTGCTTGTATCGCGCAAAAAACATCCGGAAAACACGATTGTCGAGGTAAAAGGAGAAAGAATCGGCGACGGCAAACAATATTTTGTTATGGGACCGTGCGCGGTGGAAAGCTATGAACAAGTTGCGGCGGTTGCAGAAGCGGTGAAAAAACAAGGACTAAAACTGCTCCGTGGCGGCGCCTACAAACCGAGAACATCGCCATATGATTTCCAAGGGCTAGGCGTCGAAGGACTAAAAATTTTAAAACGTATTGCCGATGAGTTTGACTTGGCAGTGATCAGCGAAATTGTCACCCCTGCCGATATCGAAATCGCGCTTGACTATATTGATGTCATTCAAATCGGCGCGCGCAACATGCAAAACTTTGAACTGTTAAAAGCGGCCGGTCAAGTGAATAAGCCGATTTTATTAAAACGCGGGCTGGCAGCGACCATCGAAGAGTTCATTAATGCGGCGGAATACATTATGTCGCAAGGAAACGGGCAAATTATCCTATGTGAGCGCGGCATTCGCACGTATGAACGGGCAACAAGAAATACGCTGGACATTTCGGCGGTGCCGATCTTGAAGAAAGAAACCCACTTGCCTGTATTTGTCGATGTTACACATTCGACGGGACGCCGCGACTTGCTCATCCCTTGTGCTAAAGCTGCATTGGCGATCGGAGCCGACGGGGTGATGGCCGAAGTGCATCCAGATCCGGCGGTGGCGCTGTCCGACTCGGCGCAGCAAATGGATATTGCCCAATTTAACGAATTTATGGAAGAGGTAAGAGCGTTCCAGCGGCAAATGGTAAGAGCGTAATATTGGTCCCCCCTCCGGCAATCTGCCGGAGGGGGAAGTTTTTTGCTTTCAGAAAAAATTGAGCTACATATGAAAATAGAAAGCAGGCAGAGGGTAACATATACATAGTATCATTCATGAATTGTTTGTGAACACAGTAGCAAAATAGTTGCCAATTCGTTGCGATTTAGCGATAATGTATCGTATGATATTTTTACATACGGTGGGAAAATACCAATCGATGTGGATGTTGATTTATAAAAAAGAGGAGTGAAGCCAATGAACGTAACGATTTACGATGTGGCACGGGAAGCAAACGTATCGATGGCGACGGTTTCCCGTGTCGTAAACGGAAACCCAAACGTAAAGCCATCCACAAGAAAAAAGGTATTGGAAGCGATCGAACGTTTAGGCTATCGTCCAAATGCGGTGGCGCGCGGGCTGGCCAGCAAAAAAACGACAACAGTCGGAGTGATTATTCCTGATATTTCTAGCATCTTTTTTGCTGAACTGGCGCGCGGCATCGAAGATATTGCAACGATGTACAAATACAACATCATTTTAAGCAACTCCGATCAAAATAAGGAAAAAGAGCTGCATTTGCTTAATACGATGTTGGCCAAACAAGTCGATGGCATTTTGTTTATGGGCGGAACGATTACGGAAGAGCATGTCAATGAATTTCAAAAATCGCCGGTGCCAATCGTGCTGGCGGCTACGATTGAATCGAACAATACGATTCCATCAGTGAACATCGATTATGAACAAGCTGCCTTTGAAGCGGTTACTTATCTTGTAGAAAAAGGTAACAAACGGGTCGCCTATGTGACAGGACCGACGGATGATCCGATTAACCAAAAGAAACTGGCAGGATACCGGCGCGCTCTAGAAACGCATGGAATAGCCTATGACGAAGAGCTTGTAATTGAAGGCGATAACTCTTATGATTCCGGCATTGAAGCGTATGAAAAAATCGCCGAGTTAGCGGAGAAGCCAACCGCTGTGTTCGCCGGAACCGACGAGATGGCGCTTGGCATTATCCATAGCGCACAAGACCATGGCGTGCGCGTTCCTGATCAATTAGAGGTAGTTGGTTTTGACAATACGCGGCTGGCGACGATGGTGCGCCCTCGTTTAACAACGGTAGTGCAGCCGATGTATGATATCGGTGCAGTAGCGATGCGGTTATTGACCAAATATATGAACAAAGAACAGGTGGAAAACCATATTGTCGTGTTGCCGCATCGCATCGAATATCGTGAATCCACAAAATAAAGAAAAGGGGCTCAACCAAATTGGTCAAGCCCCTTTTCTTTATGTGGACTGATTCGCTTTTTGCCTCTGGCTTCGAATCGGATATAATGCCTTTTCCACCGTTTGTGCATTTTTTTCCGTAATTTCTGCTTTGCGCGGAATTGGCGGGTATAGGGATTCTGGATCATCCCATTGTTGCGGCAGTGGGACTGGCGAAAGCGCTTGCCATTTGTCAAGCCATGATTTTGGCAAGTTGTCGGAAACGTTTGATTGTTCTGTCATTTCCAGCCAAATAAGCGCCCATGCCCGCGGAACGACGCGCCAAATATCATAACCGCCGCCGCCAACTGCAATCCAACGCCCGTCGCAATATTCATGGGCGATTTGGTGAGCAAGCTTCGGAATCACGCGGTACGTTTTCATCGTTACGGATAAATGAGTAAGTGGATCGTAATAATGGGCGTCCGCGCCATTTTGCGTCAAAATGACATCAGGACGGAAAAAGTCGGCAATTTCCCGCAACGCTTGCGTATAGGCGTCAATCCAAGATTCATCTTCGGTGAATGCGTCAACAGGAATGTTAAACGAATACCCATATCCTGCCCCGTGTCCGCGCTCATTTACATTTCCCGTCCCTGGAAATAAGTAGCGCCCCGTTTCATGAATCGAAAATGTACACACATTTGGGTCGTCATAAAAAGCCCATTGAACACCGTCTCCATGATGGGCATCGGTGTCAACATACAGCACACGCAGCCCATATTTTTCTTGAATGTATTTGATTGCGACAGCGCTGTCATTGTAAATGCAAAAGCCCGATGCTTTGCCGCGGAAGCCGTGGTGAAGCCCGCCGCCGAGGCTTAGCGCATGTGTTGCTTTTCCTGATAGCACAAAGTCGACCGCCGTTAAGGTGCTCCCGACTAATAGAGCGCTTGCTTCATGCATATTCGGAAAAATGGGGGTATCTTCTGTCCCTAGCCCATAGTTTAGGGCGATTTGTTCCGAAAGTTCTCCTCTGCCGGCAGCCTTGACTGCTTCGATATAGGAGTGGTCATGAATTAAAGCGAGTTCTTCGTCCATTGCGATTCTAGGCGCTACAATTTGTTCATCGTCTAAAGCGTTCATCGCGCGCAACAAATCGTACGTAAGTTTAACCCGCAGCTGGTTAAATGGGTGCTCGTCATGAAATTTATATTGAAGAAAATCGTCGCTGTAAACAAATACACAGTCTTTTTTCATGATGAAACCCCCGGCAAGTTCGGCCATAATACGGTGTAGCCGGCATTTCTTAAATCGTTGATAATTCCGATTGGGTTCATTGTTTGCACGCGAAACACAAGGATTTTGTAATTTTCATCTTGATCGGGATATAAAAGAACGCTGGCGATATTGATATGCCGCTTGGCGATAATCGCTGCTGCTTTGCTTAACATCCCGCTTTCATTGGGCACTTTAATTTCAATGTGCGAGCCCGGCTGATGCGCGCCCGTGAGCTGAATGAGAGTGTATAATAAATCGGTTTCCGTCACGATGCCGACGAGTTTGCGGTCTTTGACGATCGGCAGACAGCTGATTTTATGCTCGTAAAACAGCGCCGCCACTTCCTCGACAAAATCGAGAGGATGTCCGACGATAACGTCTGTTTTCATAATCATGCTGACTGGTTTTTGTAAGTCTTCGAGGTGTTCATGAATTCGGAAAATGGAAGGGCTTACATCGCGGATATCGCGATCGGTCACAATGCCGACAACATGGTTTTCGGCATCCACAATCGGAATATGACGAATGCGGAGTTGCCGTACTAACTGAATCGCTTCGGCAATCGTATTAGTCGGCTGCAGAGTGATGACAGGCGTTTTCATAATTTGTTCGACAATCATTTATTCCTCTCCCCTTTGTTGTCAAGAACGATTTTTAATACATATACCGATTCATAAAACGAAGGCGGTCGAATTTTTGAATAGACTCTTGATCGACCCGTTTGCCGATGCGGGCCATTAAGCAGTTGGCCGGATGGGAACAAATTTCTGGATCATCGGTAGCATACCAAACAAGCCCGCCGGCGTTCATCATTTTCTCCATCACTTTCCGGTATTCCCATACGGTTAGCCCTGTCCCTTTTAAATCCCAATGCCAGTAATATTCGGTAGTAATGATAATATAATCTTCCATTGCGTCATCCATCATCGATACAATCAGTAAATTTTTCCCTACTCCATAACCGCGGAACTCCGGAATGACTTCAATCGCGCCCAGCTCGATTAAATTTTCCATGTTTCCTTCTGACCAACGTTCAAGCGGATCGGGGTACAGAAACGTTACGTAGCCAATAATCGTGTGATGATGACGGGCGATAATGATTCTTCCTTCTGGCAGCTTCGCAATTTCGATCAATGCTTGATGCTGCTGAGGAGGCTGGCGGAAGGATGTCAGGTCATGGTGAAATTCATAACTTGCTAGTTTCTCAGCCGATATCGGGCCTTCGATAATCAGCGTTCCTTTTGGTGTTTTTAATTCTTTGGCATTATACGTTTTTTTATGTTCCATTCGGTCACCACCTGGATAGGTCTTTCTTCTTTCATTATACATAAAAAGTAAATAGATAAACGGATTTCAAAAAAATTTCAAAAAAAATGTCATGCAAATATTTAAAAAATTGAGAATTCAACTTTTGTATACTATAATAGAATTGTAACCACTTACATAAGGGGGATTAGGAGAATGAAAACAGAAGTGCTACCGGTCGTACAAGGGGATTATAATTTAAAAAGTTACGAGGACACATATAAACATTTTGATTGGAAAGAAGTAGAGAAAGAGTTTTCCTGGTTTGAAACCGGCAGAGTCAATATGGCGTATGAAGCGATTGACCGCCATGCGGAATCGTTCCGCAAAAATAAAGTAGCGCTTTATTACCGCGATGCATCGAGAAACGAAAAATATACCTTTAAAGAAATGAAGGAAATGTCCAATAAAGTGGCCAACGTGCTGAAACAAGTGGCGGAAATTGAAAAAGGAGACCGTGTATTTGTATTTATGCCGCGTTCTCCGGAATTGTACTTCGCCGTACTCGGAATCATTAAGACAGGAGCCATTGTCGGTCCGCTGTTTGAGGCGTTTATGGAAGGAGCGGTGCGCGACCGCCTCGAAGATAGCGGGGCAAAGGCGATCGTCACGACGCCGGAACTGCTGCCGCGCGTTCCAGTCAACGATCTTCCGGAATTAAAATATGTTTTCCTCGTCGGGGATAACATTGTTGAAGAAGGTCCGTATATCGACTTAAAGAAACGGATGAATGAGGCGAGCAAGCACTTTGATATCGAATGGGTCGACCGCCAAGACGGCTTGATTTTGCATTATACTTCCGGCTCTACCGGAAAGCCAAAAGGAGTTTTGCACGTTCATAACGCGATGATTCAGCACTATCAAACGGCAAAATGGGTGCTGGATTTAAAAGAAGACGATATTTATTGGTGCACAGCAGATCCAGGATGGGTGACAGGCACTTCTTACGGTATTTTCGGTCCATGGTTATGCGGAGCATCGAATGTGATTGTCGGCGGCCGTTTCAGTCCGGATGCCTGGTATCAGACGATTCAAGATTTCGGCGTGACAGTATGGTATAGTGCACCGACGGCGTTTCGCATGTTAATGGGAGCGGGGGATGAAATTGTTAAAAAATATGATTTAAGCTCTCTTCGCCACATCCTTAGCGTTGGCGAGCCGTTAAACCCAGAGGTGATTCGCTGGGGAATGAAAGTATTCCAGCGCCGCATTCATGATACATGGTGGATGACGGAAACGGGCGCGCATCTTATCTGTAACTATCCATGTATGGAAATCAAGCCAGGTTCGATGGGCAAACCGATTCCTGGTGTCAAAGCAGCTATCATTGATGATCAAGGAAACGAACTGCCGCCATACCGGATGGGGAACTTAGCGATCAAAAAAGGCTGGCCGTCGATGATGAAAACGATTTGGAACAACCCGCAAAAATATGAATCGTATTTCATCGGCGACTGGTATGTTTCCGGCGACTCCGCTTATATGGACGAAGACGGCTACTTCTGGTTCCAAGGACGTGTCGATGACGTTATTAATACGTCAGGGGAACGCGTCGGTCCGTTTGAAGTCGAAAGCAAGCTAGTCGAACATCCAGCGGTAGCGGAAGCAGGTGTCATCGGTAAGCCGGATCCAGTGCGCGGGGAAATCATTAAAGCATTTATTTCGCTTCGGGAAGGATATGAACCATCCGAGGAATTGAAAGAAGACATTCGCCAGTTTGTCAAAAAAGGATTGGCGGCACATGCAGCGCCGCGGGAAATTGAATTCCGCGACAAACTTCCAAAAACGCGAAGCGGGAAAATTATGCGCCGCGTCTTAAAAGCGTGGGAGCTTAACTTGCCGACAGGCGATTTATCGACGATGGAAGATTAAGAAAAAGCTGATCGGTTTCGATCAGCTTTTTCGCTATTTTAATCTTTTTGTTTTTCAGGCGTTTGTGTTTTTTCTTTGGCTTGGTTCGCGGCGCCAGGCAATGGAGCTGCAACCGTATTGGACGGCGCCGACTCCTTGCCGCTGATATCCACAGCTGTGACGTAATAGGTCGCTCCAGGCTGCAGCTTGGCAAAGGACAGTGTTTTTCCAGCTTTGACGACCGCGGCAACTTGGGGCGGCGCGCCGCCTTGTCCAGTGCGATATACGCGATAGCCAATCACATCGTGTTCCGAATGCGGCTGCCAAGTGATGGTGGTTCCATTTGCTAGATGGATGGCCGGCGGTGCCGGGATTTTTCCATTTTCTTTTAACTCATTAACAAACAGCATCCCATTCCATTCACTAGCGCTTGAACGATTCATTCCCCATCTTTTCAATACTTCCCTATTTAAAATAACTCCACTGGAAACAAACTCGCTCGGTGTTGTATCAAGCGCGGCGTACCGCTTGCCGTTTACTTCAACGAAGCGTCCTTCAATCAAATACTGTTCTTTTCCTTGTTTTGGCGTAAATTTTGTGTTGTACAAGTCATAGCTAACTAATCCGGCTTTTTGACACGCATTGGACGGAGTAAGTCCTGAAACGGTACAATAGGCTCTCCGCACGATGCCGCCGGGCATGTTGAAGCGATTGTTTGGCGCGATGAGCTGCGGATTAACATCGTAGGCGGAATTCATTAATTGCGCCCATAACAGCTGAGTTCGTTTGCTATAAGATAGTCCTCTGTACGTAGATTGCAATGGTGCAGGTGTATCGTATCCCATCCACACTCCAAATGTCACGTTTGGGTTTGTTGCCACAAACCATGAGTCTTGTTGATTTTCGCTTGTCCCTGTTTTTCCAGCCCAATCCGCTTGGAATTTTAAATAAGACCGGAGAGAAGATGCTGTACCGCCGCGAATGACATCCCTCATCATATCAATCATTAAATAGGACGTCTGCGGAGAAAAAACAGGAACGGGATCGCTCTGATGTTCATAAATGACTTGTCCATCATTTGATACGATTTTTTCGATTAAATAAGCGTCTACAAACGTTCCGTAATTAGCAAAAGTGACATAGGCGTTGACATTTTCCTCGACGGTTACCCCTGTGGAAGTTCCGCCAATCGCTAAGGCGATGTGGTTTTCCTCTGTTTTTGCCACGCTGGTAATGCCCATTTTATGCAGATATTCTACTGGATGTTGGTTCATGATCTTCATATAAGTGCGGATCGCAGGGATGTTATAGGAATACTGTAAAGCGCGCCGCGCCGAAACGAGGCCGTGCGTTTTTCCATCTGCATTTTTTGGTGTATAACCATTAACCCTCAATGGCATATCTGGAATGACGGAACCGGGCTGGACGATGCCCATCTCCATTGCCGGTGCGTATACAAGCAGCGGCTTCATCGTCGAGCCGTTCGACCGATATGCTTGTGTCGCGTGATTGAGTTGCTCCCGTTTGTAATCTCTGCCGCCGACAAAGCTAATGATTTTTCCAGTTGAATTTTCAATCAAAATCGCACCGACTTCGACAGGCTCGCGCTTGGCAACCATTTTTCCCGTCTCTTTGTCTTTTACATATTGAATTTTGTCATCGCCGTAATAGCGGTAATCGGCCACTACTTTTTGCATGCGGTCGTAAATCGTTTTGTCGATCGTTGTGTAAATATTGTATCCGTTTTGGCGCAGCTGTTTTTCCGCTTTTGCTACATATCGTTCGTGAAGGGATGCATTTTGCAACAGCTGCTCTTTTGTATACCCATCTTTTTTGGCTAATACCTCGGCCAATACTTCTTTAGCGCGTTTTTCGATTTCCATCGTCAGCCACGGATATTTTTCAAACGGTGACGGTTTTGGCGGTGCAAAATGTTTGGCGACATCGTATTGCAACGCTTCTTGATATTGTTTTTCGGAAATATATCCCGCCTGCTTCATTCGATTCAATACCGTCTTCATCCGGTGCAGCGCCGGAGATAAGTCTTTTTTCACATTGCCGTCGCTTGTAAACGGAGTATACACAAACGGGCTTTGCGGGAGGCCGGCTAAGAATGCTGCTTGGGCTAGATTTAAATCTTTGGCGTCTACGCCAAATACTCCCTGAGCAGCCGCCTGGATGCCGGCGATATTGCGTCCTGATGCGTTTCGGCCGAATGGGACGACATTTAAATAGGCTTCTAAAATTTCATTTTTACTAAAAAACTTTTCAAGGCGAAGGGCGAGCAATATTTCTTTTGCCTTTCGTTCAAATGATACTTCATTCGTCAATATTTGATTTTTGACAAGCTGCTGTGTCAGCGTGCTTCCGCCTGTTTGTAGCGGCGAGTTCGTCGCTTCCTGAAACAGCGCGCGAATGATCGCTTTTGGAACAACCCCGCGATGTTCGTAAAAGTATTCGTCTTCCGTTGCTGTAATCGCTTTAATTACATACGGAGAAACATCTTGTAATTTGACTTCCTCCCTTTCTAGATCAGAGCGGAAATTGCCGAGATAAACGTTATTGGCAAAGTAAATATGCGACGTTTCTTCGTAGTCGTAAATATCCCTTTTCATCTCCTTATAGGAAGGGATGGGCATGTCTTTTACCAAAGAAGCGAAATACCCAGCGCCAAGACCGACGGCAAAGCATATGAGGCAAAGAATAAGAATGAAAAAAATAAGAAAAAGATTCCAAACGACTTCATATGTAATAAAAAAATAGCGCCATGCCTTCTCTAGGGAAAATGTTTGCTTTTTATGCTCCATGAGCACCCCCCTATACAACGAATAATATAAATAATTATATCATATTTTTGTTGAATATTGCGGCATTTTGTCATTTTTCCACCTATTTTGTATACGAGAAAAACTCGATTTGACAAACCAAGAAAAGTTGTGGTAAAAAAGTGTATAGCATAAATGACATAGGACAAAGCGATGACAGGAACAAGTAGTGTTTATCTCCCTGTTTCAGAGAGCTAGTGGTCGGTGCGAACTAGCACATAGATAAACGCGAATTACCTCCTCGAGCAGCTTTTGCGAACGGCAGTAGCCAAGTAGCAAAAGACGGCGTGCGCCGTTATCCAAATGAGGTGAGAAAGCGCGAAGCTTTCTAAGTAGGGTGGTACCGCGGTTGTCACTCGTCCCTTCACTTTGGGGCGAGTTTTTTATTTTATAAAAAAGAGGTGGGGTAAAGATGGATTTACTGCAAGAGCTTGAGTGGCGCGGACTCATTAACCAAGCTACCGATATGGAAGGGCTGCGCCAGCTGTTAAATGAGGGAAAGGTAACATTATATTGTGGATTTGATCCAACGGCTGACAGTTTGCATATCGGGAGTTTATTACCGATTTTGACGCTGCGGCGATTTCAGCTAGCCGGCCATCGTCCAATTGCGCTTGTCGGCGGTGCAACGGGATTAATTGGAGACCCAAGCGGAAAAAAAAGCGAGCGTACATTAAATCCAAAAGAAACGGTGCAACAGTGGAGCAATCGGATTAAAGAGCAATTGGCAAGATTTTTAGATTTTGATGCGAAAGAAAATCCGGCGAAAATCGCCAACAACTATGACTGGATTGGCTCGCTCGATGTGATTACTTTTTTGCGCGATGTTGGAAAGAACTTCGGGCTAAACTACATGCTGGCCAAAGAATCAGTACAATCGCGCATCGAAACTGGTATTTCGTTCACCGAATTTAGCTATATGATTTTACAAGCTTTTGATTTTCTTAAATTGTATCAAACAGAAAATTGCCGCTTGCAAATCGGCGGCAGTGACCAATGGGGAAATATTACGGCCGGGTTGGAATTGATTCGCAAAACCGAAGGAGAGGCAAAAGCGTTCGGATTGACAATTCCGCTCGTGACGAAAGCCGACGGGACGAAATTCGGAAAAACAGAGAGCGGAACGATTTGGCTTGATAAAGAAAAAACATCCCCATATGAGTTTTACCAATTTTGGATTAACACCGATGACCGCGATGTCATTAAATACTTGAAGTATTTTACTTTCTTATCCAAAGACGAAATCGAGGAACTTGAGCGAAAACTGCAGGAAGCTCCTGAACAGCGGGCAGCGCAAAAAGCGCTCGCGGAAGAAATGACAAAACTGGTCCATGGCGAAGATGCGCTCAAGCAAGCGATTCGTATTTCCGAGGCGCTCTTTAGCGGCAGTGTGTCGGAGTTGTCCGCAGAGGAAATTGAACAAGGGTTTAAAGATGTCCCTTCTTTTGAATATGAAGGGGAAGAAGTTCCGTTAGTAGAACTGCTTGTCATGGCGAAAATTGTGCCATCGAAACGGCAAGCGCGGGAAGACATTGCCAATGGCGCGATTTATGTCAACGGCAAGCGCGTGCAAGACATCAATGCCGTCATCGCCAAAGAAAACCGCATCGAAGGGCGCTTTACGGTCATTCGCCGCGGGAAGAAAAAATATTACTTAATCCGTTACAAATAAATCCTGGCAATGCCAGGATTTATTTATGAAAAAATATCCCTTCAGAGCCTTCTCTGAAGGGATATCGTTCATTAACGAGAGTAGAACTCAACGATTAATGCTTCGTTAATTTCCGCCGGTAATTCGGAGCGTTCAGGTAAACGAGTATACGTGCCTTCCATTTTGTCTGCATCTAATGTTAAATAATCAGGAACAAAGTTGTTTGCTTCCAATGCTTCTTTAATGACTTGAAGGTTGCGCGATTTTTCACGAATCGCAATCGTTTGGCCAGGTTTTACGCGATAGGACGGGATGTCAACACGATTTCCATCGACTAAAATGTGACCGTGCGTGACAAGCTGGCGTGCTTGACGGCGAGTGCGCGCAAAGCCTAAACGGTAAACGAGGTTATCTAAGCGGGACTCTAACAAAATCATAAAGTTTTCCCCGTGTTTACCAGGCATTTTGCCAGCTTCCTCAAACGTTTTGCGGAATTGGCGTTCGTTTACGCCATACATATGACGAAGTTTTTGTTTTTCTTGCAATTGCAGACCATATTCGGAAAGCTTTCTGCGTTGACCTGGGCCATGCTGGCCTGGCGGATAAGGACGTTTTTGCAACTCTTTACCTGTACCGCTTAACGAGATTCCAAGGCGGCGGGAAATTTTCCACGTTGGACCTGTATAACGAGCCATTTATTGCTCCTCCTTTTGCTTTTATTCGGGTAAAATAAAAGCAGACGTGCGTCAACAATTATGGCCATTTTGTTTTCATGTATCCTCGCTCTAGCAGCTAAGAGTTACACGATACACCTCGATATTCGAGGAACAAAATGGAACCATAAAGGTGAGCACTAAGGCTGCTATATTTTACACAAAGGGTATTATATGATTTTTATCAGATAAAGTCAACATTTTATTTCCCTTATTTCGAGATAATATGCTATAATAAAAGATGTAATTTTTAGAAAAATCTTGTTATCACTCCATTCTAACTGGAATGAGAACGTCAGTCTAGGTGAAAAGGGCGATGAAACTAGAAGAAGAGAAAGTATATGAGGCCTTTAAGCAAAAATTTTTTCATTGGTTTTTAACATATGAGGGTTATGATAATTTTTCCAGCGTGATAAAAGAGTTGCTGCTGCTGCTGAAACGAGAACTTATGATGGAACAAGTCTCTTTTTTTATGTTTGATCCTTTAAGCAAAACATTTTATCCGGAAGCGATGACAGAGCTGGAAACAAGCCGCTCTCCTTTCGTTCCCTCTGACTTGCCGGTTGATATAGCGGCGATCGCAGATGATGAACAACGAGCGATTCAATTTTGTGAGGATGGAGAATATACCACCGCGCGCATTTTTCTTCACCTTTCGGAAGAAACAATCGGAATGTTGCAATTTGTGTATCCTCGCCACTTACCTATAAGCGAGCAACTATTAAAGAAAATCAGGCAAGATTTTTCTATGCTGTTCCAAAAACTTCGCATCATCTCCCAAGGGCTTAGTAATGAAAAACGTTATGAACGGTTGCATCAGTTTGCGGCAAAAATTCATTCTTCCATGCAAATTGATAACGTATTAGAAGAAATTGTTAATACGCTTAAGCAAGTATATCCATCTTTTACATACCGCTTGCTTTTGTCGCACGATAATCAGCACTGCGATTATTTGCCGATCAAAACACTTGAATTTGATGAAAGTGCGGAAAATATGGCGGCATTGCAAGCATTTTTGACAGGAAGAATTCAGCTTGAAGACTCCATTTCGCTGCGTCGCTCCATTTTATATGCACCAATTAAAGGAGGACAAGGTGTTTACGGTGTGATTCAAATTACGGCTCCGTACATTATGAAATTTCCAAAAAAGGAAATTAATTTTATTTCGCTGTTAGCGAATACAGCTGGGAGCGCTCTCGAAAATGCCAGGCTGTATGAACAGTCACGCCGTCTTGTTGCTGATTTGCAACTGATTAACGAATCGATGCATCAGCTTAATACGAATTTGCGTCTGCAAGATGCAATTGAATTTATGGTAAAGCAAATTAAGCAGTCTTTTTGCGCCGATGAAGTCGGTTTTTTCTTGTTTGAGGGAAAAAAGCGGAAACTGCTGCCTGGAAGCACTCCATTTTTTCAGTCTCGGCAAGCGAAGAAGTATGTGGAATTTGTCGAAAGAAAACTGAAAGCAGAAATGGATATTATTTTTGTTGGGGATGCGGATGTTCAAGCTTCTCCGGCTGTTCCTGTTTATCGCTCTTTAATGGCTGTGCCGATGGTGCAAAATGGGGCGATGAAAGGGATTTGTATTGTGTTGCATCATAAACCGTACCATTTTACATTTGAAATGTTTAAATTGCTGCAGTCCCTTATTCAACATTCTACCCTTGCATTTATGAATGCGATTTTAAGAGAAGAGCTGGAAAAGCTGGTGGTCACCGATTATTTGACGAAGTTATATACACGGCGGTACTTAGATGAACAACTAAAACAATCGATGCGCCATCATACATTTGGCACGCTTATTTTAGTGGATATTGACAATTTTAAGCAAATTAATGACACATACGGGCATCAAGCGGGAGATGAGGTGCTCGTGCAAGTGGCCAATATTATTCGCACCAATATTCGTTCGAGCGACATCGGCGCCCGCTGGGGCGGGGAAGAGCTCGCCGTTTATTTGCCGAAAGTGTCATTGGCTACCGGCATTTCAGTCGCCCATCGTCTTGCCGAAAAGGTAAGGACGGGGACACATCCTCCCGTAACGATTTCGTGCGGTATTTCCTATTGGAAAAAAAATCGCCTGGAAGAAGTAGACGATTTATTTAAACGGGCGGATGAGGCGCTTTATATGGCAAAAAGGACAGGAAAAAACTGCATCTTCGTCAAGGATTATGTCCATCAATATAGAGCATAGAAAGGAATCCGAATAGGCGGATTCCTTTCTTCACACTTGTTGTTTCCTCGTCTATAACGTGGAAATAATTGTCTCAACGAATTTCTCTAAATATTGCCCATCTGTTTCATCAAAGCGGTTTTTGATCGGGCTGTCAATATCCAGAACGCCGATGACGTTTCCATCTTTCGTCATTGGTACGACGATCTCTGACTGGGATGCGGCGTCACACGCGATATGCCCCGGAAAAAGGTGAACATCTGGAACGATGATGGTTTTTTTGTTTTTGGCAGCAGTGCCGCATACACCTTTGCCGAACGGAATGCGCACGCAGGCGGGAAGTCCTTGGAACGGTCCTAGCACAAGCTCGTCGCCTTCGGTCAAATAAAAGCCGACCCAATTAATTTCGTGCAAAAAATGATTCAATAAGGCCGCAGCATTGGCCAAATTGGCGATGAAGTTTGTTTCTCCGTCGATTAATGAGCGCAGCTGCTGAATAACCAACTCATAATTTTCTTCCCGGGTTCCGTTGTAAGCAGTAACGTGAAACAATATTGTTCCGCCTCCTTTATTTTATGGAGTTAATTTTATGGCGATGATGAAAACTTGTCAAACGAAAACGCTTCTTTGATCATCTCGTCTGCACCCTGGTGCAAATCATCCGCACGGTGCGCGTCTGAACCATAAATGATGCGGATGTTTCGCTTCATTGCCTCACGAATAAATTCATTTGGCGGATAAGGCTGTAAACAGAGCGGCTTTGTGACTCCCGCACCGTTGTAGTCGATTTCATAGCCGCGTTCTTTTATTTCATCGAGGATCTGCAACACTAGCCCGTCCATCGAAACCGGGCATGGAAACTGTCTTTGGAACTTGCGGACGAGTGTAAGATGGCCAATGCGTTTCGGCTTATATCGGCCAAGATTGGCGCGGATGGACTGTAAAACGGTATGGTAATATGTTTTATATACGTTGTCGATGGTGCTAAATAACTGGACGATATCGCCAAACATTTCCGGACTGTAATCGATGCAGACATACTGACCTTTACAGTAAAGAAAATGGACAGACAAAATGCTGTCATCTAAGAAAGAACCGACCTCTTCTAAAAACCGTGCTGTTTTTTCTTCAAATCCAGGGATAAAGTCGACTTCAAGTCCGGTATGAATGATAATATCATTTCGATAACGGGCTTTTATATCGTCAAGTGCTGTGAAATATTGATCGAGCTGTTCGCGGCGCATCGCGCTATCTTGATATGGCGTCGGATCGGTAAATCCTTCTGGAAGCGGTGCATGTTCGGTAAAGGAAATTTCTTTGTAACCAAGCGCAATGGCCCTTTCCACATAGCGTTCTAATGGATCGCTGCTTCCATGCGGACAAAATGGGGTATGAATGTGTCCGTCGCGCACAACGGCTCCCTCCTAAATTGTATAATAGAAAGAAAAATGAGGATTTCTGTAAAAAAAATAAAAATTTTGGTCAAAAAAATGTCGATAACATGGTATCATAAAAACATTGAAAAAACATTATGTAAATATGTTTGCCTGCTCGATTCATCTCATTTTTCGTTTATGAGTAACTCGAGTGCAAGGAGGCTAGTGATTTGATGAAAATTATAGTTATTGTTTTGCTCTTTCTTGCGGGAGCAATAATATATAACCATATGTACCGGAAAAAAATGTATCGCGAAATTGACCGCTTGGACGCATGGAAAATAGCGCTGATGAACCGGCCGGTGCCCGATGAACTTTCGAAAGTGAAGCAGTTGAACATGACAGGGGAAACAGAGCGTCTGTTTGAACAGTGGCGGCAAAAATGGGATGATATTGTCGCTGTTCAACTGCCGGATGTGGAAGAAAAATTATTCGATGCGGAGACGCTGCTTGATAAATACCGCTATACGCAGGCGAAAGCGCTGCTGCGTGACATCGACCAATGGCTGCGTCAGATCGAAGAAGAAGTGCAATTAATGATTGATGAAGTACATGAATTAATTGGCAGTAAAGAACAAAACCGCGTTGAAATAGAAGAATTGCGTGCGATGTATCGGGAGGCGAAGAAAACGCTGCTCGCTTACCGGTATACGTTTGGCGTTGCAGCAGCAAAGCTCGATGAAAAATTGGAAGAAGCGGAGACTTTATTTAAAAAATTTGAAGAATTAACCGCAACGGGAAACTATTTGGCTGCAAGGGAAGTGGTTCATTCCTTAAAAAAAGAGCTAAGTGAAATGAAAGCGATGATGAACGAGATTCCAGAATTGCTGACAGAGTGCCAGACAACGATTCCGGCACAGCTGGAAGAGCTTTTTGACGGATATCAGGAAATGGAGCAAGGAGGCTATATTCTTGACCATTTACAAATGGAGCAACAAATCAAGGAAAAGCGGGAAAAAATCGAACAATACGTACAGATGATTCGCGATTTGCGGATTGAAGAAGCAAAACAAGGGATTACTGAATTAAAAGAAGAAATTGATGCTTTATATGATTTGCTGGAAAAAGAAGTGCTTGCTCATCAATATATAAAGACAGAAGTGCCCCGTATCGAAGAAATGTTACATATGCTGAATGAAGAAGCGAAGGAAACGAGTGAAGAAACGTTATTTGTGCAGCAAAGCTACTGTTTACCTGCAAAAGATATAGAAAAATATCGCAGCATTGAAAAGCAAATACACCAGTTAAGAAAGCGGTTTGACATCATTCAGACCCGCATTTTCGAAGCGAAAACGGCATATTCGCTTTTAAAAGAAGAACTGGAACAGCTTGTAGCGCAAATAGAAATAATGAAAGAGGAGCATGAACAGTTTCGTGAAACGTTGCAAGCGTTGCGCAAAGATGAGTTGGTTGCCCGCGAAAAATTAGAGGAAATGAAGAAAAAATTGTCCGAGGCGCTGCGGCTTGTGCAAAAAAGCCGATTGCCAGGGCTTCCGGAGTCGTATACGCTGCAGTTGTCCGAGGCAAAAGGCCGTTTGGAAGAAGTGATGTTGCGGCTTGAAGAGAAACCGCTCAATATGCCTGCTGTCAACGAAGCGCTCGAAGAGGCAAAAACAACCGTTCAGCGCCTATACGAATGGACGGAGGAAATGATTGAGCAAGCTTCGCTCGTGGAAAAAGTAATTCAGTACGGAAATCGTTATCGCCGCCGTTACCCGGCTGTGCAGGAGGGGCTGGAGGAAGCAGAATCTTTATTTCGCCATTACGATTATGAGCAGGCGTTAGAGCAAGCGGTAGCCACTTTAGAAAAGGTGGAGCCTGGCGCATTTCAACGTGTTCAGCAAATGTTTCAGGAAGAGCGCTCGAGTGAGAAATAGTAAAGAGAACCGATGAATATCGCTGTATGCAAATAGATATTTATCGGTTTTTTTGTGAATAATGTAAATAAAATATATTTTGGTTGATGTTTCATTGCTTTCTTTATTATATTTACTAATGTATCATGGTGGACGATAATCGGAGGATGGACGTGATGATTTATTTAGATAATAGCGCAACAACAAAACCGTTTCCTGAGGTGATCGATTCGTTTGTCACTGTCGCAACAAAATATTTTGGCAATCCGTCCTCGCTGCATGAGTTAGGGATGAAGTCGGAGCGTCTCTTAACGCAGGCGCGCGAACAAATTGCCGCCGCTTTAAAGGTAAAGCCTAGTGAAATCGTTTTTACATCTGGAGGAACAGAAGCGAATAACTTTGCAATCAAAGGGGTGGCGTTTCAATATCGCCATCGCGGCAAGCATATTATCACGACGGCCATAGAGCACCCATCCGTATCGGAGCCTTGTCAGCAGCTGGAACAACTAGGATTTGAAGTGACGTATTTGCCGGTAAACGAACATGGGATGGTCACGGCCGAGCAAGTGAAAAAGGCGCTTCGCGAAGATACGATTCTCGTTTCCGTCATGCATGTCAACAACGAGGTTGGCGCGATTCAGCCTGTCGAGGAAATCGGAGCATTGCTGGCGCATTATCCGAAAACAATTTTCCATGTCGACCGTGTGCAAGGCATTAGCAAAGTGCCGCTTGATATGAAAAAAGCACGGATTGATCTGTGCACGATGTCAGCCCATAAGTTTCATGGATTGCGTGGGGCAGGCATTTTATACGTTCGTCAAGGCATTCGGCTCTCGCCGCTGCTCGCCGGCGGGGGGCAGGAAATGCAGCTCCGCTCTGGAACGGAAAATGTCCCGGCTATCGTGGCCATGGCAAAAGCGCTGCGAATCGCGCTGGAAAAATACGATAAACAAATCGATTATCTACATGAAGTAAAGCAAGCATGGCTGAATGAACTAAAAGCAATTCCAGAGATTCAAATCAATACCCCGGTGGAGCACTCCGCTCCTCATATCATTAATTTTTCATTAAAACACGGCATGAAGCCGGAAGTGTTTGTCCATGAGTTAGCGAAAAGCGATATTTTTGTTTCGACGACATCGGCATGTTCCTCAAAAAAGAAAGCGCCAAGCAAAACGTTGTTGGCGATGGGAGTGGGGGAAGAACGGGCAGAAAGCGGAATTCGCATCAGCCTTTCTTTTGAAAATACGCTCGAGGAAATTCCGATTGCCGTTGCTGCGATGAAAAAAGCTATTGAAAAATTAAGTGAGGTAACGAGGTAATTGCTATGAAATATGACCGCATTTTAATCCGCTATGGTGAAATGACGACAAAAGGCCGAAATCGCAACGTGTTTGTTCGCCGTCTAAAAAATAATGTTTCCAAAAAACTTCATATGTTTCCTAATATTCAAATCGAATACATGCGAGATCGCATGTACATTTTATTAAACGGAGAACCGCACGAACCAATTATTGAAAAGCTAAAAACTGTATTTGGCATTCATTCCTTTAGTTTGGCGATGAAGTGCCATAATGAATTAAACGAAATAAAAGAAACAGCGCTGGCAGCAGTGAAACAGCTTCCATACGAAGGAAAAACGTTTAAAGTAAGCGCGCGAAGAGTAGACAAACGATTTCCATATGGAAGTGACGAATTAAATCATGAAATCGGCGCTTATATTTTACGTAATACAGATGGATTAACCGTTGATGTCCATGATCCTGATATTAACGTCCGCGTCGAGGTTCGCCAAGATGGTACTTATGTGACATGCCGCGATATTTTCGGCGCCGGCGGTCTGCCGGTCGGGACAAGCGGCAAGGCGATGCTGATGCTTTCCGGCGGAATTGATAGCCCTGTTGCCGGATACTTGGCGATGAAGCGCGGCCTCGAGATTGAAGCGGTTCACTTTTTCAGCCCTCCGTTTACAAGCGAGCGGGCAAAACAAAAAGTGATTGATTTGGTAAAAAAATTAACGACGTACGGCGGGAAAATCAAACTTCATATCGTCCCATTTACCGAAGTGCAGCAGGAAATTTACAAACAAGTGCCAGATGAATATTCACTTATTTCGACAAGAAGGGCGATGTTAAAAATTACGGATGCTTTGCGCCGGCGCCAGCGAGCGCTAGCGATTGTCACAGGGGAAAGCCTTGGCCAAGTGGCAAGCCAAACGCTGGAAAGCATGTTTGTCATCAATGAGGTGACAACAACTCCGATTCTCCGCCCGCTTGTGTCGATGGATAAAGTTGAAATTATCGAGATCGCGAAAAAAATTGATACACACGATATTTCCATTCTTCCATATGAAGATTGCTGCACCATTTTTACGCCAAAATCGCCAAAAACCAAACCGAAAAAAGAGAAAGTGCTTCGTTATGAAAGTGCTGTCGACTTAGATCCATTGATAGAAAAGGCGATTGCCAATACGGAAACGATAGTCATTGATGAAGATTTCGAAGCGGAAGACGAGTTTGAGCAGTTATTCTAAATCTCAAAATTTACCAAAATGATGGATGCATGAAGCCATATGTTTTCACACATTCTATAGGTACAAGGAGGTGAAAGCATATGGCACGCAGCAACAATTCGAATCAATTACTTGTTCCAGGTGCGCAACAAGCTCTTGAACAAATGAAATATGAAATTGCCCAAGAATTTGGCGTCAAATTAGGCGCTGACACTACTTCTCGCGCTAACGGTTCTGTTGGTGGTGAAATTACAAAACGCCTTGTTGCGATGGCACAACAACAATTAGGCGGTACTCAACAAACATTCTAATTGAATATCATGGCTACAGAGGCGGGTTTTCCCCGCCTTTTATTATTTTAAAAAAATATTCAAAATATAATAATTATTTTGTATAATTGGAATAGCAAGCAATGAGATGGCGCCTGTTCATTGCTGAACGATTATGGCAAAGGGAGTGGGGAAAGCGCATGAAGCGGGAAGATTTCATCGCTCCGGAACGTTATAATTTAACGTCCGAGATCGAAAAACATGCGGTGGCTAATCCGAATAAGCTTGCTTTAAAGTGGGAAAATGAGCAAGGGGAAACACGAGAAATTACATATGGCGATTTAATCAAACGCGCCAATCAAATTGGAAGCGCTTTATTAAACCGCGGCCTTGAAAAAGGCGACAAAGTGCTCATTATGATGCCGCGCTTAATCGAAGCATATGCAGTATATTTAGGAACGTTAAAAGCGGGGCTGGTAGTCATTCCGAGTTCGGAAATGCTTCGCACCAAAGATTTGCAATACCGCATTTCTCACGGCGAGGTCAAAGCGATTATCACTTATGAGCCGTATGTCGATCAATTTGAACCGATCGAAAACATCGATCATATCGTGAAATTCGTCGTGGGACAAACAGAGCCAAACGGCTGGATCAATTTAGAGAAAGCGATGCAGGCGGAAAGCGATGTGCTTGCGGCAGCCGACACATTCCGCGATGATATGGCGTTTTTATCATATACGTCGGGAACGACCGGAAATCCGAAAGGGGTCGTTCATTCGCACGGGTGGGGGTATGCGCATTTGCGCATTGCTGCGAAAAACTGGTTATGTATTGAAGAAAATGATCTTGTTTGGGCGACTGCCGGCCCAGGCTGGCAAAAATGGATTTGGAGCCCGTTTTTATCGACGCTCGGTTCAGGTGCCACGGGATTCGTCTATTATGGCCGGTTTGACCCGGAAAAATATTTGCAGCTGTTAAGCAAATACGAAGTAAATGTGCTTTGCTGCACGCCGACGGAGTATCGGCTGATGGCAAAAGTGCCAAACATCGGCGATTATCAGCTTCCTCATCTCCGCAGCGCCGTATCAGCCGGAGAGCCGCTTAACCGAGAAGTGATTGATACGTTTGAGAAATATTTCAACATTCAAGTCCGCGATGGGTATGGACAAACGGAAAATACATTGCTTGTCGGTGTGATGAAAGGAATGAAGATAAAGCCAGGCTCCATGGGCAAACCGACGCCAGGAAACATCGTTGAGATTATCAACGAAAACGGAGAGCCATGTGCGGTCGGTGAAGTTGGCGATATCGCCGTCCATGTCGACACACCAACACTGTTTAAGTGTTACTATAAAGATCCGGAAAGAACGGCGATGCAGTTCCGCGGAGATTATTACATTACAGGGGATAAAGCGAGAAAGGATGAAGACGGCTACTTCTGGTTTGAAGGGCGTGGGGATGATATTATCATCAGCTCCGGCTATACGATCGGACCGTTTGAAGTAGAGGATGCCCTTATCAAGCATCCGGCTGTCAAAGAATGTGCGGTGGTAGCGAGCCCAGATGAAATTCGCGGTCACGTCGTGAAGGCATTTGTCGTTCTCCGCGAAGGAGTCGACAAAAATGATCCGACGCTGATTCCAAAGCTGCAGGAGCATGTCAAGCAGCTGACCGCACCGTATAAATACCCGCGTAAAATTGAATTTGTCGACGATTTGCCAAAAACACCGTCGGGAAAAATCCGCCGCGTCGAACTGCGCGAGCGGGAATTGCGCCTTGCGCAGCAATAATCAAACAAAAAAGACTGTTTCGTGCACGAAACAGTCTTTTTATATTTAGGCAGCACATTTTTCGCGCTTAGCATGAATCTCTTATAAAAACATTCGTTTGACTTTGTCCCAGAATGAATTGTCTTTCAGGCGGACGGTCTTGATTACTCGGTCGCTTAGTTTAATATCGATTTTCTCTATATGTTGAATGCTTAATGCTTCGTTATCAAGGCCGATAATTGGAAAGTGGCTGGTTTCTTCCAAAATTTTTAATGTTAACTTTCTCGACCCACTTAAAATAAACGATGAGCCGAGCGTCCGGTAGCGGTTGTTGTTCAGCGACGCCAACTCGCTTACTTGAAAGCAGGGAAGAAGCGGATCAACGACCGCTCCATTTACCGATTTATTATATGCTGTACTTCCTGTCGGAGTCGAAACGATGATTCCGTCGCCTCGGAACGTTTCAAAATGCAAATCATCAATAAATACTTCCATCGCCATTGTTTTGATAATTTGCGAACGGATCGAACATTCATTTAAACAGAAAAACGAGGCCGCATCGTCAATGGTGACTTCAATCGTCGGATATTTTCTTACTTCGAGCTGCAAGTTTTTCGTTGCTTCTACCATATGATCGATGTCATCAATTTGAAAATCGCAGTAAAATCCACGTGAAGGAAGCGTAGAAATGCCGACGTATAAACAATCACTGCGAAACCCTGTCTGCCGCACCGCCTGCAAAAACGCGCCGTCGTCCCCAATGCTGATGATAATATTCGCTTCCTGATGATTGTCGACAACGATGAACGGACCTTGTTTGGCGAGTGCAATGAGCGGCTCTACCCGCTTGATTAGCTGTTCATCCCGCTTATAAAAAAAATAAAGATGATTTTGTCCGTCTGCCATGGCGGAGACCTCCTGTTGGTGTATTTTAGTGAATATGTAATTATGGTACAATAAAGGGAGTATACATTATTTAGTGTAACACTTTTGCAGTCAATCTAAAAATATCGTTGTTTTCGTAGGGGGAAAAAGAATGAACCGAAAGCGATGGATCGCTCTGGCAATCGCCGCTGCATTATTTGTCATTTCTGTGCTTGTTAATGTCATCACTACACTATTAACCAATGATGCGGAAAAATGGTCGGAAAACTGTCTGGCGCTGGCAGAGCAGGAATTTGGCGAAGAAGTCATCGAAGACGGAGATGCATTGCAAAAAATTGTCGTTCTTGAAGTGAACGGGGTGATTCAAGATACAGGGGATACCGAAACGCTATTTTCCGCATCGGGATATAACCATCCATCTTTTTTGCGAATGATTGAGCAAGCGAAAAAGGATGATACGGTCAAAGCGATTGTTCTAAGGGTGAATTCTCCGGGCGGCGGTGTGGTCGAAAGTGCGGAGATACACGACCAGCTGGTAAAGCTGAAAAAAGAAACAAAAAAGCCGATTTATGTTTCCATGGGAGCGATGGCTGCTTCGGGAGGATATTATATTTCAACGGCAGGAGATAAAATTTTTGCGAGCCCGGAAACGATTACCGGATCGCTCGGCGTCATTATGCAAAGCTTAAACTACGAAGGGCTTGCCAAAAAATACGGCGTCGAGCTCGTTACGATAAAAAGCGGGCCGTATAAAGATATAATGAATCCGGCAAGAAAAATGACGGAAGCAGAAAAGAAAATATTGCAGCGACTAATTCAAAATTCTTATGAGGGATTTGTGAAAGTGATTTCCGAAGGTCGACATCTCCCGGAAAGCGAAGTGCGGAAAATTGCCGATGGGCGTATTTACGACGGAAGACAGGCCAAGCAACTGCGTTTGATTGACGAGTTTGGTTATTTGGATGATACTATCGCTGCGCTGAAAAAAGACCATCATTTAGAGGATGCGCAAGTGGTGAAGTATACGGATGATTTTTCATTTGGTTCCCTGTTTCAAATGGCGCTAAATCGAAATGCGATGCCGAAGCATGAGGCAAGTGAATTAATTCGGTTGCTTTCAAAGCCGTCTTCGCCGCGTTTGATGTACTTATATGCGGAGTAAAGGAAGTGGAAAAATGACTGGAGAATATTTGCCTGTTCCTGTAGAAATCAGAAAAGAGGCATGCACGAACACGCATTCCCATATAAGGTATGCCGGGTTTTGGATGCGCCTCTGGGCGTATTTGCTTGATTTGCTCGTTGTCGGAAGCCTTAATCGGCTCTTGGTGTTTCCACTTTTTCATCTGCTCGGCATTCCAACGGAGAGAACGAATATGTTTGCGCCGGCGACGATTGTGACGACAGTGGTATTTTATACGTATTTTGTACTTATGACAAAGTTTTTTCAGCAGACGCTGGGAAAAATGGTGTTTGGTCTAAAGGTCGCCGATGAGTCGGGGAAGCCGTTGACATGGTCGACGGTGCTGTTTCGCGAAGTAATCGGGAAGTTTATTGCGAAAACAATTTTATTTATTGGTTTTTTGTTTGTTGCATTTTCGGAAAAGAAAAAAGGAATGCATGACCAGTTTGCTGATACGATTGTCGTTCATGAATAAATCTGCCTTTGCGGCAGGTTTATTTTTTTTTGTACATGGTGACAATGGTATGTTGAAGGGGAGTGCGAAGGTTGAAAATCGTAGCAGCGGCCATTGTGGTTTTGTTATTATTCTTGTTTATGTTGGCGATGATGAAATTATCGGTGACTATTTTTTTTCAACATGCTCAAGATGATGATGAATGGAAAATTACGTTTCGCACATTGTTCGGAATCGTTCGCTATACCGTCCATATCCCTCTAGTAAAAGTAGAAACAACGTCAACGTCTCCAGGTATCGTTATTGCCCATAAGAAAAGTATGGAGAATACAGCGAACAGCAAGGAAAAACGAAGCAAATATACACCAAAGGAAATCATGAATATTCTTCGCAAAGCAAGAGAATTTACAGAACGAGTTGTGCACTTGAATGACATTATGAAAAACTTTTTCCGTCATGTATCGATTACAAAATTTGAATGGCAGACGAAAATCGGAACAGGGGACGCGGCAACGACAGGGATGATGGTCGGGTTAGGGTGGTCGTTAAAATATAGCGTGCTGGCGGTATGCAGCAAATATATGAAATTAAAAACAACTCCTATGATCACGATCATTCCATCTTTTCACCAAGCAGTTTCGGAAACAAAATTTATATGTATGATTCATTTTCGAATCGGGCATGCTATATTAGCAGGAATACGAGTGATCAAACATTGGCGTGGCAACCGTTTGTCGGAAATAAAAGCGTTTGCTACCCAGCAAACAAATGAAGGATACTAGCAAACAAATGAAGGATACTAGGAGGAATTTGGCATGAGCAATCATCCGATTCAGGGGCTTATGACAACCGCAATGGAAAACTTAAAACAAATGATTGACGTCAATACGATTATCGGCGACCCTGTGGAAACACCGGACGGGAGCGTTATTTTAACCGTTTCGAAAGTAGGATTTGGATTTGCGGCAGGCGGAAGCGAATTTATGATCGACGGAAAAAGTAATGGCGCTAGAGCGCAACAAGGAGCAAGTCAAAATCAAACAGATGAACATCCGTTTGGCGGCGGAAGCGGCGGCGGTGTGTCTATTACTCCGATTGCGTTTTTAGTGGTAAACTCATCCGGGGTCAAGCTGCTTCATCTTGACGAGAGCACGCATTTATATGAAAAAATTCTTGATGTCGCACCGCAGGCGATTGAAAAAATTCAAGCAATGTTAAAGAAAAATAAAAATGGTGCAGAAAGATCATCGCCAACTAATGATTTTGACATTTAAATAAATCAAAATCATTGAAATTTTTTGGTATCCCCTTTATGATGACAGTAGTACATAATATTTTAAGGGGGAAAGCCAATGGCACAAGTGACATTTAAAGGAAAACCGGTAACATTGGTCGGCAATGAAGTAAAAGTGGGAGATAAAGCACCTGACTTTACCGTATTGGATCAAAATTTATCCGAAGTGACGCTTGCGGATACGAAAGGGCATGTTCGCTTGATCAGCGTGGTGCCGTCGCTCGATACAGGAGTTTGTGATACGCAAACACGCCGGTTTAACGAAGAAGCAGCGAAATTAGACAACGTAAAAGTATTAACGATTAGCGTGGATTTGCCGTTTGCGCAAAAACGCTGGTGCGGGGCAGCCGGGGTGGAAAACGTGCAAGTGCTTTCTGACCATCGCGATGTTTCGTTTGGACAAGCGTACGGCGTACTCATTAAAGAATTGCGTTTATTGGCGCGCGCAGTATTTGTCATTGACAGCAATGACATCGTCACTTACGTCGAGTATGTGCCGGAAGTAACGAACCATCCAAATTACGAAGCAGCAATTGAAGCAGCAAAATCAGCAAAATAAAGAAAAGACCTCGACTCGTTCGAGGTCTTTTCGTGTTTTATCAGCGCATGTTTGTATATCCTTCTTGCTATTGGATTGTGCGCATCGTACAATAAAATATTGGACACTTACGGAAAGGTGGAGGAACAATGGCAACTCCAGTAGAGCGCTTGTTTACATTATTCGACGAAACGGCCAAAATCTTGCAAGATGAATTACAATGCACTTATTTAGAAGCAGTGGCGGAAACGGGAGAAAACGTGTTTCACGGCGATGTTCTTCAAGAAGAAGTGAGCGAAGTAAACGCGAAACGTCTAAAAAAACAATATACAGACATACAGTTAGAGCGTTTTACAAATGAAGAAATTCGCAAAGCTTTTCAGCTAGCGGTGTTAAAAGGAATGAAAGAGTATACACAACCGCATCATCAGATGACCCCGGATGCGGTTAGTTTATTTATGAGCTATTTAGTCAATCAATTTACCCGCAAACATCTTGCCCTTACTATTCTTGATCCTGCCGTCGGCACCGCAAATTTGCTGACAACGGTGCTTAACCACCTTAAAGGAAAGCAAACGAAAAGTTACGGTGTGGATGTGGATGATGTATTAATTAAGCTAGCATATGTGAACGCGAATTTGCAAAAACACGCGATTCAGCTTTTTAATCAAGATGGTTTGCAGCCGCTATTTGTAGAGCTTGCTGATGTAGTCGTGTGCGATTTGCCTGTTGGTTATTATCCGAATAAAGAAAACTCTTCTCGCTTTGTATTAAAAGCAGAAGAAGGGCATTCATACGCCCACCATTTGTTCATTGAGCAAAGCTTGTATTATACCAAAGAAGGCGGTTACTTATTTTTCTTAATTCCAAATACATTATTTTCAAGCGACCAGGCGGCAAAATTGCATGAATTTATTAAAGAGCATGCGGTGATTCAAGGGCTGTTGCAACTACCGCTATCGATGTTCAAAACAGAACAAGCAGCAAAAAGCATTTTTATTTTGCAAAAGAAAGGAGAAAACGTAAAAGCACCGAAAAAAGCGTTATTAGTGGAACTTCCTCGTTTCTCCAATAAACAGGCGATGCAGGCGATGATGAAAAAAATCGATGAATGGATTACAGAAGAAAAAGGAAAATAAAAACAGTTCCCGGTACATGACGGGAACTGTTTTTATTTTCGAAAGATAGTAACTATTTATATTTTCGAAAGATAAAAACATAAATTTGCAACCGATTACAGCAAAGAACTTGCTTGAAAAGAAAGGGCGAACAAGCATACAATGAAAAAGGTATAGTGAAATAATACAAAACCGAATAAACTAATGGTAACAACATGTTAAGTATAAAAGGAGCTGTTAAAAAATGGCAAAGGTGTTAGCAATTAACGCCGGTAGTTCGTCATTAAAGTTTCAATTGTTTGAGATGCCGAGTGAAACGGTGTTAACGAAAGGAATTGTCGAACGAATCGGCTTTGATGATGCGATTTTTACGATTACGGTAAACGGAGAGAAAATTCAGGAAGTAACAGCGATTCCAAACCACGCTGTAGCGGTGAAGATGCTGCTTGATAAGCTCATCCGCTATGGCATTATCCGTTCGTTTGATGAAATTGATGGAATCGGCCACCGCGTCGTTCACGGCGGTGAGAAATTCAGCGATTCAGTGCTGATTACGGATGAAGTGCTCAAGCAAATTGAAGAAGTATCGGAGCTTGCTCCCCTTCATAATCCGGCAAACATTGTCGGCATTAAAGCGTTTCAAGAAGTGCTTCCAAATGTGCCGGCTGTGGCCGTGTTTGATACGGCGTTCCATCAAACCATGCCAGAACAATCATTTTTATATAGTCTACCGTACGAATACTATACAAAGTTCGGTATTCGCAAATATGGATTTCACGGCACGTCTCATAAATATGTAACACAACGAGCCGCTGAATTGCTTGGCCGGCCGATTGAACAGCTTCGTCTCATTTCCTGCCATCTTGGCAACGGCGCCAGCATCGCGGCGGTCGAAGGCGGAAAATCGATCGATACGTCGATGGGCTTTACGCCGCTTGCCGGTGTTGCGATGGGTACCCGTTCCGGAAATATTGACCCAGCCCTAATCCCATATATTATGGAAAAAACAGGAATGACTGCCGAAGAAGTGATTGAAGTGTTAAATAAGAAGAGCGGCATGCTTGGTATTTCCGGACTGTCGAGCGATTTGCGCGACCTCGAAAAAGCGGCGGCCGAAGGAAACGAACGCGCGGAACTGGCGCTCGAAGTGTTCGCTAACCGCATTCATAAATATATCGGCTCTTATGCGGCGCGCATGTGCGGCGTCGATGCGATCATCTTCACCGCCGGCATCGGTGAAAACAGTGAGGTCATCCGTGCGAAAGTGCTGCGAGGCCTCGAATTTATGGGCGTATATTGGGATCCAGTGTTGAATAAAGTGCGCGGCAAGGAAGCGTTCATTAGCTATCCGCACTCCCCGGTCAAAGTATTAGTCATCCCAACGAACGAAGAAGTCATGATCGCACGGGACGTTGTAAGATTAGCAAATATTTCTTGATATGGAATATATTTAAAAAACGTGACCTAAATCTAACGATAACCTAAATTTTTAAAGCAACCTTTTTTCATGTTCTAAATACATGAAAAAAGGTTGCTTTTTTCTTTGCCACTAAAAAAGCGAAAACATGCCAATAGGGTAAAAGCGAAAGCTACCCGCTGTCCTTGCTGCGTATTTAGTTGTTTTAGGAAATAGGTTAAGAAAACGAAGGCTTTATTTTCTAAATCTAATATTGTATGTACGTACAGATTAGAAAAACGATTACAATCCGAAACGTGCTCACTTCATTTTCGGTGACCGAAATATCAAATGCAGCACAGTCTCACTACGCCAAAGTGAGGGGATCATCCCAATTGATCTTGATAATCCCTTCAATCCACGGGTTGCAAAGGCACCATTTTTAAAATAGTTTAATAGGTACGTAAAGATGCTTTCATACTGTCTATTACGATTTAATCCATTGAAGGAGTTGGAAAAGACATGCCGGTTTTTCAGGATGCGGAACATTTTTATCGGGTAGTGGGCGAGTTTATGAAGATCCCTTCCCGTCCAAGAACGATTCAGGAATTGAGGCAATGGTGGGGACATAGCCCAGCATATTACGAAAATGGTGATGAGGTCGATCAAATGAATCAAATCGGCGAAAAAATTCGAAAATCTAGGATAGCCATTGAATTTGAAATTACTCAACCGAATGCTCTTATTTGTATTGATGCCAGACAGCCGAAAAAGGGGGGAAATTATACGGTTTACCTTGGTGAATCGATCAAATCACTGGATGTATCCGTCAAAACAACGGGAGATATAGCGCATCAATTTTGGGGAGGAAATGTAAATGTCCCCCTAGCGTTAATGACGGGAAAAATAAAGGTGAATGGGTCGAAAAAGAAAGCGTTACAAATGCTGCAGAGTATTATGCCCGCTTTTGCTTTATATCCCCGCTACTTGGAACTTATCGGCGAACAACGGCTGCTTTCCCTCTTGTTTTCATCGCGGAAGAGATAACATGGCCACAAAGGAAAAATACGTATAAATATCGGGGGGAAACGGGAGTTTGCGAAAAAAAACTCCGACTTTTTTCGGAATACTAGTATTATTCTAAATATTTTACACTATAACCAACATGAAAATAATTTAAATAATTTAGGAGGGAATCCAATGACAACCGTTAAAGAAATTTTTCAAATGATCGATTCGCAGCTCAAGGAGGATCCTTCTCGAGCTGATGGGATTGTCGCTGTCTATCAGTTCAACTTAAGCGGGGAAGAAGCTGGCGTTTACCAAGTGATTCTTCGCCCTGATGCAGGTTCTGTCGTCGAAGGCGAACAGGAAGCGTCCGATTGTACGCTCACCATCGATTCGAGTGATTTTAAAAAATTGGTGGAAGGAGAATTGAACGGGACTGAAGCCTTTATGAGCGGAAAGCTCAAAATCGACGGAGACATGGGCCTTGCTTTACGGCTTCAAGAAGTGTTGTCAGCCTACAACCACGCCAAACAGTAAACGGTGAAAGGGCAGAACCAGAAGCCGGGAAGAAGCTGATGGCTTGAGCTTCAAAGCATATTAAATGTCCGGCATCTGGTTTCTTATACATGAATCTCATTGAGGAGAGACGTGGAATGAATTTAAGAAACATTTGGTCTAATAATATCGAAAAATTCGGCATGTATCCCGTTCTCATTTTTGAGGGTGAAGAATATACGAATACGTACTGCGATGAGCTTTCCTCCCAGTTAGCGCATACGTTGATCGAGTTAGGGGTGGAACGCGGGGACCGCGTGGTTGTCACGATGCCGAACTGTCCTGAAGTCGTCATCGCGTTTAGCGGGATTATTAAGGCAGGCGCCGTAGTCGTTCCCGTGATGCCTCTTTTGCAAGCGCAGGAAATTCATTATATTTTGCAAGATTGCCAGCCAAAAATTGTTTTGACCACCGATCTGCTTTTGGCGAAGGTGAAGGAGGCGGTTTATAATTTATCGGCACCGCCAAAAATCTTCACATTGGATCGGCACGATTCCCCCTACTCTTTATGGAAGGGAATGGAAAATGCCTCGACGTCTGCGCCAAATGTACCTATCTGTGAAGAAGATGAGGCGGCCTTGCTGTATACAGCAGGGACAACAGGGAATCCAAAAGGGGTGGTGTTGACGCATAAAAACTTGTATTCCAATGCAGAAGCGGCATCGAAAACAGCGCAAATTTTACAATTGAGAGAAGAACGTGTGGCGCTTGGGGTGTTGCCGTTTTCCCACGCTTTCGGTTTCACGATGATGAATGTCGCGCTTTTATTAGGTGATAAAATTGTACTTTTGCCTTATTTTGATCCCGTGAAAGTGCTAGAAGCCATTGAAAAATATAAAGTGACGCATTCAGCGATGGTGCCGGCGATGTTTCACGCCTTGTATCATCATCCTGATGCCGACGAGTATGATACGTCGAGCTTTATTGTCTGTGTTTCAGGTTCGGCGTCTCTTCCGAAACAGCTGGCTTACGATTTCCAACGAAAATTCGGCTGTATCATCTTAGAAGGATACGGGCTGTCCGAGGCAGCTCCGATCGTTACAGCCACCGATCCATCGAAACCGATAAAGCCAGGTTCCGTCGGATTGCCGTTGCCGGGAATTGAAGTCGCCGTCGTCGATGAAAACGGCTATCGCCTTCCGCCCAATGAAGTTGGGGAATTGATTGTTTCCGGCCCGAATGTTTTTAAAGGTTACTACGGCAAGGAAGAAGAAAGCCGGGAAATTCTTCGGGATGGGTGGCTTTACACCGGCGATATGGCCCGGATCGACGAGGAAGGCTATGTATTTATCGTTGACCGGAAAAAGGATGTGATTATTCGCGGCGGATTTAATATTTATCCACGCGATCTCGAGGAATTGCTCATGGTTCATCCTGACGTCGTCGAAGCCGGCGTTGTCGGCGTACCGTCTCCTAGAATGGGCGAAGAAGTGGCCGCTTATGTCGTGCTCCGCCAGGGTGCACAAACGACAAAAGAAGAATTAATTGAGTTTTGCCAAAAGAAAGTCGCGAAACATAAAAGTCCGCGATTCATCAAAATCGTCGGATACTTACCGAAAAATTTAATCGGAAAAATCGATAAAAAGAAACTTCGCGAATGGGCAAAGGAATTTGAGACAGCTACGCAAACATAAAAAGGCATTTTTGGCCTGATAATTTCTGAATATTAACAATATTATTCGGGAACGTCGGAAGTTAAGGAGGAGAATGATTTGATCTCGTTTCATCCTACCGATGAAGAACAAGCGTTTTATGATTTAGCAAGAAACTTCGCTGTTGAACATATTCGTCCAGCGGCAAGAGAGTGTGAAGCGAACCGTTCTGTAAGCGCTTCTATTATAAAAATGGTTGGGGAATTAGGATTTTCGACCCTTGAACTTCCGGAAAGCTGGGGAGGACTTGAACTGCCGTTAATTTCTCAAGTGCAAATTTTACAGGCATTGAGTTACGGGGATTTAGGGATTGTTCAAGGACTGTCGGGACCAGGAGATACGGCGTCATTTATCCGCCTTCAACCGGATCATCCGTTGCTTCAATCGTACAAATCATCCGGTCGGAACGGTTGTTGGCCGAGCGTGGCTTTCATTGATGCAACGGATAGGAACGCCACTTGGGCGTCGGAACTCGACATTCGTGCAAATGGCAGCGGATACATTGTCAAAGGGACATCGCAGCCGGTTCGTTTGGCCACATCCGCTGAATACGTCCTTATTGCTGCTGTCGATTCGAAAGGTGAATGCGTTGTTTTATGGTTGGAAAATAAACATTGGGAAGTGTTAAAAGGAGACTTTCGTTTAGGATTACTCGCAGCTGGACTTGGCCGGTTGCACTTTCCTGATGTCCATGTTGGCGCGGAACAAGTCATTGCTCGCGGAAAGGAAGCAAGCGAACTGATTGCAAACGTTCAACAGCGCCTTCGTGTACTCGAAGCCGCCAAAGAAGTTGGATTAATGGAAGCATCATTAAATTACGCCATCGAATATACCGCAGGACGCCAAGCGTTTGGCCAGGAAATTGCCAAATTTCAAGGGGTTTCCTTCACGATTGCCGAAATGGCTTTTGAATTTAAGGCGGCGAAGCACCTCGTCTGGCAGGCGGCGATCAAAGTGGATGAACAAGCAAGCGACGCGGAAGGCCATGCCTTGCGAGCATTATCTCGTGCTCATCGTTCTCTTCGGCATGTGACCGATTGTGCCGTACAAATGCTCGGCGGGCATGGGTATGTGCAAGAGTATCCGGTGGAAAAGTGGATGAGGGACGCACAAGCGCAAGTGGCTTTATATGGTAGGGAAAGAGATTTGTTAGTCCGCCGCGGTGAACAAATCATGAACAGACAGAAAGAGAGGGTCGCCCAATGATTTCATTCGAACTGTCGCCACAGCAAAAGCAAATCAAAGAATTGGTCCACTGGTTCGCCAAACATGAAATTCGCCCGATCGCCATGGAAGCGGATCGGTTAGGGAAAGTGCCCGATGAGTGGTTGAATAAAGTGAACAAAATGGGTATCCATCTCAACACTTCTTCCTTTAGCGGCGGGGGAAGAACGGCGAAAACGGGAGAAAAAAACGGCAAGAAATCGGAAAAGGAAGCAAATCGGATGGCGGTCATCGCCACTGAGGAGTTGGCGTGGGGATGCCCGGCGATTACATTATCTCTTCCGGGAGCAGGCCTTGGCGGTCCCCCGATCCAAAGCAGCGGTACACCCGAACAAAAGGAGCGGTTTCTGTCCATATTTACGAAAGACGAGCCGCGCTGGGGAGCTTACGCACTGACGGAACCCGAAGCCGGTTCCGACGTATCGGGGATCCGTACCACCGCCCGAAAGGTGGATGGGGGGTACGTGTTGAACGGTCAAAAAATTTTTATTACAAACGGTGCCCGTGCCTCTTGGACCGTGGTGTTTGCGACGATCGACCCCAACATGGGACGTGCCGGACATAGAGCCTTTGTGGTCGAAAAAGGCACACCTGGATTCAGCTGCACCCGTCTTGTTCATAAAATGGGCTTGCGCGCGAATGAGACGGCGGAATTGTTGTTTGAAAATTGTTTTGTCCCTCAGGAAAACTTGCTCGGTGGCGAAGAACTGTACAGCACAAGCGGCAATAAGCCGTCCGGGTTCCAAGTGGCCATGAAAACATTTGACAGCACGCGTCCAATCGTGGCTGCGATGGCGATTGGCATTGCCCGCGCCGCGTATGAATATACCGTTGATTTAGTCAGAAAAGAATATCCGAAGCAAGGACGGCTCTATTACGAAGCGGCGGAACTGTTGGCCGAAGCGGAGCAAGATATTGATGCGGCGCGCCTTCTCACTTGGGAGGCGGCTTGGAAAGCGGATATCGGCCAGCCGAACGCCATGGAAGCGGCGATATGCAAGGCGGTAGCTGGCAAAATGGCGCTCGATGTTTGTTCGAAATGTCTGGAATTACTCGGCCCGATCGGTCTCGACGGGCATCTCGTGGAAAAATTGTACCGGGACGTCAAAGTATTCGATATTTTCGAAGGGACGCAGCAAATCCAACGTTTAGTGACAGCACGCCGTCTTTATGCTCCTTATGGAGTACACGTTTAAACGTAGAGGGAGCAGGCGAACCAATTCATTGAAGCAGGATGGCCGGGCTTTTGCTGTTCGAACCTGTTATTTTGAAAAGGAGGAAAAAAGTTGTCTTACGAAACGATTCACATTGATCGAAGAGAGAAAGGAGTCGCCTGGGTTGTCATCGACAATCCTCCGGCTAATGCCGTCAGCGAACAATTGATGCGCGATTTGGAACGTGCAGCAGATGAGCTTGAGGCGGACCCTTCTGTACGTGTGGTTGTCATTACATCTGCCCACGAAAAGACATTTGTGGCTGGGGCGGACTTAAAAGCGATGATCCAAAGCGGTAGCCGATACGCTGGGAATGAAGCTGGCATTGCCGAGCAAAGTGCGCGCATGCAACGATGTTTCGACCGTTTGGCTACCTTGCCGAAACCGGTTATTGCCGCGATCAACGGCCATGCGTTAGGCGGAGGCTGCGAACTGGCATTAGCTTGCGATTTCCGCATCATGTCAAAAGGGAAAATTGGCCTGACAGAAGTGTCGCTCGGTTTGATTCCGGGAGCGGGTGGTACACAGCGAATGACGCGATTGTTAGGACGCGCGAAAGCCACCGAACTCATTTTTACGGCGAAAAGGTTGGATCCTGAAGAAGCGTTGCAAATCGGATTAATTAACAAGGTGACAACTCCAGAGAAGCTCGTGGAAGAAACGACGGCGTTTGCGGAGCAGCTCGCTGAAGGAGCAGTCAAAGCCATGGGGTTCGCCAAACGGGCCATTCATGCGGCAGAAGGGCTGTCTGAGGACGGGTTTAGCGTGGAAGCGCGTGCCTTTGCCGAAACATTCAAGACGGGAGAACCCGCTATTGGGCTGGCGGCGTTTTTCCAAAAGAAAAAACCTCAATTTCTCCGCTAATCATTGAAAAGAGGTGGGATGAAGATGTCTTCTTGGGCTGAGTTATTGAAAGGAAAAGTCGCGGTAGTGACGGGAGCCTCCCGCGGGATCGGCCGTGCGGACGCCTTAGCGCTAGCCGAAGCGGGAGCCGATGTCGTCATTACCGACATACTTATTGAATCTGATGAGGAAAGCCGAGCCATGGCACAAAAATACGGGCCGTTGTCGCAAGTGATGCACAGCACGAAAGTCGTGTATGCCGAGAAAACTGCAAAAGAAATTCAAGCCATGGGCCGCCGTTCCTTAGCGATCAAGATGGATGTGACGGACCGCGAACAAGTGAAAGAAGTATTTGCGAGAGTGAAAGAAGAGTTCGGATCGATTGATATTCTTGTTAACAATGCCGGGACACTCGACCATATTTCCCAAATTGAAAAGCAAAACGATGATTTATGGGAACGCGATTTAAAGGTAAATTTAACCGGGGCGTATAACTGTACGAAAGCGGTGTGGCCGTACATGAAAGAACAAGGGTGGGGCCGGATTATCAATATGTCTTCGGTCGCCGGAACGCTTGGCGGATTCGGCCAAGCCAGCTATTCCGCGACAAAAGGTGCGTTGCTCAGCTTTACGAAAAGTATGGCGTTGGAAGGAGCGCGCTACGGGATTACGGTCAATGCCATTGTCCCCGGGATCATTAATACAGAAGCGTTCCGCATGGGCAATCCAAAAATGAACGAACGAATGATTCAACGGACGGCGTTTAAGCGTCCCGGAGAACCGGAGGATATTGCCAATGCCATCACCTTCCTCTGTTCCGACAAAGCGAAATATATCACGGGGATTGGATTGAATGTGTCTGGGGGCATCGAGCTGTTTACATTTTAACAGGAGAAAGGAGGAGGATATGATGCCAGAAGTCGTGATTGTCGACGCTGTACGTACGGCCATCGGCCGCCGCAAAGGCTCCTTATCGAACATGCATCCGGTTGATTTGCTTGTTCCAGTTCTTCAGGCACTCGTACAACGAAACGGAATTGAAGCGGGTTCCGTGGAAGATGTAGTCGTCGGATGTGTCACGATGACGGGGGAGCAAGGCGGAAACATTGGGCGGCAAGCCGTACTTGCAGCCGGGTTTCCAGTGGAAGTGCCGTCTTTTTCGCTAAATCGCATGTGCGGCTCGAGCCAGCAAGCCATTCATACAGCGGCACAAGCCATTCTCGCTGGCGATATCGATATTGCAATCGCTTGCGGTGTGGAAAGCATGACAAGAGTACCGATGGGAAGCGATATGGGAAGATTTAGCAAAAACTTAACGAGTAAGTACAACATTGTCCCACAAGGGATATCCGCTGAAATGATCGCGAAAAAATGGAACCTCTCCCGCGAGGAATTGGATGAATTTTCGCTTCAAAGCCATCAAAAAGCGGCAGAGGCGACCGATAAAGGGTGGTTTCAACGGGAAATTATCCCGATCGAGGTGAAAGGGGAAGACGGACCGTTCATTTTTGATAAAGATGAAGGGATTCGCAGAGATACGTCAATGGAGAAATTAGCCGGACTGACGCCGTCGTTCCAGCCGAACAGCGGTGTAGTGACAGCAGGAAATTCCAGCCAAGTAAGCGACGGGGCAGCGGGGCTGCTGCTCATGTCAGAAGAAAAAGCAAAAGCGCTCGGTCTTAAGCCGCGGGCGCGCATCGTCGCCCGGGCGGTGGTCGGCGAAGATCCAGTGATGATGTTAACGGGGATTATTCCCGCTACACGGAAAGTATTACATAAAGCGGGGCTCACTTTGGAGCAAATGGACGTCATCGAAGTGAACGAAGCGTTCGCTTCCGTCGTCAAAGCGTGGGAACGTGAACTTGAGCCAGACATGAGAAAGGTCAATCCGCGGGGCGGAGCTATTGCGCTTGGGCATCCGCTCGGCGCGAGTGGGGCGCGCATTCAGACGACATTACTTCATCAATTGGAAGATATGGACGGGAAATACGGGCTGCAAGTGATGTGCATCGGTTTTGGCATGGCGACGGCAACGATCATTGAGAGATTGTAACGGTCGAGGACGCATGAATAGACAGGAAGGGAGGGATACGGTTTGAACGCTTCCGTCGAAAAGACAGGTCCAGAGTGTCTCTCGGCCTTATCGGCAGTCGGCGAAGCCATTGAGAAGGAAATTGCGGAGATTACAATAGGAAAGCGGAGTCGGAAAATTATTTCCGTCTTTGCCAAAAACGGCTTAGGTATGCTCATCAAAGATGTAATGGCCAAAAAATTGGCCGGGAAACGAAAGCTCAGCCAACACGAAAACGAATACTTGTGGAAAATCGGGAAACGATTGAGGTTGGCTTTTGAAGAGTTAGGACCAACGTTTATCAAGCTCGGCCAAGTGTTAGTGACCCGCCAAGATTTATTGCCCGAACCGATTACCCTTGAATTGGAGAAATTATTAGATAAAGTGCCGCCAATCGAGTTTTCCAAGATTCAATATATCATCGAGAAGGAACTTCCCGACGGGGCGAACACGTTTGAATGGATTGACGAAGAGCCTCTCGGTTCGGCTTCGCTCGCCCAAGTGTATAAGGCCAAATTGAAAGGCGGGCCAATGGTGGCGTTGAAAGTTGTGCGCCCCACTGTAGAGAAACTGTTTCAAACCGACATTATTGTCATTAAGAAGATGGCGTCGTGGCTGCAAAAACGTTTACCGCCCGAACTGCAAGCGGCGCTCGATTTCAGAGAATTGGTTCAAGACTATTACAGCAGTGCGATGGATGAGTTGGACATGATGGAAGAAGCCCGAAAAATGAGGGAGATGAAGAAAAAATACGGGAAAAAATCAGAATATGTTGACGTTCCTGAAGTGTATGAGGCGACGAAAAACGTTCTAATCATGGAATACATTGATGGATGGCTTATTAAAGATTTCCCGGTTGACTTTTTCACCTTTGAAGAACGGGTAAAAATTATGATCGACCTCGTCCATCATTACGTTCAAACGATGCTAGACGGCCATTACCATGCCGATGCCCACGGATCGAACATCATGATCAATAAACATACGAAAAAAGCGGTCATCATTGACTGGGGAATGACCGGACGCATAGACAGCATTATGACGCAAATTTTGATGCGGGTGATTATGCATATCCAGTTAAACCAAGCCGAAGATGCCGCTGAAGTGTTTATGGAGCTCGTGACCCCGACGATTTATACCGATGTCGTCAAAGTAAAAGACGAATTAAGGACACTTGTTTTGAATTACGTCTCCGCCCATCAAGGAAGCTCTCGTTATAATTATGGCCGTCTCGTACTCGAAGCGATATCCATCGGAATCAAAAACTATTGCAAAATTCCGAATGGTTTGGCGCTATGGGCAAAAGGGTTTTCCGCGACAGAAGGAACAGCGCGCTGGATTTGCCCGGAAATCTCTTACGGCCAAGTCGTCGAGGCTTATGAAATCCCTATTTTGAAAAGTATACTTAGCAAGCGATTTAATTTTCGAGCCAACGCCAGTTTGTTAGCTGAGTCGTCTGAAATGGTGGCGACATTCCCACGCCGCTTCAATAAAGTGATGGAAATTTTGGCGGATAATAAATTGCGGCTCAATATGCAAATCCAACCTGATCCGGTGATCCGCAATATATTAAACCAAATAGCGAATCGGTTGGCATTGGCGCTTGTCACGTTTGCCATTATTGTTGCAAGCGGTTTCATTATCTCGAGCATTCCGAACGGGACATTTCTATGGATGAGTAAGGAAACGATTGCCAACGTCGGATTGACCGTCTCAATCATTCTCGTTATCTTCCTGATTTGGCGCTTGTTCCGTACAAGAAAACATCGATCGTTGTTTTAACGTCCATCTTTTCATAGAAGGAGGTGGAGCGACATTGAAAGAAGACCGGAAAATGGCCACGATGTCGCAACGAATTTCAGCGTTTTATCGGCAAAGCGGCGGCCCTGGAAATCCGCAAATTCAACGGATTTTAGAAGAGCATTTGTTATACGGCAGAGATCACGGCATTCCGGGAAAGAAAGAAGACATTAACGATGTGTTGAGAGAAGTATTTTTGAATGATCATTCGACACGGCCGCTTGTTATCGGGCTTTTAAGAATGAGAGCGGCTTTGAAAGAACAGTGGGAAGCGTATTTGAACGCCTTGCGCCATGAGGACAGACGAAAAGTGGAGGAGTTAGAAAAACTGTAAAACAACCGTGATGACAACGAGAAAGCAATCGATTGTTTTTCATGACGGAAAAAAGGGGGGAAAGGATTGAAAGCAGCTGTCCTACACCATTATGGTGAACAACTGCGAATTGAACATGTCGAACTTGAACCGCCCCGCAAAGGCGAAGTTCGGGTGAAAATGAAAGCGGCCGGCATTTGCCATAGCGATTTGCATGTTGTTAATGCACATTTGCCATTGCCGGTGCCGATCGTTCTCGGCCATGAAGGGGCCGGAGTGGTCGATGCTGTTGGTGAAGGAGTTATGAGTGTGAAAGCTGGCGATCACGTTGTGCTAAACTGGGTGCCATCGTGCGGGACGTGCTACTATTGTCAAATCGGGCGGCCCGACATGTGTGATGAAGCGGCTAAATTAACAGCAATGGGAACGATGCCTGATGGAACGACGCGTTTTTCGCTTGGTGGGAAGCCGGTCTACCAATTCCTTTCCATAGGAACGTTCAGTGAGTATACGGTCGTTCCTGAACGAGCAGCGATCCCGATTCGAGCCGACGTTCCGTTTGAATTGGCGGCGCTTGTCGGCTGTAGCGTCATGACTGGTGTCGGCGCGGTCATCAAGACGGCGAAAGTGGAGCCGGGAAGCACGGTGGCGGTGATCGGTGCCGGCGGCGTTGGATTTAATGTCATTCAAGGAGCCGCCTTGTCCGGGGCTAAGCAAATTATTGCCATTGACATTGTGCCAGAAAAGTTAGCCATGACGAAAAAGTTTGGGGCGACGCATACGATCAATGCCGGTGAAGAAGATGTTGTCAGCGCCGTACTAGATTTAACGGATGGCCATGGTGTGGATTATGCGTTTGAAGCCATCGGTCGGCCAGAGACGATGGCTGAAGCGTATAACATCACGAGAAAAACCGGAACAACGGTGATCGTCGGCATTGCCGCGCCAAACGAAAACGTTGCCGTCAATGCGTTTTCCTTGCCTTCTCAATCGAAAACATTGACCGGATCTTGGCTTGGGCAAGGGAATCCTCCGGTCGATTATCCAAAACTGCTCGATTTATATGCGGCCGGAAAATTACAACTGGAACCGTTAGTGAGCCAAATTTATTCATTGGATCAAATTAATGAAGGATTTGAAGCGTTGAAGGCGGGAAAAAACATCCGCGGCGTCATTCGGTTTGCTGAATGATCGGTTATGAAATGGGGGTTGAACATATGCCGTTATTTAAAGATGAAAAAGAATTGTATGCCATACTCGGAGGATTTTTTGAAGAGGTTGCTGAAAGGGAAGAATCAAAGGAAATGATTTCCTCTACCGAAATATCCGAAGGGTACGACGCCTTTGTCCAGTACGTGTTTCACCAGCCGGAAGGCAAGATTACGTGGGCGGAAGAAAACGGCCGATTGAAAGTGATTTGCGGGGATCATGATTTACGTCCGGAGCTTGTTTTTGAACAAACCGCCGATGTCGGCCATAAATTTTGGCTAGGAAAGTTGGATTTGCAGCAGGCTCTAGCTCGCCAACAAATTAAAGTGCAAGGCCCGTTGGCCAACGCGTTGAGAGTGTTGCCGCAATTGGATGCGATTTATCCGGCATACCGCGAGTATTTAAAGAAATTAGGCCGGGAAGACTTGTTGGCCTAAAACGAAATGAGGGTAGGTCCTCTGCACAAATTTGATCCCATGGGAAGCGAAAAGTGCGTTGCTCGTTCATACGAAATTAATCATTGGGGGTGGAACATTGCAATGATTTCGATGGAAACGACAGAAGCCGGGGTGTTTTTGAATGGAGAATGGAGGCCGGCCGCGACCGATGAAACGTTTGATGTCATCGATCCGGCAACAGGAAAAGTCACGGCGCGTGTCGCCAATGCGGGGGAGAGAGATGTCGATGAGGCGGTGAAAAGCGCTGAGGCGGCGTTTCATGACAGAAGGTGGCTGTCCATGCCTCCGCTTGAACGGGGAAGAATTTTACGGAACGTGGCTGACTTAATCCGTAAGCACCACATGGAGTTGGCGCACATAATGACACGCGAAAACGGAATGCCGCTAAATATGGCGTTGTTCGTGGAAATTCCGATGGCCGCCGATTGTTTCGACTTTTTTGCTTCACTTGTCATTCAGCCCCAAGGAGACGTGCTGCCGTTTTCGTTAAACGGAGCACCACCGAATTATATGGCATGGACGATGAAAGAACCGATTGGTGTTGCCGGGTTAATTACCCCATGGAATTTCCCGCTGCTCATGCCAACATGGAAGGTGGCACCAGCCCTTGCGGCAGGGTGTACGATGATTTTGAAGCCGGCGCCGGAAACCCCGTTAACGGCATTAAAACTGGCCGAGTTGTGTCAGAAAGCAGGCGTTCCCGAAGGGGTGCTGAACGTCCTCCCGGGGAAGGATGAGGCGGGAAAGGCGATCGTCAAACATCCGAGGATTCCGAAAATTGCCTTTACCGGAGAAACAGCGACCGGCCGGCATATTTTACAAGCGGCCGCTCCGTATATTAAGCGCGTATCTTTAGAACTTGGCGGCAAGTCACCGAACATTATATTCGACGATGCCGATATCGAAGATGCAGCGAAAAGTGCGCTGTTTGGAGTTTTTTATAATTCCGGGCAAGTGTGTCAGGCGGGAAGCCGCATTTTGGTTCATCATTCGGTCTATGATTCATTCGTTGAAAAGTTGGTAGAAAAGGCGAAAAAGTTAAAAGTCGGGCCTGGCACTGACATGCGAAACGACCTTGGTCCCGTCATCAGCAAAACTCAACATGAGAAAATCTTACAATATATTGAAATCGGCCAAGAAGAAGGGGCGACGTTATTAACAGGAGGCCGTGTGCCCGAAGGACTCACTGATGGTTATTTTATCGAACCGACGGTCTTTGCCGACGTTACTCCGACTATGCGGATTGCCTGTGAAGAAATTTTCGGCCCCGTTGTGAGCGTCATTCCGTTTAAAGACGATGATGAAGCCGTACAAATTGCCAATGAAACGATTTACGGCTTAGCGGCGGCGGTTTGGACACGGGATATTAAAAGGGGACTCAACATGGCGCGGCGGATCAAAAGTGGAACATTATGGATTAATACTTATCAAGTGCTTTCTCCGACCTTGCCATTTGGCGGCTATAAACAGAGCGGCATTGGCCGCGAGTTAGGCGTTCAGGCACTCGATAGTTACTTGGAAACGAAATCGGTCATTTGCGACTTGAACGATCGACCGATGACGTTTTTCTAAACATATACAAGGTTAAGGTTTAAATGGGAAGTTTACATTGGACAGACAAACGATTGGAATGTACTTTATCGTTTCTATTCAAAATGATAGGAGGGGGAAAAATGTTTTACCACGAAAGTTTTCAAACGGTGAAAGGAACGATTCAATGGGATCATCCAATGTATAAATTGTATGAAAAGGCGAAAAAACAAGGAAAGTGGAATCCGGCTGATATTGACTTTAGCCAAGACCAAGAAGATTTTCAACGTTTAAGTGATGGAGAAAAAATCGCTTCATTGCCGCTTGTCGCCGGTTTTTCAGCTGGCGAAGAAGCGGTGACGCTAGATATTTTGCCGATGATTAACGCGATGGCACGCCAAGGCCGTTTAGAAGACACGATGTTTTTGACTACCTTTTTGCATGACGAGGCGAAACATGCGGAAATGTTTTCCCGCTGGCAGCAAGCGGTCGGCGTCGGTGATATGGACCTTTCGGTTTTCCATAATGACAGTTACAAACGGATTTTTTACGAAGCGCTGCCGGAGTCGATGAACCGCTTGAATACAGATGATTCTCCAGAAGCGGTCATTCGGGCGGCCACCGTGTATAACATGATTGTCGAAGGGACCCTTGCGGAATCAGGGTACTATGCGTTCCGGCAAATTTTTAAAAAAGCGGGATTGTTTCCAGGGATTTTGCAAGGGATTGATTACTTGAATATGGACGAAGGGCGTCATATCCAATTTGGCATTTACACGATTCAGCGGCTTGTTGCCGGCAATGATGTCCATTATAAGGTGTTCATTGATTATATGGATGAACTGTGGGAACATGCCTTCGGCTATGTCGAATATTTAGTGTCGTTAGGAGAACAACAAAAAAGGATGTTAGCGTCGAAACGGATGCTAGAAGTAGACTACGACATGTTAAAGAACTATGCGGTGAAACAGTTCCATATCCGGAAAAAACAAATCGACCGGGCGAAGAAATATGACAGTATTGATGAGCTTGAAAAAGCGCTGACAGAGGTAGAGAGCTAGAACGTTTTGGAAAACAAAGATTAGGATGATATGGAAATATGTGGAAAGAGAACCGATGATATCGATTTCCGGACGTCTAGTATTACTTCGTTGATTCAAGATTTCGAAGAGTCATGCCAAATCAGGTGAAAGGGGGAGGTGGCGGTTTTTCCCAACCTCCTGACTCCATCATTTCCAAAGTTCGCGATTCGAAGGGACGTTTCCGTGAATGGCCCGATTTTCCAAACATTTAGTCGATTCATGCGTTGGAGATGGAAAAACGGCTTGACAATATTCTGAATAATAAATATATTCTTAAAAATAAAAGGTATTTATTTTGGGGGAAATAGGGATTTTGTAAAAAAGGGGGTTAAATTATGATGGAAAACGCATTAAATGTGAACAAGAAGCGCCTTGGGATCATTGGCGGAGCAGGAATGTTAGGGCTGATTGCGTTACTTTTGGTTCTGTTCATGTCGGGCACGGTCTTTGCCGCTTTCCCACTGTCTGGAGTAGGCGGTTTTATCATCAGTGCCGACAAAATTACAGGAACAAATTTCAAATTATATCCATCACTTGGCGAAACAGAAAATAAACCGGTATGGGCACAAGCGGCGATTGACTTAGAATCAGCCACTATTAACGGGTTGATGCTCTCGAAAAATATTAACACAGAGAGTGCCCTCGGAAGTTATAACGTCAAAAGTGTGGATGTTATCGTGACGGGCGGTGATGTTGTTGGAAAAAATTTGAAATTAAGGGTATCTGGCATTGAATCTGACAATACATTATTTAAAAACTTGCAAGTGAAAGAATATTATACAGATAATCCGCTCAATGTCATTGACTTGCAAGCGCCCAATTTAACTCTTGATCATCCTAAATTAAATACGCATTTCTTATCTGCAGGGGACATTTCCATTCCTGGCATGAAACTAAAAATCGTTGCGAATATGAAGGATGGCAGCAAACTCGGGGATTTCTAATTCGAAGTGCATCATCATTCATATATCGCCTATTTCCCCCAAAATGAGTAGAGGGAAACCTCTATCACCTTAAGTTTTAATGAAAGTAGTCACGAATGGATCGAAAGGTGTTGGCTATATCGTTAGGAGGTGGGCCGGATGATCAAGTTATTTTTTGAAACTTTGAGTATGATCGTCATCGGTTTGGTTACCGGAGCTTTTGCGGGCGGGCTTGTTTTTGGAAAAGGGATGGGAGGTGCGATGATTGGCGGAGGAACGGGAGCGGCTCTTCTTGCTTTGCTGACGATGTTGTTTCACTTTATGAAGTGGGATAAAGCGAAAATGAAATATGCGAGTACCAGTCTTTTGCCAGGCGCACTAATTGGCGGAAGCCAGTTGCTCGGTTTCGGTGCAAAGGGGGCGGTCATCTTTGGCTTTTGCAATGCTATCATTTATTCAACGCTCATTCATAAGATGGTCGAAAACCATGTAAATAAAGAACGATACGTATTATATCATGGCCACTATTTGATCCTTTTTTTACTCGGTTCAATTGGGACATTTGTAGCGATTAATGTAATAGGTATTATTGATCATTTGGTAAATTTTAATAAGGCCGCAATGGAGCTGCCGTTTTATTTAACGAATCTGGCCGTTGTGGTTGTTGCTCTGTTAATTTATGCCACTGGGGTGTTAATAAAGAAACGAAAACAAGAAACGTGGCCACAAGCGGTCCAAGCGAGCAGAAATATGTCTTTTATATTAGCGGCAATCATCGCCGTATTAATGGTAGTCTTTACATGCACTCATCTAGGAATGGTCTCGCTCGATGGTGTTGTTCGTCGCGTGGCCGGACTCGTTCTGCCTTATGGTGTAGGGGTGTTTTTACCGCTTTCTTTTGGATATTTGCTTGCGTCCAATAAACATCGTCCGGTTATGGGCGCGGTTTTTTCTCTCGTTGGCGGGAGCTTGATTTTACTCGTCGGAATTAGCGTTGCTCCGATGTTATTATTGCCCGGAAGCGGATTAATGTGGGCTGGGCTCGTCATCGGAATGGTCATGATGATGTTATCGATTTTGAGTATGGCCAAACCCGAAACTCATTTATTTACAGGCTGTTTGATCATTATTTGTTCCATTTTGTCATTTATCGGGGCGGCAGGAGGATTAGTGGTTGGCGGATTGCTTGGCTTAATTGGCGGTACATTCATTGCCGCTTGGAATGGCGTTCTTTCAAAAACGGGCTCCAATGACCATGATCTTTCGAAACGTCCAAAAGACATTCCAACTGTAAATTCAAATACGATAACCGGTTAACAATCGCTGAAATCATTTGAAGGGGACATCCGTTATGATCGTATGGAAAAAAGCGAAAATCATTAGTCTTTTGCTTGTCCTTATCATTAGTTTTTGCTTTCCGCTAGGAGGTACGAGCCGAGCAGCGGCAACGGCGGCCGGTGAGGATTCCGGCTTTATCATTCATGCCGATAAAGTCGTGGGCACTCTCGATTTAGGAGGGATCATCATTGGAGCGCCTGGAGTGATCATCGGTGAACTGCCGATTGCATTTCTACAGGCGAAAATATATGGGCTGACTTTAAGGAAATTAGTGAGAACAGACTATGGGACAATGGTGTTGTCCATCCAATCTAACGATATAGCCAATGCCAAGCTAATGAATATGAAAGTAACGAAGCTGCATATTGGCGGCCTCTGTTTCGATGGAATCCCTGTCGTTGAGCAGTGCTTGAGGGATGTGACCCTTGTAGCTACAAAATTAACTACGAACCATATTCAAACTCCAAATATGTCAGTCGAGACAAGTTTTGATCCAAAAGAAGTATCTGAAGCGCAATCGATCGCACAATCATTGTTAAAGCAAGATTTGGAGAAGGAAGCGGAACATCTAATATTAGCGATTCATGAGCACGAAAGTGGAAAGGCGAGCAACGAAATCGTGGCTTTCAACGAAGTGAAGAAAGATATGGCAAAGTTTCAAGAACAAGCCGATCAAATGGATCGACTCCTCAACGATGCGGAACAACGAAGGAAGCAAATAGAGAATGAAGCGGACCGTTTGGAAAAAGAAATAAAACAAGGAAACGAACGGATTGGAAATCTAGATGTGTTGAAAGAAACGGTACAACATTTAAGTAAGCAATACAACGATTTTACCATTCAATTAAAAAGTTTCACACTCACTTTACAGAAAATAGATGAGCTGTTGCAACAGGCAAAAGAATCGCTAGAAGCCAAACAAAAAACGGTCCAAAACGTGTCCGAAACCTTAAAGAAACTCAAACTCGGCGAAAAGTCGGAGATCGGCCAAGAGGTCGCAGAGACAAAGAAGAAGCTTCACTCCATCGAAGAAAAAGTCCGCCAAGCCGATGAGCAAATTAACGAGCTGAAAAACGAGATACATATATGGAGCGATCGCATCAATCAGATGAACAAATCTATTGAAGCTTTAAAACAATATATTGACCAACAACACGAACAGGAGGAAAAATCGGACAATGGGAGTGAGTGAGGCGAAAGAAAAAATTGGAATGGCGAAAGGAGCTCCATTCCAATTTCCACTATTTTTTCGAGTGCCGCCGCAAATGAATTAAATGATTCCATCTCGTATTGCTTTGACAATGGCCTCCGTACGGTTTTTCGCATTCATTTTTTGTAAAATGGTCGACACATAGTCGCGAACAGTATATTCGCTTAAATGCAATCTCTTAGCCGCTTCATAGGTGGAAGCTCCTTCTGCGACTAATTTCAATACTTCAATTTCGCGAGGAGACAAATGGGGCGTTGCAGCGGCTTGTGGAAATTCCGGGCGATCGCCGCCGAATTTTGCTAAAATTTCCCCGGCGCTTTGGCCGAATTTCATAACGGCGGTAAAAATGTCACTCGAAATGTTAAATGGTTTTCCTGGTCCTTGATCTAAAATGGCTGCTCCGATGAGTTTGCTTTCCGAAGGAACGTAAATCGGGGCAATGACAATAGATTCGAGTTGAAACTGTTTGACATATTTGATCGGCAGGCCTTCCGCTGCTTCTGACACATAAATGGGCGGCAAATTCGTGATGTGTCCGCCAAGCAGCTGTAATCGCTGCATATAATTTTTAATTAGCGGGAGGCCATTGATATTCTCGTGAATGTTTTTTATCTCTTCGTTGTTCAGCTGGTACCCATAAAGTCCAAACCCGCTTTCATTCGCGCTAGAATAAGCAAACAATGCACACCGTTCAAACGGCAAGTAGTTCACAAAACCAGACGAAATATATTCAAACGCTTGATGTAACGTTTTAGCACGCATAATCCATTGATCGAATAAAATGACCGCATCCTTCCATAATTGCTCCTGTTTCGTCTTTTCTAGCGCCTTTTCCCCTGTATTGAACATTTGCAAGGAATGCATGATAAATGGAAGAGCTTGGTGTTCCGTTTCGTTTGTACAAAACAATAAAATTTTTTCTTCCCACGGGATCGGAAAAACCCGCATTTTTTCCCCTGTTTTCGGCATGAATTCAAGCAGAGACTCCGATAACGCAAATAATGTATCCGCTTTCAATTGGCGGTCGATCGTTGAAGGCAAGAAGTTTGTTTGGCTGTACATTTTTTTTACATAAAACCCCTCCTCCGATTTTGTCAATTCAGCAATCCAATGAATGGGAAGCTGCCTTGAGGAGGCGAGTTGTTCGAGGAAGTGGTCTATGCTGTGCTTTTCATCATTGCATTCTTTAAAAATGACTTCATGGATTTTAGAAAACAAATATTGAACCGCTTGATGTTCTTGAAATGAATCACCGATGTTGGATTGAATTGCCTCATGGGCGGCATTTTCCAATAACGTAAAGATAAAAGTCATTTTGTTAGAAGGGAACAAACTTGAATTGTGTTTCCATCCCTCTTCGATATCCTGCAAAAGTTCTTCGATGTCTCCTCTTTTTGTGAATAGCCTTTCGGAAAAAAAGCCGATGGCGGTTTCCAATGGCTGCGCCGCGATGTTTTGCTTTTTCTGTAATTCAGATAATTTCTCTTTCCACTTGGCAAGAATCAGTTCGTGGTGCTCTTGAATCATATCAATACCGTTTTGCAAGATGTTGTTCATTTTTTCTTTTAACGTCAGGCACATCGCATCGTTTCCTCCTTTTGATGACCTAATCGTTATTGGAGAAATCTGTACCGCCGTTTGGTGATCAACGGAAAAAGAAGTATTGCCTGAATCCGTGATAGAAACTTGAATAAACGACTCAGATAGCCTTATGATTGAACGAATTTTTTCTTTGCCTCTTTACTTATTTAGGTGAAGTGGCAAAAATGAACGAAATCAGTGATATTATTGGGATTTTGAAAGATGAAGAAATGAAGCTGTTACGGATTCAAGTATTAGCGATTTACCCTTTCGATTGGCTGGCAGTGATTATAATAATGTAACAATATTATAACAATTCTGTCTATTTTATAACAAGATGGAGATCTGGCATTTGTCTGTTTGGCAAAATAGGGGATAACCATTCGCACCGTCATAGAAAAGTAATAACAAATGCTCACCTTACATATAGAAATTTATCCAACCCCGTTTAAACCTCCCTTGTTTTTCGTCCAAATTGATAAAGGCTTGGAAGGAAGTGATGGACGCAATCGGCCTGCTTTCCCAGTAAGAGCTTTTCAGACATATATTGCAGGGAGTCCATCCATTCATTGGAACAAAAAAGTGCTGATGGAGGAGAAAAACAATTTGTATTTCGATGAAGGAGGAAATCGAAAATGTTCAATTATTGCTCGCTGTTGGGGAATTAGAGAAACATCATTCAAGCAGAATGTATGATCATACACGGGAGCTGGCAAAGGAGATGAGGAGGTTTAGGCGACAAGGGATTTCACGTACAATTTAAAGAAGAAGGGAACGTATCCATCTTACCAGCTTTAATTAGCTATGGGCTCGCTTTTGCTTTGAAAAAGATACAGTGAGTCCTTTATACTTGTAAAGGAGGATATCGTCAAATGAGAGGATGGAATGATGCCCATGAGCGTTGCCAAACATAAACAAGAAGCTCCGCTTGCCGTTCGCTGCAAAGTTGTCACCGTAAGCGACACAAGAACGGCGGAGACGGACAAAAGCGGGAAACTGATGATCGAGTTGTTAAGAGAAGCCGGACATGACGTTGTTGCATATGAAATCGTGAAAGATGAAAAAGAGGCGATCCGCCAGACCGTGCTTGACGGCTGCCGGCGGCCGGACGTCGACGTTGTGCTGACGAATGGCGGCACCGGTATCGCAAAAAGAGATGTGACGATTGAAACGGTCAAGGAAATCATCGAAAAAGAGATCGTTGGCTTTGGTGAGCTGTTTCGGATGTTAAGCTATACGGAAGATATCGGTTCAGCGGCGATATTGTCGCGGGCGATTGCCGGGGTGGCGAACGACACAGCCATTTTTTCTACACCTGGGTCGTCGGGCGCAGTGCGCCTTGCGGTGACAAAATTGATTTTGCCAGAGCTTGGCCATGTCGTGCGGGAAATAAGGAAAGATTTACGATAAAAGCAAAAAGTGTCCGTTCAAGGAATCGGACACTTTCTTTCTGATTAGGCATTTTTCTGCTTTTCGATTTCGTGGTTGCGAAGAATAAAGCGCTGAATTTTCCCACTAGGCGTTTTTGGAAGTTCTGATACGAATTCTACTTCACGAGGATATTCGTGTTTGGATAAATGGTTTTTGACAAACAAAGACAGTTCTTGCGCCAGTTCTTCTGATGGAGTATAGCCATCCGCCAGCACGACGAAAGCTTTCACGATTTCCCCTTTTAATGGATCAGGCTTTCCAACGGCTGCTGCTTCCACTACGGCTGGATGTTCAATGAGGCAGCTTTCAATTTCAAAAGGCCCAATGCGGTATCCGGCGCTGGAGATAATATCATCGGCCCTGCCTTGGAACCAAAAGTATCCGTCCGAGTCTTTCGTTGCCAGATCTCCAGTGAGAAACCAGCTTCCCATCAATCTCTCCGCCGTTTTTTCAGGCTCTTTCCAATAACCTTTAAATACGTTTGGAATGGAATTGGTGTTAAAAGCAATTTGTCCAACTTCTCCGTCTGCTACCGGAGTTCCTTCATCGTCCAGCAATGCGACTTCAAATCCCGGCAATACCCATCCCATGGAGCCTGGTCGTATTTCCATATTTACCGCGTTGAAATTGCCAATCAGCATTAATGTTTCCGACAGACCGTAGTGGTCATGGACAGTTACCCCTAAATGCTGTTGGAAAAAGCGAATGACTTCCGGGTTAAGCGGTTCTCCTGCGGAGCTCATAGCCCGTACGCCGATCTGGTATTTACCGATTAATTCCGCACCTGCCGCAGCCATCGCGCGATAAGCAGTTGGGGCATACGTAAAGTTGGTTACGTGATATTTTTCCATCAGTGAGTAATAGGTTTCCGGTTTAAATGGCCCTTCATAAAAGACGATTGGCACACCAAAGCACATTGGAGCAAAGGTGCAAAAAATCAATCCATAAGCCCATCCCGGGTCAGCTCCTCCTAAAAAGACATCGTCATCCCGCAAACCGATCGCATATCGCATATAAGGATAAATGTTAATAAGCAAGTTGTGCGACCACATTGCCCCTTTCGGCATCCCCGTTGAACCTGATGTATATTGGATTGCCAGTAAATCGTTTACCGTTGTTTCTTCTGTTTTATGGTCAGCCAGTTCTTTTGAAAGCGTTTCCCAAAAAGGCAAATCGTTATCGTTATCCGCCCCATCAATGATAAAAATATGTTCTAATGTTGGCGTTTTTTCTCTTGAAGGCAGTTTGGAACGTTGTTCTTTATTCGTCAATATCACTTTTGCTTCGGAATGGTTAATCCGATATTCGATCGCTTGCGGGCCAAACGCTGTAAATAGCGGTACATAAACGGCGCCGACTTTCCAAGCAGCCAGAATATAGACGATCAGCGCAGGATTTTTAGGCAGAAGAGCACAAACTCTATCCCCTTTTTTCACCCCAAGTTTGCGAAATACATTGGCCATTTGATTCGACCAGTCCCGTAATTCTCGATAGGTAATGGTTCTCTTTTCTCCTAAATGGTTTTCATAAAATATGGCAATGCGTTGCGGATCGTCTGCATAACGGTCGCACACTTCATGGGCAACATTGAAACGATCATGCGGATTCCAATCATAATGTGCGAATACGTTATTCCACGAAAAAGAATCAATGATCGAAGTATAGGATGCTGCTTTTGTCATGCGTATCCCTCCGCTTACATAAAGTAGAATCAATATAAATAATAATGTTAATAAATAAAATATTCAATATATTTTATAAAAATAAAAATTGGAATATAAAAGAAGGAGAGTTTCACCGCTTCTGTCTCTCCTTCTTTTTATTGAGGCATACGCAATGATACTGTTTGATTCATCCGATACCAAATCCATAAATCATTAATGATCGAAGCGAGTTCAGCGATCTCTGCATTTAATCGGCAGGAGCGTTCGAAATCATTTTCGTTTCCGAGCTCGTCTTGTTTTTTGTTAATGGTTTTCTCCAATTCGGCAATGCGGTCGGGGATGGCACCACGAATGGTTTCCCAGCGCAGCAAAATGGCGTTTTGTTCTTTCTCGCTATAATCCTCCCAATCTTTTTCTAACTTTGGCAAAGAAATGCCAAGCCGTTGATCATAAACAAAATATTGCTCCATTCTTTTCTCACCCTTTCCCTTACCGTTTATTGTACAAAAAAAGGGAAGGAGCTAACAATTAGTATTTTTATACTTTCTGATGAATAACTATTGAAAAACGGCGAAAAAGCTGATAAAGTGATAATAGATTGTTATGAATATTTATTTATATAGGGGTATATTTATGTAAAGGGAAAGGGGAATAAAAAATGGCTAATCCGAAACTGGTGCTGGCATATTCTGGGGGTTTAGATACATCGGTTGCAATTAAATGGCTGCAGGAGCGGGGCTATGATGTCATCGCCTGCTGTTTAGATCTTGGCGAAGGAAAAGATCTCGATTTCGTAAAGGAAAAAGCATTAAAAGTTGGGGCCATTAAATCGTATGTCATTGATGTGAAGGAAGAATTCGCGAATGAATACGCGCTGATTGCCTTGCAGGCGCATGCGCTTTATGAAGGAAAATACCCGCTCGTATCCGCCTTGTCGCGTCCGCTGATCGCGAAAAAATTGGTGGAAATCGCGGAACTGGAAGGCGCAGTTGCCGTTGCCCACGGCTGCACCGGAAAAGGAAATGACCAAGTCCGTTTTGAAGTGTCGATTAAAGCGTTAAATCCAAACTTGGATGTTATCGCCCCAGTACGGGAATGGAGCTGGTCGCGCGAAGAAGAAATCGAATATGCGAAAAAACACGGCATTCCGATCCCAGTGGATCTTGACAGCCCGTTTTCCATCGATCAAAACTTATGGGGCAGAAGCAATGAGTGCGGCATTTTAGAAGACCCGTGGGCGGCTCCGCCGGAGGAGGCGTATGAACTGACGGCGGCGCTCGAGGATACGCCGGACGAGCCGGAAATCATTGAAATCGGTTTTGAACAAGGCGTGCCGACAACGCTAAACGGTCAGCCGTATTCGCTTGCGCAGTTAATTTTGAAACTGAACGCGCTTGCCGGAAAACATGGCGTCGGGCGCATTGACCATGTCGAAAACCGCCTTGTCGGCATTAAGTCGCGGGAAGTATATGAATGTCCAGGAGCGATGACGCTGATTAAGGCGCACAAAGAGCTGGAAGATTTGACGCTCGTCAAAGAAGTCGCGCATTTTAAACCGATTATCGAACAAAAATTGGCGGAAGTCATTTATAACGGCTTATGGTTCTCGCCAATTAAAGATGCGCTTGTCGCTTTCTTAAAAGAAACGCAAAAAAACGTAACCGGCGTCGTGCGTGTGAAATTGTTTAAGGGGCATGCCATTATCGAAGGGCGCAAATCGGAATTCTCTCTATATGATGAAAAGCTGGCAACCTATACAGTGGAAGACCAATTTGACCATCAAGCGGCTGTCGGGTTTATTTCCTTATACGGATTGCCAACGAAAGTATACAGCATCGTAAACAACCAAAAGAAGGTGACCATGTGAAAAAACTTTGGGGAGGACGGTTTACGAAAACAGCGGAAGAATGGGTAGACGAGTTTGGCGCGTCGATCCCGTTCGACCAAGAGCTGGTGGAAGAAGATATCGAAGGCAGCATCGCCCACGTGACGATGCTCGGGAAATGCGGAATTTTGCCAAGTGAAGACGTAGAGAAAATCAAAAATGGTCTGTATACCTTGCTGGAAAAGGCGAAACAAGGCAAGCTTGAATTTTCCGTTGCCTACGAAGATATTCATTTAAACATTGAAAAAATGCTTATCGATGAAATCGGTTCTGTCGGTGGGAAGCTGCACACGGGAAGAAGCCGCAACGACCAAGTGGCGACCGATATGCATTTATATTTGCGCAAGCGCGTGACCGAAATTATCGCGCTGATCAGACAATTGCAGAAAGCACTTGTGGAAAAAGCCGAGGGGCATGTGGAAACGATTGTGCCGGGATATACGCATTTGCAGCGGGCGCAGCCGATCTCGTTCGCCCATCATTTGCTCGCCTATTTTTGGATGTTAGAACGCGATCGCGAGCGATTCCGCGAGTCATTAAAGCGCATTAACAAGTCGCCGCTTGGCGCAGGAGCGCTTGCCGGAACGACGTTTCCGATCGACCGCCATATGACCGCGGAGCTGCTTGGATTTGATGGCATCTATGAAAATAGTATCGATGCGGTAAGCGACCGTGATTTCATCATTGAGTTTTTAAGCAACAGCGCCATGTTGATGATGCACTTATCCCGTTTTTGCGAGGAGCTCATTCTTTGGTCGAGCCAGGAATTTCAATTTATCGAAATCGATGATGCGTTTGCGACAGGAAGCAGCATTATGCCGCAAAAGAAAAATCCCGATATGGCCGAGTTAATCCGCGGCAAAACGGGACGGGTATACGGCAATTTATTCGGGCTGTTGACCGTGATGAAAGGAACGCCGCTCGCGTACAACAAAGATATGCAGGAAGATAAAGAAGGCATGTTTGACACAGTAAAAACGGTGATTGGTTCGCTGAAAATTTTCGCCGGCATGATTGAAACGATGAAAGTCAATGTAGACGTGATGGAAAAAGCGACAAAACAAGATTTTTCCAACGCGACCGAGCTGGCCGACTATTTAGCCAATAAAGGAGTACCGTTCCGTGAAGCGCATGAAATCGTGGGAAAGCTTGTGTTGGCATGCATTGAAAAAGGCGTATTTTTAGCCGATTTGCCGCTTGATGTCTATAAAGAAGCGTCACCGTTCTTTGAAGAAGACATATATGAAGCGCTTAAGCCATACACCGCTGTTAACCGCCGCAATAGCGCGGGCGGAACAGGATTTTCCGAAGTAAGAAAAGCGTTGGAAAAAGCCAAAGAAATAGTGAACACTCCGTAGCGGATGCTTCGGAGTGTTTTTCTTTTATTCTTTTTCGGTTCGCACGACAAGCACATCGCATTTCGCATAGCGGGTGATATGTTCGGAAACGCTTCCAATGAGGAGACGTTCCATCGCGTTTAACCCGGTTGCTCCGCAAATAATTAAATCGGCTTTATATTTTGGCGCCACCTCTTTTGCGATTTTGACTTTTGGCGAACCGAACTCAATATCGATGACCACGTCGTTTAACCCGGCGGCAAGCGCTTGCTGCTGGTAGCCGCTAAGCAGCTCTTTCGCATATTGTTCCGATCGTTCTACGACAGTGTGATCATGTATTTCTACTGTTGCAAATCCACGCAAGTCAATGATATGGGACAAAATTAATTTTGCATTGTTGCGTTTGGCAATTTGAATCGCTTTTTTAAATGCCCATTCCGCTTCTTTCGAACCGTCTACCGCAACGACAATCGTTTTGTACGTCATTGTCATGGGTCTCCACTCCCTTTGGATAAAAATGCTATCCCTATGATTAGTATACCCCCATGCAAGCAATGAGAAACTACCGTATATATGACACTTTGATGAAAAAAGGGGTGGAAGAAGTGGAAAAAAAGTACAACGAAAATTGGTATTATGATGAAGAGGAAGTCAAAATCATTAGTGAACAAATCATGGATGCGTATCATAGCGGCGTGGTGGATCATGATGAGCTCTACTACGATCCAAAGCGAGAAGTCGGCGAATAGAATAAATGTAATTTCATCATGGTGATGTCTCACCATGATGATTTTTTGAAGCGGGATGGATGCGCGGCCACATAATTTATAGTAAATTAAAGTAAAGACAGGAAGTAGTGAAGGTGAGGAGGAGTAGTTGTGCGACATGCCCTCATCACAGCCGGAGCGAAAGGGCTGGGGAGAAAAGTAACGGAATTGTTATTAGAAAGAGGATATTCGGTAACGGTCAACTATCGGAGTGACGAGGCAGCAGTGCGGTCGCTGCAAGAAAAGTACGCCCATTTAAAAGACCGGCTTCAGTTTGTCCGCGGGGACGTCACGAAAAAAGAGGATTTATCGGTGCTTGTCGAGTCGGCATTGCAGCGATTCGGCCGGATTGATTGTTTGATCAATAATGCTGGTCCGTATATTTTTGAGAGGAAAAAATTAGCCGATTACACGGAAGAGGAATGGTATGAAATGATTGAAGGAAACTTAAGCGCCGTTTTCCATTTAGTAAAGAAAACGATTCCGTTGATGAGAAAACAACGGTTTGGGCGCATTATTACATACGGATTCCAAGGGGCGGCGGATGCTCCGGGATGGGTGCATCGATCCGCGTTTAGCGCGGCAAAAGTTGGTTTAGTATCGTTGACGAAAACGATCGCTCTCGAGGAAGCGGAGTATGGCATTACCGCAAATATGGTTTGCCCAGGCAATATTGTTGGAGAAATGAAAGAAGCAACCATTGCTTATGCGCGGACGAAAAAAGATGAGGAAACTCCCATCGGTCGCTCAGGGACAGGCGAGGATATTGCCCGTGTGATCGCTTTCTTATGTGAAGAAGATTCGGATATGATTACAGGAGCAGTGATTGATGTCACCGGGGGAGTCAATGTCCTTCACCGTTATCGGACGTAAGTTGTTTCTTGAGAAAAATCACCTCCTTGCATTAGTGAGGTGATTTTTCTATTGGAAAAAACTCGATCGAAATTACTTTCATTCTTATTGTAGGAGGGTGTGAAGCGCATCGGGAAACGAGCGAAAAAAGCCGTTTATTTTATAGAAAAAAGGAGAAACATAAATAATGATGGTTTCATATTTGCAGGTAAAAGGATATGGTATAGTAAGCAAATCAACTAGGAAGAATTCATAGCAATGGAGTGCCTGATCCAACGGTTTTCTCCATAAGTTAATGATAGCATATTAGAAGAGAAAGGAGGAAGGCGCATTCCTCCCCCACTTACTCATTGGGCTCCGCCCTTCTCATTCGTTGAAGTGGGGGTCCCCTGCGCTAAAACGATGAAAATTGGTATTCCAAAAGAGATTAAAAACAATGAGAACCGGGTGGCGATTACACCGGCAGGAGTAATGACATTAGTAAAAGCTGGGCATGAAGTATATGTGGAAAAAGGAGCGGGCCTTGGTTCCGGTTTTTTCGATGAAGAGTATGAAAAAGCCGGTGCAACGATCGTCCCATCTGCTCAAGATGCATGGGCGGCGGAAATGGTGTTAAAAGTAAAAGAGCCGCTTCCAGAAGAGTACGCTTATTTCCGCGAAGGCCTTATTTTGTTTACTTATTTGCATTTAGCGGCCGCGGAATCGCTGACGAAAGAATTAATGGACAAAAAAGTAATCGGCATTGCTTATGAAACGGTACAATTGGCAAACGGTGCGCTCCCGTTGTTAACGCCAATGAGCGAAGTAGCAGGAAGAATGTCTGTGCAAGTAGGCGCGCAGTTTCTTGAAAAGCCGCACGGAGGAAAAGGGATTTTATTGGGAGGCGTGCCGGGGGTGAACCGCGGAAGAGTAACGATTATCGGCGGCGGGACGGCTGGAACGAACGCGGCAAAAATAGCAGTGGGGCTTGGAGCGAAAGTGACGATTTTAGATATTAATGCTGAGCGGCTGCGCGAGCTTGACGATCTGTTTGGCGAGCATGTAACGACGTTAATGTCCAACCCGTATAACATCGCTGAAGCGGTGCAGCAGTCTGATCTTGTCATCGGCGCCGTATTAATCCCTGGCGCGAAAGCACCGAAGCTGGTGACGGAAGAAATGGTGCGCTCGATGTCACCGGGTTCCGTGCTTGTCGATATCGCCATCGATCAAGGCGGAATTTTTGAAACGACCGACCGTGTTACGACTCATGATGATCCGATCTATGTCAAGCATGGGGTTGTTCATTATGCGGTAGCAAACATGCCGGGCGCGGTGCCGCGAACATCCACGTTTGCGCTTACTAACGTCACCATCCCTTATGCGCTGCAAATCGCGAATAAAGGGTATCGCGACGCCTGCCTGCAAAATGAAGCATTGCTAAAAGGGATAAATACGCTAAATGGTTCGGTTACGTATGAAGCGGTAGCAAAGGCGCACGGATTGTCGTATACCGATGCGAGAACATTGCTCGAACAATCGTGAGAACATTCATTGTTGTGAAAAAGAGCGGCATTGTTTTTTAGCCGCTCTTTTTACCGTTAAATAACAATAAGCTCTTTTGGATAGGAAGTTAAAATGCCAACGCCATCGTCAGCAATAAATACATCGTCTTCAATACGAACTCCGCCAACTGAAGGGACGTAGATGCCCGGTTCAATCGTGAACGTCATGCCGCGCTCTAATGGCATCGTATTGGCGGCATTCATGGACGGATACTCGTGTATTTCAATGCCTAAACCATGTCCGACGCGGTGTGTAAAATATGGGCCATATCCTGCCTGTTCAATCACCGCTCTGGCCGCCCGGTCGACAGCGCCGATTGCTGCGCCTGGCTTGCACGCGTCAATTGCGGCCAGCTGAGCGCGCAAAACGGTATCATAAATCGTTTTTTGCTCTTCCGTCGCCGAACCAAAAACGACGGTTCTGGTAATATCGGAACAGTAGCCGTCGACGATGACGCCCAAATCAAACAAAACAAAATCGCCGCGCTGAATAGGCGTCTGTCCTGGCACGCCGTGAGGATTGGCGGTGTTTTGGCCGGTGAGAACCATGGTGGCAAACGACATTTCCCGTACGCCTTTCCGTTTCATTTCGTATTCGATCGTCGCGATAATATCTAATTCTGTTTTTCCTTCACGGATGGCGCTTACACCGACTTCAACGGCATAATCGGCAAGCTGCGCTGCTTCCCGCAGTATGGCAATTTCTTTTTCATCTTTGATCATCCGCAATTGCCGTAATTTTTCTTCGGCGTTGAGCCATGTATTGGCTTGGAAATAGGTATGAAGCTGTTCGTAGCGTTCTAAAGAAAGATGGCTTTTTTCGACCGCGATTTGTTCGACCGCGATATTTCTCGCCTGGATATGCCGTGCGATCAATTCCCATGGGTTGGATGTATCATCATAATCGATAATTTCATAGCCCCAGCCAGATTGGCGGGCGCGCGCCGTTTCCATTTGCGGGCAAATCAACACTGGCTCTCCTTCAGGAAAAACAAGCAATGCTAACAGCCGTTCATGCGGATCGCACCAAAACCCACTTAAATAGAAAACGTTTGGACTTGACGTAATGAACGCCAATGAAATATGTTGTTCTTGAAGCCAATCGGAAAATAATTGAAGCCGTTTGTTCATTGTGCATCTTTCCTTTCTTGTTTCTCTCTATTTGAGAGTAGCAGGAATAAATCGAAATGTAAATGTTTATAACGGATGCAGCAGGGAAATGAAAAACCATCACGAAATAATACTATGAAAGGGGAGGATTATCGTGAAAATTACTTACCATGGCCATTCCGTCGTAAAAATCGAAACAAATGGGAAAACGATTTTGATTGATCCATTTATTACTGGAAACAGCACCACCGATTTAAAACTAGAAGAAGTAAAAGCAGATGCCATTTTGCTTACCCATGGCCACGGCGATCATGTCGGCGATACGGTGCAATTGGCGAAGAAAAACAATGCGCTTGTGGTCGCCACCTTTGAGCTGGCTACATATTTAGGATGGCAGGGAGTTAATACTTACGGCATGAATATCGGCGGCGCGCATGAATTTGATTTTGGAAAAGTGAAATTGACGCAGGCATTCCACAGCTCCGGTTATGTCACGGAAGACAATCAAATTATTTACCTAGGGATGCCGACAGGGATTTTATTTACGGCTGAAGGAAAAACGATTTACCATGCCGGAGATACCGGATTGTTCTCCGATATGAAGCTCATTGGTGAACGCAATCAAATTGATGTGGCGTTTTTACCGATTGGGGACAGCTTTACGATGGGGCCGGAAGATGCCGCCCTTGCCGCTGAGTGGCTGCGTGCGAAAACGGTAGTGCCGATTCATTATAATACATTCCCGCCGATTGCCCAAGACCCTGAGAAATTTGTCGCGTTGCTTCCTGACGGGGTCGGCCGCGCTTTAAAACCTGGAGAAAGCATTGAATTATAAAATGAAAAAAGCGTCTCAATATGAGACGCTTTTTTTGGGAACAAATGTGCCAGACCCTTCATTGAATTGAATTTGTTTCGCCCGTATAATGAAAATAAGACATTGGTAAAGGGTGAAGAAACTTGGTGACAAAACATGAACAAATTTTGCAATACATTAATAGTTTGCCGATCGGTGAAAAAATTTCCGTACGGCAAATTGCCAAAGAAATGGGCGTCAGCGAAGGTACTGCGTATCGCGCCATTAAAGATGCGGAAAACAAAGGCTATGTCAGCACAATTGAACGCGTCGGCACGATTCGCATTGAGAAGAAGCGAAAAGAAAATATTGAAAAACTGACATATGCGGAAGTGGTAAACATTGTCGATGGGCAAGTGCTCGGCGGGCGCGAGGGATTGCATAAAACGCTGAACCGATTTGTGATTGGCGCCATGCAGTTAGAGGCGATGATGCGCTATACCGGGGCAGGCGACTTATTAATTGTCGGAAACCGCACGAAAGCGCACGAACTCGCACTCGAAGCTGGGGCAGCCGTGTTGATCACCGGTGGGTTTGATACGGAAGATCACGTAAAAAAATTGGCGGATGAACTGCAGCTTCCGATTATTTCGACCAGCTATGACACGTTTACCGTCGCGACAATGATCAACCGCGCGATTTATGACCAGTTAATCAAAAAGGAAATCGTTCTTGTCGAAGACATTTTGATTCCGCTCGAAAAAACCGTCTATTTATATACAACGGATCCAATTGAACGTTGGTATACGTTAAATCGCGAAACACGGCATAGCCGCTTTCCGGTTGTCGATGAACAACTAAAAGTGCAAGGGATGGTAACGGCAAAAGACGTGCTTGATTTTGATCGGCAATTGCCAATTGAAAAGGCGATGACAAAGCAGCCGATTACCGTAAAAGGAAAGACATCGGTCGCTTTCGCCTCCCATGTCATGGTGTGGGAAGGCATTGAATTGCTGCCGGTCGTGGATGAACATAATCGGCTTCAGGGAATTATTAGCCGCCAGGATGTATTAAAAGCACTGCAAATGATTCAACGCCAGCCGCAAGTCGGCGAAACGATCGATGATATTATTACAAGTCAGTTCCGGGAAGTGGATAACAATGGAAAAGAAGAAGCGTTTCGCTGCACAATTACACCGCAAATGACGAATCACTTAGGAACGTTGTCATATGGAGTGTTTACAACAATTGTCACCGAAGCGGCTACACGCGCACTTCGTTCCTATAAACGTGGGGATTTGGTCGTTGAAAATATTACCATTTATTTTATTAAACCGGTGCAAATTGACAGCACGGTGGAGGTAAAAGCGAAATTGCTAGAAATCGGGCGGAAGTTCGGAAAAGTGGATGTAGAAGTATATAACGAAGGCGCTGTCGTCGGCAAGGCAATGATGATGTGCCAGCTCATGGATCGCTAGCCAAAAAACGGGACGCGTGCTACGCCCCGTTTTTTGCTGTTTGTTTTGCTTCTTCAATAACGAGCGGCAAATAATATTTGTAGGCGCGGTAGCCCGCCCATGCGCTTCCGGCGCCAATTAACAAGAAAACGGTCCCGACAATATAGGTGACAGTAGAAGGGTGAAGAAAAAACTGATTGAGGCCAAACAGAAAGACGAACAACCCGAGTGCAATGCTCGATTTGGCGGAAAGCCAGCGCCGTTCCAGCGGGCGGCGGGAACGAAAATATTTGATTTTATAATAGACGTAAAACGAAAAGGAAAATATAATGAAAATTACAAGTGTTGGCATAAATCAAACCTCCACGATGTTTTTCTATCTTATTGTACATAGAAATGAGCAAGAATTCTAGCAAGGATCTTGCTTGTTTACGTATAATGAAAAAAATATAGGGGCAAAAGGGGAAGAAAAATGAAAGAAAAATGTTTGGAAATTTTAAAAGCAGTACAACAGTTTGATACGATTGTCATTCACCGCCATGTGCGTCCAGATCCCGATGCGTACGGGTCACAAGGGGGATTAGCGGAGATTTTGCAAGCATCGTTTCCGGAAAAAACGGTGTATACGGTAGGAAATGATGAAGAGTCATTGCAATTTTTACGGCGGATGGATATCATCGATGACGCTGTTTATCGCAATGCGCTTGTGATCGTTTGCGACACGGCGAATCAGGAGCGGATTTGCGATGAACGTTACCGTCTTGGCAAAAAGCTGATTAAGATTGACCATCATCCGAACGAGGATCCATATGGAGATATAGTATGGGTCGATACAAACGCCAGTTCCACGAGTGAAATGATTTATGAGTTTTATTTGGCCGGTAAAGAAGATGGACTGGTGATGACAAAAGAAGCGGCGCGTTTAATTTATGCAGGCATTGTCGGCGATACCGGACGGTTTCTTTTTCCGCGCACGAGCGAAAAAACATTCCGTTACGCAAGCGAGCTCATTCAATATGGTTTCTCTTTGACGGAGCTATATGACGGGTTATATCGCACGAAGTTGAATGTAGCGCATTTAAGCGGATACGTGCTGCAGAACTTTACCGTATCAGAAGAAGGGGTGGCGGCGGTAAAAATGCCAAAAACCCTGCTCGAACAATACGGCGTTACCGCTTCTGAGGCTTCGCAGCTTGTCAGCCTTCTTGGCAATATCGAAGGAATTGTCGCATGGGTATTTTTTATTGAGGAAGAAAAGGAAATTCGCGTCCGCTTCCGTTCTAAAGGCCCAATTGTCAATGAAGTGGCGAAAAAATACCGCGGTGGCGGCCATCCGCTTGCAGCAGGGGCTTCCATTTACTCTTGGGAAGATGCGGACCGTGTTATTGCCGATTTGAAAGCGGCGTGCCGATCCCGATAAAACGCGGAAATGTCCCGGTAAAGTCCGGGACATTTCTTTTTATGAGGAAGGCAGCGGCTTTAATTTTAGTTCAATCGACAAGGTGGTAAAGACAAACAGCTGATGAATTTCCAACTTATACAATTGTTCATTAATCGTGTATGTTTTGTTTTCAATAGCCCGCTTTAGCAACTCCCGGCTGTTATAAACGGTTTCGATGTCTTTTGCCTTCAGGTGGGAAATATCTTCCTTTACGCTTTCTTCAATGCGAAATGTCGTATAAGAGTCGAGTTTATATTGCTCCGCGTTAACGAGATGGACAGAAATTTCTTGTACCATCAATTTTTTTTTGTTCATTTTATTTTGTTTGACGTAGTCTTCTTGCCAAATGCGAACTTCGTTTTCCAAATCGGCAATTTTATCTTGCAGCTCGGTTATTTGTCGGACTTGTTTTTCCTGCAGAACGCCGAATAAATGCAAAAAAACGACCCAGCTGATGATCGCACCGATCGCAACGCCGGCAAAAAAGCGCTGCCACGTGGGATAGCGATAATAAGACGGGATTCTCATGAAGAAATATGCTCCTGTGTCAGCCAAGTAATGATGGTAACTCCCGTCTGCGCTCCTCCCATCGCCGAAAGAATAAGAAGGAACTGTCTCACAATGTCGCGCGTCTCCCCAAAAAAGAATCCCCGTTCCACCATATAAAACGTATCAAACGTTCCACCGATGGCAGCGACAACAGCCCAAATCCGCAAATCACCAGCAAAACGATACATGGCGGTGAGCGGCTGCTCTCCGCTTAAAAACGCGCCAAGCGCCCCGATCATCGCTCCGCCTAACAGCACGCCGGCCGCGATAAAATAACTTTGAATAAAAGCAGGCAAAAATGCAATTTTTTCATTCATGCTTCTCCCACCCTTTCCTTTACTACATGTATATGGACGAGTAGGGAGGAGTATGTTTTGCCAAGGGAAAGTTTTGTCTTCTATAATGAAGGAAAAGGAGGGAGAAGAGCGTTGTCGTTTGTCCACCTTCAAGTCCGCAGCTGCTACAGTTTGCTGACGAGCCCGACGAAAATCAGCGATTTAATCAAAAAGGCGAAAGAGTTGCAATTTCCCGCTCTTGCGCTAACGGATGAAAATGTATTGTATGGCGCGATTCCTTTTTATATCGAATGCAAACGCTTCGGCATTCAGCCGATTATCGGGATGATCACAGACATTGCGCTGGAGGGAGAAAAGGCGTATCCGCTCGTTTTGTTAGCGAAAAACGAAACAGGTTATCGTCATTTAATGAAAATAAGCAGCGCGATTCAGACGACGGCAAGTGAAGAAGGCATTCCGGAAAAGTGGCTATGGCGCTACCGCGATGGACTGATCGCCCTAACTCCGGGAAAAAAAGGGCAGGTAGAAACATTGCTTGCCCATGGGGAAATCGAAAAAGCAAAACAGGTGTTAGAGCGGTATAAGCAAATATTCGGGGCGGATGTATATCTTTCCGTGCAGCGCGGGGAACAGGCGCGCGAATCGTATGAAGCGGAGCTAATCCGCTTAGGGGAAGAAACCAATACTCCGCTTGTGGCAACGAATGATGTCCAATATATCGAAAAAGAAGACGTGTTTGTGCAGCGTTGTTTATTGGCAATTAAACATGGAACGGAAATGAAAGAAGAAAAAAACGTTATCGGAGAACGATATTTCACACCGCCGCAGGAAATGGAAAGACGTTTTGCCGATCTGCCGGAAGCGGTAGAAAACAGCAGGAGAATTGCTGAGCAATGCCAGCTGCATCTAGAGTTCGATACATTAAAGCTGCCAAAATACCCGGTCCCGGAAAAGGAAAGCGCTGGTCGCTATCTGCGCCGGCTTTGCCTAAAAGGGCTATATGAACGGGTTTCGTCTCCTTCCGCTGTTTACAGGGAACGGCTGGAGTATGAGCTTCATGTGATTGAGCAAATGCATTTCAGCGACTATTTTTTGATCGTGTGGGATTTAATGAATTTTGCCCGCAAAAAAGGGATCATGACAGGACCGGGAAGAGGATCGGCAGCTGGGTCGCTTGTGGCATATACCCTTTATATTACCGATGTGGATCCGATCCAGTACGGTCTTCTTTTTGAGCGGTTTTTAAACCCGGAACGGGTATCGCCGCCCGATATTGATATTGATTTTCCCGATGACCGCCGGGAAGAAGTCATCCAATATGTCGCCGCCAAATACGGGCAACAACATGTTGCGCAAATCATCACTTTCGGTACGTTCGGCGCCAAAGCGGCTCTTCGCGACGCAGGCAAAGCGATGGGGATGAATGTAAAAGAAATAGAACATATCGTCCAATCGATTCCGAATAAGCCGGGAGTAACGATTCAGGAAGCCTATGAGCAGACCCCTGCCTTTCGCCAAGCGGTGCAAGCTTCTTCTTTATTCCAAAAGTGGGTGGCAACGGCTATGAAAATAGAGGGGTTGCCGCGTCATACATCCACCCATGCGGCCGGCGTCATTATTAGCAGCGAACCGCTGGCGGAAATGGTTCCGCTGCAACAAGGACATGGCGAATGGTATTTGACGCAATATCCGATGGATGTGTTGGAGCGGCTCGGCCTGCTGAAAATGGATTTTCTCGGTTTGCGCACGTTAACATTGCTGGAGCATATATGCCGCCTTGTCGAGCAGCAAACCGGAAAAACGCTCGACATCCGCTCGCTCCCATTAGATGACCGGAAAACATACGAATTATTAAGCAATGGGGATACGAACGGCATTTTCCAATTGGAGTCCGACGGGATGAAGCACGTATTAAAGCAGCTGAAACCGTCCCAATTTGAAGATATCGTCGCTGTCAACGCGCTCTATCGTCCCGGTCCGATGAGCTACATTCCTGTTTATATAAAAAGAAAGCATGGCAAAGAACATGTTTCCTATCTTCATCCTGATTTGGAGCCCATTTTGGCGCCTACATACGGCGTTCTTATTTACCAAGAGCAAATTATGCAAATTGCCGCCAACATTGCTGGCTTTTCATTAGGGAAGGCGGATTTGCTGCGCCGTGCCGTTGCCAAGAAGAACAAGGAGCTGCTTGATGAGCAGCGCCATGAGTTCGTGCAAGGATGCCTCAAGAATGGTTATAAGGAAACATTTTCCAATGAACTTTATGATATGATTGTCCGTTTTGCCAATTACGGGTTTAACCGCAGCCATGCGGTCAGCTATGCCTTGCTTTCTTACCAGCTTGCTTATTTAAAAGCCCATTATCCACTCTGCTTTTACGCCGCGCTATTAACGAGCGTCATCGGAGATGAAGAAAAACTGTCTTTGTATATTTATGAAGCAAAACAAAAACAGATTGCGCTGCTGCCGCCTTCCATTAATCAAAGCCGCTATGACTTTTCAGTAGAGCGGGCAAAAATCCGCTATAGTTTAGCCGCCATTAAGCATGTCGGGGCAGTCGCGGTAAGGGCGATTGTCCAAGAACGGCAAAAAGGGCCGTTTGCCGACTTTTTTGATTTTTCTGTGCGCCTATTCGGAAAAGGCATCAACCGAAAAACGATCGAGTCGCTTATTTTGTCAGGCTGTTTTGATGAGTTCGGAGTGGAAAGAGCCTCTTTATTGGCAAGTGTGGATGTCGCGCTAGAACACGCTCAGCTTATCGGTCCGTATGTGAAAGAAGGTTTGTTTACCGATTTGTCCTTAAAGCCAAAATATGTGGAAGCCCCTGCACTGTCGTTGGAAGAGAAGCTGAAGCATGAAAAAGAATTGCTCGGTGTGTATGTTTCCCCGCACCCGACAACGGAGTATCAAAAGGCATTTCGCTTGGCTGGCGCCAAACCCATTTTCAGCGTATGCAATGGAGCGACGAATTCTTTCGTTAAAGTAGGCGTATATATTGCAGAAAAAAGAAAAACGCGGACGAAAAAAGGAGAGGAGATGGCCTTTTTCACCATTAGCGATGAGAGCGGGGAAATGGATGCGGTGGCGTTTCCTAGTGTATATTCCCGTTATTCCGCAGCGTTGGAGAAAGGAAATATACAGCTGTTGGAAGGAAAAATAGATGTCCGCGCCGGGAAACCACAGCTGGTGATTCGCCAAGTGCTTTCTCTTTTTACGAAAGCACTTTATATAAAAATTCGTCCAGAACATATGGCCGCTGGAAAATTGTTTACACTAAAAGAGTTATTGCGAAAATATCATGGAAATACTCCTGTTTTTCTTTATTATGAACAAGAGCAAAAGATGGTCAAATTGGCCGAAGAATACAATGCTGCCGTAACCGATGAATGTATAGCGGCACTAAAGGAGCTCCTTGGCGGTGAACATATTGTAGTCAAATGATTATTTCTTTACTATTTTGCAATTTTGTTATATCGTATAGACATTAGGTGGTCAGACCAGTGATGGAAATAGAAGGAAAGTATAGTTGCGATGGCATGCTAGGGAGGGATCACCGGTAAAAGACGCAAAAGTATACATCGAAACGCTCGAACAAATCCGCCGAATCATCCGCGAAGACGGACTGGTCGCCGGCGATAAACTTCCTTCTGAACGCGAATTATCAGAGCGTCTGCAAGTCGGCCGCTCTTCGGTGCGCGAGGCGCTAAGGGCGCTCGAATTTCTTGGCATAATTGAAACGCGGCGCGGTGAAGGAACTTACATTAAAGATATAGGGAACCACCAGCTTATTAACTTGCTCGGAATGTTTATTTTGCAAGATAAGCGCGCCAAAGCAGATTTGGCAGAAACGAAGTGGCTCATAGAGCAGCTTTGCTTGCAGCTTGCCTGCCAACGGTGGCAAGAAAAAGATTTGGCGTGGCTTGAAAAAAACGTTCGACAAAAATCAATGAATTATGATGTTTTTTTTCAATGGGTGACGATGGCGACGCACAACTATTTGCTAGAGCGAATTTGGCGGGTGCTGCACAACTTTTCCGCTACGATCAGCGGCACCGGTTCATTGCCTGATGTATTTTATGAGAAGATGCTAGAAGCATTGGCGAAGCGGGATGAGGCTGTTGTGACGGAAATATGGAAAACATATGTGCGTCCTCCTTTGTCGAAAGAGAAATGACATCGTTTTACAAAAAATATGATGAATTTTCGATACAGTAGTAGATAGAGCCAAAAAGTGAAGGAGGGAATACCTCATGTGGAAAGACATATTTATCAAAAAGAAGAAATATGCGTCGATTCCTTCCCAGCAAGTGAGATACGAAGTTCCCGAGGGAATTATGACGAAGTGCCCAAAGTGCAAAAAAATTATGTATACAAAAGAATTGATAAAAAATTTGCGCGTTTGCATGAGCTGCGGCTATCACCATACGATGCCGTCGCGGGAGCGAATTGACAGTTTGCTAGATGAAGGCAGTTTTCGCGAATACGACGCCGATATGATTTCTGTCAATCCGTTGCAGTTCCCAGGATATATGGAAAAGCTCGAAGAAGATCGCCGTAAATCGAACTTAAATGAAGCGGTTGTCACCGGCGAAGGGACGTTAAATGGATATCCGCTGGTAATCGCCGTAATGGATTCGGCGTTCCGGATGGGGAGCATGGGCTCTGTCGTCGGGGAAAAAATTACAAGGGCAATTGAAAAAGCGAGGGAACTTCATGTCCCATTTCTTATTTTTACCGCTTCCGGCGGCGCTCGCATGCAAGAAGGGGTATTAAGTTTAATGCAGATGGCAAAAACGAGTGCTGCTTTAAAATTGTTTAGCGATGAAGGCGGTCTGATTATTTCGGTGATGACGCACCCGACTACCGGGGGGGTGTCGGCAAGCTTTGCTTCGCTCGGGGATTATAATTTTGCCGAACCGGGGGCGCTCATTGGCTTTGCCGGCCGCCGCGTGATTGAGCAAACGGTGCGCGAGGAGCTTCCCGAAGATTTCCAAACAGCGGAATTTTTGCTGAAACACGGTCAGCTGGATGCCGTCATCCATCGCCACGACTTAAAGGAGACGCTGACGACGGTGCTGGATATTCATCAAGGAGGAGGAGAACACGGATGGTGGCAGAGTTAGATTTCGAAAAGCCGCTCATTGAATTGCGTCGAAAAATTATCGAGTTAAAAGAGTTTATGAAAACCGCCGAGGTCGACCTTTCGGCAGAAATTGAAAAATTGGAAGCGCGTCTTGCCAAATTGGAAAACGATATATATTCGAACTTAACTCCATGGGATCGCGTGCAAATCGCCCGTCATCCCCAGCGACCGACAACACTAGATTACATAACTCGGCTGTTTACGCATTTTTTAGAATGCCATGGGGACCGCTGTTTTGGCGATGACGAGGCGATTGTCGGCGGAATTGCCAAATACGACGGCTTGCCTGTGACTGTGATTGGCCACCAACGCGGAAAAGATACGAAAGAAAACATTCGCCGCAATTTCGGCATGCCGCATCCGGAAGGATATCGCAAGGCATTGCGGCTCATGAAACAGGCGGAAAAATTCCAGCGCCCCATCATCTGTTTTATTGATACAAAAGGAGCTTATCCGGGAAAAGCAGCGGAGGAGCGAGGACAAAGCGAGGCGATTGCTAGAAATTTATTTGAAATGTCAGGACTTACCGTGCCGATTGTTTGCATTGTAATCGGCGAAGGCGGAAGCGGCGGTGCGCTGGCGCTTGGGGTTGGCAACCATATTCATATGCTCGAAAACTCCACGTATTCTGTCATTTCCCCGGAAGGAGCGGCGGCGATTTTGTGGAAAGATGCAGCACTGGCACAGCGTGCGGCGGAAACGATGAAAATTACTGCGCATGACCTAAAAGAGCTCGGGGTGATTGATGAAATTATTCCAGAGGTTCGCGGCGGCGCTCATCGCGATGTCGATCAACAGGCGGCAGAAATCGATAAGGTGTTGAAGCGCTCGCTGCAGCAGCTTCTAAAGCTGGATGGCGAAACATTAGTCCAGCAACGATATGAAAAATTTAAACAAATCGGGCAATTTACGTTTTCCCACGATGACCTTCGGGTAAGATAAAAACAAGGCTGTCTCCATCTACGAGACAGCTTTGTTATATTGCAAGCCGTGTTAACAAATATTTAACAGCTTCTCTATTGTGTTCTTCTAGGCTTCGTGTTATTTTATAGAATGTTAAAGAGTTGCAGAGGTATGAGGTCGGACGTTTTTTCATAATGGGTTATCAAACAATGAATAAACGAGGTGACAACATGAAACGTATTGGTGTGTTAACAAGCGGCGGCGATTCGCCAGGCATGAATGCGGCCATTCGTGCTGTTGTCCGCAAAGCGATTTACCATGGTGTAGAAGTATTTGGGGTTTATCATGGCTATGCTGGCTTAATTGCTGGAAACATTAAAAAATTGGAAGTCGGAGACGTTGGGGATATTATTCATCGTGGGGGTACAATACTATATACGGCACGCTGTCCGGAATTTAAAACAGAAGAAGGCCAGCGAAAAGGAATTGAACAATTGAAAAAGCACGGGATTGAAGGGCTGGTCGTCATCGGCGGAGACGGTTCGTATCAAGGGGCCAAAAAATTAACGGAGCATGGATTTCCTTGTGTCGGAGTGCCGGGAACAATCGATAATGACATTCCTGGAACGGATTTTACAATTGGATTTGATACAGCATTAAACACGGTGATTGACGCCATTGACAAAATCCGCGACACTGCCACATCGCACGAACGGACATATGTCATTGAGGTAATGGGACGCCATGCCGGGGATATTGCGTTATGGTCAGGGCTTGCCGGAGGAGCGGAAACGATTTTGATTCCGGAAGCAGAGTATGACATGGACGATATTATTGCACGGCTGAAGCGTGGACATGAGCGCGGCAAAAAACATAGCATTATTATCGTTGCCGAAGGGGTTGGAAGCGGCGTCGAGTTCGGCAAGAAAATTCAAGAAGCAACCGGATTTGAAACGCGCGTCACGGTGTTGGGGCATGTGCAGCGCGGCGGTTCTCCAACTGCGTTTGACCGTGTGCTTGCCAGCCGTTTAGGTGCCCGGGCTGTTGAATTATTGCTAGAAGGAAAAGGCGGCCGCTGCGTCGGCATTCAAAACAATCAGCTCGTCGATCATGATATTGCCGAAGCGTTGGCAAACAAGCATACTGTGGATCAAAGAATGTATTTGTTGTCAAAAGAGCTATCCATTTAATTCCCTAGCGGAAAGGAAGAAGAAATGATGATGAGGAAAACAAAAATCGTCTGTACGATCGGTCCTGCCAGTGAGAGTGTGGATAAGCTCGTGCAATTGATCGAAGCGGGGATGAATGTCGCGCGTTTAAATTTTTCGCACGGCGACCATATGGAACATGGACGGCGCATTCAAAACATTCGTGAAGCAGCGAAGCGAACGGGAAAAAAGGTGGCGATTTTGTTAGATACGAAGGGGCCGGAAATTCGCACGCATGACATGGAAAATGGTTCCATCGAATTAAAAGAAGGATCGCAGCTTGTTATTTCGATGAAGGAAGTCCTCGGAACGCCGGAGAAAATCTCGGTGACCTATGAAGGGCTTATTGACGATGTCGTTCCTGGCTCCAAAATTCTTTTAGATGATGGGTTAATTGGCTTGGAAGTTGTTTCTATTGATAAACAAGCGCGCGAAATTGTCACGAGAGTGCTAAATGGAGGCGTCTTGAAAAATAAAAAAGGAGTTAATGTACCGGGCGTTCGCGTCAACCTGCCAGGGATTACAGCCAAAGACCGCCAAGATATTTTATTCGGCATCGAACAAGGAATTGATTTTATCGCCGCTTCTTTCGTTCGGAGAGCTTCCGACGTATTGGAGATTCGCGAGGTGCTCGAAGAAAATGACGCGCTACATATTCAAATCATCGCCAAAATCGAAAATCAAGAAGGCGTAGATAATATTGATGAAATTTTGGAAGTTGCCGATGGCCTGATGGTGGCGCGCGGCGACCTTGGCGTTGAAATCCCGGCAGAAGAAGTGCCATTGATCCAAAAAGTGCTCATTAAAAAATGCAACATGCTTGGCAAACCGGTTATTACGGCGACACAAATGCTCGATTCGATGCAGCGCAACCCGAGACCTACGAGAGCAGAAGCAAGCGATGTCGCCAACGCGATTTTTGACGGTACCGATGCGGTGATGCTATCTGGGGAAACGGCGGCAGGGCATTATCCAGTCGAAGCGGTAAAAACGATGCATCGAATTGCGCTGCGCACCGAACAAGCCCTGCAATACCGCGACATATTAGGACAGCGGACAAGAGAAAGCGCGACGACGATTACCGATGCGATCGGGCAATCGGTGGCGCATACGGCGCTAAACTTAGACGTGGCGGCGATTGTCACGCCAACTGTCAGCGGAAAAACGGCGTATATGATATCGAAGTATCGTCCGAAAGCCCCGATTGTCGCTGTTACTTCCAGTGAATCCGTATCACGCAAATTAGCGCTTGTCTGGGGAGTATATTCGCAAGTGGCGCCACAAGCGAAAACAACGGACGAAATGCTTGATATTGCCGTTGATGCTGCAATAGAATCAGGAGTAGTCAAACACGGTGATTTAGTCGTCATCACCGCGGGAGTTCCAGTTGGAGAAACAGGGTCGACGAACTTGATGAAAGTGCATGTGATCGGCGACATTATTGCAAAAGGGCAAGGCATTGGCCGCAAATCGGCTTTCGGAAAAGCGGTAATTGCAAAAACGGCAGAAGAAGCGACCCGAAAAATGGTAGAAGGCGGGATTTTAGTAACGAACAGTACCGATGCAGACATGATGGCGGCGCTAGAAAAAGCGGCGGCCATCATTACCGAAGAAGGCGGATTAACGAGCCATGCCGCCGTCGTTGGTCTAAGCCTTGGCATTCCGGTCATTGTCGGTGTAGAAAATGCAACAGCGATTTTAAAAGATGGGCAGGAAATTACGGTGGACGCAGGATTCGGTGCGGTTTATCAAGGACATGCGAGCGTGTTATAAGATATGTTATAAGATATAATAAAAACAGAGAAATCATTTCTCTGTTTTTATTTTTCTTTCGAAAGGCAGATGGAGAAGCATGAAATGGGTCATCGGGATATTTATCGTGATTCCGGTCTTGGAGATCGCTCTGTTTATTCTTTCCGGCAAATTGATCGGGATATGGTCTACACTTGTCTTAATTATGCTGACGGGAATGATAGGAATATGGCTTGTGAAACAACAAGGACTGGCAGTGATCGAAAAAGCAAGACGGGAGATGTCATACGGACGCCTTCCGAGCGGCGCGATTCTTGATGGGATTTGCGTGTTCATTGGCGGAGTGCTGTTGTTAACACCAGGTTTTTTTACCGATATACTTGGGGTGTTTCTTCTTCTTCCTTTTACGCGCGCGCTGATGAAACCGTATATCGCCCGCTGGCTGAAATCGCTCTTTCACACGAAAATGTTTTTCTATTTATATCGATAAAGGAAAGAGCCTTTCCGCTATATTTGAAAGGCTCTTTCTCTTTCGCGTTCATTTTGGCGGTTATGGCGTAGATTTTCCGATAATAAAATTCCAAATATCGCGAAATACGTTGGCGCTGTGCAGCGTTCGGATGATGACAAGCACAACTGGCCCTGCAATTAATCCGAGAAAGCCAATTAATTTAAATCCGACAAATAATGCTACTAACGTAGCGAGCGGATCAAGGCCGATCGATGAGGAAAGCACTTTTGGCTCCATAATTTGCCGCTGGACAAGAACGACGATATAAAGCACGCCTAGACCGATAGCAAACGGAATATTGCCGCTTACGGCCGTATAAATAATCCACGGAACGAAGACAATACCCGTTCCTAAATACGGTAAAATATCGACAAGCCCGATAATAAGAGCGATCGTAATTGCATAATCGACGCGGAGAATAAGCAAGCCGATTAAAACAATGACCGTTGTGATGGAAATCAGTGTTGCTTGCGCTTTAATAAAGCCGAACAAGGCCTTCTTTAAATCGCGAAATACCGTTTTTCCGCTTTTGTGCGCTTTTGCCGGCAAAATCGTTTGGACGATGCCTGTAAGCCGACGCCAGTCTTTGCTAATAAAAAACGTAGCCAGCAGTGAAAAAATAAAAACGGTAGCCGCATTTGGAAGCCAAGCGAGCAGCTGCGGGATGTTTTGCAGCACGTGCTGAATAAACTGTCCAACGGTGGTGGCGATTTGCGTGCCTACGGCTTGGATATTATTCATAATTGTATCCTGCTGATCAGCGTCCAAATTTTTAAATAAGATCGCCAAATCTTGATAAAGAGGAATAATTTGCTGGGCAAAAAACATTTCGATATAGGAAACTAATGCTTGGAATTTTTCCGGTACGATATTGGCTAAGTACTGCGTTCCCGAAACGATTTCGGCAATCAAAAGCGTCACCAAACCGGCCACGACCGCAAACAATACGACCAATGTCACGATCACCGCCAGCCATCTTGGCATCTTGGCTTTTCGTTCTAGAAAGTCGACGAGCGGGTTAATTAAAAAGGCAATAAAAAACGCGATGATAAACGGATATGTAACGGTGGATACATAATAAAGAGCAGTCGCTCCGAGAATGGTGACGGCGATGACAAACAAAAAGCGAAGAAAGCTATATAAGTGATGGCGGGACAATGTTTCACCTCCATAAATTTTTCCATATTTATATATTACATGTTTGCTTACGTATAAGCAAAGGGCAAGGTTTCGTGTTGGAAAGTGTGAAATGAATGAAGAAAGGAAGAACCAATGATGAGCGAGTCAGTATTGTTTTTGCTTATTTTATTTTTTATCGGTTTTATTGCAAAAAATCAATCGTTAATGATTGCGGTGGCGGTACTGCTTATTATTAAAATGATTGGGATGGAAGAAAAATGGATTCCTGCGATCCACGCCAAAGGGATTAATTGGGGGATAACCATCATTACAATTGCCGTGTTGGCTCCAATTGCCACAGGGGAGATCGGCTTTAAGCAACTCACTGCTTCTTTGCAGTCATTGTCGGCCTGGATTGCACTTTTATCGGGAATTTTTGTAGCCTTAATTGCAAAAGGAGGGGTTACGCTGTTATCGACCGATCCCCATATGACTGCCGCGCTTGTATTAGGAACGATTATTGCTGTATCGCTCTTTCACGGTGTTGCCGTCGGCCCGCTTATTGGTGCTGGAATTGCTTATATGATTATGAAAATGATAGAATATTTTTGACAGTAATGATTTGAAGGAATAAGCGGTTTTTGACGGATAAAGACCGATGCGGGGTTTCACGGCTTTCGTCATTATAGATGACAAAAGTCAGATAATTGTTTATAATATAAACAGTTATTTCAATTGTCACCTTCTATTCTAGCGGAAAGGTGGCAATACATAATGCAGTAGAATGTAAGCACTTTCGGCGTCATTTTTTGTCCCGGTTTCGAGCAAGCGCTCACTCTCTTGCCGCATACCGCGGGGGAAGGTAATCATTTTAAAGAAAAGGGGAGATTACGATGACAGTTACGCGCGGTCTGGAAGGGGTTGTCGCCACTACATCAAACATCAGTTCGATTATTGATGACACCCTAGCCTATGTAGGCTACAATATCGATGATTTGGCAGAAAACGCTTCCTTTGAAGAAGTAGTTTATTTGCTTTGGCATCGTGAACTTCCGACAAAGGAACAGTTGGAAGAACTAAAGCAACAGTTAGCCGAAAATGCTGCCATTCCAAAAGAGATTATTGAACATTTTAAAATGTATCCAATCGATAAAGTCCATCCGATGGCGGCATTGAGGACGGCAATTTCGATGTTGGGGCTTTACGATGAAGAAGCCGATGTGATGACAAAGGAAGCAAATTATCGTAAAGCGATTCGTCTGCAAGCGAAAATTCCTACCATTGTAACAGCGTTTGCCCGCGTCCGTAAAGGACTAGAACCTGTCGAACCAAGAAAAGATTTAGGATTTGCAGCCAACTTCCTTTACATGTTAACTGGGGAAGAGCCAAATGAAATTGCAGTGGAAGCGTTTAATAAAGCGCTTGTATTGCATGCTGACCATGAATTAAACGCCTCTACTTTTACGGCGCGCGTTTGTGTGGCAACATTATCTGACATCTACTCCGGCATTACAGCAGCGATCGGCGCGCTCAAAGGGCCGCTTCATGGCGGGGCAAACGAAGCAGTGATGAAAATGCTAACGGAAATCGGAACAGTGGAGAATGTTGAACCGTATATTCGCCGGAAACTGGAAAATAAAGAAAAAATCATGGGCTTTGGCCATCGCGTTTACCGTAAAGGCGATCCGCGCGCGAAGCATTTGAAAAAAATGTCAGAAAAATTAACGAAACTAGTGGGCGAGCCGCATTGGTATGAAATGTCGACAAAAATCGAAGACATTGTGACTTCCGAGAAATCGCTGCCGCCAAACGTTGACTTCTATTCGGCATCGGTTTACCATTGCTTAGGTATTGACCATGATTTATTTACGCCTATCTTTGCGGTAAGCCGGATGTCGGGATGGCTTGCACATATTTTAGAACAATACGATAATAACCGTCTCATTCGCCCGCGGGCGGAATATACCGGCCCGTCAAAACGGGTATACGTGCCGATAGAACAGCGCGGCTAATGATGTTGGCAATAAGGTGAGAAACAAGTTGCCTTTCTCACCTTTTTCATAAAAAACTATAGTTGGAGGTTTTGACCGTGACGCAAGGGGAAAAAATTACGGTAACAAATGGTGTGTTGAATGTACCAAACAATCCGATTATTCCATTCATTGAAGGGGATGGGACAGGCCCGGACATTTGGGCAGCGGCATCCCGCGTGTTAGAAGCCGCGGTAGAAAAAGCGTACAAAGGCGAGAAAAAAATTGTTTGGAAAGAAGTGCTTGCCGGGGAAAAAGCGTATAAGCTGACTGGGGAGTGGCTCCCGCAAGAAACGCTCGATACGATTCGTGAATACATAATTGCGATTAAAGGTCCGTTAACGACTCCGGTCGGTGGAGGAATTCGCTCTTTAAATGTGGCGCTTCGCCAAGAGTTGGATTTATTTGTGTGCTTGCGCCCTGTCCGTTATTTTAAAGGCGTGCCTTCTCCGGTCAAACGCCCGGAAGATACGGACATGGTGATTTTCCGTGAAAACACCGAAGATATTTACGCAGGGATCGAATATGCCAAAGGAACGCCGGAAGTGAAAAAAGTGATTGATTTCTTGCAAAATGAAATGGGCGTCCGTAAAATTCGCTTCCCGGAAACATCGGGCATCGGCATCAAGCCAATTTCCGAACAAGGAACAAAACGGTTAGTGCGCGCTGCGATCAATTATGCGATTAAGCATGGACGGAAATCGGTGACGCTTGTCCATAAAGGAAACATTATGAAATTTACGGAAGGTGCATTTAAAAACTGGGGCTATGAATTAGCGGAAGAAGAATTTGGCGACAAAGTATTTACATGGGCGCAATATGACCGCATTGTCGAAGCGGAAGGAAAAGAAGCGGCAAACCAAGCGCTTGCCGAAGCGGAACAATCCGGAAAAATCATTATTAAAGACGTCATTGCCGACATTTTCTTGCAGCAAATTTTAACGCGCCCGCGTGAATTTGATGTGATTGCAACGATGAACTTAAACGGCGACTACATCTCCGACGCGTTAGCGGCACAAGTCGGCGGCATCGGCATCGCGCCAGGGGCAAACATCAACTATGAAACAGGACATGCCATTTTTGAAGCGACGCACGGAACAGCTCCAAAATATGCCGGTTTGGATAAAGTGAATCCGTCATCGGTCATTTTATCCGGCGTGATGATGTTTGAACATCTCGGCTGGAATGAAGCGGCCAAATTGATTGTTGAGGCGATGGAAAAAACGATCGCGGCCAAAATCGTCACCTATGATTTTGCCCGTCTCATGGACGATGCAACGGAAGTAAAATGTTCTGAATTTGCTGATGCGCTTATTCGCAATATGGAATAACAATAACACATAAGAGAGAGGATGGGGGAATATGACAATGAGACGTAAAAAAATCTCAGTGATCGGTGCAGGATTTACAGGTGCAACGACTGCATTTATTTTAGCCCAAAAAGAATTAGGAGATATCGTCCTTGTCGATATTCCGCAGTTGGAAAATCCGACAAAAGGAAAAGCGCTCGATATGCTCGAATCAAGCCCGGTGCTAGGGTTTGACGCAAACATTATCGGCACTTCCAACTATGAAGACACTGCTGATTCTGATGTCGTGATCATTACGGCAGGCATTGCGCGCAAACCAGGCATGAGCCGCGACGACCTTGTCACCACCAACCAAAAAATTATGAAACAAGTAACAAAAGAAGTGGTCAAATATTCGCCGAACTGCTACATTATCGTCTTGACGAACCCTGTTGATGCGATGACTTACACGGTATTTAAAGAATCGGGATTCCCGAAAAACCGCGTCATCGGTCAATCTGGCGTATTGGATACCGCCCGTTTCCGCACGTTTGTCGCACAGGAATTAAACATTTCTGTAAAAGATGTCACCGGCTTTGTGCTGGGTGGACATGGCGACGATATGGTGCCTCTTGTTCGTTATTCCTATGCCGGCGGCATTCCGCTTGAAAAATTAATTCCGAAAGACCGCCTTGATGCGATTGTCGAACGTACCCGCAAAGGCGGCGGCGAAATAGTGAACTTGCTTGGCAACGGCAGCGCTTATTATGCACCGGCTGCTTCACTTGCCGAAATGGTGGAAGCGATCATTAAAGACCAACGCCGCATCCTTCCGGCAATTGCTTATCTCGAAGGCGAATACGGCTACGAAGGCATTTATTTAGGGGTGCCGACGATTTTAGGCGGCAATGGTATCGAAAAAGTGATCGAACTAGAACTGACGGAGGAAGAGAAAGCAGCGCTTGCCAAATCGGTCGAATCCGTGAAAAACGTCATGCGCGTATTAGAATAAATAGTGGCAAAGACAAAAATTCGGGAATCATCCCGAATTTTTGTTACCTATTTATTGAAAGTGTTTTCTAAAACAAAGGGGTGTTTGACATGCTAAAAAAGCGCAAACTTGGGAGAAATATATCGGAAATTTCGGTCGGGGAAAAACTAGTAATCAACGCGAAAATTGAAGATAAAGATTTGCTGCTTTATCTTGGACTGACGGATGATGCCAATCCGCTATACATCCAGCACGATTACGCTTCCCAGACGCCGCTGAAAAAGCCGATTGTTCCGGCAGTAATGTTAACGGGAATGATTACTTCCGCCATTTCGAAATATTTGCCGGGCCCGGGAAGCCATATTACCAAACAGGAAATTCATTTTCTGAAGCCGGTTTATCATTACGAGCAATTGCAGTTTCTGTTTGAAGTGACAGAAGTAAATGAGGATCATCATAGGATTACAATTTCTGTGCAAGCGACGCGGGACGAAGACAAAGTACTCGAAGGAACGCTGTCCGTCTGTCCGCCGTATGTTTTATCTCCGCTTGATGGCCGGGTGTTAGAAAATTTTTGAGCAAAAACCGCCTGTTTCGTAAGGCGGTTTTTTTTAGTTTTATGGTATGATAAACATGGACAAACTTAATTCTAAAATAGCAGAGCGGAGGAGAAGGATGGGCAAAAAAGTGTTAGTTGTCGACGACGAACAATCGATTGTCACGCTATTAACATACAATTTGGAACAAGCAGGATTTACGGTCGTGACGGCAAACGATGGCGAGGAAGCGATCGAGAAAGTAGCCGATGAACAGCCGGCGTTAATCATTTTGGACTTGATGCTTCCAAAGCTCGATGGGGTCGAAGTGTGCAAACAATTGCGCCAGCAAAAAGTGATGACACCGATTTTAATGTTGACGGCGAAAGACGACGAATTCGACAAAGTGCTCGGGCTCGAACTTGGCGCGGATGACTACATGACCAAGCCGTTTAGCCCCCGTGAAGTCATCGCGCGGGTGAAAGCGATTTTGCGGCGCACGCAGCTTTCCAATCCTGCCGAGGAAAGCGAGGAGCGAATCGTCATTGGTGACTTGGAAATTTTTCCAGACAATTATGAAGCATATTTTGCCGGAAAACAGCTCGAGCTTACTCCGAAAGAATTTGAACTGCTTCTTTATCTAGCCAAACATAAAGGCAGGGTGTTAACGAGAGATCAACTGCTTAGCGCGGTATGGAATTATGATTTTGCCGGCGATACTCGTATTGTCGATGTTCATATCAGCCATTTGCGGGAAAAAATTGAACATGATACGAAAAAACCTTTATATATTAAAACGATACGGGGGCTTGGATATAAATTAGAGGAGCCAAAACGGAATGACTAGCTTCCGCACACGTCTGTTGTTCTGGCTGGTGACATTGATTGTCACGGTATTGATATGTCTTGGACTATTGCTTGGGCAATTATTTAAAGACTTTTATGTGGAAACGATGAATAAACGGTTGGAAAAAGAAGCAAAAGCAGTTGCCATTTTGTTGAAAAACGAATCACTGGCGCAAATTCGCCCCGACTTACAAGAAATGAGCGAGGAGCTGTCCTCGCGCATCACGATATTAAACCGCGAGGAAAAAGTGGTGTTTGACACCGGGCACGTTGCCAATATTAACGATCAAGCTCATGAGCAGATTATTCGCGACATTTTACACAAAAAACAATTTCACCAATTTTCGATTATCGAAAAAACGAATGATGTATATTATTATATTGTTCCTTACACAAAGGAAGGGAAAAACGCAGGATATGTCATTTTAAGCTCTCCGACCAATTCGTTGAAAAAGGTGAACCAGCAAATTTGGGGAGTATTGGTCAGCAGCCTGGGCACCGCTTTGATTGTCATTATTTTGCTTGGGTTAAAAATTGCCAATCAATATATGAAGCCGATCGAAGCGGCAACAGAAGTAGCTGTTGAGCTGGCGAAAGGAAATTATGAAGCAAGGGTGCCAAACGGGGAATACAATGAAGCGGGGATGCTCGTTCAATCCATTAACCGGCTTGCCCGCAATTTGCAGGAAATCAGCAAATCTCGGGAAATGCAAACCGACCGCCTTCATACACTGATCGAAAACGTCGGAAGCGGGCTTATTTTAATTGACAGCCGCGGCTACATTAATTTAATTAACCGCGCCTTTAAGGAATGCTTTCATATTCAACCATCCGATTATTTGTACCGGCCGTATACGGAAGCATTTATTCATAAAGAAATTGTACAACTTGTAGACGACATTTTTATTAAAGAAACAAACATTCGCAAACAGTTGTTATTGACGATTGGCATCGAACGAAAGCATTTTGAAGTGTACGGCGCCCCGATTATCGGCACGAATGACGAATGGCAAGGCATTGTGCTCGTTTTCCATGATATTACCGAGCTAAAAAGACTGGAACAAATCCGCAAAGATTTTGTCGCTAACGTTTCTCATGAGTTAAAAACGCCGATTACCTCGATTAAAGGATTTGCCGAAACGCTGCTGGATGGGGCGATGAAAGATGAGCAGGCGTTGCAGCACTTTTTGTCAATTATTTTAAAAGAAAGCGAACGTCTGCAGACATTAGTGCAAGAGTTGCTTGATTTATCGAAAATCGAGCAGCACGGGTTTGAGCTTCAGATGGAAACGGTCGATTTAGTAGCGGTGTTAAAGGAAGCTGCCGCTATCTTTCAACGCAAAGCGGAAGAAAAAGGCATTCATTTTTATTGGCATGCGCCTGCTGCGGCATATATAAAAGGGGATGTCAACCGTCTTAAACAAATTTTCATTAATTTGATTACAAACGCGTTAACGTATACGCCAAAGGGTGGAAAAGTAGAGATCGTCATTGAGGAACAAGCGAAGGAGATTCTTCTTCACGTTAAAGATACAGGCATTGGCATTGAACAAGAAGAGATTCCGCGCATTTTCGAACGCTTTTACCGAGTCGATAAAGCGCGTAGCCGCAACTCGGGCGGAACGGGTTTAGGACTGGCGATTGTCAAACATTTAGTGGAAGCACACCACGGCTATATTACGGTCACAAGCAAAGTCGGGCACGGTACGGCATTTACGGTGCACTTTCCAAAGCTATTCCAAAAGTAAACGAGAACGAAAAAACGTTCTCGTTTTTTTATTTATAGATGGGATCATGGTACAATAGGAACAAGAGTGCTAGAGGAGGGGAATGCGTTGAAAAAGAAGCTAGTATTGATTGATGGAAACAGCGTTGCCTATCGCGCTTTTTTTGCGCTGCCGCTTTTACATAACGATAAAGGGATTCATACGAATGCTGTATATGGCTTTACGATGATGCTGATGAAAATTTTAGAAGAAGAAAAACCGACACATATGCTTGTTGCCTTTGATGCCGGGAAAACGACGTTCCGCCACAAAACGTTTACCGAATATAAAGGAGGGCGGCAGCAAACGCCTCCGGAATTATCGGAGCAATTTCCGTTGCTTAGAGAGTTGCTTCAGGCATACCAAATCTGCTCCTATGAGTTGGAAAATTATGAAGCGGACGATATTATCGGCACGCTGTCAGCAAAGGCCGAAAAAGAGGGATTTGAGGTTAAAATCATCTCTGGCGACCGCGATTTGACGCAGCTTGCCTCTGATCATGTGACGGTAGATATTACAAAAAAAGGCATTACTGACGTCGAATCGTATACGCCGGAAACGGTGCGGGAGAAATATGGACTGACGCCGGAACAAATTATTGATTTAAAAGGATTAATGGGCGACAAGTCGGATAATATTCCAGGAGTGCCTGGCATTGGCGAGAAAACGGCGGTAAAGCTGTTAAAACAATTCGGTTCGGTGGAAAACATATTGGCATCCATCGAGCAAATCAATGGGAACAAACTAAAGGAGAATTTAGAGAAGTACCGTGATTTGGCGCTGATGAGCAAGCAGCTGGCGACCATTTCCCGCGATGCGCCGATCGAGCTCTCATTGGAGGATATCGAATACCACGGGCAAGATGTTGACAAAGTCATCGCTTTATTTAAAGAGCTTGGGTTTAATTCGCTTCTTGACAAAGTAGCTCCGCAAACGAAAAAAGAAGAGGCGGTACTGCCAAACATCGATTATACGATCGTCGAGGAAGTAAGCGAGTCGGTGCTCGCCGATCGGTCGGCGCTCGTTGTCGAAGTGCTGGAATCCAATTATCATAAGGCGCCGATTTTAGGGTTTGCGCTAGCGAATGAACACGGCCACTTCTTTATCCGCACCGATACCGCCCTGTCATCGCCGTTGTTTACCGCCTGGCTCGAAGATGAAACAAAGAAAAAAAGCGTTTTTGACGGAAAGCGGGCGATCGTTGCGCTAAAATGGAAGGGCATTGAGCTGCGTGGAATCGAGTTTGATTTATTAATCGCCTCGTATTTATTAAATCCATCGCAATCGACGGAAGATGTCGCTTCGGTGGCAAAAACGAAGCAATATATGGCTGTGCAATCCGATGAAGCCGTATACGGCAAAGGCGCCAAACAAACCGTGCCGGAAGAAAAGGCGCTGGCCGAGCATCTTGTGCGCAAAGCGGCGGCCATCCGCGCTTTAGAAAAAGAGTTTATACACGATTTGCAAGAAAATGAACAATACGCTTTATTTACCGATTTGGAATTGCCGCTGTCTTCGATTCTCGCTGAAATGGAATTTACCGGCGTAAAGGTTGATGTCGAGCGCTTAAAAGAGATGGGAGAAGAATTGACCGAGCAGCTCCGTGCCGTGGAGCAGGAAATTTACGAACTGGCGGGACAAGAGTTTAACATTAATTCGCCAAAACAATTGGGGGTTATTTTATTTGAAAAGCTGCAGCTGCCTGTATTGAAAAAAACAAAAACCGGATACTCCACATCGGCGGATGTATTGGAGAAGCTGGCGCCTCAGCACGAAATTGTCGAGAAAATTTTACATTACCGCCAGTTAGGAAAACTGCAGTCGACCTATATTGAAGGATTGCTAAAAGTAGTGCATTGCGACACCCACAAAGTGCACACCATTTTTAATCAGGCGCTGACGCAAACGGGGCGGCTAAGCTCCACGGAGCCGAACTTGCAAAACATTCCGATCCGTTTAGAGGAAGGGCGGAAAATTCGCCAGGCGTTCGTTCCGTCCAAGCCGGATTGGGTCATTTTTTCCGCCGATTATTCGCAAATTGAGCTGCGCGTGCTTGCCCATATTGCCAATGATGAAAATTTAATCGATGCGTTTCGCCACGATTTAGATATTCATACGAAAACGGCGATGGATATTTTCCACGTCACAGCCGATGAAGTGACGCCAAACATGCGCAGGCAGGCGAAAACGGTGAACTTTGGCATTGTTTACGGCATCAGCGACTACGGGCTGTCACAAAATTTAAACATCCCACGAAAAGAGGCAGCGGAATTTATCCGCCGGTATTTTGAAATTTTTCCGGGCGTTAAGCAGTATATGGAAAACATCGTCCAAGAAGCGAAGCAAAAAGGATATGTCACGACGCTGTTGCACCGCCGCCGCTATTTGCCGGACATTACGAGCCGCAACTTCAACCTGCGCAGCTTTGCCGAACGGACGGCGATGAATACGCCGATTCAAGGAAGCGCCGCCGATATTATTAAAAAGGCGATGATTGATTTGGCGGATCGGCTAAAGCAAGAAAAGCTGCAAGCGCGGATGCTGCTGCAAGTGCATGATGAATTGATTTTGGAAGCGCCGAAAGAAGAAGTAAAGCGGCTGCAGCAAATTGTTCCTGAAGTGATGGAAAATGCGATACAGTTAAAAGTGCCGCTTAAAGTCGATTATCATTATGGACCAACATGGTATGACGCAAAGTAAAAGGAAGGGATGACGGATGCCGGAACTGCCGGAAGTAGAAACGATTCGCCGCACTCTTATTCCGTTAACCGTTGGCAAAACGATCGAAGAAGTGCAGGTGTTTTGGCCAAAGATCGTTCAATATCCAGCCGATGTGACGGAATTTGCTGAAACGGTCAAAGGACAAACGATCCATGATATTGAACGGCGGGGGAAATTTTTAAAATTTATGCTCGATAAACATGTGCTCATTTCCCATTTGCGAATGGAAGGGCGCTATGCGGTTTGGCGCAAGGGTGACCCTGCCGAACCGCATACCCATGTTATTTTCCGCTTTACCGATGGTACAGAACTTCGCTATCGCGATGTAAGAAAGTTTGGGACGATGCATCTTTATCCTAAAGGAGAAGAAGATGGCCGGCCGCCTTTGTCCCAGTTGGGCCCTGAACCGTTTTCTGAAACATTTACTGCAAATTTTCTTGCAGAACGGCTGCGAAAAACGAACCGTACCATCAAAACGGTGCTTCTTGACCAAACGGTTGTCGTTGGGTTCGGTAACATTTATGTAGATGAGTCATTATTCCGTGCGGAGATTCGCCCTGAACGTATCGCGTCGTCGTTAACCGATGAGGAAGTTGCGCGTTTACATCGCGAAATGGTGGCAATATTACAAGAAGCGATCGAAAAAGGAGGAAGTACGGTAAGGTCATACGTCAACACACAAGGAGAAAGCGGAATGTTTCAACTGCAGTTATTCGTGTACGGACGAAAAGGAGAACCGTGCAAACGCTGCGGGCAACCGATTCAAAAAACGGTTGTCGCCGGACGCGGCACCCATTATTGCCCTTGTTGCCAACGCTGATAAATGGGAATGACTCGATCAAAAACATAAATGTGCAAGGAGTCAAATCGAGGCGCTTCTCTGGCGTTTTTCGCGCATGTGTCGTCATAGCGGAAAGCATGGATCAGACGAATCGACGTGCATAAGGGAGAGGAAATCATGACGCTGACGATTGGATTGACCGGCGGCATCGCAAGCGGGAAAAGCACGGTGACCAAGATGATTCGCGAGCTGGGGATTCCGGTGATTGATGCGGACCAAGTCGCGCGCGATGTCGTCAAAGTGGGAGAGGAAGCATACACACAAATTGTCGCAACGTTTGGCCAGGATATTTTGCAGACAAACGGGGAAATCGACCGGGCCAAACTAGGAGCGATTGTCTTCCATAATGAGCAGGAACGAAAAAAGCTGAATGCCATCGTTCATCCGGCGGTCCGCCGCCGCATGATGGCGGAAAAAGAAGAGTACGTGCAAAGCGGGGCGAAAACGATTGTCCTCGATATTCCGCTTCTATTTGAAAGCGAGCTGACTCATTTGATCGATAAAGTCATTGTCGTATACGTCGATGATGAGGTGCAGCTCGAACGGCTAATGAAACGAAACGGGTTTTCGAAAGAGGAGGCGCTGGCGCGAATTCGTTCGCAAATGCCGCTTCGTGAAAAAGTCAAAAAAGCAGATGCCGTCATCAATAATAACGGAACGGTGGAAGAAACAAAACAACAGCTTTTGCAAATTTTAAGAGAATGGGACGCCCTTTAAAATGGGCGTCTTTTTTTATCATTTTGCTGAATTTTTTCTCCACATTTCACAAAAATATGATATACTATTTATGCGTAAATTCGTTAATTAGTATAACATATATGAGAGGAGAACATAAATGAAAGCGAAAGTAGCGATTAATGGATTCGGAAGAATTGGAAGAATGGTATTTCGCAACGCCATCCATTCTCCACACCTCGATATCGTGGCGATTAATGCAAGCTATCCATCCGAAACGTTAGCGCATTTAATAAAATATGATTCCAATCACGGCAAATTTGACGGAGAAGTCATTCCGCTCGAAGATGGCCTTCTCGTTGATGGAAAAAAGGTAAAACTGCTCAGTTCGCGCGATCCAAAAGAGCTACCGTGGAAAGAGCTCGATATTGATATTGTCATCGAAGCGACAGGAAAATTTAATTCCCGCGAAAAAGCAAGCCTTCACCTCGAAGCAGGAGCGAAGCGTGTCATTTTAACCGCACCGGGGAAAAATGAGGATGTCACGATTGTCGTTGGCGTCAATGAGCATGTGCTTGATATCGAAAAGCATTACATCATTTCCAACGCTTCCTGCACGACAAACTGCCTTGCCCCTGTGGTAAAAGTGCTCGATGAAGCATTTGGCATTGAAAACGGTTTAATGACAACGGTCCATGCTTATACAAACGACCAAAAAAATATTGACAATCCGCATAAAGATTTGCGCCGCGCCCGCTCTTGCGCACAGTCGATCATCCCGACAACAACGGGAGCGGCAAAAGCGCTAGGACTAGTATTGCCTCATTTAAAAGGAAAACTGCATGGAATGGCGCTCCGTGTTCCGACGCCAAACGTATCGCTCGTTGACTTGGTCGTGGATGTGAAAAAAGAAGTGACGGTGGAAGAAGTCAATGAAGTGTTTATTCGTGCCGCAAACGGCCCGCTAAAAGGCATCCTCGATTTTACGATGGAGCCGCTTGTTTCGATCGATTTTAATACGAATCCGCATTCGGCGATTATTGACGGCCTTTCGACGATGGTGATGGAAGGACGGAAAGTAAAAGTATTAGCATGGTATGATAACGAATGGGGCTATTCTTGCCGCGTCGTCGATTTAGCGAATATGGTCGCTGCTAAAATGATGGAAAAATTAAGCGTAAATGCAGGATAAAAAGGCGCTGGTCTTACCGGACCAGCACTTTTTTATGTGATCGGCAAGGGGGGTTCGCATCTTTTGTAAAAAAATTTAAAAAGCATGTTGCAAAAACAACATAAACAAAGTATACTATGTCTCGTGAACTTCTTAAAGGCAACGGTAATGTGACTACTTAAAGGGTTAGGACCTCTTAGGACTAACTTTCCCCCGTGGTAGTTATACATGCCATTATTGCAAAGGAATTTCATGTTTCTATTTAAGAAAATTTGTTTAAAGGGGGATTATGGAATGGACACAATGGGTCGTCACGTTATCTCAGAATTATGGGGATGCGATTTTGATAAGCTGAACGATATCGAATTTATTGAAAAAACGTTTGTCGATGCCGCACTGAAATCGGGTGCGGAAATCCGCGAAGTAGCATTTCATAAGTTTGCACCACAAGGTGTCAGTGGAGTAGTCATTATTTCTGAATCCCATTTGACGATTCACACATTTCCAGAGCATGGCTATGCGAGCATTGATGTTTACACATGTGGACATTTAGATCCGACCATTGCGGCAGATTATATCGCCGATAAACTCGGGGCCCAAACGCGGGAAACGATTGAACTTCCGCGCGGCATGCGCCCGATTGAAGTGAAAAAAGCGCAAGCATTATAATCGTAACGAGCGAAAGAAAAGAGGTGCGAAACGGTGGCGCCTCTTTTTTATTTTCAATAGTAGTACCCTTCTCGCCCAAAATAATGGTATGATAATGATGAAGTTAAGGAGAAGAATGAGGAGAAGTCGCGATGAGTGCTTGGAAAAAATGGAAATATGCGCTAACCAATCATTGTGAAACAAGGGACAATCATGAAGATGAAGAACTGCGGAGCCATTACTATAAGGCGACAAACAATGCGGTGATGAAAGCGGTAAAGGAGCTATTTGCCTCTTCCCCAGATTATGAATTGCTATCTGTTTCAGAGGAAAGGGGCGAATTTAGCGCGCAAACCCGCCGTGGCAAAAAGGTGTTTATTATCGCTACTGTGATCTCCGTCCGGCCGCTGGAAACCGCGGTGGACTTTTCCGTCACTACAGAAACGACATTGCTGCCGTTTGATTTCGGCCGGAGCCGCAACGTCATTATTGATTTGTACCGAAAGCTGGATCAGCGCCTGCCGTATATCGGATCGGGGCTGAATGCCTAATGAAACGGCTTGTCCGCTCTTTGTTGTTCCGTTATTATAAAAGATAAGAATAAAAAACGGAGTTGGTTTTATGAGATGCCCATCATGCCAGCATCACGGCACAAGAGTTCTCGATTCGCGGCCAGTGGATGAAGGGCGTTCGATCCGGCGCAGGCGGGAATGCGAACAGTGCCACTACCGCTTTACAACATTTGAAAGAGTGGAAGAAATGCCGCTCATTGTCGTGAAAAAGGAAGGAACGCGTGAAGAATTCAGCCGTGATAAGATTTTGCGCGGCTTAATTAAAGCGTGTGAAAAACGGCCGGTTGCGTTAGAAGAGCTGGAAAAAATTACACAGGATATCGAACGGGAGCTGCGCAACCAAGGCGTCGCTGAAGTAAAAAGTGAAACGATCGGCGAAATGGTGATGGAGCGGCTGTCGAAAGTCGATGAGGTGGCGTACGTCCGTTTCGCCTCCGTATATCGCCAATTTAAAGATATCAACGTATTTATCGAAGAGTTAAAAGAACTAATTAAAAAAGGACAGCGTTAAAGGGCTTATTTGCATATCGGTAACAAGCCCTTTTTTTCATCGTCCAAACTAAGCAACGGAAGGTCGAGAACATGGAACACCATTGGAAAGAGTTAATTCCGGTTGACCGTTATACGGTGCGAAGCAATGGAGTGCTGCATGACTTTGATCGAAAAGTGCTGACGCTTCTTTATCAACCGCTAATCGGTTATCGCGCCTTATGTTTATATATGACGCTATGGAGCGAATTAGAGCTGCTTTCGGAGAAGGAAACGACCCATCATAGCCTGATGGCGCTGATGCAGTGCAATTTAAAAGAAATTTATGAGGAACGTTTAAAATTAGAAGGGATTGGATTGTTAAAGACGTATGTGAATATTGAGCATGGCGATGAACCGAAGTTGTTCATTTACGAATTGCAGCCGCCGTTAGCGCCGGAGCAGTTTTTCACCGACGGAATGCTGAACGTTTTCCTCTATAATCGCATTGGCAAACATAAGTTTCAACAATTAAAACAATTTTTTTCCACCTCCGCGATCGACCAAACGAAATTTTCCTCTGTTACCCGTTCGTTTCATGATGTTTTTGCTTCTGTTCATATCGAGCAGATGGTGGCGAACATTCATGGGGAAATGCAAGAAGATTTGCAGCTGGCCGATGGGTATGAATATGTTGGCCGAAAAGAAAACACCTATCACCTCGACGATGACGTATTTGATTTCGAATTATTTTTTGCCGGTTTGTCGAAACATATGGTGCCAAGACGGGCGATTACGGCAAAAGTAAAAGAAGCGATCAAAAAATTGGCGTTTTTGTATGGTGTTGGACCACTTGATATGCAAAAAATTGTCATGAGCGTCATCGACCCGTCTTATCATATTGATATCGATGCGCTGCGCAAAGCCGTCCATGAATGGTATGAATTTGAACGCGGCGATTCATTGCCAAACTTGAGTTTACGAGTACAGCCGCTTCCATATCGAACCATGACGAATGTCGAGCCCAAAACGAAGGAAGAACAGCTGATGAAACAGCTGGAAACGATTTCTCCCCGCCAGCTGTTAATCGAAATTTCCGGCGGAGCTGAACCGTCGATGAGCGACTTGCAGCTGATTGAAGATATTATGTTTCAGCAGAAACTGCTTCCTGGCGTGGTGAACGTATTAATTTATTATGTCATGCTGCGGACGAATATGAAACTATCGAAAAAATATGTGGAGAAAATCGCAAGCCACTGGGCGCGCAAAAAAGTGCGCACCGTCAAGGAGGCAATGGAGCTGGCAAAGCAAGAAGCGAAAACGTACCAAAGCTGGGCGGATGAAAAAAGCAAAAGAACAAATAGAAGAACCGTGCGGAAAGAACTGTTGCCAGAATGGCTTAATATGGATTATAGTCAAAGCGATGAGCAAGATAATGAGGTCGACATTGAGGAAAAACGGCGCGAGCTGGAAGAACGGCTAAAAAAATACCGCGACGAATAATAGGATGTGAAAGCAATGGAACGAGTGAATCAATTATTACATCGGCTGCTAGGCAGAAAAGATTTTCAGCAGCGTTATGAACAAATGAAGCGGCAGATTTTGACGCATCCGGAAGTACAAGCGTTTTTGCGCGCGCATGAGCAGGAAATTACAAAAGAGATGGTAGACCGCAGTTTAATGAAACTGTACGAATTTATCGAGCAAAGCAAAAACTGCAATCAGTGTCCGAGTTTAGAGCAATGTAAAAACTTTTTGAAAGGATATCATCCTCATCTCGTTATAAAAGGGACGGTCATTGATGTAAAGTATGACCGCTGCCCGGCGAAAATCAAGCATGATGAACGTAAACAGCAGGAATCGCTCATTCAAAGCTTATTTGTGCCGCGCGAGATTTTGCAAGCGTCGCTGTCCCATCTTGATCTGGATGACGAAGGGCGAATGAAGGCGATTGAGCTGGCCGACCGTTTTGTTTCCGAGTATGAACCGGGAAAAAAGATGAAAGGCCTTTATTTATACGGCTCGTTTGGCGTTGGAAAAACGTATATCCTTGGCGCGATTGCCAACGCGCTGGCGAAAAAAAACGTCCAGTCGCTGATCGTGTATGTTCCCGAATTTTTCCGTGAGCTGAAAAGTTCGCTGCAAGATCAAACGGTGAACGAAAAACTTGATTACGTCAAAAAAGTGCCTATTTTAATGCTCGATGATATCGGCGCTGAATCGATGTCAAGCTGGGTGCGCGACGACTTGCTGGGACCGATTTTGCAATATCGGATGTTCGAAAATTTGCCGACGTTTTTTACCTCGAATTTTGATTTGCAGCAGCTTGCCCATCATTTGACGTATTCGCAGCGCGGCGAGGAGGAACAGGTGAAGGCGGCGCGCATTATGGAGCGGATTCTCTATTTGGCGCAACCGGTAGAAGTAAAAGGCAAAAACCGCCGTCTTGAATAGGATATTTCCGAAAACGGAAATATCCTTTTTTTTATTCTAAACGACCGTTTGTCCCCATATATATAGAAACAAGCATTGACTCGTAAAGGGGGGACAGCGCTTGATTGAAATTTATTTGGAACAGGCAAGCGATGCGGAAAAGTTGTTTTCCTTATTGAAGGAGAGAGAGAAAAAAACGGTTCATCCGCTCTTTCGCACAACATATAACGGAAAATCCCTTGTTGCGATTTACATATATGAGAATCACGACGGCGTCATCTGCTCCGATATCATACCGGCTATCACGAATTTTATTTTGCGTTTTATTGAAGACCGGTTGTTATTATCGATCATTTCTGGTACGTTTTATTTTCAAGACAAGGAAGAACAGCAGCAAATTTTGCAGCTCGCCCATTCGTTTCTTGATGGCGAACGATATGACTACCGCAAAGGAAAACAGCTTTCCGTTTCCCGAGAAACATTGGTTCGAGAAGCGTTAGAGCAATTTTTAACAGATGGGCTTTCTTTTTCCTTCTCTTCCTTTATCACGTTTCGCCTAAAATCGTATATGGAGCGGCTGCAACATTACGTCGAGCTGGCGATCGATGAATATAAGCTGGAACAGGAATATCAAAATTTTGTGCAAACATTGCGCGACTGTATCGCAGCACGGCCACCGAAACTGTCACAAATCCATTTAGTCCACCAACCGCCGTCTTTTCTTTTTTACGATGAGAAGCTGCGGGAAATTACCGCGGGAGAATTGAAACAATGGATTGACCGCAATTTAATCGTCAGCCAGCCGATGTACATCGATTCTTCCGTGCTGGCGCCGCTTGTCTCCATCGCCCCGGATACGATTTATTTATATACCGACCTTATCGATGACGGAATGGTGCAAACGATTCAAAACGTGTTTCAAGAGCGAATCCGTCTTTACAGCCGCAGCGATTTTGCGCACCAGCGCGCGACGGGTGCAGGGCATGAGAAAGGAACTTGATTTTTCCATGAACCTGTTCTATAATAGCGTACATGAAAGAAATATGGAAAAGTGATGATGAGGACACGGGTGTATTTTTACGGTTTCCAGAGAGGGAAGGCAGCGGCTGAAACCTTCCTAACACGAAAAATACACTTACCACCTCGGAGCTGCGGCAGTGAACGACGCACATCCAGTAATTGCCGCCGGCATGTTCAGCCGTTATGACTTTCGAGCCATTGCCTAGGAGCGGTATGCCTTTTTGCGGCAATGGGAAGAAGGGTGGAACCACGACGCAAACTCGTCCCTTTGTTGAGGGAGGAGTTTTTTTATTTTTAACTCAAAAGAAGAAGGAGGAAAAGTGTATGTCGGAAATGATCCGCATTACATTCCCGGACGGAGCGGTAAAGGAGTTTCCAAAAGGAACGACAACGGAAGATATCGCTGCTTCAATCAGCCCGGGATTAAAGAAAAAAGCGATTGCCGGAAAATTGAATGATCGTTTTATTGATTTGCGCACGCCGATCCAAGAAGACGGCGCGATTTCGATCATTACGCAAGACATGCCGGAAGCGCTCGATATTTTGCGCCACAGCACGGCCCATTTGATGGCGCAGGCGATTAAGCGCCTGTACAAAAACGTGAAACTTGGTGTCGGGCCAGTGATTGAAAATGGATTTTATTATGACATTGATATGGAACACTCGTTAACACCGGAAGACTTGCCGAAAATCGAACAAGAAATGCGGAAAATTGTCAAAGAAAACTTGGAAATCGTCCGCAAAGAGGTAAGCCGGGAAGAGGCAATCCGCCTTTATGAGGAAATCGGCGATGACTTAAAGCTTGAGCTGATCAACGATATTCCGGAAGGAGAAACGATTTCCATTTACGTGCAAGGAGAGTTTTTCGATCTTTGCCGCGGGGTGCACGTTCCATCGACGGGAAAAATTAAAGAGTTTAAGCTGCTAAATATTTCTGGAGCATACTGGCGCGGCGACAGCAACAACAAAATGCTGCAGCGCATTTACGGAACGGCGTTTTTCAAAAAAGAAGATTTGGATGAATACTTGCGCCTGTTGCAGGAAGCGAAAGAGCGCGACCATCGCAAACTAGGAAAAGAGCTGGAATTGTTTACAACGTCGCAAAAAGTCGGACAAGGCCTGCCGCTTTGGCTGCCGAAAGGGGCGACGATTCGCCGCATTATCGAGCGCTATATTGTCGATAAGGAAATTGAGCTCGGCTATCAGCACGTCTATACGCCAGTGCTTGGCAGCGTCGAATTATATAAAACTTCCGGACACTGGGACCATTATAAAGAAAACATGTTCCCGCCAATGGAGATGGACAACGAGCAGCTTGTCCTGCGTCCGATGAACTGTCCGCACCATATGATGATTTATAAAAGCAAAATCCACAGCTACCGCGAGCTGCCAATCCGCATCGCCGAGCTGGGTACGATGCACCGCTACGAAATGTCCGGGGCGCTTTCCGGTTTGCAACGCGTCCGCGGCATGACGCTGAATGATGCCCATATCTTTGTTCGTCCGGACCAGATTAAAGACGAATTTAAGCGCGTGGTGAACTTAATTTTGGAAGTATACAAAGATTTCGGCTTAAACGACTATTCGTTCCGCCTTTCTTATCGCGATCCGCATGACAAAGAAAAATATTACGATGATGATGAAATGTGGGAAAAAGCGCAACGGATGCTGCGTGAGGCGATGGATGAACTAGGATTGGAATATTATGAAGCAGAAGGGGAAGCGGCGTTTTACGGGCCGAAATTAGACGTGCAAGTGCGCACCGCGCTTGGCAAAGACGAAACATTATCGACGGTGCAGCTCGATTTCTTGCTTCCGGAACGCTTTGACCTAACGTACATCGGCGAAGACGGAAAGCCGCACCGCCCGGTAGTCATCCACCGCGGCGTCGTTTCGACAATGGAACGGTTCGTTGCGTTCCTCATTGAAGAATATAAAGGAGCGTTCCCAACTTGGCTCGCGCCTGTGCAAGTGAGAGTCATTCCGGTATCGCCGGAGGCGCATCTTGACTATGCATACGAAGTAAAAGAAGTGCTGCAAGCGAAAGGATTCCGCGTCGAAGTCGATGAACGCGACGAAAAAATCGGCTATAAAATCCGCGAGGCGCAAATCCAAAAAATTCCTTACATGCTTGTCGTCGGCGACAAAGAAATCGCGGAAAACGCCGTGAACGTCCGCAAATACGGTGAACAAAAAAGCGAAACGATGGCGCTCGATGACTTTATTGCTTTCTTGCAGGAGGAAGTGCGGCGAAAATAGACAAAAACACACCCGTGAAGTTTTACTTCACGGGTGTTTCATTTTTTTACTTGTCAAACCGTGAACGATTCGTTATAATGAAAAATGTTGTGTGTCAATCAAGAAAAGCGCCTTGACATGCCACTTCCAAGGTGATATATTGTATAAAGTGAATAGAATACTTGTTTGTAACCAAAGCAGAAGCACCCCGCTTCTCACCTGGTTGACGCCGGCATGGCTGTTGACAGGTTGTTACGGTTCGTGATATGGTTTTCGGACGTAAGCAGTGTGGGTGTCGTATGCATCCACACTTTTTTGTTGGAAGAGAAAGGCCGGCGATCGGTTGCTCTTCCGGAACCGCTCGATGCTGGGAGTGCGATGCGACAAACAAGTAATTCGCAAAAAACCTTGGAGGTGGCTGGTTATTAGCAAAGATTTTATTATCAACGAAAACATTCGTGCCCGTGAAGTCCGCTTAATTGATCCAAACGGCGAGCAGCTGGGGATCAAATCGAAACAAGAAGCGCTTGAAATTGCGGCGAGATTAAACCTCGACTTAGTGCTGGTAGCGCCAAACGCGAAACCGCCGGTATGCCGCATCATGGACTACGGCAAATTCCGCTTCGAGCAGCAAAAGAAAGAAAAAGAGGCGCGCAAAAAGCAAAAGGTGATCAACGTCAAAGAAGTGCGCTTAAGCCCGACGATCGAGGAGCACGATTTTAATACGAAGCTCCGCAGCGCGCGCAAGTTCCTTGAAAAAGGCGATAAAGTAAAAGCGACAATCCGCTTTAAAGGACGGGCGATTACGCATAAGGAAATTGGTCAACGCGTCCTTGAACGGTTTTCCGAGGCATGTTCGGATATCGGCGTCGTCGAGACGGCACCGAAAATGGACGGGCGCAATATGTTTTTAGTACTAGCACCGAAAAACGATAAATAATCGAGTGAGGAGGAACACCCTATGCCAAAAATGAAAACTCATCGTGGCGCTGCAAAGCGTTTCAAAAAGACTGGTACCGGTAAATTAAAACGCGGTCATGCTTATACAAGCCACTTATTTGCCAATAAAACGCAAAAACAAAAACGCAAACTTCGCAAAGCAGCGCTTGTATCTCCTGGCGACTTCAAACGCATTCGCCAACTGCTTGACAACTTGAAATAATGGAGAAATATAGGAGGGAATATGTATGCCACGTGTTAAAGGTGGAACGGTAACGCGCAGACGTCGCAAAAAAGTGTTGAAATTAGCAAAAGGTTATTTCGGAGCGAAACATGCTTTATATAGAGTCGCAAACCAACAAGTAATGAAATCGTTAATGTATGCGTATCGCGACCGCCGTCAGCGGAAACGCGATTTCCGCAAACTTTGGATTACGCGCATCAACGCAGCGGCACGTATGCACGGCCTTTCCTACAGCCGCTTTATGCACGGTTTGAAATTAGCAGGGGTAGAAGTAAACCGCAAAATGTTAGCGGACTTAGCGGTTAATGACCAAGCTGCGTTCGCACAGCTTGCCGACCTGGCGAAAGCAAATTTGAACAAGTAAGGAAGCAGTGACCATTCTCGCTGACGGGAATGGTCTTTTTTCTTACAAGAAAGGAAATGGCAATGGTACAATATAGTTTAGTGATGAACATCATCGGCCTTTTCATCATGGCGATCGATAAGTATAAAGCGAAGCGCCATCAATGGCGCATCGCCGAAAAAACGATTTGGCTCGTTTCCTTTATTGGCGGGGCGGTCGGCACGGCGGCGGGCATGTATTTGTTTCATCATAAAACGCGCCATCGTGCTTTCCGTTATGGTTTGCCGCTTCTGGCGGTGATGGAGATTGTGGCATATGTTTGGTTTTTAACTCTTTGTAGGGGGTGAAAGGATGGACTTTGCGGCGCTTTACTCGCTGCAGCGCCAGCTCGATGAGCGGATTGAGACGCAGCACGGCCTTATGGAGGAAGAGTTGTTTGCAAAAAAACTGCTTGCTTTGCTCGTCGAAATTGGCGAGCTGGCCAATGAAACGCGCTGTTTTAAATTTTGGAGCGTGAAACCGCCTTCTCCGCAAGAAAAAGTGCTCGAAGAATATGTCGACGGCCTGCATTTTATTTTATCGCTCGGCTTGGAATGCGATTTTCTATATTCCGAGATTCCGCCGCAATCGGCCGCTTTGCCGCTTGTCGAGCAGTTTCTCGCTGTTTTTCAAGCCGCGGATGAGTTTGGAAAAACGAAATCGCGGCAAAGCTATGACCGGTTGTTTACCGAGTATTTGCTGCTTGGCAGACAGCTAGGCTTTTCTACGGAACAAATCGAACAAGCCTATAAGCAAAAAAATCAAGTCAATCATGAACGGCAAAATCAGAATTATTAACAAATTTTATACATTATTGGCGGTTTTGGGTATAATAAAGGATGGATAGAAACAGAAAGGGGTTTCATAATGGCGAAATTCGATGAAACGTTGACGATGCTGAAGGATCTGACCGACGCGAGAGGCGTCCCTGGAAATGAACGGGAAGCGCGCGAAGTAATGAAAAAGTACATAACTCCTTATGCCGATGAAGTAACAACCGACGGTCTTGGCAGTTTAATCGCGAAAAAGAAAGGAACTGCCGACGGTCCGAAAATTATGATTGCTGGCCATTTGGACGAAGTCGGCTTTATGGTGACGCAAATCGATGACAAAGGATTTATCCGCTTTCAAACGCTAGGCGGCTGGTGGAGCCAAGTCATGCTGGCGCAGCGCGTGACGATTTTAACGAAAAAAGGCGAAATTACAGGTGTTATCGGTTCGAAACCGCCGCACATTTTGCCGCCGGAAGCGCGCAAAAAACCGGTCGAAATTAAAGATATGTTCATCGACATCGGCGCAACAAGCCGCGAAGAAGCAATGGAATGGGGTGTGCGCCCGGGCGACTCGATCGTTCCGTATTTTGAATTTACCGTGTTGAACAATGAAAAAATGCTGCTTGCGAAAGCCTGGGATAACCGGATCGGCTGCGCGATTGCAATTGACGTGTTAAAGCAATTAAAAGATGCCGATCATCCGAACGTCGTGTATGGCGTCGGTACGGTGCAGGAAGAAGTCGGTTTGCGCGGGGCAAGAACAGCGGCGCATTTCATTCAGCCGGATATTGCTTTTGCCGTGGACGTCGGCGTTGCCGGAGATACGCCAGGAGTTTCCGAAAAAGAAGCGATGGGCAAGCTTGGCGCCGGGCCACATATCGTCCTATACGACGCAACGATGGTATCGCATCGCGGCTTGCGTGAGTTTGTCATTGATGTCGCCGAAGAACTCAACATTCCGTATCATTTTGACGCAATGCCAGGCGGCGGCACCGACGCCGGCGCGATTCATTTAACGGCAAGCGGCGTTCCGTCGCTGACGATTGCGATTCCAACGCGCTACATCCATTCGCATGCTGCCATCCTTCACCGCGATGACTATGAAAATACGGTGAAGCTGCTTGTCGAGGTCATCAAGCGCTTAGACGCGGAAAAGGTAAAACAAATTACATTTGAATAATCAGCAAAGAGAAGCCGGCAACAAAGGATGCCGGCTTTCTTTTTGCGAAGGGATATATAGAAGTGAAAGACAGAGATGCGAGAATGAAAAATCATATATTAGCATAACAAACTTAGGGGGGAGAAAAATTGGTTTCTGTGAATGTATGGAATGCTGATATATATGATGAAAAATTATCATTTGTATCTGAATTAGGAAAAAGTTTGATACAAATGTTGGGCCCGAAACAAGGAGAAAAAATTCTCGATTTAGGCTGCGGGACAGGGGATCTTACCAATGAAATTGCAAAGCTGGGAGCCGAAGTTGTCGGGATAGATGGGTCTTCACATATGATTGAAAAAGCTCGTAAAAAATATCCGTATATTTCCTTTTTTGTTGATAGGGGTGAAACGTTTCGAACCCAAGAACGCTATGACGCTATTTTCTCTAATGCGGCATTGCATTGGATGAAGCAGGATGAAAGTGTTGTACAATCGATGGCTCTTGCCTTGCGCGAGGGCGGCCGGTTGGTCGCTGAATTTGGCGGAAAAGGAAACGTAGATGCTATTGTAAAAGCAATAGAAGAAGTTTTGTTAACAAACTATGGCATTGATGCAAAAGAAAAAAATCCGTGGTATTTTCCGAGCATTGGGGAATATAGCAGTTTGCTCGAAAAGTATGGTTTTCGTGTCATGTATGCTAATCATTTTGATCGCCCTACTCCTTTGCCTGATGGCGACCAAGGATTAGATCACTGGCTCGACGGCTTTGCTGGTGCCTTTTTTGCTGGGTTGAAATCGTCTGAAAAAGACATGGTTTATCAGCAAATAAAACAACGATTAAAAGCATACTTATGGAAAGATGGCGTATGGATTGCCGATTATAAACGGATTCGAATAATGGCGGCGAAGGAGAAAACGGTTCAGTTTTGAAGCGCAAAAGTCAATTTTACATGAAAAATGGCGTGCAAACTGGCAACAGTTTTGGCACGCTTTTTTTATTATGAAATGTCACTTCAAAATTTCTAATATGCCCTAGCTTTTTTTATTTTTTCTTATTTTTACAGCAGCTATAACACAAATAAAAGCCCCCATAAAACTACAGACAATAGCAACAACAACACCATTATCCATCCAGTATGCCCCCCCTAAATTCAGTTCAAATATCTTAATAAAACACCTATATCTCTTATTAATGAATCGGCATTTTTTGTTTTTTAGTCATCGTAATAGTTGAAAAACGTTCTTCTTCTGTCATAAAATATAAATAAATATACCGAACTTATGTTCTGTTAGAGGTGGAGAAAAGATGAAAAAAGCGTATTTTTCAAGAAGATTGTATAAATCCGAAATAGATATTCTTCATGTGACAGAAACATCTTATACATTAGAGTTATTCCATCGCGCAAAGCGTTTCGCTTTTCAAACACTGATCCGGGAAAAGCGATGGGGACGAAAATTGTATCCAAGTCTGCATATCGCTGTGAAGAAAAAGTACGGACTGAATGACTATTTTGCCAACAG
>NZ_BAWO01000012.1 GCF_000632715.1 Parageobacillus caldoxylosilyticus NBRC 107762 | reverse complement strand
ATAAAAAAACTCTTGACACAGCGGCATTGGTCATTATAATAATACTTGTCCAAATTATTCCGCATTAGCTCAGTGGGGAGCAACGAGTTTATGCTTCCGTGAATCCGCTGCGAGTTGCCTCGACGCATCAAGCATCTTTGGATTTGCTAGAAGAGGAAGAGGCAATGTAAAATAAAAGTGGGTATAGCTTAATCTTTGTCTTATTCCGCAGTAGCTCAGTGGTAGAGCAATCGGCTGTTAACCGATTGGTCGCAGGTTCGAATCCTGCCTGCGGAGCCATCTTGGAGAGCTGTCCGAGTGGTCGAAGGAGCACGATTGGAAATCGTGTAGGCGTGAATAGCGCCTCAAGGGTTCGAATCCCTTGCTCTCCGCCACTACTTAATTACACATGGCCCGTTGGTCAAGTGGTTAAGACACCGCCCTTTCACGGCGGTAACACGGGTTCGAATCCCGTACGGGTCACTTTCTTTTTGCTGGAGGATTAGCTCAGCTGGGAGAGCACTTGCCTTACAAGCAAGGGGTCGGCGGTTCGATCCCGTCATCCTCCACCACCAAGTTATCATATCGTCGCGGGGTGGAGCAGTCCGGTAGCTCGTCGGGCTCATAACCCGAAGGTCGCAGGTTCAAATCCTGCCCCCGCAATCTGTATAGGTCCCGTAGTGTAGTGGTTAACATGCCTGCCTGTCACGCAGGAGATCGCGGGTTCGAGTCCCGTCGGGACCGCCACTCATAAATATATCGGCTCGGTAGCAACGAGCCTCAGCATCGATGAATAAGCTCCGAGTTGTCCCGACGCATCTAACATCCTTGAATAACCAGAAGAGGAAGGGACATAGAACATAAGTTTAGCCAGTAGAGGAAGGCGCAACTAACGAATAAAAATTCAAAAATATATATGGCTCGGTAGCTCAGTCGGTAGAGCAAAGGACTGAAAATCCTTGTGTCGGCGGTTCGATTCCGTCCCGAGCCACCATCTACTTTTTACTTCAATATGTCAAGAGTGTATATTAATCCTTATATGCCGACTTAGCTCAATTGGTAGAGCAACTGAATCGTAATCAGTAGGTTGCGGGTTCAAGTCCTGCAGTCGGCACCATCAATTACGGAGGGGTAGCGAAGTGGCCAAACGCGGCGGACTGTAAATCCGCTCCCTTTGGGTTCGGCGGTTCGAATCCGTCCCCCTCCATTTTCACGCAGGGGCATAGTTTAATGGTAGAACAGAGGTCTCCAAAACCTCCGGTGTGGGTTCGATTCCTACTGCCCCTGCCATAAAAGAATAACAGTTTGTGGCGACTATGGCGAAGTGGTTAACGCACCAGATTGTGGCTCTGGCATGCGTGGGTTCGATTCCCACTAGTCGCCCTTTCCTTCTATTGTTGGGGTATAGCCAAGCGGTAAGGCAACGGACTTTGACTCCGTGATGCGTTGGTTCGAATCCAGCTACCCCAGCCATAATGCGGAAGTAGTTCAGTGGTAGAACACCACCTTGCCAAGGTGGGGGTCGCGGGTTCGAGTCCCGTCTTCCGCTTTCTGTGGCGGCATAGCCAAGTGGTAAGGCAGAGGTCTGCAAAACCTTTATCCCCGGTTCGAATCCGGGTGCCGCCTCCACTGATGTGGCGCCGGGGTGGCGGAATTGGCAGACGCACAGGACTTAAAATCCTGGGGTAGGTAACTACCGTGCCGGTTCGAGTCCGGCCCTCGGCATGAAAGAAGTTGTTGACTTTCTATTGTTGCTATTGTATAATCAGATATGTGTTTTACGCCGATGTGGCGGAATTGGCAGACGCGCACGACTCAAAATCGTGTTCCCGTGAGGGAGTGTGGGTTCGACTCCCACCATCGGCACCATACATAACGAAAAGCCTGTAAAGCCAATGCTTTGAGCGACTCAGAGCATTGGCTTTTTTGTTTTTTAACGAACTAAAGCAAAAGGCTAATCGTGTGAACAAAAAAGATGACATTTCCATCGTATTGTTAAGCACCTTTTAGGATCATGTCTAGTTGAAATAATCTTAAAGGTGAGGTATTAAATTAGCAAAAGTACGGGTTATGCAAAGGCAGAGTTATAAAAATTTTGCAGGAATGTACGATGAAATCATATAATTGACGTAATTTCATATAAAGAACCTAAAATAAGAGAATAAAAAGAGGTTAACTCTCGACTAACGGTAACGATGCTTGAAATAAGGCATAGTTATCTTTGTTCGATTAACGGGGAAGGTTGAATAAACGTTATAAAAATGAGGTGGGATTTTTATGATTGAAGAGAGTTATGGACATTGGCATTTAGATTATTATCAAGAACAGACAGGCTTTTATACTTCTGCTACGGGTTTCTGGAATGATGATGAAGGAAACTGGGAGGTGTTTTTTAATGAATTTGACAACAATAAGCTGGCGGAATTATTCGGTACAACATATGAAATAGATAAAGATTTTGGTGCTTTAATATTCAAAGCGAGGAATTATGATGAGGCACATAAAAAATTTATACAGTGGGTCGAAGACATACTACTGCCATTATTAGATATTTAGTAGCAAAATACAAAGAACTCAACTCCCATGGAAGAACAAATTAACTTCCATCATCTGTGGTGAAGCTCGTTTCGTGATTGGCTAACGAGCGGTATAACGCATTTAACTAAAGAGCTATTTGATGTGTGCTAAATTGTGTATATTTGGTATATGTATTTACAGAGCTTAGTTTAGATTAGTTAAGAAAGGTGAGTAGAGATGAGTAAATCTGAGGCAGTGAACAAGTGGGATTTGAATCGCATTGTCTTTATTGGTAGGACTTGGGATGAATACATGCGAATGTTCGGCCTTGTCAAAGAAGATTTAGTGAGGCGTAAGATTCTTGATTGCCCTGCTGGGGCATGTTCCTTTACGGCAGTATCCAATCAACTTGGAATGGATGTTACAGCATGTGATATGGCTTATTATCTTCCTATTGAACAATTAGAGCAAAAAGGTTTACAAGATATTGAAACCACCATGTCTAACATGGAAAGGGCTGATATTCAAAAAAATTTTTTGTGGGATTATTTTCAATCAGTTGATGAGTTGAAACAGATAAGAACACAAGTATTGAATCAATGCATCTCAGACATGAAACGAAATAAGAATCGCTATATTCCTGCCGTTTTACCGACCTTACCGTTTGATGATAAGCAGTTTGACTTGACACTTTCAGCAAACTTTCTATTTCTTTATGAAGATAAACTGGACTATAACTTTCATTTACAGACTATAAAAGAACTTATGCGTGTAACCAAAGATGAAATAAGGATTTTTCCTACAACTAACTTTGCTTGTGAGAGATATAAATACTTGGATGAACTAATCCGTGATATACACCATTTAGGATGGATTACAGAAGAAATGAAAGTTCCTTATGAATTTCAAAAGAACACCAATACTATGCTAAAAATTATGAGGAAAAAATAATCAAAAGGATGCTTACTAATTGTAAGCGGGAAATGTCTCTTCTACATTCCCCGCTTTTTTATGGGGGATTAGGACTGAAAGATAGTTTTTGGCAAGTCATTGACTTCATATGCAACACGTATTCCGGATTCGATGGCACCTTGGATCCAACCGTGGGTAGAGGAGGTATGTTCGCCCGCAAAATGAACTCTTCCTTCGGGAGTGGAAATATAAGGAGATAGTTCTGTCGCCTGTTCTGGTTTAAACATGGTGAAAGCTCCGGCAGAATAAGGATATCGAACCCAACTGTGGCTCACTCCTGTTTCAAACTCACGATATACTTGTTTACCATGAATAGTGGCCAAGTTTTTTAATGCATATTCCAAACGACTTTCATCGCTCAAACTATCCCAGGGTATAGTGTCATCCTCCCATGTATAACTAGCCAAAACAACGCCTGGTCCTGTTGTATTGAGGCCATGGCTCGGGTATTGAGTATACGTAATAGGAAGATCAGAAATGGTTTTCCCGCCATATATGCCTTCCTTTTCCCAAAACCTGCTTTTAAATTGGATGCCGGTCTTCGTAGAACCCACATAGTGAAGTTCCCGAATGGCCTTCCATTTGTGATAAGAAAAAGAGTCATGTGGTTCAACCTCTACAAATTGTAAGACTGAAAAAGGAATGGTCACAATCGCAAGATCACCGGTGATTTGAAATGGCTCCAAGATTTTTGTATGGACAGAATGAATCGTTACTTGGTTGTTGTGCTGCACAATTTTCTTTACCTTTTGCCCGAAGATGATATTATCTTTCAATTGAGGGACAAACGCTTTAGGGAGTTGGTCGTTACCGCCCGTGATTTCATAGAAGACAATATTAGGAGTAAACAAGATCATTAGTTCGCGTAACGCTTCCAGGAAAGAAAGCTCTGGAAATCCTTCTAGTGTAAGAAGTACTTTGATCATATCGATGGCACCCGAAGATAATCTGATTCCAAACGGGTTGTATCGCAAATAAGCGTCCATCGAGTATTTATCGAACTCTCTTATGACCAAAGGCCAATTTCTCCGCGGGTTTTGGTTGATAAAATCGGTTACGGGCTTTATTGCTGATTGAAGCAACTGTGTTGCGGTTTTTCCTCTTTCATGCGGGGCTACCGGAAAGCCCAAAATATCAGGGTTCCTTTCATATATCTTTAAACGGGTTTTGATTCCTCTAACATAGATAATGTCGTTAGGAGTCGTGTTGATAAACCGATTAACCGGGAGGCGGAATTTTCTTATATATTCCAAAGTCAAAAAATGAATATGGGGAATACGCATCGCACCCGCTTCAAGATACTGCTCATCCCTAAAATCAGATCGCAATGTATAGACTCGCCCACCCACCCTTTCAGAAGCTTCAAGGATTGTTACCTGGTGTCCAGCTTGCTTAAGCAAAGAGGCCGCGACTAGTCCTGCCATACCCGCGCCAACAATGATGATCTTCTTGGGAATTTTGGTTTTTGGAAGTCCATTTCTGATGATCGAAATCATTTGATCGGATGATAACTTAGGAAATACATAATCTGACATGCTTTCCCTCCTCAACAATGCTCATCAGACCATGAGCTGACAAAAAGATGGCTTACTGTCATCTTATTCAGCTAGAAAGTGCAGTTATGCAAAAAAGGAGCTGCATGTATGCTGCTCCTTTACTCTAATTTTGCAATACTGCTCCTTTTTCGAAAGTTTAGAAAAGTGAATTGACATTTATCGATTTTAGGAGTAAATTTTTTATACATGGAACTAAACCTATTAGTTTAGTAGGTAAAATAAAATCTGGCATGCTTCAACTAAAAATATCTTTATTCTTATGCCAAGAAGATAGATATCTCTTTTGGGAAAATTTTATCCAAATTGCATTTAGAAGGGGGAAAACTGATTATGTCAAATGAAAGAAAGCTTCAGCCTGAAACGTTAGCGGTGCATGCAGGGCAAGTGCCAGATCCTACAACTTTATCAAGAGCTGTACCGATTTATCAAACAAGCTCGTTTGTATTTAATGACAGTCAGCATGCTGCCGATTTGTTTAGCTTGAAAGAAGAAGGGTATATTTATACGAGAATTATTAATCCAACAAACGATGTGTTTGAAAAACGGGTTGCTGCTCTTGAAGGCGGTGTGGGGGCGCTTGCGCTTTCATCCGGTCAAGCAGCTGTTTTTTATTCCATTATCAATATTGCTTCAGCTGGAGATGAAATTGTTTCTTCGTCAAGCATTTATGGCGGAACGTATAATTTGTTTGCTCACACGCTGCCTAAATTCGGAATTACCGTTAAATTTGTGGATTCCACCGATCCGAAAAACTTTGAACGGGCGATTACAAGCAAAACAAAAGCCCTGTTTGCTGAAACGATCGGAAATCCAAAATGTGACGTCTTAGATATTGAAGCCGTTGCGGAAATTGCTCATAATCACTCTATTCCGCTAATTGTTGATAACACCATTCCTAGCCCATATTTGCTTCGTCCAATTGACTTTGGCGCCGATATTGTTGTGCATTCTGCAACAAAGTTTATTGGAGGACATGGAACTTCAATCGGTGGAATTATTGTCGATAGTGGAAAGTTTGACTGGAAGAAGAGCGGAAAGTTCCCGGAATTCACCGAGCCAGATCCAAGCTATCATGGCCTCATTTATACAGAAGCTGCTGGAGAAGCGGCCTATATTACGAAAGCACGCGTCCAGCTGCTTAGAGATCTTGGTGCAGCATTGTCACCATTCAATGCATTCTTATTTTTACAGGGGCTTGAAACTTTACATTTACGTTTAGAACGTCATAGCCAAAATGCTTTAGAGGTAGCGAAGTTTTTAGAAAAAGAGGCAGCCGTTGAATCAGTAAGCTACCCTGGTTTAGAAAGCCATCCTTCTTATGAGTTGGCGAAAAAGTATTTGCCAAAAGGGCAAGGTGCCATCGTAACCTTTGAAATTAAAGGCGGCGTTGAAGCAGGGAAAAAATTAATTAATTCTGTTCAGCTATTCTCTCACTTAGCCAATATTGGCGATTCTAAATCATTAATTATTCATCCTGCTAGCACTACGCATCAGCAATTAAGCAGTGAAGAACAATTAGCTGCTGGCGTTACGCCAGGACTTATTCGTTTATCGGTTGGCACAGAGGCAATTGATGATATTCTATATGATCTAAAACAAGCAATCAAAGCTAGCCAAACTGTAACTTCCATTGTGAAGTAAGCGATAAATATGGAGCTTATCGAATGACGATTAGACCGCCTTTGCCGTTGGCATTGGCGGTCTTTGTCATTGTCCGTGGTTCTTTTTATGAAGAAACGCCTTTCCGTAGCTGCCGTGGTCATGAATCATGGCATGTTCGACTTGGATGGTGGTATGCTTAATGCCGTATTTTTCGTTTAGCATCTCGTTGATGGCTAAGATGACGCAAAACGGCTGGATATGCTCGTTAATAAATACGTGTGCGGTTAACGAATAATGGTCGGTGGAAACGGCCCATAAATGCATGTCGTGCACATCCTCGACGCCTTCAATTTGGTGAATATCCTTGCGAATTTGGTCAAGATCAAACTGTTCGGGAACGGCTTCCATTAAAATGAGATAAGATTCGCGAATAATTTTCGCCCCGCCGGTAAAAATGATGCCGGCGATAATAATGCTGATGAGCGGATCAAAAAAGTAGAAGCCGGTCAAGTAGATCAGTACCGCTGAAATAATTACGCCGATCGAGCTGAGCAAATCGCCGATAAAATGCCATAAGGCGCTTTTAATATTTAAATTTTCCTCTTCTTTTGTGCTTCGGCTCAGGACGATGGTCAATATGAGATTCACGACGAAACCAATGGAAGAAATCATCAACATTAAGCGAAAGTTAATAGGTTCAGGAGAAATAAACCGTTGAATTCCTTCCCAAAGAATTCCAATGGCAATAATGGCTAACGTAAGCCCGTTTAAAAACGATGTAATAATCTCAAAGCGCAAATAGCCAAAGGTAAAGCGTCGGTTGGGAGGACGTGTCGCAAGGTAAAGAGCAACCATGCTAAGCCCGAGCGCCAATACATCGGATGCCATATGAGCGGAATCGGAAAGCAGCGCTAAAGAATTGGACAGCAATCCCCCGACAATTTCCACAATCGTAAAAAACAATGTTAATGCAAGGGTAATCCAAAGCGCTTTTTTCGATTGGGTTTGTGTTTTGACATGCGGAAGATGATGGTAATCGTATTGAATTGGCGACATAGTACACCTCTTTTTTATAATAATTATTAATTTATATATATTATAATATAGTTCCTGGAAAAGGTGCAAAAAAATTTTTGTCGAAGGGAAAATAGCAAATGTTGAATATTGTCAAAAAATATAAAATTCCTTATCAAGGAATTTATCTATGTTTATAGAATATAAGTAACATACTGTAAGAATCTTTAGGAAAGGATGCGATACTAATTGATTGCCGTCAGCCCTACTGATTTCGAAATTTACTTGTTTCATGAAGGCAGCTTGTATAAAAGCTATGAACTGTTTGGCGCTCATGTCATTAAACAGGATGGAATGGTTGGAACGCGTTTTTGCGTATGGGCTCCGCATGCACGCGAAGTGCGATTAGTCGGCAGTTTTAACGAATGGAACGGAACTAATTTTCATCTTATCAAAGTCAGCGATCAAGGCGTATGGACGATTTTTATTCCGGAAAATTTAGAAGGGCATTTATATAAATATGAGATTATTACGAAGGATGGAAATGTTTTGTTAAAATCCGACCCTTATGCATTTTACTCCGAGTTGCGTCCTCATACTGCCTCCATTGTCTACAATATGAAAGGATATCGATGGAAAGATCAGGCCTGGAAGCGGAAGAAGCAGCGGAAGCGGATTTATGAAAATCCCTTGTTCATTTATGAGCTCCACTTTGGTTCGTGGAAAAAGAAAGCGGACGGCAGTTTTTATACATATCAAGAGATGGCAGATGAGTTAATTCCGTATGTGTTGGAACACGGGTTTACTCATATTGAGTTGCTCCCGCTTGTCGAGCATCCGCTCGACCGATCTTGGGGATACCAAGGAACGGGATATTACTCCGCGACGAGCCGCTACGGGACACCGCACGATTTGATGCACTTTATCGACCGCTGTCATCAAGCGGGGATCGGTGTCATTCTTGATTGGGTTCCGGGGCATTTTTGCAAAGATGCCCACGGTCTATATATGTTTGACGGCGCTCCTACCTATGAATATGCCAACATACAGGATCGAGAAAACTACATATGGGGAACGGCAAACTTTGACCTTGGCAGGCCGGAAGTACGCAGCTTTTTGATTTCCAATGCGTTATTTTGGATGGAATATTTCCATGTGGACGGATTTCGCGTAGATGCCGTCGCCAATATGTTATATTGGCCAAACAGTGACGTGCCGTACAAAAATACGTATGCAGTCGAGTTTTTTCAAAAATTAAACGAAACGGTGTTCGCCTATGATCCGAACATATTAATGATTGCCGAAGATTCAACAGACTGGCCGCGCGTGACGGCGCCGACGTATGACGGTGGATTAGGGTTCAACTATAAATGGAACATGGGCTGGATGAACGACATTTTGACGTATATGGAAACTCCGCCGGAACAGCGCAAATATGTGCACCATAAAGTAACGTTTTCCCTCTTGTACGCGTATTCGGAAAATTTCATTTTGCCTTTTTCTCACGATGAAGTGGTGCACGGCAAGAAGTCGCTATTAAATAAAATGCCCGGATCCTATGAGGAAAAGTTTGCGCAGCTGCGGTTATTGTATGGGTATTTGTTGGCGCACCCCGGCAAGAAGCTGCTGTTTATGGGAGGGGAATTCGCGCAATTCGATGAATGGAAAGACCTGGAACAGCTTGATTGGATGCTTTTTGATTTTGACATGCACCACAATATGAATCATTATATGAAGCAATTATTAAAATGCTATAAGCGTTATAGTCCTCTCTATGAACTAGATCATTCTCCAGAAGGATTCGAGTGGATTGATGTGCATAATGCCGAACAGAGCGTTTTTTCTTTCATTCGCCGCGGAAAAAAAGAAAATGATTTGCTTGTTATTGTTTGCAATTTCACAAACAAAACGTATCACAATTATAAAGTTGGTGTCCCGCTGTTTACGACATATCGGGAAATTCTCAACAGCGATGCCGCCGAGTTTGGGGGATGGGGAAACGTCAATACAAAACGGGTTGCAGCGATCAACGAGCCGTTTCATGGAAAACCGTATCACGTTCGGATGACGATTCCGCCGTTTGGCATTTCTATTTTACGACCAGTGAAAAAACGAGGGGAGAGAAAAAAGAATGAGGAAGAAAAAATGCATCGCCATGTTATTGGCCGGAGGGCAAGGTAGCCGTTTATGTTCTTTGACGAAAAACATTGCGAAACCAGCCGTTCCGTTTGGCGGCAAATATCGGATTATTGATTTTACCTTGAGCAACTGTACCAATTCAGGCATTGATACGGTCGGAGTGTTAACACAGTACCAGCCGCTTCTTCTCCACTCTTATATCGGCATCGGCAGCGCTTGGGATTTGGACCGGAGAAATGGCGGCGTTACCGTTCTTCCACCGTACTCGGTATCATCCGGTGTGAAGTGGTATGAGGGAACGGCAAATGCGATCTATCAAAATATCAATTATATTGAACAATATGATCCTGATTACGTGCTAGTGTTATCAGGCGACCATATTTATAAAATGAATTATCGCAAAATGCTGGACTATCATATTGCGAAACAAGCGGATGTAACCATTTCCGTCATCGAAGTACCGTGGTCGGAAGCAAGCCGGTTTGGCATTATGAATACAAACGAACAAATGGAAATTATCGAATTTGAGGAAAAGCCAGCGAATCCAAAAAACAACCTCGCTTCGATGGGAATTTATATTTTTAATTGGCCGATTTTAAAGGAATATTTGCAAATTGACAACGCCGATCCGCATTCGAGCCATGATTTCGGCAAAGATGTGATTCCGTTGCTGCTCCGCGAGAAAAAGCGGCTCGTTGCTTATCCGTTTAAAGGCTACTGGAAAGATGTCGGCACAGTGAAAAGCTTATGGGAAGCGAATATGGATTTGTTGGACGAGGGAAATCAATTAAATTTATTTGATCGCTCATGGCGGATTTATTCTGTCAATCCGAATCAGCCGCCACAATACATTTCCGATGAAGCTATCGTCATTCATTCGCTTGTGAATGAGGGATGTGTGGTAGAAGGGAATGTCGAGCACTCCGTATTGTTTCAAGGTGTTCATATTTGCAAGGGAGCGGTGGTGAAAGATTGCGTCATTATGCCGGATGCAGTGATTGGCGAAGGGGTATATATCGAACGGGCGATCGTGCCGCCGAATATCGAAATTCCGCCATATGCAGTGATTCGCTCTGATGATGTTCTTCTTGTCACAAAAGAATGGCTGCAGGAGCAGAGCAGAGAAGATAGTTGGAAAGGATGAGCAGCAATGAGTAATAAATGGATGCTAGGAGTTATTGATGCAACGATGTATATCGAACCGCTTCAGCCGTTAACGTTGCATCGTTCTGTTGCGGCAGTGCCGTTTGCGGGGAGGTACCGATTGATAGATTTTGTATTGTCGAGCATGGTGAACTCCGGGATCGAGAGTGTGGCCATTTTTCCAAAATATCAATACCGTTCGTTAATGGATCATCTAGGTTCGGGGAAAAACTGGGATTTAAACCGCAAACGTGACGGATTATTTTTCTTCCCATCTCCGGATTTATCGATTCCAAAGCCTCACGTTGGCGCATTTGCGCATTTTGAACAACATATTGACTATTTTTTGCGCAGCAAACAAAAATATGCCGTTATTTGTAATAGCTATACGATTTGCAATATCGATTATGAAGCGGTGTTAGAGCGCCATATTGCGAACGAATGCGATATTACCGAAGTTCGCCATCAAGGGCGTTCGCTTGAAATGTTTGTGCTAGAAACGTCATTGTTGCTCGATTTAATCGCTAATCACCGACAAACCGGCTATTACAGTATTGTTGATGTTGTCCAAGATCATCGTCATTCCTTGAAAATTTGTGACTATGAATATGATGGATATGCAGCTGTCATTGATTCGATCGAAAGTTATTTTCGGCATAGCATGGAATTGCTAAATAGAGATATTTGGCAGCAATTATTTATGAAGTCGCGCCCGGTTTACACAAAAGTAAAGGATGAGCCGCCGACGAAATATACGGAAAAAGCGGTTGTAAAAAATTCGATGATTGCCAACGGCTGCATTGTTGAAGGACATATAGAAAACAGCATTATTTTCCGTTCTGTTAAAATTGGAAAGGGAGCAGTGATCAAAAACAGCATCATTATGCAAAAAAGTCAAATTGGCGAACAGTGCTATCTTGATTCGGTCATTGTGGATAAAGATGCAAAAATTGAAAACGGAGTTTCTTTACGAGGAACAGAGCGGCATCCGTTTGTGATTCGCAAAGGAACCGTACAAGGAGAGTTGATGAATCAGTGAAGGTGCTATTTGTTGTATCAGAATGCGTCCCATTTGCCAAATCGGGAGGTCTGGCGGATGTCGCGGGAGCGCTGCCAAAACAATTGCGGAAATTAGGGACGGATGTCGGCGTCATCATGCCTAAATATGAAACAATTCCGCTGGAATTTAAAAAAGCGATGAAAAAAATTGCCGAGATTGTCGTCAGAGTCGGGTGGCGCCGGCAGTATTGCGGAATCGAAATGCTGGAGCATCAAGGGGTTGTTTACTATTTTATCGATAATGAATACTACTTTAAGCGCCATCAGTTATACGGCCATTATGATGATGGGGAACGGTTTTCTTATTTTTGCCGCGCGGTTTTAGACGCTCTCCCTGTCATTCCGTTCCGTCCCGACATTATTCATTGCCATGACTGGCATACAGGCATGATTCCGTTTTTATTGCGGGAAGAATATCGGCAGGATTCTTTTTATGCGCCGATCCGCACGGTGTTTACGATTCATAATTTGCAGTTTCAAGGCATTTTCCCACGCGAAATTTTAGGAGATCTATTAAATTTAAGCGACCGTTATTTTACAATAGAACACTTGGAATTTTACGGGAATGTCAGCTTTATGAAAGGAGCGCTTGTTTCTGCTGATGTCATTACAACGGTCAGTCCTACATATAAAGAAGAAATTCAGACCGAATATTATGGGGAGCGGCTTGATGGGCTGCTGCGGGCGAGGCAGCGTGATTTCATCGGGATTTTAAACGGTATTGATGAGGACATATATAACCCGCAAACCGACCCCTTTATTGCAATGAAATATGACGCACGGACACTTTCGAAAAAACGATTCAACAAACATGCGCTTCAACAATATTTTGGCTTGCCTGTGCAGGAAGACGTCCCGATCATTGCCATGGTCACTAGACTGGCAACGCAAAAAGGACTTGATTTAGTCAAATGTGTTTTTCATGAAATAATGGCCGAGAACGTTCAATTTATTTTGCTTGGGACAGGGGATTGGCATTTTGAACAGTTTTTCTCCCAGATGGCAGCCGCATATCCCGATAAAGTAAAAGCATATATTGGGTTCAACGAACCATTGGCTCATCAAATTTACGCGGGGGCGGATCTGTTTTTAATGCCTTCCCTGTTCGAACCGTGCGGTCTCAGCCAGATGATTGCGCTCCGCTATGGAACGATCCCGATCGTGCGGGAAACAGGAGGACTAAACGATACGGTGCAATCGTATAATGAGTTTACGGGAGAAGGAAACGGATTTAGTTTTACGAACTTTAACGCCCACGATATGTTATATACGATTCGCCGCGCGCTTTCGTTTTATAACGATAAGACGATATGGGAAAAGCTGATGAAGGAGGCGATGAGCCGCGATTATAGCTGGGCTCAATCGGCGGCTAAGTACAACGAAGTATATATGGATTTAGTAAACAGGGGGTAGCGCCATGTTCTCGAATAAAGACGAGTTTAAAAAAGCGTTTTTAAAACGGCTGGAGACGTTGTGCGGCAAACGGTTTGAAGAGTCGACACCGCGCGATCAATACAACACGCTAGGGAACATGGTCCGCGAATATATCAGCAAAAACTGGATTCAGACGAACGAGCAAAATCGGGCGCGCAAGCAGAAACAAGTCTATTATTTGTCGATTGAATTTTTATTAGGGCGTCTTCTCGGCAGCAACTTGTTGAATCTCGGCATTCGCGATGTCGTCGAAGAAGGATTGCGCGATTTAGGTATTTGCCTTGAGGATATCGAGGAATGCGAGGCGGACGCGGGGTTAGGCAATGGCGGTCTCGGCCGCCTTGCCGCCTGTTTTTTAGATTCGCTTGCTTCGCTCGATTTGCCTGGACATGGCTGCGGGATTCGGTATAAACATGGATTGTTTGACCAAAAAATTGTCGACGGATATCAAGTGGAACTCCCAGAACAATGGCTGCGCCATGGCAATGTATGGGAGATCCGCAAAGAAGAATTAGCAGTAGAAGTGAACTTTTGGGGGAAAGTGGAAATATCGCAGCAAAACGGCAGGCTGACGTTCCGCCATGTCGACAGCGAAAAGGTTATGGCTGTTCCTTATGACATGCCAATCATCGGTTACCATACAAAAACGGTCAATACATTGCGGCTTTGGAGCGCGGAGCCGGCGAAAACATTTCCGGTCCATAAAGATGTGATGCAATATAAACGGGAAACGGAGGCGATTTCTGAGTTTTTGTATCCCGATGATACCCATGAAGAAGGGAAGATTTTGCGGCTAAAACAACAATATTTTCTCGTCGCCGCCAGCATTGGAAGCATCGTTCGCGCCCATCGCCGCCAGCACGGGCATCTGTATGAACTGCATAAATATGTCGCCATTCATGTCAACGATACGCATCCGGCCTTAGCAATTCCGGAGTTGATGAGGATTTTATTAGATGAGGAAGGAATGAGCTGGGAAGACGCTTGGCATATTACAACAAACACGATTTCGTATACAAACCATACGACGCTATCCGAGGCGCTGGAGAAATGGCCGATTCACATTTTTCAGCCGCTGTTGCCGCGCATTTACATGATTGTCGAGGAGATTAACGAACGGTTTTGCCGCGACCTTTGGAATTATTATCCTGGTGATTGGAAACGAATTGAAGAAATGGCGATCATCGCCCACGGACTTGTTAAAATGGCGCATTTGGCGATTGTCGGCAGCCATAGCGTCAACGGCGTTGCCAAACTGCACACCGAGATTTTAAAAAAACGGGAAATGAGGCTGTTTTACGAATTCGAACCGCAAAAATTTAATAACAAGACAAACGGAGTGACCCATCGCCGCTGGCTGTTAAAGGCTAATCCCGAGCTTTCTGCATTAATTACCGATACCATTGGCGGACGATGGATAAAAGAGCCGCAGGCGTTGATCGAGTTAAAACCGTACGCCTCCGATTCTGTGTTTCAGCAGGCGCTCGCGAAAGTCAAACAGCAGCGCAAAGCAAAATTAGCCAAGCTCATTTATGAAAAGACGGGGATCGTCGTGAATGAATCATCGATTTTTGATGTGCAAGTGAAGCGTCTTCATGCTTATAAGCGGCAGTTGTTAAATGTTCTTCACATTATGTATTTGTATAATCGGCTGAAAGAAGATGCAATCTTTTCCATTTATCCGCGCACTTTTATTTTCGGCGCCAAAGCTTCGCCGGGATATTATTATGCGAAGCGCATTATTAAGCTGATCCATTCTATCGCCGAAAAAGTCAATAAGGACAAACAGACAAACGAACAGCTGAAAGTTATTTTTTTGGAAAACTATCGTGTTTCGCTAGCGGAAGAAATTTTTCCTGCCGCGGATGTAAGCGAGCAAATTTCCACGGCCAGCAAAGAAGCGTCCGGCACTGGCAATATGAAGTTTATGATGAATGGAGCGATTACGCTTGGCACGCTAGACGGCGCCAACGTCGAGATTTTGGAAGCGGTTGGAGAAGAAAACATGTTTCTGTTTGGGCTTACGGCGGATGAAGTGCTAAGCTACTATGAAAACGGGGGTTATCGCTCCCATGAATATTACCATCATGACAAGCGGATTAAACAAGTTGTCGATCAGCTTATCAACGGGTTTTTCCCAGATGCCCACGACCATTTCGAGCCGATTTACGATTCGCTTTTAGCACAGAACGATGAATATTTTGTTTTGCGCGATTTCGCCGCTTATGTCGAGGCGCAGGAAAAAGTAGAACAAGTGTATCAAGAGCGGGAACGGTGGCTGAAAATGAGCGCGATCAATATCGCCCATTCCGGTTATTTTGCAAGCGACCGGACCGTTCAGGAGTATGCGAATGAAATATGGGACATTCATCCAGTTAAATAAAAAAGAGAGGTCCTCGTTATCAAGACCTAAATAAAAAATAAAGGAGAACCATATTAGTCATGTATAATATGTGTTCTCCTTTTATCTTTTATTAAACTAACACACCCGTAGCCATCTATTCCTCACTTCATAGCACCATAGATTATGGCACTATTCAACTATAAGAACTCCATTAGCAGAATAAACATACTTTCACAATAGATAACTAAATCCACTTTTCCATGAATATTAATTCATCCGTTTTAAAACCCAATTTTTCATAAAATCCTTGAACTTTACAATTATCCTTCTCAATCAATAGATTTACTTTCTCACACCCAAGTTTTTTAAACCGCTTTTCGAGTTCCATCATGATTTCCCGACCTATATTTCGCCCTTGATATTCTGGGTCAACAGCTAAATGATTTATCCATCCTCTTCTACCATCGTAACAACCCATTACTGCACCTATAATTCGTCCATCTTCCTCTACGACAAAAAACAATTCTGGGTCTCTTTTCAATTTTTCCTTAATTCCTTCTAATGTGTCAGAACGGGATAGAATTAATCCAGCTTTTCTCCATAAATGAATAACTGAATCAAAATCATTCAATGTGAAATCGCGAAAATTCATAATATTTTAACCCCTTTTTTAGGTAATAATACTATAAATTCTTATAATTGTACAATATTTCAATATCTAAATAATGGAACTATTATGTATTATGTATGAAAAAAGAGGATATATGTTCTCATACTGAACATAATATCCTCTAATCATTATAGTATGTTTAATTTCATCCTCTCTCTTAATCATCACCATCCAACCAGTCGCCAATGCTTCCGAGGATGCTGCCTTCTCCAACAGAACGGCTCCCCGTGCTTGGCGCGGCGGCGATAATTCGGTCAGCAAGCCGGCTGAACGGAAGCGACTGCACCCAGACGGTTCCCGGTCCGGTTAATGTTGCGAAAAACAAGCCTTCGCCGCCAAAAAAGGCGGTTTTAATTTTGCCGACATATTCGATATCGTAATCAACTTCTTTTGTCATCGCTACAAGGCAGCCGGTGTCAATGCGCAATTTCTCGCCGGGCTGCAGCTCGCGCTTATAAATGGTTCCGCCTGCATGTAAAAAGGCGAGTCCGTCCCCTTCGAGTTTTTGCATAATAAATCCTTCGCCACCGAAAAAGCCGGTGCCAAGTTTGCGCTGAAAATCGATGCCGACCGAAACGCCTTTGGCTGCACAAAGAAAGGCATCTTTTTGACAAATCACTTTGCCGCCAAGCTCGCTCAAGTCCATTGGAATAATTTTTCCAGGGTATGGGGCGGCAAACGAAATGCGGCGTTTTCCGGTGCTGTTGTTCGTAAACACCGTCATAAATAAACTTTCTCCTGTCAATAATCGTTTCCCTGCACCAACCAATTTGTTCAAAAATCCTTTTTCGGACTGAGATCCGTCTCCAAATACGGTTTCCATCGTGATCCCGTCTTCCATCATCATCATTCCGCCTGCTTCGGCGATGACGCTTTCCTGCGGATCTAGTTCAATTTCTACAAATTGCATGTCATCGCCATATAATTTGTAGTCAATTTCATGTGCGTTCATATTTTTCTCCTCCATCTCATCATTTCTATGCTATATATTCTTTATACGGACGGGAACCTCTTTTTGTTTCAAAAAAAGACCATCAACGTCGATGGTCTTCTTTTTCCGTATATGGGTCTTTTTCATAGGCGGGCAAATCACCGATATTCGACATAATTCCTTCATCATCCAAAATGTTTTCTAACAGTTCGTGTTCCCTTGTTGGATATACTTTCACATTTTTTCCGTGTAAATCGACTGCCGCGAAATTTTCCAAATCTTCGACATATCCGACATTTTCCTCTGATTCGGCATACACTTCACCATAATAATCAACATTTTTTCCTAAATCGGAAGGGGTATCGGAGGAGCCGTAGCGCGCGACTTCCTGCCAGGCATCTTCTGCGTCATATGCCACCGATTCATCGCGGTCATCCAAATCAAACTTTCCAAACGGGGGCATCAACACACCTTCTTCCAGCGGCCGCTTTTGCGAAACGGTGTGGTCAGGGCTGTGCTCTTTACAAAAGGTGGTCGTTGGGAGAGCTTGCAGCCGCTCATAGGGAATCGGTCTGCCGCAAACTTCACAGATGCCGTATGTGCCGTTGTCCATCGCCTCAAGTGCATGTTCAATCTCTTTTAATTCCCGTTCCGTATGTTCATTCAGTGCGATATCTTTTTCCCGTTCATACAGCTCGGTTGCATCGTCTGCAGGGTGGTTGTCATAGCTTGCAAGTTCGCCGACCGCATCATGCGCATGGCTCCGCAGCTTGCCAAAGTGATCGTTGTTTTGCAGTCGTTCTTGAATTTCCTGTTTTGCCTGAAGAAGTTGTTTGCGGAAGGCGGCTAGTTGTTCATTCGTTAACATCATGATTAACTCCTTCCTAAAATAAACCGTTTACCTTGTAGTATGAACCAAAAATAAAAAAAAAACACGGCTTATTTCCAACCGTGTTATAGCCAATGGCTGATCAGCAGGCCGACAGCTAATAAAAACCCGAATTGTGTATTTGTTTGTGCCGTTGCTTTCATCGCTGGCATCATTTCAATTGGTTTCGTCTTGCCGATAAACCCTTTCGCTGCTGCTACCGCTTTCGGGACGCTGAAAAAGACAAGCATCGTCCAGAAAGAAACGATATGAGAGAAAGCCAGCACCGTCATCCAAATAAACGAAACGGCAAACATACCGGCAAGAATGCGGATCGCATTGTTCCGGCCGACTAAAATCGCCAGCGTTTTTCTCCCTTTCTCTTTGTCTCGATCAAGGTCACGGATATTATTGGCTAGTAAAATCGCCCCAACTAAAATGGCAATCGGAATTGCGATGAGAATTGCTGTTTTTGTTACTTCGCCCGTTTGAATGAAAAAGGAAATTAAAATAATTACCAGTCCCATAAAAAATCCGGCTGCAAGTTCGCCAAACGGGGTATAGGCAATCGGCACCGGGCCGCCTGTATAGAAATATCCCGCTGCCATGCAGATGGAACCGATCAATGCAAGCCACCAGCTGCTATTCATGCAAATATAGGCACCGATCAGCGTCGCAACAGCAAACAAAGCAACGGCTAAATATAAAACGGTTTTTGGATGTATTCCTTCACGGACAATCGCCCCGCCAATTCCTACCGATTCCGGGGAGTCGAGCCCGCGCTTGTAGTCATAATATTCATTGAACATATTGGTTGCTGCCTGAATCAACAAAGAAGCGATAAGCATGGCGATAAATAAAGAGATGTGAATGGCTGTTTCATGAAGTGCTAATACAGTGCCGATACAAACAGGCACAAATGCAGCAGTCAATGTATGTGGACGGGTAAGCCTCCACCAAACTCGCCAATCGCGGCGGCGGTGGATCGATGAATAGCGATCTGTTTGTAATGATGGTTGCATAATCATACCCCTCATATTCGGATAGAATAATGTTCGATAAACATTCACAATAAGTGTAGGAAAACGTTTATAAGGTGTCAACCCCTTTCGAATAGATAAATTATTTCCTATTATATATAATGGAAGATAGGAAATAGGTAATAAACTTAATGAAGAAAGCGGGATTACAGTGGCAATTTTATACCAGCATAAAATTCGCGAACGATTGCATCTCATCGAGAAAAGAACAAAGCGGCCGTTTATTAGTTGGACGGAGGAATTGAACGATGTAGATCCGGTTTATTTTTTTTCATTAGGACCAATATGCTCTTTCCGTGAGCGCTTTTTTTGGGGGGACCGCACCAATGAGACCGTTTATGTTGGACTTGGTTGCACGTATGTGATCGAAACAGAAGAAAAAGAAGAGCGGTTTCATACGGTGGAAACACAGTGGAAGCAATGGGTAGAACAGACAGATCATTATTCCAACGGAATAAAGATGGGGCCCATCCTATTTGGAGGCTTTTCGTTTGATCCTTACAAACCGCACACGGAAAAATGGCGCGCTTTTCCGCATGCGAAAATGCTGGTGCCAGCTGTTCTTTTAGCGAGCAAGGGTGGAAAAGCGACATTAACCGTGACAGTGCGTTCCGGACAGAGTGAGGAAACCATGGAAAAAATAGAAACGTTGTTTCGGCTGTTACATGAAGGGCGGGCGCCGATCCATTCTTTGCCTTCCGTGAGGAAATATGAAGAAAAACAAACGGAACAGTGGTTCGATGCGGTGAAACAAACGATCGCCAACATTCATAGCGGGAAGTTTGATAAAGTGGTGCTGGCGAGGGAGGCGCGCTTATCGTTTGCGGATCGGGTGGAGGCAAGCGTGGTGCTCCGGCGACTACGCGAACAGCAGCCGTTTAGCTATCTGTTTGCGTTTGAACAAGAAGGGCAATGCTTTATTGGCGCTTCTCCGGAGCAGCTGGTAAAAAAGGAAGGCGATGCATGTTACTCTACTTGTTTAGCGGGGTCGATCCGTCGCGGAAAAACCGTTCAGGAAGACGAACAGCTTGGCGAGTGGCTGCTGCATGATGAAAAAAATCTTCACGAACATCACTTTGTTGTCCAAATGATCAAAGAAGCGATGGAAGCGGTTTGCGAACGCGTCTACATGCCGCCTTCTCCACAGCTGTTAAAATTGCCAAACATTCAACACTTATATACGCCGGTTATTGGGGAGCATTGCCGCGCTTCCTCTATTTTATCGATGGTGGCGAAGATGCACCCAACCCCTGCGTTAGGTGGAACACCGCGAGAAGCAGCAGTCAAAGAAATCCGCGAGGTGGAGCCGTTAGACAGAGGATGGTATGCCGGTCCAATCGGATGGATGGATACGGAGGGGAACGGGGAATTCGCCGTCGCCATCCGTTCGGGTCTGTTGCAAGGACAAGAGGTATCGATTTTTGCTGGCTGCGGTATCGTCGGTGATTCCGATCCAATCAGCGAGTATGAGGAGACGAAAGTGAAATTTATTCCAATGTTATCGGCGCTAGGAGTGGGACAAGATGAATGAGTCACTAACCTTATATATTGCTGCGTTTGTGGATGAATTAGCAAAAACGGGAGTACGAGACGTTGTTGTCAGTCCAGGATCACGCTCGACCCCACTGGCGATCATGATGGCGGAGCATCCGGAAATGCGCATACATATGAACTTAGATGAACGTTCTGCTGCCTTTTTTGCCCTTGGTATGGCAAAAGCAAAACGGCATCCGGTCGCCCTTCTTTGTACGTCAGGAACGGCGGCTGCCAATTATTTTCCGGCGCTAGTGGAAGCGTATTACTCACGGATCCCGCTTGTCGTCGTTACGGCGGACCGTCCGCACGAATTGCGCGATGTTGGCGCGCCGCAGGCCATTGATCAATTAAACATATATGGAAAGTATGCCAAATGGTTTGTCGAAATGGCTCTTCCGGAAAGAACACCAGAGATGCTTCGCTATGCACGGACGATGGCAGCAAGGGCAGCGAGCATAGCAATGAGTGCTCCGGCGGGGCCGGTTCATCTAAACTTTCCGCTTCGTGAACCGCTTATGCCGGTGATTCAGAAAGAAACATGGCAACAGATCGAAGCGAAAGAACCGTCTTATACAAAGGTTATTGCCGGAAAAGCAACCGTTGATAGAAAACAGCTTGGTGAATTATATCACCAACTCGTTTCCGTCAAAAACGGATTAATCGTCTGCGGGCCAATGGACTATCCGGAATTTGCCGAGGCGGTTACCGAGTTAGCGGAAATGTTGGACTATCCGATTTTAGCGGATCCGCTTTCCCAGTTGCGCAGTGGATCTCATTCCAAAGAGTATATTATTGATTGCTATGATGCGATATTAAAAGATGAAATGATTGCTGCTTCATTGGTGCCGGATGTCGTGATCCGTTTTGGCGCCATGCCGGTTTCCAAACCGTTATTTCTGCTACTGAAACGATATCCATCCATCCGGCAAATTGTAGTAGATGGCGGCGGAGGATGGCGGGAACCGACATTGATGGCATCATATATGGTACACTGCGATGAAGTAGAATTTTGCCGCCAACTCATTGAAATGGCGGGACGAAAATTGAGAAAAAGCGAATGGTCCGCAACTTGGAAAGCGATCAACGATATTGCGAAATCCGTTCTCCTAGAGGAACAAGCGGAAAGCGAATTATTTGAAGGAAAAGTGTTTACTGAACTTTCACAACTGCTGCCAAGCGGCGCTACTTTATTTGTCGGCAACAGCATGCCGATTCGCGATGCCGATACCTTTTTCTTTACGACAGACAAGCAAATTCGCATTTTGGCGAACCGCGGCGCCAACGGGATTGATGGTGTCGTGTCGAGCGCGCTGGGGGCCAGCGCCGTTACCGAACCGCTCGTGCTTGTCATCGGTGATCTTTCCTTTTATCATGACTTAAACGGGCTGTTGGCGGCAAAAATGCATGGATTACATGCGACAATTATCGTTCTCAATAATAATGGCGGCGGAATTTTCTCGTTCCTGCCGCAAGCAAACCATAAAAAACATTTCGAAATGCTGTTTGGCACGCCGACCGATTTGCAATTTATGCACGCTGTTCGCATGTACGAAGGGAATTACCAAAACAGCAAAACATGGGACGAATTTCGTCATCATGTTGCCCGTTCGCTCACCACAGATGGCCTTCATGTGATTGAGGTATGTACATCCAGGGAGACGAATGTAAAAATCCATCGTCTTTTGTGGGAAAGGGTTTCCCAGGAAATAGCAGAATTTCTCGGAAAAAGGAGAATGGCATGAACATTTTGGTGAACGGTGTTTCCTATCATGTCGAACAATATGGGAGTGGCGAGCCGCTTTTGCTCTTGCATGGATTTACTGGGAGCATGGAAACGTGGAAACCGTTTCTTCCATATTGGCGGGAATTTCGGTTGATTCTGGTCGATATCGTCGGCCATGGTCTTACCGATTCGCCGCATGACCCGGCGCGGTATGAAATCGAGCGAGCGGCTGCTGATCTGGATGAACTATTGCGCCATCTTCATGTAGAGGACGTCCATGTGTTAGGGTATTCGATGGGAGGAAGGCTTGCCTTAACGTTTGCGATCCTTTATCCTCACCGTGTTCGCAAGTTGGTGCTTGAGAGCAGTTCCCCAGGTTTAAAGACAGAGCAAGAAAGATGGAAGCGGCGAGAGAACGATGAGGTGTTGGCGCGGGAAATTGAACAATATGGAATTGCTGCATTTGTCGATAAGTGGGAAAAGCTGCCGCTGTTTGCGTCGCAAAAGCAGCTGCCGTCTAGCGTTCAGGAGGAAATACGTAAGGAACGGTTAAAAAATAATAAAATCGGGCTGGCCAATAGCCTGCGCGGAATGGGGACAGGGAAACAGCCTTCATGGTGGAATCGGTTGTCAGAAGTGAACACGCCGACGTTACTGATATGCGGAGAGTGGGATGAAAAGTTTTGTCGAATTGCCGAAGAAATGAAAGAGCATCTGCCAGATTGCAAAATGGTCACAGTTTCCCAAGCGGGGCATGCAATTCATGTGGAACAACGAGAGATTTTTGCTAAAATAGTAAGTGAGTTCATTAGAGGAGGAGAGTAAAATGGCTATTGAATGGGTGAAGGAACGCGAGTACGAGGATATTATATATGAAACGTATAACGGCATTGCCAAAATCACCATTAATCGCCCGGAAGTACATAACGCGTTCCGTCCAAAAACGGTTGCTGAAATGATCGACGCCTTTTCGTATGCACGTGATGACTCCAAAATCGGTGTCATTATTTTAACGGGAGCAGGCGGAAAAGCGTTTTGTTCTGGCGGGGACCAAAAGGTTCGCGGTCACGGCGGCTATGTCGGCGAGGATCAAATTCCACGCTTAAATGTGTTGGATTTGCAACGGTTGATTCGCGTGATCCCAAAACCAGTCATCGCGATGGTGGCGGGATATGCAATCGGCGGCGGTCATGTATTGCATGTCGTATGTGATTTAACGATTGCGGCAGACAACGCAATTTTTGGACAAACTGGTCCAAAAGTAGGAAGCTTTGACGGCGGATATGGCGCTGGCTATTTAGCGCGGATTGTCGGCCATAAAAAAGCTCGTGAAATTTGGTATTTATGCCGCCAATATACGGCGCAGGAAGCGCTGGAAATGGGGCTCGTCAATAAAGTAGTACCGCTCGAGCAATTGGAAGAAGAAACCGTCAAGTGGGCGCAGGAAATTTTAGAAAAAAGCCCGACGGCGATCCGCTTCTTAAAAGCAGCGTTTAACGCCGATTCCGATGGGTTAGCCGGCATTCAGCAGCTGGCCGGTGACGCGACATTATTGTTCTATACGACCGATGAAGCGAAAGAAGGACGAGATGCGTTTAAAGAAAAACGCAAACCAAACTTTCAACAATTTCCGCGTTTTCCGTGAGAAAAGCGGAAACATATCATTGCTAATGCAGCTTGATGTATTCCATCAAGCTGTTTCTTTATGGAAAAAAGGAGAGTGTCATCATGCAAACAGTCATACCAAACTGGTTGATACAACGCGCTTTTTTAACGCCACAACGCCCTGCTGTCGATGATGGATGGCAGAAAAAGACGTTTGGCGAACTTCACGAGTCTGTAGTAAAACGGGCGCGGCAATTAGCAGGCATAGGGGTGCGCCAAGGGGATATCATCGCGGTGCTGATGAGAAACAGCATCGCGATGGTGGAAACGATTCATGCGCTTCATTATATCGGAGCCATCGCGCTATTGCAAAATATACGTTTAACATCCCATGAGCTTGTGTGGCAATTAAACGATAGCGGTGCCGTATGCGTGATTGCCGATGAGAAGCTGGCAGATCTTGTTAAGTCAGACATTCGCGTGGTGACAATAAACGAATTGGCGGCATTGCCGGAGACAGACGTGGAGTTTCAATCGCATTATCATTTCGATGATGTCGCCACCATTATGTATACGTCAGGAACGACGGGAAAGCCAAAAGGAGTATTGCAAACGTACGGCAATCATTGGTGGAGCGCCATCGGCTCGGCCTTAAATTTAGGGTTGCATGAAAATGATTGCTGGCTAGCCGCTGTTCCGCTGTTTCATATCAGCGGTTTGTCGATTATGATGAGAAGCGTCATATACGGGATGGGCATGTATGTGATGCCTTCCTTTGATGCGCAAAAAGCAAATGATTTAATCATGGATGGGAAAGTAACGATCATGTCCGTCGTCACAGCGATGCTGCAAAAAATGCTTGCCGATCTTGGCGAAAGACGGTATCCAGAAACGTTTCGCTGCATGCTGCTTGGCGGTGGGCCTGCCCCAAAGCCGCTGCTAGAGGCATGCAAAGAAAAGGGGATTCCTGTTTATCAGACATATGGCATGACGGAAACAGCATCACAAATTGTCACATTGGCGCCGGAATATAGTTTAACGAAGCTCGGTTCCGCAGGAAAACCTCTTTTTCCTGCGCAGCTTCGTATTGAAAAAGATGGGCAACCGGCCCGTCCGTATGAAGCGGGGGAAATTGTCGTAAAAGGACCAAATGTGACGAAAGGATATTTGCATCGGGAAGAGGCGACAAAAGAAGCGATTCGGGACGGCTGGTTTTACACCGGAGATATCGGGTATGTTGATGAAGACGGGTTTCTATACGTATTAGACCGCCGTTCTGATTTGATTATTTCCGGTGGGGAGAATGTGTATCCGGCGGAAGTCGAAGCGGTGCTTCTTTCCCATGAGGCGGTGGAAGAAGCAGGAGTAACCGGAATCGACGATGAAACATGGGGACAAGTGCCATGTGCGTTTGTCAAACAAAAAAGCGGCTATTCTGTCACTGCTGAACAGCTAAAACAGTTTTGCCAGGAACGTTTAGCCAAGTATAAAGTTCCAAAGCAAATTTATTTTGTCGACCAGCTTCCACGCAACGCGTCGCAAAAATTGTTGCGCCGTCAGTTAAAATCGCTTATACCTAACGATGACAACGGGGCTTGATTAGAACAAGCCCCGTTGTTAAAATCTGTCTTCGTCCATTAAACCTAATTCGATTGCTCGGTGGGCAATCAATTTTTCCACTTCCGGCGGTAGATCTTCCAAGGATCCGAATTCATATTGCCATAAATTTGTAAATGAGTCGACACAGATCGGAAATGTCATTGGATTCGTCCGTTTTACTTCTTCTTTGAATGCTTTAATTAAGCTGTCTCTTTTTGCCATAATACGTCGCCTCTCTTTTTAAATAAACTATGTAAGCGCTGTCTTTTAGCGCTAAAAAGCCAAAAAGACAGCGCATCCAATCAAAATGGTTATGCGTTGTTCGCAGGGACAAATGTTTTGCAATCCGTTTCCGTCGAATCGGCCGCCATTTTCCCCGCATGGCTTACGACATAAATCGATTCCGCACTGCACCGGTTTCCTTCGGCCCAATAATGGCAGTTTCTTACTTCACAAAGAACATCTTTTGCCATCTCTATTCCTCCCCGTTAGTAAGAAAATAAACTACGTTTTTAGTTTGGGTGTTTGCAAAAAATTTATGAAGGAAATAATCAACAGTTTTATTGAAATATTTCATTTATACGGACAAAAAAGAAGCGTCCTGCCTCATTCAGAAAGGCAGGATAACTCCTTATCGCAACGCTTTTTTTAGTACAGAAATATTTTCCTTCATTAAGTCAAAATAATCTTTATTTCCTTTTATGTCCTCATCTGTGCGTGACTCTAAATTATTGAAACGCAATGCATCCGCACCGATTTCCTTTTTGACGATTTCTGCTATTTTGGATGTGACGTTTTGCTCAAAAATGACATATTTGATGTGATGTTGTTTGGCTGTTTTAATCAATTCAGCTAGTTCTTTTTGAGATGGTTCGTTTGTCGGTGAAAGCCCGGAAACGCTCAATTGTTTAATGCCATAGCGGTCTTCCCAATATCCGTAAGCTGCGTGTGCTACAAGAATTTCTTTTTTTGGCGATTCTTTTATGACCGTTTGGAATTGCTGATCAAGATTTTCCAGTTTGGATTTCAATATTTCAAAGTTTTTCATAAATGTTTCTTTCTTTTCTGGTTTTAGTTCAATGAGCAAATCACGGATATTTTCCGCTATAGTGATGGAACGAATCGGATCAAGCCAGACGTGTGGGTCTTTATCGCCGTGATGCGCATGTTCATCTTCGTGCTCTTCATGAGTAGAATCTAGCAAGTCGATCCCTTTAGTAGCAGCGAGAAAATGAACCTGTTCATTCTTTAATGTTTCTTTTACTTTATCGGCGAAGCTTTCCATCCCTTGTCCAATATAAATAAATGCGTCGGCATCAGCTAATTGCTTCATCGTTTTGGTTGTGGGTTCGAAGGTATGTGCTTCGACACCTGGAGGATAAATACTTTGTACATGTACATATTTTCCGCCAATTTTTTCTGTAAAGTCTTGAAGCGGATAAACGGTCGTATAAATCGTTAAAACGTCTTTTTTGCCTTGCTGCTCCTTTGTTTCTCCGCTGCAGCCATATAAAAGGCCAGATATAACGAGCAGTAGCGATAAAAGTAGTGATTTTATTTTCATAACAATTCCCTTCCTCATTAGAATGATGTAGGCGGCGCAATAAGGCCATTTGCTATTATATCGTAATCATTACGATTTGAGAACTAAAATAATAAATTTATTGGGCAACAGTAAATTCAGGAAGAGGATCCAAAAATGTTGCCCAATCTTGTTTCATTTCTTCATCTGTCAGCAAACACTCATCTAAAGACGTTTCAATTTCCTGGCGATTCATGTCAATGCCGATAAAGACGAGTTCCGTCATGCGATCTCCATATGTCTCATCCCACTTAGCGAGCAACTCAGGATCTTCTTTCAGAATTTGTTCACGTTCAGTTTCCGGATAAACAGCGTCCCATTCACCAGCTCCTTGAATCATAATGGATGTTCCTGCCTGTGATAAAAGACCGCACATGTCATTTCTTGAAGCAAGCCAGAAAAAGCCTTTTGCGCGAACAACTTCAACCGGCCAATTCTCAAGCCAATTCATGAAACGTTCTGGATGAAACGGACGTCTTCTGCGATAAACAAACGAAGAGATGCCATACTCTTCTGTTTCTGGAGTATGTTCTTCATTCAATTCTTTAATCCATCCTGCAGCTTGACTAGCTTTTTCAAAGTCGAATAAATGGGTATTTAAAATTTCGTCCAGTGGCACTTGACCGAATGTCGTTTGTATAATTTTCGCTTCCGGGTTTAACTTTTTTAACACACCTTCAAGTTCTTTCGCATCTTCAGGACTAATAAGGTCAACTTTATTTAGTATAATAACGTTGGCAAATTCGATTTGATCAATCAGCAAGTCCGCCACTTCACGTGTATCCGTTTCATCAACAGCTTGTTTGCGGTCAAGCAAGCTTTCACCTGATACAAAATCAGCCCAAAAGCGATTCGCGTCGAGAACTGTAACCATTGTATCCAAGCGACATTTTTTTGTTAGGTCAATTCCTAGCTCTTCGTCAATGTACGTAAATGTTTGCGCTACTGGAATTGGCTCACTAATTCCTGAGGATTCGATGACAATATAATCAATGTTTCCAGCGTCTACTAGTTTTTCCACCTCTTTGATTAAATCTTCACGTAATGTACAACAGATGCAGCCGTTTTGAATTTGCACCAGCTTTTCTTCGGTGCGAGAAAAACCGCCTTGTCGAATCAGTTCAGCATCAATATTTATTTCGCTCATATCATTCACAATAACTGCGATTTTCTTTCCTTCTCTATTTTGCAAGATATGATTGAGCAGCGTCGTTTTCCCTGAACCAAGATAACCGCTTAATACAGTAACAGGTATTCTTTTCATTGTTATTTTCTCCTCTCCGATAAATAATCGTAATCATTACGATTTTATATGGTTAATCATACAAGAAAATGGGCCAAACAGCAACAGTGATGCTGACCTTATAGGTGATAATACTTCTATTTTATAACATATATGTAATAAAATAGGGGAGTGGGCGTTCATGAACGGCCCAAACTCTGTTATGTGCATTCAAAATAATTCTATTTTGACGGAATTAAACGAAAAACAGATCAGGCATAATAGCGTTATGAGATGTTTTTCCCGTTCTCGTAGACGGTGAAAGGGAGCGCTATGAAAGGCAAAGATTTTATTGCTATGCCATATCATCCATTACCGCTTACGATTTCTTGCTATTTTGCTGTTTTCCGGAACAGGATCAAATCCGCCCGGGTGGAATGGATGGCACTTTAAAATTCGTTTGATCGTCAGCCAGCCGCCTTTAATGGCGCCAAACCGTTTCACCGCCTCTAGGCCGTATTGCGAGCAGGTCGGATAAAATCGGCATGTCGGCGGTTTTAGCGGAGAAATAAAAATTTGATAAAAACGGATGAACAAAATCAATAATTTTTTTGCCATTTGCCACACACCTAACGAATAAATGATTCTATTCATAATGTATCATAAATATGAAACAAATACCGTATAATAGTATCCTGTGACAATCTATACAAAAAGGATGAAAAAAATCGGATTTCGGTGTATGATGAAAAGAGAAAACAGAGTAGGAGTGATATACATGCCTTCGGTGGAAAGTTTTGAGTTGGATCACTGCGCAGTAAAAGCGCCATATGTGAGACATTGCGGTGTCCATAAAGTTGGAAGCGATGGTGTCGTCAATAAATTCGATATTCGCTTTTGCCAGCCAAATAAACAAGCGATGCAGCCAGCTGCGATTCATACTCTTGAGCATTTGCTCGCTTATACGATGCGTAAACATGCAGAAAAGTACGATCATTTTGATATCATCGATATTTCGCCGATGGGCTGCCAAACAGGATTTTATCTTGTTGTGAGCGGATCACCGACAGTGGATGAAATCATTGATTTGCTTGAGGAAACGATGAAAGATGCGCTAAACGCAACGGAAGTCCCAGCGGCGACAGAGCGGCAATGCGGGCAAGCGAAGCTGCACGACCTGGAAGGGGCAAAGCGGCTCATGCGCTTCTGGTTGGAGCAAGATAAGGAAGAGTTAAAGAAAGTATTTGGATAATTGGTAAGGCTATCATCAACATGATGATAGCCTTACTTATTTTGCGAATGATCCTCTTCAGGTGGCGGGTCGATCGTATGCTTGTATTCGTCTGCTTTTGATGTCGTAATCACCGCCAAAGCAAGAATGAGTGCGACAATGATCAATGAAACCGCTAAAGTGAGATACATCGCGGATTCACCATTTTTCTTTTCATTGTAACATATTGCCATCGCATTGGTGTGATGACGCTTTGCACGATGAATGAACAAATGGTACAAATTTGAAAATTATTGGTAAGAAATATACATTAGGCAATTAGGAAATAATATAGTTCGATTATGAATATATCTCGAGGTTATCCAAATTGGGTACATCCATATTAGAGGAGGAATGGGATATGTCAAAACAATTAACGGATATTGTAAATAAGCAAATTGCCAACTGGAGTGTTCTTTACATTAAATTGCATAATTATCATTGGTATGTGAAGGGTTCGCAATTTTTTACACTCCATGAAAAATTTGAACAGCTATATGATGAAGCGGCACATCATATTGATGATCTCGCCGAACACCTTCTTGCTCTTGGCGAAGCGCCGGTGGCGACGATGAAGGAATGCCTGGAACAAGCTTCTGTCAAAGAGGCGACTGGGCAAGAATCGGCGGAACAAATGGTGGCGACTATTGTGAGTGATTTTGAAACAATGATCGGCGAATTAAAAGAAGGAATGCAGGTTGCTGATGAAGTAGGTGATAAGGCGACAGAAGATATGCTGCTTGGCATTTATAAAAGTTTGGAAAAACATGTATGGATGCTAAAATCATTTCTTGGACGTTAAAAAATGGATACTGACCGATCACTCCTTCGTGGATGAAGGATTGGTTTTTTAGAGAGTTGTCTATACTCCTTCCCTCTTTTCTGCATACGATAGTAGTGCTCACTTGTTTAAGGGGGGAGGAGCATGCACAAATATACGTCAATGCTGGGATTTTCGCTGGCAGGCTCCGTTGTTTCGTTTTTCATCGGAGGAGTGGATTCATTAGTTGTTATTTTGCTTTGTTTTGTCGCTGTCGATTATGTCACAGGAATGATTGCAAGTGCGATGGAGGGGAAGCTATCCAGTCAAGTCGGTTTCCGTGGCATTGTTCGCAAGCTGCTTATTTTTGTTTTAGTTGCTGTTTCGCATTTATTAGATACCGCCATTGGCTGGGGTAACCATTTTATTCGCGATATCATCATTTTTTTCTATATTGCGAATGAATTTATTTCTATTGTGGAAAATGCCGGGCGTGCGGGTGTTCCGATTCCTACGGTTTTGCGAAAGGCGATTGAATTGTTCAAAGATGAAGTAAAATGATTTTTTGAGCATAATTTTTTTTGCCTTCACCCACACTAAACAATAAAGGAAAGATCATAAGGAGATGACAACTGTGGCGGAGCAGCAAAAAAAGACGTATTATGTGTCCATGGAAACGGGAGAAATCTCGCAAGTAAAAACCGCTTCTCCATGGGATTTTCAAATTGAAGCGACAGATGATGAAATTATTCAATTGCGGGAGTATTTTGACCAAAACTATTCTACAGACTGGCAAGCGTTTTTTCGCACCCACGTTCCGTATGTGCAATACCATTACGACCGTGAGAATGATGCCTACGACAGAACATTAATGAAAATCTATCAGCTGATTTACAAGCTTGGAAATGAAGAAGCAAAAGCGCATATTCGTTCGCTTGGCATTATTCCGGAAGAGGAGCTCGATTCATAAAAAGTCGCCATTCATATTGGCGGCTTTTTTGATGAATATTTTGTCGTATAATGAAAAGAGAGACAAACAGGAACGGGGTTGTTGGAAATCATGTATACGTTTTTCGACTATTATGGCAATCGAGTGAGGCTGTCGTTTACGGATCATCCGTTTTCTGCGCATCCGGGCCACGTATGGATTATTTGCCGCTACCATGGACAATGGCTTTTAACGGATCATCCAAGACGCGGATTAGAATTTCCAGGCGGGAAAGTAGAAAAGGGAGAAACACCGGAGCAAGCGGCGATTCGGGAAGTGAAGGAAGAAACAGGAGGGCTGATTCGTTCGCTTACTTATATCGGCCAATATCAAGTCGAACCGGATATGGTAAAAAACATCTATTTTGCGGAAATCGCCGCGATGGTGAAGCAGCCGTCCTATTTAGAAACAAACGGTCCGGTACTGCTTCCGACACTGCCGGAAAACATCCGTACAGATAAACGGTTTAGTTTTATTATGAAAGATGAGGTGCTTCCGCGGGCATTAGAAGAAATAAAGAGACGTTCTTTATCTTGCCATGAACGTCTCTAGCGATGTTTTATCAATTTCTTTTCGATGAAGGTGACGACCTGATACATCACGGTTGACAGCAGGGCAATGACAAGCAGGCTCATTAACACTAATGTAAAGTTAAACACTTGGAATCCGTAAATAATCAAATAGCCGAGCCCTTGTTTAGAAACGAGAAATTCGCCGGTAATGACGCCGACCCAGGACAAGCCGACATTGACTTTTAGCGTCGAAATAATCGTCGGGAACGAGGATGGCAGCACCGCTTCCTTGAAGCATTGGCAGCGGGTGGCGCCGAATGTTTGCAATACTTTCAAATAGTTCGCATCCACTTCCTGGAAGGAAGAATAAACAACAATCGTGGTGATGATGACAGAGATAATCACCCCCATCGCAATGATAGAAGTGAATCCCGGACCGAGTGCGACGATAAGAATAGGACCAAGCGCCACTTTTGGCATGGCGTTAAAGACGACTAAATATGGATCGAGCGTTTTCGATAGGCGCGGGAACCACCAGAGCAACGCTCCTAACAATGCTCCGGCTACCGTGCCGATAATAAATCCCAATATGGTTTCGAACAGTGTAACGAACGTATGGGTCAAAAGCGAGTGATCGCCGAGCTTTTCTACAAATAGGTTCCAAATTGCCGATGGGGAGCTAAACAAGAGCGGATCGACCCAATGAAAGCGGCTGGCTGCCTCCCATAAGATGAAAAAGGCGATAAAGATCACGATCTGAAACAGGCGAATAACTCGTTTTTCTTTTTTCAGTGAAGCGATGTATTGCTGATGGAGAGACCGGATACGTTCACTGGTTTGTTTCAAGTTCATCCAGCTCCTTCCAAATGGATTGGAATAGCGCGGAAAAGGAAGGGTGCTGACGGGCGGCAAATGGCGATAAGCGCCGCAATTCATCAGGAACCATAAAAGTATGCATAATGCGTCCCGGCTTTGCCGAGAATAGAAAAATACGGTCGCTCATCGCAATCGCTTCCCCGATGTCATGAGTGACAAGCACCGCTGTCTTTCCGTATTCTTTTAATGTTTTCCATACTAACTCTTCCAGTTTTAATTTTGTTTGCTGGTCAAGGGCGGAAAATGGCTCATCTAACAGGAGCATTTTTGGGTCTGTCGCCAACGTGCGCACAAGTGCGGCCCGCTGGCGCATGCCGCCGGACAGTTGGCTTGGATAATGCGATTCGACGCCTTTTAGCCCGATGTAGGCAAGCAAGTCAAGGGCTCGTCTTTTTGTTTCTTCCGTTAATCTCCCCATGATTTTTAAACCGAGCAAAATATTTTCTTCGATGGTTTTCCAAGGAAACAAATAATCTTGCTGCAGCATATACCCTGCGGTTGGACGGAAGCGGTCTAATTCTTTCCCTTCAATAAATACCGCTCCTTCCGTCGGTTCAATTAAGGCGGCAATAATGGAAAGCAACGTCGTTTTGCCGCAGCCGCTAGGGCCGAGAAAGGAGACAATTTCTCCTTTCTCTACGGTCAGAGAGATATTTTCAAGGGCCGTCACGGCAGTTTTTTCGGTAAAATAAGTGTGGGAAACGCGGTCGACGACTAAAAAGCTCATCCTTTCACCCGCTTTCGTTATTTAGCCATCGCTTTTTCAGCAAATGAATTATCGACAAGTGTTTTATGATCGATATGTTTCGGCAGTTCGCCTGCTTCGTCCATAATATTTTGCAAGTTATTCCATTCTTTTTCATCGAGAATCGGATTCGTAGCATAGGTGCCTTGACTTTTATAGCGGTCAACGACTTTTTCAATGATGGAAAGATCCGTATCTTTAAAGTAAGGATGAATCACTTTTGCTACTTCCGCCGCGCTGTGCGACTCTACCCATTGCTGCGCTTTATAGATAGCGCGTGTAAATTTTTCAACCGCATCTTTATTTTTATGGATAAAGCTTTGTTTTGCCATATAAGTGGTATATGGCACATGGCCGGATTCCGTGCCAAATGAGGCGACAATATATCCTTTTCCTTCCCGTTCAAAAATGCTTGCCGTTGGTTCAAAAAGCTGGACGAAATCGCCCGTGCCGCTGGCAAAAGCGTTGGCGATATTAGCAAAATCAACATTTTGAATAAGGTTTAAATCTTTATGTGGATCAATGCCGTGTTTTTTCAGCACAAATTCGCCGACCATTTGCGGCATGCCGCCCTTGCGCTGGCCGAGAAAGGTGCTTCCTTTCAGCTGATCCCAACTGAAGTTGTCAATTTTATGGCGGGAAACGAGGAATGTCCCGTCTGTCTGTGTGAGTTGCGCGAAGTTAATGACTGGATCGTTTGTGCCTTGGCTGTAGACATAAATCGATGTTTCCGATCCGACAAGGGCAATATCGGCTCCGCCGGAAAGAAGGGTAGTCATCGTTTTATCGCCGCCCCACGTGGTGGTGAGTTCTATGTCTAATCCTTCTTCTTTAAAAAATCCTTTTGCCAGGGCGACATATTGCGGGGCATAGAATATGGAGCGGGTCACTTCCGCAAGCCGTATCTTTTTTACTTCCTCCTCTTTTTGTTGTCCGCAAGCGGCTAGAGGAATAATAAGGAGAAAGAGAAAAAGCGACATTATGGCCATTTTTTTCATGCAGGCAGCCTCCTTAACAAGTAACTTACTTCCACCTTATCGTATGCAAGCAAAAAAAATGTGTGAATGCCTAATGGAAAGGAGGAAATGGTGATGGATGGATATATTGTCGAGCAATATCGCTTTCCTTCCCCCAATCCGCATATTGATGTATTTCTTGTCACCTATTTATGCCAAGGATTAAAAATAAAAGGCTTTTTGGCCATACCGAAAGCGTCTGAAGTGTATGACGGTTTTTTATATTTGCGCGGCGGCATTAAAAATGTCGGGAAAGTACGTCTGGCGCGCATTACCCAGTTTGCCGCGTACGGATTTGTCGTGATGGCGCCGTTTTACCGCGGCAACCAAGGTGGGGAAGGAAATGAAGATTTTGCTGGGGAAGACCGCTATGATGCGCTTGCCGCGTTTCGGCTGCTGCAGCAGCATCCAAACGTGAATGAAAAGCGGATTCATGTCTTTGGTTTTTCCCGCGGGGGAGCGATGGCGCTGCATACGGCGATTTTAGAGCCGCGGGTTTGTTCTGTTGCGGTATGGGGCGGAGTATCCGATGTAGCGCTTACCTATTGGGAGCGGGAAGATTTGCGGAGAATGATGAAGCGGGTCATCGGCGGCACACCTGCAAAATATCCAGAGCGATACCGCTGGCGGACGCCATTATACGAAATGGAGAAAATTCATGCTCCTGTCTTAATCATTCATGGGGAAAAAGACCGCAATGTTTCGATTGAGCATGCGTATCGTCTGGAGAAAAGACTGAAAGAATTAAATAAGCAAGTGACAACATGGTATTTTCCACATTTTACGCATTATTTTCCACCAAAAGAAAATCGCGAGACCGTAAGGCGGTTGACAGAATGGATGAAAAGTCAGCCGAATGTATGATACGATAAAAAGAAAAGGGGTGTGTTGCAATGGGCATGCCGCTGGAGCTGCAAACGCTGATTGTCACAAAAGGAAAAGAAAGGCGCGTAAAAGATAATTTGTTTATTTTAGAAAAAGAAGGATATCGCCTTTATCCTCTTGATATTCCGCTAGAGGTTAGAAGAACGCTGCAAAGCGAAGCGAGCGGTCAAGCGGTGGTGAAAAAACTAGAACTTGCCGATAATCGGACGATTGTCACGTATGAGCTTGTCGCCTTGCATTCAACGAATTAAAAAAAGGAGGGAATTGCTCCCTCCTTTTCGATTATACAAGCGGACCTCCAAGCGATTCAATTTCCGGTGCAATATGCTTGAATTTTTGGAAGTTTGCGCGGAATTTTGCGGCCAGCTCTTTTGCTTTTTGTTCATATGCATTTTTATCCGCCCATGTATTTTGCGGCTGCAGCACTTCATCTGGCACTCCTGGAATATGAAGCGGAATGGCCAAGCCGAAAATAGGGTCTTTCACTGTTTCGACATTGTCCAGTTCTCCTTCGACTGCTGCTTGCACCATTGCGCGCGTGTAGGCCAGCTTCATGCGGCTGCCGACTCCGTACTCCCCGCCGGTCCAACCAGTGTTGACGAGGAATACCCGCACGTTATGTTCAACGATTTTTTTGCCGAGCATTTCCGCATAGCGCACGGCCGGGAGCGGCAAAAATGGAGCGCCGAAGCAAGTAGAGAACGTAGCTTGCGGAGAAGTGATTCCCCGTTCGGTGCCGGCGAGCTTGCTCGTATAGCCGCTTAAGAAATGGTACATTGCTTGCTCGCGCGTCAGTTTGCTAATTGGCGGCAATACGCCAAACGCGTCTGCGGTTAAGAAAATAATCGTTGATGGGTGGCCGGCGACGCTTGGATCCACGATATTGGCAATGGCCTGAATCGGATAAGCAGCTCGCGTATTTTCCGTTAATGTCGCATCATCGTAATCTGGCATTCTTGTCTGTTCGTCAACCACCACGTTTTCAAGCACTGCTCCGAACCCAATGGCGTCAAAAATTTGCGGTTCTTTTTCGCGGGATAGGTTGATGCATTTCGCATAGCATCCGCCTTCGATATTAAAGATGCCGCGGTTTGACCAGCCGTGTTCGTCATCACCGATTAAGCGGCGGTTTGGATCAGCGGAAAGCGTCGTTTTTCCCGTTCCCGACAGCCCGAAAAATAATGCAACATCTCCTTCTTTGCCGACGTTGGCCGAGCAATGCATAGAAAGAATCCCTTGTTCCGGAAGCAAATAGTTCATCACCGAGAAAATCGATTTTTTCATTTCGCCAGCATATTCTGTGCCGCCAATTAATACGATGCGGCGTTCAAAAGAAATGATAATAAACGCTTCTGATCTTGTTCCGTCCACCGCAGGATCTGCTTTGAAATTTGGAGCAGAGATCACCGTAAATTGCGCTTCGTGTGTTTGTAATTCCTCTGCACTTGGGCGAATAAATAATTGATGGGCAAATAAATTGTGCCAAGCAAATTCGTTGATAACTTGAATCGGCAAACGATATTTAGAATCAGCGCCGGCAAATCCTTTAAAGACAAAAATCTCATCTTGTTTCATTAAATAATCAAGCACTTTATTATATAAGTTTTCAAACACTTCTTCCGAAATTGGCTGATTGACGGTTCCCCAATCGATTTTTTCTTTCGTTGCGGCTTCTTCGACAATGTATTTATCTTTCGGCGAGCGTCCTGTATATTTTCCTGTTGTTACCGCTACCGCCCCAGTAGCTGTTAACTGGCCTTCCTTTCGCTGCAACACTTTTTCCACCAGCTGGGCTACCGATAAATTATGAAATACGTTTGGTTGTTGCAATAATAATGAAAGTTTATTGGTCATTTTTGCGATCCCCATGTTCAAAACCTGCCTTTTTTTATTTAAATAATCTCTGCAAATAGTATAACACATTTTTGTTATTAGTCCATACTATTTATGACGATTTATTTTATTTATTTTTCCTTTTTTTTTCAAAAAAAATTCGTCATATTTTGTTGACTTTTCCCGTTTCATTACGATAAGATAAGTCATTGAACGGATACTCTTATCCCGAGTTGGTGGAGGGACAGGCCCAATGAAGCCCAGCAACCGTCACAACTGGAAACATGTGAAATGGTGCTAACCTGTGGCAAGGCGATGTCCTTGAACGATAAGAGTGAAAGGAGCAATACGATTGCAATGACCTTTCCTCACCGTTACAGGAAAGGTTTTTTTATATGAGAAAATGAAATAAGGGAAATGAGTACCGTATCGCCCGCCGTTTGCGGCATCATCATTTTTTGATGTTTGATTAAGGAAAGAGGAGGAAAATGCCGAATGTCAAAAAAAAGACGTTTATTTACTTCAGAGTCTGTAACAGAAGGTCATCCGGATAAAATTTGCGACCAAATTTCCGATGCGATTTTAGATGCGATTTTAGAAAAAGATCCGAATGCTCGTGTCGCCTGCGAAACGAGCGTGACAACAGGGCTTGTGCTCGTAAGCGGAGAAATTACGACATCGACATATGTGGATATTCCAAGAATCGTTCGCGATACGGTTCGCGAAATCGGCTATACGCGCGCCAAATTCGGTTTTGACGCGGATACATGCGCCGTGTTGACATCGATTGACGAGCAGTCGCCGGATATCGCGATGGGGGTCGATCGAGCGTTAGAAGCTCGTGAAGGTCAGATGACTGACGAGGAAATCGAAGCGATCGGTGCCGGAGACCAAGGGCTGATGTTTGGATTTGCCTGCAATGAAACGAAAGAATTAATGCCGCTTCCGATTTCTTTGGCGCATCGTTTAGCCCGTCGTTTGGCTGAAGTACGGAAAAAGGATATTTTGCCATATTTACGTCCAGATGGCAAAACACAAGTAACGGTAGAATATGACGAAAACGGCAAACCAGTACGCGTGGATACGATTGTCGTATCCGCACAGCATCATCCGGAAATTACGCAAGAGCAAATTGAACGCGATATTAAAGAACATGTCATTAAGCCGGTTGTGCCAAACGAGCTCATCGATGAAAACACAAAATACTTTATTAACCCGACAGGACGATTTGTCATCGGCGGACCTCAAGGGGATGCAGGTTTAACAGGACGGAAAATTATTGTAGACACGTACGGCGGCTATGCCCGTCACGGCGGCGGCGCGTTCTCTGGAAAAGATCCGACAAAAGTAGACCGTTCTGCAGCATATGCGGCCCGTTATGTCGCGAAAAATATCGTGGCGGCAGGACTTGCCGATAAGTGCGAAGTGCAGCTAGCCTATGCGATCGGGGTAGCAAGACCGGTTTCGATTTCCATTGACACATTTGGCACAGGAAAAGTATCGGAAGACATTTTAATTGAAGTCGTGCGCAACAACTTTGATCTGCGCCCGGCAGGCATTATTAAAATGTTAGATTTGCGCCGTCCGATTTACAAGCAAACGGCTGCTTACGGCCATTTTGGACGCACGGATATCGACCTGCCGTGGGAGCGCACGGATAAAGCAGAAACATTGAAAGAGCAAGCTTTTTCCTTGGCGAAGCAACAATAAATTAATGAATATGGAAAGGAGAGTTACAGCAACTGTAGCTCTCTTTTTTTGTTCAAAAAAGCAGATTAAGTTATTTCAATGGTTTTGCAATCGATATGTTAACGGTTTATTTAAAAAAAGGAAATTTTATAGTTTTATTGCTTCAAATCTATGATATAATCAGCATGCTGAATGAATATAAAGAAATGGGTGAAATACACATGTGCGGGTTTATTGGATGTGTTTATGATCATCCAAAAATGCTAGACGAGCAATGGAAGAAAACGTTTGAAGAAATGAATAATATGATCACGCACCGTGGTCCAGACGACGAGGGGTATTTTTTCGATGACTATGTCCATTTTGGCTTTCGTCGGTTGAGCATCATCGACTTAGAAGGGGGTCATCAACCGTTATCGTACGCAAACGAGCGATATTGGATTATTTTTAATGGAGAAATTTATAACTATATTGAGCTACGCGAAGAGTTGTGTGCGAAGGGATACGAATTTGCCACACATTCTGATACGGAAGTGATTATTGCGCTATATAGTCATGAAAGAGAAAAAGCGGTAGAGAAGCTTCGCGGCATGTTTGCATTTGTCATTTGGGATAAAGAAGAAAAAACGATTTTTGCCGCACGTGATCCATTTGGCATTAAACCATTTTTCTATCTTGAAGAAGAAGGGCGGACGTTTTTTGCATCGGAAAAGAAAAGCATCTTGCATGCGATGGAAAACAATGTTCTCGATTATGACGCGCTTCAGCATTACCTAACATATCAATACGTGCCTGAGCCAATGACAATGTCCGTTGGCATTAATAAATTAGAGCCGGGTCATTACATCAAAAAGAAAGTCGGTGAACCATTAACGGTACACCGTTATTGGAAAGCGCGGTTTCAGCCAGTATGGAAATCGGAAGATGAATTCGTCAAAGAGATTCGCGATGTTTTGTTTGATTCCGTGCGGGTACATATGCGCAGCGATGTGCCGGTTGGCTCTTTTTTATCCGGCGGAATCGATTCTTCGCTCATTGCTTCGATTGCCAAACAATTTCATCCAAACTTTAAAACTTTTTCGGTCGGCTTTGAAAGAGAAGGATTTAGCGAAATTGAGGTAGCGAAAGAAACGGCTGAGAAATTAGGGGTGGAAAACATCAGCTATGTTATTTCGCCAGAAGAATACATGGAAGAGCTGCCGAAAATCATTTGGCATCTGGATGATCCGCTTGCCGATCCAGCGGCTGTTCCGCTTTATTTCGTCGCCCGCGAAGCAAGAAAGCATGTAACGGTTGTTCTTTCTGGAGAAGGAGCGGATGAGCTGTTTGGAGGGTATAACATTTATCGTGAACCACAGTCATTAAAAATGTTTGAGTGGATGCCTGGCGCGGCGAAATCGGCATTGCGCATCATCGCCCGCATTCTTCCAGAAGGGGTAAAAGGGAAAAGCTTTATCGAGCGCGGGTTAACGCCGATGGAAGAACGCTATATAGGAAACGCAAAAATGTATAGCGAAGAAGAAAAAGAGAACTTGCTAAAAGCATACAAGCGCGGACTGGAATATACAATCATTACCCGTCCATTTTATGAGGAAACCACTCATTATCCTCCTGTCAACCGTATGCAATATATTGATATTCATACATGGTTGCGCGGGGATATTTTGCTAAAAGCCGATAAAATGACAATGGCACATTCGTTGGAATTGCGCGTTCCGTTTTTAGATAAAGCCGTCTTTGAAGTGGCAGCAAAAATTCCACCGGAAATGAAAACGGCTAATAATACAACGAAATACATTTTACGCAAAGCGGCAGAAGGCATTGTTCCCGATCATGTTCTTCACCGCAAGAAGCTTGGTTTTCCAGTACCAATTCGCCATTGGCTGAAAAATGAAATGTACGATTGGGCGAAAACCGTTATCAAAGAAAGTGAAACGGATCACTTGTTCCATAAAGATGTGCTATATCGCCTGTTAGAGGAGCACTGCGCCAATAAAGCGGATCATAGCCGGAAAATCTGGACTGTGCTAGTCTTTATGATTTGGCACCAAGTATATATCGAAAAAAAATATGATTTTTCCAACCTATATAAAAAAGCATATAAAGAAGACAAGCACCTCCTATTAAGCTAATCAGGTTGATAGGTGATGGCTTGTCTTCCCATTTGCACCCAAGCAGCCAAAAAATCGGTCTTGGGTGCTTTTTTATTTTTTTCGCCTGTAAGTGGATCGTTGAAATAAATAAAATCTTGGTCATATCCTGTAATTACAACGGAGTGCTCGTAATACGTAATTTTAATTGGTCCGCTCGGCGTTTCCCATTCGCGAAAAGCGGATTCCGGCAGTTTTTTATACGTGCTGTTGGTAATGATCCAAATCGGTACTCCTTTCGAAAGATATTGCTGCAACACGGAAAAGTCGCTTCCTGTTAAGTCAATGATTCTATCGGGTAGATACGTTTCAGCAAGTTGCTTAATTGGCTTATGATACACACCTAAGCCTGGTGTGGTGAGTGAGTACATATCGCCAACAAAGCCATTGTTTGGATTGCCAAAATACACTTTGCCATTTTTTCGCTGAAACGGAGTGGGGTCTTTTCTTATTTGTTTAGCAAGCGTCAGTTTATCGGCTTGTACACCGGCGTCCTCAAGAAGCATTGCCAAGCTCGTTACTTCGCAACCGCGCGGCAATTCGGGAAGTTGGCGAATGACTGGCACATCAAGCAGCACAGAAGGTTTGATTTTCTTTTCAGCAGAAGGAGAAATAACATTCTCTATCAGTGTTTCTTCCCTTGCTAAATAAGATTGTTTTAAATGTGCGATCGCTGCTCTCATTTCTTGATTGAGCAACAGTGCTGCGAGAAGACAAAACATAAAAAGAGAAACAAGTGCCGATTTCGATAATGCTTTTGTTCGGAAAAATATAATAAACAATGCGATAGCAATGATGAAAAGAAGTAAGACGGTAGACATAACGTTACTCCTTCATTAATCGGAATTACAATGAATAAGGAACGATTATCCTTGTTTTAGCTGCAAAGCCTTATAGTATTGTCCCTTTTCTACATACTCGCGGCGGATTCGCTGCATTTCACGGACATCTTCATCGGTCAGTTCGCGAATGACTTTAGCGGGGCGGCCAAATGCAAGGGTATGTGGCGGGATCTTTTTTCCTGGCGGAACAAGGCTGCCGGCGCCGATAAACGCCCCTTCGCCAATTTCCGCCCCATCAAGGATAATCGAGCCCATGCCGATTAGCGCATTTTTACGGACGATGGCGCTATGTAAAATGACTTGATGTCCGACGGTGACATCATCTTCAATGATAAGCGGATTATTTGGACTTTGATGCAAAATTGAGTTATCTTGAATATTGACGCGATTGCCGATGATCGTAGGGGCGACATCGCCGCGAATGACGGTATTGAACCAAATGCTTGTTTCTTCCCCGATCACAACGTCGCCGGTGATGGTGACATAATCGGCAATAAAGGCAGATTCGGCGATTTTTGGAATTTTTCCTTTATACGGGTAAATCATACGCTTCTTTCCTTTCCTAAAATGGTTCGGTATTATTATTGTACAAGTATTGGCACGATTCGTAAATGGAGGAGATTTGGCCATGTGGAAATGGGAGGCAAATGATGGAAAAGGAACGGTGGTCATTGTCCACGGAGCGGTTGAACATCACGGACGGTATCAATGGCTGATCGAGCAGTTGGTCCAAAGCGGCTATCATGTCGTCGCCGGAGACTTGCCGGGCCAGGGAAGGACAACGCGGCGAAAACGTGGACATATTCAATCGTTTGACGAATATATTAATGAAGTGGCAGAGTGGGTTGAAGAAGCACAACAATTTCATGTGCCAATATTTTTGCTTGGACACAGCATGGGAGGGCTTGTAGTAATCCGCACCTTGCAGGAAAAACGTCTTCCGATCCGTGGAGTTATTTTATCTTCTCCTTGTTTGGGGCTTGTGTCGCATCCGTCCAAGGGGATTGATCTGCTCTCTAGAGTATTGAATCATATCGCTCCTTCCCTTTTATTTGACTCAGGTTTGTCTGTTGAACTAGTAACAAGAAATAAAGAAGTGCACAAGACCGCTCAACAGGATGAGCTGTATGTGACGAAAGTATCTGTCCGCTGGTATCGCGAACTGGTGAAAGCGATGGAATTGGCGTTTCACCATATTGCGAAATTTCCTGATATTCCGTTGCTGCTTATGCAGGGCGGTGACGATAAAATTGTCGATAAAAAGGCAGTAAAAGAATGGTTTGATCGTTTATCCATTTCGGAAAAAATGTATAAAGAATGGAGTCAATTATACCATGAAATTTTTAATGAACCGGAGCGGGAAGATGTTTTTTTCTACGCCAAATCATTTTTAGATACACAATGCCAGCTATATCGTTAAATCATGTCATTCCTGCATCTGAGGTGAGCCTGTTGAAAATACCGACGCATCCGATCACATTAATGAAAAAAGTATATTGTGACGTTTTTCCCGTTGTACACCGCGAATTGGCTTATTGGAAACAAAAAGCGGAGCGTATTCCCGACCCGGAGCTGCGTAGACAAGCATTGGCCAGCATTGCAACAAAAACGTTTCATTGCGAGGGCGGTGCCATTTTATCGCTGCTTGCCGGAGAGGACATGGAAGAGTGCATTCGCTTTATTGTCGCGTATCAAACGATCAGCGATTACTTGGATAATTTATGTGACCGAAGCACGTCGCTAGATCCGCTTGATTTCCGCGCCCTTCATGAATCGATGCCGGCTGCCCTATCGCTTGATGCCGACGTGGCGAATTATTACCGCCACCGCCAAGAACAAGATGATGGCGGCTATTTGCACGACCTTGTCCGCACGTGCCAAAACGTTTTGAAAAAAGCAGTCCATTACGATAAAATTGTGCCATTTTTGCACGAACTGGCGGGATATTATTGCGATTTGCAGGTGCATAAACATGTGCACGTCGAGGAGCGCGTGCCGCGCCTGGAAAAATGGTTTAAACAATATAAAGATCAGCTTCCGCCGATGGAATGGTATGAGTTTTCCGCCTGCTCCGGCTCTACGTTAGGTATTTTTTGTTTAGTTGCTTACGCCTTCAGCGAAACATTTCAAGCGGAAATGGCCAAACAAATACGCGATGGTTATTTTCCGTATATACAAGGGCTGCATATTTTGCTTGATTATTTGATTGACCAGGAAGAAGACCGGTTAGGCGGAGATTTGAATTTCTGTTTTTATTATCCAAGCCAGTCTGTTTTATTGGAACGGTTATGCCATTTTATTAAAGAAGCCGACCGCCATGTGAATGCATTGCCGCACGGAGAGTTCCACCGCCTTATTCACCGCGGCCTTCTCGGTCTATATTTATCGGATGAAAAAGTGAAAAAACAGCGGGAGCTTCGCCGTCTTGCAAGGAAGCTTGTCCGTGCAGGCGGGGCCGTTTCTTGGTTTTTTTACTGGAACGGAAGAGCGTATCGCTTATGGCAAAACAAGCTTTCATCGTCTTTGAAGCAAAAGAGGCTGTCTCTTTCCTAAAGGGGGACAGCCTCTTTACCGTTTTTCGATGGCAAGAATAAACGGGGGATTGTTTTTTTGATTGATGAATTCATATTTTAATACGTGAGCATGCTGTTGATCCATTGCCTTGACGTAATGCAGAAGCGCATCCCGTTCGATGGCGCCTTCCGGATGACCGTGGTAAACGACGAGGACGATGATTCCTTCTTTTTTCATGATCTGCAGCAATTGTTCGATGGCGCGGATCGTTGACTCCGGTTTTGTCACAATCCGTTTGTCACCGCCGGGAAGGTAGCCGAGGTTAAATATCGCGCCGGCGATGTGCCCGTGATAGACATCAGGGATTTTTTCGATCAATTGATCGTGGCTTGCCTGAAACAACGTTACCCTCTCGAGCAAATGATGCTCCTGAAGACGAGCGGATGTCGATGCAATCGCTTCCTGTTGAATGTCAAAACCGAATACGTGGCCTTTCTCCCCTACGCGCTCTGCCAAATAAAGTGTGTCATGTCCGTTTCCGACCGTGGCATCGACGGCGATGTCTCCTTCTTTTACCGCCATGTCCATTAATACCCGTGTAAATGGAAGAATTTTCACCAATTTCATCGCCCGACCACTTCTTTTTCTTCTTTTTTGTAATACTTCCCTTGATAGCTGTTGCGGCGCTCGAGTTCGGCGTCAATGGCGTTTAATACTTCCCATTTATTGACGCTCCACATCGGACCGATCATGAGATCGATCGGGCCATCGCCCGTGATGCGGTGCACGATCATTTCCGGCGGCAATACTTCCAATTGGTCGCAGACAAGGTTTACATATTCTTCAAAGGATAGAAATTGCACCAATCCTTTTTCATATTGCTTTACCATCGGCGTTCCTTTTAATAAATGGAGCAAATGGATTTTGATTCCTTGTATATCCATGCTGGCTACCGTTTTTGCCGTTTCCATCATCATCTCGTAATCTTCAAGCGGCAGTCCGTTAATAATATGCACACAGACGCGGATTCCGTGCTTGCGCAGTTTTTCAACACCGTCGACAAAGCATTGAAAATCGTGAGCGCGGTTAATCAGCAGGGCAGTCCGTTCATGAACCGTCTGCAAACCGAGCTCGACCCATAAATACGTACGCTCGTTCAGCTCCGCCAAATATTCCACAACATCGTCAGGAAGGCAGTCCGGGCGCGTGGCAATGGACAATCCGACTACCCCGTCTAAGTTTAAGACGGTTTCATATTTTTCCCGCAATACTTCTACCGGTGCGTGCGTGTTTGTGAATGCCTGAAAATAGGCCAAATATTTCCCTTCTTTCCATTTTTGATGCATTTTTTTCTTAATTGTATGAAACTGTGTCACCAAATCATCAGCGCGATTGCCGGCAAAATCACCCGATCCAGCCGCACTGCAAAACGTGCAGCCGCCATACGCCACCGTTCCGTCACGGTTCGGGCAGTCAAAGCCGCCGTCAAGCGCGACTTTAAACACTTTATGCCCGAACGTTTGTCGCAGATGATAATTCCACGTATGGTAACGCTTATGGTCGTTTGTATATGGAAATGGGTTGAACTGTGCCAACACAGTTCCCTCCTTGTTTGTAAAATCGTATCATTTCAGCATTGTATCACGATTGACGGAAAAAATCGACTATTACCAATCATTAACGTGATAAGCGGAAAATAAAATGCACAGACTAAACAATGAGGCAAGCGATCATACGGTTGGAGGGAAAAGAAATGGCAACGCGGCAATCGGTTGAAGAATTTTTGCAGCATTGCGAAGATGTCATTCGTTATGCGAAAGAGCAATACACGGAAGCACAAAAGCAAGAGCATTATAACATAACGGAATATACAGAGGCGCAGCAAATGCTGGAGAGCACCGTCAACGATTTGGCGCATTTAGCGCGCAGCTGTAACGCCCAACAGCGCGAACAATTGCATCGGATGCGCCTGCAGCTTGAGCAGCTGCAAAATCAAATGATTTTACTTGATCGTTAAGGGGAGGGTATGTCGTGAAAAAACGGTCGAAACAAAACAACCCGGAACAAAAAACGAGAAACGGAATAAATAATAACGATCTCGAATTCGGCCAAGATTTTGATCCGGTAAAGCAGGCGAAAAAAGCATATGAACAAACAGGCGGACAGCCGCAAAAATCAAAGCAGCATGTCGAAGAGTAAAAAGCTTGTCGAATCCTCGGCAAGCTCATTTTTATTGCCTTTTTTCGTAGAATCCATACAATTGTTTTGGTACTCGAAATATTGAAGGGGGATGTACGTATCCATATGCCCCGTGTGCTTTGGGTATTAATGGTAGGCATGGCCATGAATGTGACAGGGGCTTCTTTTTTGTGGCCGCTGAATACGATTTACGTTCATGAACAGCTTGGCAAATCACTCTCTGTCGCTGGAATGGTGCTCATGCTCAACTCCGGGGCAAGTGTAGCTGGGAACTTAGTCGGAGGGTTATTGTTTGATAAAATTGGCGGTTTTAAATCGATGATGATCGGAATTGTCGCGACGATGGCTGTGCTCGTTGGTCTTGTTTTCTTTCATGGCTGGCCGCATTACGTCATCTTTTTAACGATCATCGGGATGGGAAGCGGGATTGTATTCCCAGTAGCGGCTGCGTATGCGGGAGCGATTTGGCCGGAGGGGGATTTGTCAACAGCACGGCCACGGCAGGCAGAACGATCGGACCTGTGCTCGGCGGCTTGATCGCTGATTACGCTGGCATGAAACCGCTATTCGCCGCGCTTGTTTTCTTTTCTGTGCTTTCGCTTGTCACGACGTTCTTCTATGATCGGAACTTGCCAAAGAAGCAAAACAAGGAGAAACAGACGGTTATAGTGGGGTAGACATGTTTTCTACTCCATTTTTTTATGTATGAAAAATATGGGAGATTGACGACAAACACCTAATTTGATATAAATCTAATTAGATAACCATCAAATATAGAGGTGTAGTCATGCAGCTTCATCGTTTAGTGACATTTTTTAAGACGATTGGTGACCCAACGCGTCTTCGCATTATAAAAATGCTTTCGCAAGGACCGCTGCACGGTCAAGCAATAGCTGGGAAACTCGGATTGACTCCGGCAACGATTACCCACCATCTAAAAAAACTTCGCGACATGAACATTGTTTGTGAACGGCGCGATGGAAACATCATTTATTTTTATTTACAGCCGTCTGTCGTAAAGCATTACGCGTATGCATTGCTTGATTTGGCTGAACAAAATGAGGTGAAAAAAGAGATGAAAGAGAAAGCAGCTGAGCGTCAAAAAGTCATCGAAAACTTTTTTACAAGCGATGGCCGTTTAAAAAATATTCCAGCGCAAAGAAAGAAAAAATTGATTGTGCTTGAGCATATGCTGAAAGGGCTTCAGCCGGGAAAACAGTATACAGAAAAAGAAATCAATGAGCATATTAAAAAGTTCCATGAGGATTACGCGACCATTCGCCGCGAATGGATCATGAATAACTATATGTATCGCGAAAACGGCATCTATGAGCTGAATCCGCGGGAAATGTGGCATAAAATAGATGGATGACACCGTTACGTGAGGATATGAACGGCATATAAGCTCCATTTTCCCCACTTGCAATAAACCGACAAATTTTTTAAAATATTATACACGAACAATATTGGTAAATAACGGTGAAGAGGAGTAGTAGTGAACCAAACGGACGGCAGAGAGTTGACGGTCGGTGCGAGTCAACCGAAGTTTGTTCACGAACTCGCCTCGGAGTTGCGGGCATGAGCGGCTTTCGCCTCGTAATGTCCGCCGTGAATCTGCGTTAATGATGAGAGTGGGCATGCAGTTTTGCATGCTAAGAAGGGTGGTACCGCGGGAATGGCACCTCTCGTCCCTTTTGGGCTGAGAGGTTTTTTTATTTTCGCTTTTGTTAACAATGTTTACTAGAAAAAAGATAGGAGGTGTAGACCTGGTTACTAAAATCGCTGTCGTGTACTAACCGATGGAAGGAATGGTGCACGACAGGAGCCGTCGCTAACAGCGATCCACGGGATGTCTTTCACAGCAGGTGAGACATGAGGGATT
>NZ_BAWO01000013.1 GCF_000632715.1 Parageobacillus caldoxylosilyticus NBRC 107762 | reverse complement strand
CCCCCTGTTCGAGGGCTAGGAATAGCCGATAGACAGGAAAACTGGCTTCCCTTCCCTTTTTGCTTTTTGAAACGCTTCTGGCAACCATTCCAACCAATTGACAGGATTTGTTTCATGCTGCTTCAAATAAGGACTTTTCGACATCACTAACCAATTATATTTTTCGTTATAACGTTCCCGTTCCAGATATTTCTTCATTATGTAACACTTCCTTTTATGAGTATAAAAATAGCTCTGGCCCGGAAATCTCGTCAAAAATTTTTTCCTAAACAGAAATACCAATTCAAAAATGAAATATACTTTGCATCTGATGACAGCTTCGGTATTGTCCTCCCTAAGCAGATCAAAAATCTTTTACGGTTGTCGTCCCCTATTTAAATGATAAGCAATGCATCCCTCTGAATCGTCACATTCACCGGAGTTTTAGTGAGAATCTCGCCATCGCTTTGTACAATAACCGGCCATTCAGAGGCCACTTCTACTTGTCTTCCTTTTATCATGGTTACACCAGAATGAAAAACGTGTTTGCCTTTATACGCCTTTGGAAAAGTGCGTAACAGATCCCATTTTGTGATGCTGTGTACGATGCAAATGTCGAAAAGGCCATCATTATAACAAGCATCCGGACATATTTTAATGCCTCCGCCGTAATTCGGGATATTGGCAATGGCAATTAACCATACATTAAAAAAAGCTAGGTTCTTCCCATCAACCTTTAATTGAATGTTGACAGGACGATATTTGAATAAAACATGCAAGAAACTAAGCCCATACGAAAGATCACCTAATCTAATGAAATTCAACCATTTCTTATATTTAGAAGCATTATTTACCTCGGCGACTTTACCGTCAAAACCGATCCCTGTTATAGTGAGACAGTATTCTTCACCAATTCTTCCAATATCAATTTTTCTTTGCTTTCCTGTTAATACACGTTCCAGCGCCTTTTTATAGTCCATTGGTACATCAAGAGCCCTTGCAAAATCATTTCCCGATCCTGCAGGAATAACACCCAAAGGTATATTTGAATTGATTAACCCGTTTGCAACATCATGGACGGTACCATCTCCGCCTATGGCAACAACAGCAAAACATCTTCGAGAAGAAAACCCCCGAGCGATTTCTGCCGCATGTTTTGGCCGTTCGGTAAACCGCACTTGATAATTTACCTGTTTCTCTTGCAGCAACTTCTCAACCTTTTTCCAAACTTTTAGTCCTTTTCCGTTTCCCGAGATTTTATTGACGATAAAATAATACATAAATAGATCTTCCCTTTTTATTAGAGATGGCAATAGTCTTGAAGAATATGCGGAAATCGGTTTATTGTGGTTAAAAAGATCATTCCAAACTAGGACTATTTTCACTAATTTTACCATTTTACCGTCTATTTTTTAATAAAAATTTTCCCTTTGATAAGAAAAATATTCAAACAGCTGCATTGACGTTATCTGGTGAAACAATTACACGAATACGCTTGAGAATCACTTCAAAATACAAATGATTGAAATGGCAGGAATATTCCCCCAGACAAGATTTCAAAGAAACCGTTGTTTCATGAAAAAATCTTGCGAACCAACCGGCTGCTTCCATATTCACAAAGTATTTATCCCGTGATAATTGCCAACTTACGGGTCGCGAAATACACGATTCATTCATAGGCTGGATTCATAAATGTTTGTCCAAGTGGCTATTTTGAAAAAGGGCAGATCATTAAATCTGCCCTTTTCCTTTTCCATACACGAAACCACTGATTTTGATGAAATGAGGGATTTAAGAGGTGTTTCGTGTCACCTTGTGGAGAATTAATAGAAACCAACACAAGAACATCCTACAATGATAAGCAAAATAAATAGGACAACAACTAAGGCAAAAGCGCTCATCTATAACACCTCCTATGGAGTATTGGGGGATGACTATTGTGCTCCTTGATTTTAAGGTATGTTTTTAAAAAAGAGTTAGATTGGACAAATTCCCCAACGGATAAGAAAATTCCGCTTTTATCTAATTCATTGCATTTCTAATAATGATTACATCCATTATTATTTGTCATTCCAATTGCATCCCGCTTAAATTTCCGCTTGTTTAACCAAAATCAATTTGTACAAGCCAAAGTCGTTCGTTCTTCGCGTAACGAAGAAGCTATATGCAATGCATGAAAATGGATGTGGGTGAAATACTGTAAGTAAAGCGCTTCCCTAAAGGAGTGAAGAACGTGGGAAAAGGTGGAAGTATCAAAATTCATCTATTTTTACTATTGGTTGTTACTGCCGTTTTTATTTGGTCAGCGATCAAACCAGCAAGTTACCGGACATGGCTCCTGGAGGTTAGTCCTGCCGTTGTCGGTTTGATCATCGTCATCGCATCATACAATAAATTTCGTTTTACTACTCTCTCTTATGTCATTATTACTATTCTAGCCATTATGATGTTCGTCGGCGGTCACTATATCTATTCCAAAGTCCCGCTTTTTGATTGGATCAAGGACGCTTATGACTTAAAGCGAAATCATTACGACCGATTTGGGCATTTGCTTAAAGGCTTATTTGCGATTGTGCTGAGAGAAATTTTATTGCGAAAAACTCCATTAACGAAAGGTCCTTGGTTAGTTGCCATTGTCCTAAGCATGTCGCTGGCCATCGCTGCTTTGTACGAAATTATCGAATGGTTAGTTTCTAAAATATCTAAGGGAGGAGAAGCAGCTAAAAACTTTTTAGGAATCCAAGGCGATATTTGGGATACTCAATGGGATATGTTGTGCTGCTTGATCGGCTCCATTGTTGCATTGTTTATCTTTTCTAAACTACATAACAGACTGTTAAAAAAAGAAGTAGTAAAAGAATAAAAAAGATGGGGCTCCCCTTATTTTAGCCGTTTCGGTTGAAATAAGGGGAGTCCGTCTAAATGAAATAAAGACCATGTAAAAACAAAGGAGTTCTTCTAATTTTTTATACAAATAAATTTTGTAACGATTCAGTTCATCGCTAGTTCATTTGATAGAAAGTAAAACGAAGAGGGTGTTTTCTCTCCCAGAAAACACCCTGTTTATTTGGGAGGGGGAAATAAGCAAATGCTTTTTCCTTCTATTTGGATGGTGGATATTTGTTCTCAATTCACCGTCCTCCCCTTCTGTCCATTCTTGATATTGCTAGCATGGACAGAAACAATGAGGTTTTAACCCCCTTCTTTCGTTGGAGGCTGAATATGAATCACAGCCCATTACCCCACTCCCCCCTGTAAAGCGGACGATCCAGTGCATATAATCGTCGATATCTCTCCTCACTTTTAAGCAGTTGTTGATGGCTGCCATCCATGGTAATTTTCCCGTTTTCAAGGAAAAGGATACGATCCATTTTCTCCACGCCCATCAAATGGTGCGTTACCCAAATGATCGTTTTTCCCTTCAGTGTAGCGAAAATGGTAGCCAATAAGTTTGCTTCTGTGATTGGATCGAGCCCAACTGTAGGTTCATCCATGATGACTATCGGAGTGTTTTGCAATAATACCCGTGCCAGTGCTATTCTTTGCCGTTCACCGCCGGAAAAGCGAGAACCTGTTTCATGCATGTTCGTCTCATACCCTTTAGGCAATTGCATAATCATCTCATGCAATTGAACCATCTTAGCTGCTTCATATACTTCTTCATCTGTTGCTTCCGGGTTGCCGAGGCGGATGTTGTTCATGACGGATGTATTGAATAAATAAGGCTTTTGGTTGAGAACAGCCATTAATTTTGGAACAGCCGAAGCCAACTCATGTGCGTTCATTCCATTTATAAGAACTTCCCCACGAGTCGGTACAAGCGCTCCTTGAATTAATTTCAACAATGTCGATTTTCCGGATCCGCTGCGTCCGATGATGGCAATCTTCTCCCCTTGTCCTATTTTTAAACTAAAATCGTCCAGCAGCGGTGTTTCAGAAGTATATCCAAATGACAAATGGTTTATTTCAATCGTTACTTGAGATAAGTTTAGTGAATCTTTCCGTCCATCTGCTTCTATCTGAAGTGGAGGGGACTGTGGTTGAATGGCTTCAAGACGCTTTAATGAATCTTGATAGGATGATGTTTCACTAACCGCCCCTGCAAGCGGCAAAAAAGATTCCACTAAGGACAGGGCTGCAAGACCGCAAGCAGCAATCACCGTGGGCGAGAATTCTCCTCTTAGCGTTTGCTCGTTGGCCCAATAGATGGCTATGATGACAATGGCGCCAAGCACAATCTGATTTAAAACGTCCCGCCAGTTGACAAAGGAATGTTTTTTCGTTTCCAGTTCAAGCAGTTTTTGTTCTTGTGTTTCGTATCGCTGAATATAAGTCGCGTATTTCCCGCTGAATATCCAGTCGCTTATGCCAAAAATCGTATCGGTAAACTGTTGATAAAGTTGGTGTTTTCTCCTTTTCCATTGTTCATTTTTTGTTTTCATATAAATGTAGGAAATAATTGGGCCGACAAAAACCAACAACCCTATGAATACAGCCAGGAGAATGGCGAATGGAATCGAGAAAAGTCCTGCGCAAATAATGATCACTGTGTAAATAGCTAATGAAACGATTGAAGGAAACAGTATTTTTAAATAAAAATCCTGCAAATGTTCAATATCATCGGCGAGGGCACCAAGAATGTCACCCGTGCGCAAGCGGGAACGAAGAAACAATGCTTGCGGCTCAATGATTTTATATAAGCGGGCGCGCATGTCGGAAAGGATTTTCAAAACCAATTGGTGTCCTGCCAGTCTTCCCACATAGCTAAGCACAGCCCGGGCAATTCCGAATGCACGGACACCGACAATCGGCACATAAACCATTAAAATGGATTCAGGTTGTGTCGCCGCTTTCGAAATTAAATAACCCGAAGTAAACATCAATGCTCCGCCAAAGAGAATGGTAAGCGAACCAAGAAGAATCGCCAGCGCAAACAAGCCGCGATATTGACGCAAATATGGGAAGATCCAATTTTCCATTAGATGCCCTCCATTTGTGTTTTAACAAGCTGATAATAAGTAGAATTCTTCCTTATTAACTGTTCGTGCGTTCCGATTTCGACTATTTTGCCTTGATCAAGAACAATGATTTGATCCATATCCAGCATCCAATGCAAGCGATGGGTAGCAAAAAATACGAGCTTGCCATTAAACAATTGCAGCATCGTTTCTTTTAATTCGTATTCTGTTTCAATATCAAGATGGGCAGTTGGCTCATCCAGCATGATGATAGGACGGTTGCTTAAGAATGCCCGCGCGAGGGCGATCCGTTGTTCTTGTCCGCCGCTTAAGCTCCGCCCCCCTTCCCCTATGATTGTCTCCTTCCCCTATGATTGTCTCGAATCCATTCGGCAACGATTGAATCATTTCGGCAAGGCCCGCTCTCTCTGCGGCCTTCTCAACTTCTTTGACCGTTGCCTCCGGATGATAAAAACGAATATTGTTGAAAACGGTATCATGAAATATATAAGGGTGTTGGGGAATATACGTTATTTGGCTTTGCCAATTCAACTGGGATAAAGTTGTTAATTTCTTACCGTTTATCTGAAATTCACCTGACGAAGGTGCTAAAAATCCGCTTAATATATCAATCAATGTCGATTTTCCTGCACCACTGGCTCCAATAATTCCAATTTTTTTTGAGCCCGAAACAAAAAATTGGATATCTTGCAAAGCTGGACGATCACTGTCAGCAAAATGTACGCTTACCCCTTTCACAGAAAATGTGCTTGTTGATTGCCAAAGGGGAATAGGATCCTGTTTTTGCTGCAACGATTCCTTATCGAGGATTTCCTGAATCCTTTTACCCGCATTTTTGCCGTCAAGCGTCGCATGGTAATCAGCCCCGACCTCCCTAATTGGCAGGAAGTACTCCGGCGCCAAGATCAGAATCGTCAATGCCGCACGCAACTCCATCTTTCCGTTTATTAAATCTATTCCAAGAAAAACGGCGACGGTCGCTATGGAAAGCATTGTAAAAAAATCCAGTGCAAACGAAGATAAAAAGGCGATACGCAAAGTTCCCATTGTAGCCCGACGATATCTTTCGCTGACTAAGATAATTTGGTCGATGTGCTGCCGGCTTAATCCCAAATATTTGAGGGTTTCCAACCCTCTCAACGAATCGACAAAATGGTTGGACAGCATTTGATAGGATTCATATTGGCGATCGGCCTTTCTTTTTGCCGCCAATCCAAGCAATATCATAAAGGCAATAAGTATCGGAACGGCTAGGGCTAAAATGACAGCAGAGCGGATATTTATAAAAAAGATAAAGATGCAGATCATGGCAGGGATCATTGCCGAATTCATCAATTTCGGAAGAATAAGCTCCAAATAGCGGCGGAATTTCATTATTCCCTCCATAACCAAGGTGACGGTCTGTCCGGAGCCTTCTTCTTTTACAAAACGAGGGCCGAGTTGAAACAGCTTTTGCAGCAATGATTCCCGAAACTCTTTACCCGTTTTGGCCGCAAAATGGTAGGCTATATTTTTTTTCCAAACGGTAAGCAGTTGGCGGATAACTAACGCAAGAAAGAAAATGACCAACTTTTTAAAGACATTGGCAAACGAATCTCCCCCGAAAAGGGAGGAGATTGCGTCTGCCAAAAAATAAGCCTGAATAATAATGATAGCACCTTGGATAGCCGTTAATATCGCCAGCCCAGCTAAAACCGGCTTCATCTCTTTGTAAGAGAACAACGCTTTATCCATCAGTATGTTAAATGCTCCTTGTCAGATACTCGTTTGCGGAATACGTAATAGCTATAAATAGTATATCCTAAAACAAACGGTAAAATAGTTGCCGCTACAATTGTCATTATTTTTAGGGAATATGCCCCGCTGGATGCGTTGTAAACCGTTAAATCAAAAGCTTTGTTCAAGGAACTGACCATCACCCTTGGGAACAGTCCAACGAATATCGATGATACCGTTAACATGATTCCAAGCCCTGTCATGGTGAATGCCATTCCTTCGCGTTTATTGGAAATGAAATAGTATGATAATCCAATAGCAAGCACAATCAATACGACAATAATAAGCTCAAGGATAGGGCGCATCTCAAAAATATCTGTCACAAACGAAGAAAGTCCTACAAAGACGACAAGTGATCCAAAAACGGCCAACACCAATTTTTTCGCCAATGCAGCCGACCGTTGTCTGATCTCTCCTTCTGTTTTTAAAGACAGGAACGTCAAACCATGCAATAAGCACAGCAATGTAATCGTGAAGCCGCCCCAAATGGAATAAATATTAATAACATCCGAGAACCCGGCTTCCATATTCATATCTTCACCGATCGGCATCCCCTTAAGCATGCTTGTAAATAGAACACCTAGAAGGAACGGCGGCAGCAAGCTTCCGAAAAAAATCATCCAGTCCCATGTATTCGTCCAACGCGTATCTTCAACTTTGCGACGAAATTCAAAAGCAACGCCGCGCCCAATGAGGCCTAGCAAGACTACCAGCATCAATAAGTAATAGCCGCTGAACATCGTTGCATACCAGTTCGGGAATGCCGCAAAAATGGCTCCCGCTCCAGTTATTAGCCATACCTCATTCGCGTCCCAGAAAGGACCGATTGTATTCACCATTACGGTCCTCTCCTTTTGGTCACGGGCAAGGAAACGAGTCGACATTCCTACACCAAAATCAAAACCTTCAAGAAAGAAGAACCCAATAAAGAGTACGGAGATTAAGACAAACCAAATTTCACTCAATTCCATCTTAAACACCTGCCTTATTGAATGGATCTATTGATACCGCTGAATTTACATCTTGATGCTCTACCGGTCCTCGTTTAATTTCACGAACCATCAAATAAACCATCACACCTGCAAGAATCGTGAATATCAACGTGTACATCATGATGGAAAATAATATGGTCCCTGAAGAAACATTTGGTGATACAGCGTCAGCTGTCGTCATCAATCCAAATACCGTCCATGGCTGACGGCCCACTTCAGTCATGACCCATCCGAAAGTGTTTGCCAAAAATGGAAATGAAATAGCAGGAACCAGGATTTTCAAGAACCTACTGCTTTGCAGAAGACGTCCCTTTTTCCACAGATAAAGACCAATCATCGATAATAAGATCATCGCCATGCCAAAGCCAACCATTAAACGGAAGCTCCAATACGTCGTTTTGACTGGAGGGATATAATTCGTACCTTCGCCAACGATTCGATCGTATTTTTTCGCATATTCAGCTTGGAGAGTTTTCATTCCTTTTAAACTGCCTTCAAATTTAGAATAAGATAAATAGCTTAATGCATAAGGAATATTTAGTTCAAACTTATTTTTTTGATTTTTTGTATCAATCCAGGCAAATGCTGACCATGGCGCAGGATCGGGCGTATCTTCCCAAATGCCCTCTGCAGCTGCCATCTTCATCGGCTGTGTTTTCACAAGATATTGTGCTTGTGCATGTCCGCTGAAGGCAGTACCCAAACTGCCGACTAAACCAATAATTAAGGCGATATTCATGGACTTCTTGTAAAATTGAATATGTTTCTTTTTTAATAGGTTATAGGCACTAACACCAGCAACGAAGAACGCTCCGGTACATAATGCACCTGTGATGACATGCGGAAACTCCACCCACAATTGTCCATTCGTTATAAGCGCAAGGAAATCAACCATTTCTGCCCTGCCATTTCTAATTTCATAACCAACAGGCACTTGCATGAAGGAGTTTGCTGTTAAAATCCAAAAACCGGAAAGCATAGTTCCAATCGATACAAGCCAAATGCTTGCCAAGTGCACCTTTTTAGGCAACCGATCCCAGCCAAAAATCCAAAGTCCGATAAAAGTAGATTCCATAAAAAAGGCAAGCAATGCCTCAATGGCGAGGGGTGCCCCGAAGACGTCACCGACAAATCTAGAATAATCCGACCAGTTCATCCCAAATTGGAATTCTTGAATAATTCCTGTTACAACCCCTACGGCAAAGTTAATCAGGAACAAATGTCCCCAGAATTTCGCCATTTTTTTATAAATCTCATTTTTCTTCACTACGTATAACGTTTGCATCAAAGCGATAATAAATGCTAGGCCAATGGTAAGCGGCACAAAGAAGAAGTGGTAGATTGTAGTCAAAGCGAATTGTATCCTTGCCAACATTACTGGATCCATGACATTTCCTCCTTTAAGTATTCCCCAGAATTTGACCTATGTTGACATCATGTTCATATTTTCACAAAGATGACTATATGTTCAAAACTTCACATAACTATGCACCTTAACCCATGGTATTTCCTCTTTTAGGACTTTCATCAGAACACGGCCTGGGGTGATATCATATTCATAAATTCATAAAATTAAACATTATTAACATGGTAAATGTGAAAATCGCACAAAAAAAACAGTCACCTTCTGAGTGGCGAAAACAGCTTTATTGAATGAGAAACTTACTAATACTATAACAAAAAAACGATCATAAATTCTTTGATAGTTTGACAAATATGTTACAAAATTACGTCGAAATTCGTAAAAGATCTTACTGCATGTAAGATCATGTTCACCATGTTTAGATTAATATGAAAAAAACAACGCCCTTAGAGACGTTGTTTTCCTTTTCTTATATATTTTCATTGGGTGTCGTCTCCTTTTTAACCACCGTATACGTTTGACCATTCTTTTCCATCTGTTCCGTCAATTCAATGAGGACGACAGAGTCGGCACCTTCTGGCATCATCGCGCCGGTCATAATGCACGCAGCCGTATTCGCTGTCAGTTTCTTGGTCGGAACTGCACCACATGGGATCGATTCAATAACTTGCAGAGTAACTGACCGTTCGTCGGAGGCCCCTTTTGTATCAGTCGACCGGACGGCAAACCCGTCCATCATCGACCGGCGAAAGTGGGGAAAGTCGTGCGTCGCTACCACATTTTCACCGAGGTATCGGCCAATGCTGTCCGTCAGCTTCACTTTTTCTGTACCAAGTGGGCGAATCCATGATTCAAGACGTTTTTGTGCATCCCAAATGTCAACAATTTCTCGCTGAAATCTCATCTTTCGTCTCCTTCTTTCTGCTAAACTTAAGAAAGGCATGCCCTAATGAACGTCCTTCCCTTTTATAAGGACAAGTGCGTGGGGAAGGACAGGTTGAACGACATCAAAACATTCTTGTACCCCTTTCGAATTTCCTGGAAAGTTTACAATAAGTGTTTCTTTGCGAATACCTGCTACAGAGCGGGAAAGGGAGGCATACTTCTTTTTCGAAAGTGTTTTCATTCGCATCATTTCAGTTAATCCGGGAGCTTCCTTTTCAATCACGGCTTTCGTCGCTTCCGGCGTCACATCTCGAGGTGCAAACCCCGTGCCCCCAGTCGTCAGCACAAGATCACAGCATACCTCATCAACGAAGTGAATGAGTGTTGCCTCAATGACCGGTTGTTCGTCAGGAATAATCTCATATACCGCTACTTCCCCATCAATACGGCGGACAAGCTCACACAAGAGCAACCCGCCCCTATCATCTCGCTCACCGTGGAAGACTCTATCGCTTACTGTTAATACACCGACTTTCCAACCCAATCGTCACTTCTCCTTCCTCTCATCTGTCTTCCCTTACACATAGTCACCGCTTTTGCCCCTGTTTTCCGCACCAAGTAGATGGGGCCGTTTACTTTGCTTTTATCTGCAACTTTGCACATATCCTGAACCTCTACACGACTAAAATCGGCAACTTCTTATGTATTAGTTTGCCTTACTTGTCTGTTTAACCTTTGTACCTAGAAAACTAGTTAGGGCTGGCCGTACCTCATTTGTATCTTTGCCACTCTTCTGGAGTGTCGATGTCTGCCCCCCATAGTGGATTGTCAAAATCGACATATTTTAGTTCAGCTAAATGTTGTTGAATGACTTGTTGTGCACCCTGGTTTCCTTCAATACAAAGCAACTCCGAGAAAATTTCCGCATCAAACAAGACTGGATGACCAGGGACAGATGCATAGCGGGGACGGATAATTTTGATATTTTTTGACTTTGCCATATCATATGTTTCCCTCAACCGCTTAACAACCATAACAGGAATAAACGGTTGATCAGCCAAAAAAATAAATGTTGCTGAAACTTTATCCTGAATAGCTTTCACCCCGGCCTTTAACGAAGACGACAACCCTTCAGAAAAATTTGGATTGTGAATCACAATAGCCGGTAAATCACGGGTATGTTCCTTAAGTAACTCGGTCTGTTCGCCGCCCACTACGACCAACTGGTCGGAGTCCCGAGTGTACAGCGGTTTCAACTGCATGTCGAAACAGGGGCTTTCCGTGCAAGTTAAGAAATTGTTTTGGTTGTCCCATTCGTTTAGACATGCCGGCAGCTAAAATAATAGCACCAATATCGTTCATACACTTTTCCCACCAATTAAATAGTATGCCAACTACCCACCACCTGCGCTTCGCTTAGAGGTGAGGGCTTCAAGCGACTGTATGTTTTCGCCGAACAATAAGCAACATACAAGAACCCTTTACGCTTCCTTTCGTTCCGAAGGTGTTCATTCTTCCACAATATTTGTCAATACCACATTAGCATGTTTGCCGATGTTCAAAATGTAACACCTTGGAAGAAAGGATCATTTGGTAGGGCGCTGCAAGTAGAAGCGCCCCAGCCGTCAAACGTGAATTTTTTCTCTACCGTGCAGCGGCTGCCCCGGGCGAGCCGATCGCACTGCGAGTAACTCAGACACGATGGAAACGGCAACTTCTTCAACCGTTTCTGCACCCACATCCAGTCCAACTGGTGCATGAATCGGTGCACTGTTCATGTCGGCGCCAATATTCTGAAACATCTCCCGAGTACGTGACAAGGGACCAAGTATACCTATAAATTTTGGTTTTGCCTGCAGCGCTAGACGTAGTGCAGCTTCGTCCCGCATTTGCAAGTGATTCATGATTAGCCACCAGTTCCCCTCCAGTTGTGCTGGATCAACCTCGTCAGGTTCAGCTACCAGGTGTTGGGCCATAGGAAAGCGTTTGACTCCGTTAAATTCTTTGCGTGGATCGAGCACGGTTATACGGAATCCGCATTTGGCAGCGAGCTTCGCCACTGGAACGGCATCGTGACCTGCGCCACAGATGATCAAATGTTCGTTTGGCCGCATCGTGTCAATGTAAAAACGTCGATTATCGACTATAGCTATCTCCGCTCTCGTACGATTTTCGACACGATCTATCAGCTTCCGCGCGACAGCTTCTGGCAGCTTGTCAATATCGCCGGCGATGGGATTTTTCTCGTCAAATACGACACGGATACCCGTTGGCAATTCAATAGCCAGTGAGATGGCACGATCTTGGGCGATGGCTTCCTGCACCGATCGCCAGAAAGGATCTTCAGAATGAATAGGAAAGATGGCGACTTCCATCGTTCCTTTGCAGCCAATCCCAAGAGACCATAATTCATTTTCACTGAGGTCATAATTTACGAGTCGAGGTTCGCCTTCTTCTATTGCTTTTTCCGCCCATCCATAAAGGTCCGATTCGAGGCAGCCCCCGCTGAGTGTACCAAACATATTACCTGTTTCGGTCATCATCATTTTGGCACCCGGCAGGCGGTACGCGGAGCCTTGTACCTGGGTAATCGTCAATAGAGCATTCATTATTAGTTCTAAAATCTTCGACTCCGTCAAATTAGCAAAGTTATTTTAGTAGTTTAACGGCTGTGGGAAAACAAGAATGATTAGAGATGATGTGAATTTGTATATTATATATCAACATTCTTCTTGATCTTTTTATCAGTTGAGAAAGCTTATGGAGTATAAAGCAGCGATCGTTGGCGTTCGGATGGTATTGGTTCCTCCGAAGAATACTTCCTGCAACTGTCCGATTTGCGGGCATGTTGCCAAAGAAAGCAGATCGTCAAGGGGGCAGTTTTATTGTCGCGCTTGTGGGTATGCTCCCTCCCTGCCAACAACGTGGCTGCGGAAAATATCCGCAGGGCTGCGGTCAACCATCCGAACGCGGCAGCCAATTAGCTAGCTGCAAGCTCACGGCTTAAGCCGTTGGGTAGTTGACATAGTCACGTCTCCTGATAAGAAAGAAGCCAAATAGGCCTCTTCCTTTCGAAAACGGCTCCCGGGAAAGGAAATGTACAAAAGTTAAACTCCTATTTTTTTAAATAGATGGTTGACAAAGGTAGGCAGAACGCAAACTAAGAGGGACAGATCACTAAAGAATCCCCACTTTCACCGACGTTAGCTGGTAAGTGGGGATCATCAAAACCTTCCCGATCGAAAAATCGAATATAAAAGCCAGCAAAACATTAAGGTAGCGACGCAAAAGCCAATCTCGATCGCCGGGATTTTCCACAGCAATGTCGATTGTCTGCCCATCGACGAGCCGATGATGATGCCGACCATAATGATGCTGAAGGAAAGCAAAACGATGCTAAACGATAAGCGGTTGCTGATTTGGTCTAATTTTCTCAATAAAAACTCCAAGTCAGCGATGCCAATCTCCCAGCGCACTTTTCCTTGTTTCATCAGCCTCGTTAATTCTTTTACATTTTTCGGCAAATCCACGAACAGTTCCCCATAATCAGAAAGGCGTTTCCATGCCATTTCCGCTACGTTTTTCGGCCGCATCCTCTCCTTTAGCAACTGGCGGCCAAACGGTTCGGCAATGTCGATCATGCTAAAGTCAGGATCCAGCTTTTCCACGACCCCTTCCATCGTCAACAGCGCCTTCCCTAACAATGTTAAATCGCTCGGGATGCGAATCGAGTGGCGGAATGCAACATGAAGCAAATCCTGAACCGCTTCGCCGAGGCTGATTTGGCTCAACGGAATATGATAATATTTTTCCCGTAATTGCTCGATATCCTGACGCAGCTGTCTTATATCTACTTCATCCGGTACTAAGCCCATATCCCCGATCGCTTTCATGACTCCATCGGTGCTTTGACGCATCAAAGCGATAATGAAGGACGATAAGTGATATTTCATTTCTGGAGTAATTCGCCCTACCATGCCGAAATCAATGAAGGCAATTACGTCACCTGGCAAAGCCAACACATTTCCCGGATGGGGATCGCCATGAAAAAAGCCTGCCATGAAAATTTGCTGGAACATTCCCTTTGCCAGCCGCTTCGCCAGAGTTTTTAAGTTATAGCCGCGTTGTTTCAGCCACTCTAGTTCCCCTAGTTTGATGCCTTCCACATATTCCATCGTCAGCACTTTTTTTGTTGAATAGTCCCAAAACACTTTTGGCACATAAATAGCCGAATCGTTTTGAAACTGTTTGGAAAATTTCTCGGCGTTGCGCGCTTCTACGGTGTAATCGAGTTCTAGGCGAAGCGATTTCGATAGTTCGTCCAATATATCACGTATGCGATATTGCGCCGCCCACTCTAAGCGGCGTTCCGCGAGCACGGTCAAATCTTGAAGAATTTCCAAATCCGTTTCAATGATCGCGGCGATATGCGGACGCTGGATTTTCACCGCCACCTTTTCGCCGGAATGAAGGACCGCCCGATGAACTTGTCCGATGGAGGCAGCGGCAAGCGGAGCTTCCTCAAAAGACTGAAAAATATGGTCCAGCTTCCCTCCCAACTCCTCCTCAATAATGCGGCGAACATCGTCAAACGAAAAAGGCGGGACTTGATCTTGCAATTTTTCCAGTTCACGGATAATGCCTTCCGGCAGCAGATCGGGGCGCGTACTGGCCAGCTGTCCTAATTTCACGAAAGTTGGTCCTAATTCCTCAAGCACAAGACGGATGCGCTCACCAATCGTTTTTCCGTTCTTCTCCTTTTTGTCCACACGAAGCCGTTGTGGAAGGGAAAGAAACTGGGAAAAGCCGATTTCCTCGACCACCATTTCAAAGCCATGGCGGAGCAAAGCAACCGCAATATCGCGATAACGGCTCATATGACGCATTCTTTTCCCAATCATCCGTCCATCCCCTTTAATGTCTAGGGGCCATCATGGGCGGCCCCGTTCAATTACTGGTCTTCTTTTTCTTCTAAACGGCGGATTCGTTGCTCTAATTGTTGCAGTTCATCTTTCGTCACCAAATCGAATTTATCGATTACTTGTTTGATCTGTTCGCGCACGATGCGCTGCAATTCTGCTTTTCTTTCTTCTGTTTGCTGCTTCCACTGATCGATAATATCCTTCGATTCTTCGAGCGACAATTCCCCTTTTTTCACCAATTCGTCAATCAGCTTTTCTGCCTGTTCCTTGCTCGCTAACGCCAATCCAATTCCAAACGCCAGCCCTTTTTTGAGAATGCTCATAATGGCCGCGACCTCCTTTATGGTTTTGTTTCCATTATGATACCACTTTCACAATCTTGTGTCGAGCTCTTCCATTCGCAAGGAAAATACCCTTCAAGTTTCATTTTCCCATTTTCCTCATATTTCCTCCTATTGGCAGATAAAACAGGAAGTAATCCTAACAACTACTTACAGTAATTGATGCTGTTCGTTAAGATCACCGGCCCCAACTTCCCTGTTTTTGTGTTAGAAAGCCGTACTTGTATTTGAACGTCTTCCAATCCTGCTGTTATACTGTCAAGACGCCCAGCCCATGTTGGATCATCCGTTTCTGGAGTCGGATAAAGCGGGAAACGCCAGCTAATGACATTTGGGATGAATGCAAAACCCTCGAAGCGATCGTAATCTCCAAAAGAGGAAGGCTTAGGCAAGTGAAGAGCATGAATGCTAATACTGGTGCGTGGGGAGCCTGTGATCAATTTTACTTTATACACGAGAGCCACCCCCATCGCGTTTGGATAGCTGCTGTCTACTGGCTTTAATACTAAGCTGCAAGGAACGGATATAGATGAAGCGGCCTTCGTTTGCACAGGAATGAAAACGGCAGATCCAAATAAGAGTAAAGCCAACACCAATTGTTTCATGAACTTCCCTCCTAGCACATATCATTTTTGTTAGTTTTCCTTTTCGACTGTCTTTTTATGAAACAGCTTTGTCTTCTTTCGAAAGCGCATAGCGGACGAAAGGAAGTGGAATAGTATCATTGGACATTCAATGGAAGGAGGCCAGCCGAAATGACAAAGGAAGAACTCCGTTACGGCGAGGATTATAAATTTATCCCTGCCACTTCGGTCACCAGCGGTGCGAGCGTGGAAGTACGGCCGGATTTATATTGCCATACGATTCAAATCGTCAACATTTGCCTTGTCGGCGATCCTGACAAAAAAGAGTTTGTCCTGGTGGATGCCGGAATGCCAAAATCAGCGGGCGATATCATCGCTGTCACCGAAAAGCGTTTTGGTACCGACAGCCGTCCGCAGGCGATCATCTTAACGCACGGCCATTTTGACCATGTCGGGGCGGTTATAGAGCTTGTGAAATATTGGAACGTTCCTGTTTATGCTCATGAAGCAGAGATTCCTTATTTAACAGGAAAAGCGCGCTATCCGGAGCCAGACCCGTCGGTGGAAGGCGGAATGGTGGCGAAAATGTCAGCGTTTTTCCCAAATGAACCAATCGATTTAGGCAGTCATGTTCAGCCGCCTCCTAGCGACGGCACGGTGCCGCACTTGCCTGATTTCCGTTGGATTCATACGCCTGGGCATACTCCTGGACATGTATCGCTGTTTCGCGACAGAGACCGCTCGCTAATTGCCGGGGATGCGTTTGTCACCGTCCGCCAAGATTCTTTATATAAAGTGTTCACGCAAGAAACGGAAATTAGCGGGCCGCCGCGCTACTATACGACCGACTGGAACGCCGCCCGCGAATCAGTAAGAAAGCTGGCGGCATTGCAGCCAGAAGAGGCTATTACCGGACATGGAGTGCCAGTATCAGGTGACAAACTGCGGAAAGGATTAGAAAAGCTAGCGCGTGAGTTTGACCGCATCGCCGTGCCGGATTACGGAAAATATGTTCATTGACAAATTCGCCTTCCGCAAATAGTCGGGAGGCGTCATATTTACTGGCAATACGTGTAATTAAATAGCACATATGCCGCAACAAGCAATCGTTCCCATTCTTCATCGCCTTCGTTCACCCGAAACGTATAACGCCAGCGCAACAACCGCGAACGTTTCCCTGTGAAAAAAACCAATAATACTAATACAAAGATAATTTTCTTGTCATGTCATCCACTGTATGCGTATAATAAAGTTGAACAGCAATAAGATAAAAACAGGACATTGGCGGCAACCAATGTCCCATCGATACACAGCTTACTGCAAGAAGTGCAGTGGCCCGGAAAGCGGATAGTAACCTACCCTCACTTAGGCCGAGCAGGGTGGGTTACTTTTTGTTTTTGGATACAGCGATGACGGTGACAATGAGCGATGCAAAGGCAATCATTAATGTCAGCGCATCGGCAATGGTCATCATCAGCGGCACCTCCCTTCTTTAAGGGAGTAGCCACTGCCCACCCTGCATGTAGCTGTGCATGTTTATTATATCATAAATTGCCAGAATATAAGAACATATATTCGCAAAATAGGAAAAAGGTGATGTTTCCGTCTGTTAAATGGATAGTAGCATGTATCTGCGCTTCCCACTCTTTTCCTTCTTTAAGCTAATTCATTCTCCTCACTATCACTTTTCGTTTTCGATAATCGACCGTAACGTTTTTTCATTTAATCCGTTTTGGCAAAACTGAAATGAAGTTCCCGTCATTCTCTTCGCTCTATCGACAATTTGCCCTAAATGGTAGCTCGTATGTTCGACCAAATGAAAGAGGCTATGCATATCGATGTCACTGTAATTGTTCTCGTTGATCATATTCGTAATCTGATGTTTCCATTTATCAAAAGTTTCCTGAACGATGGTGGACAGCATATCCGGTGTGAAATCTAACTGAGGAAAATATTCTTCAATTCCTGCATCAAACTTGATGTTACGCTGCAAATAGCTGAGCGTATTCCTTTTCACGTGTTCACAAATATGCAGAACGATACCGCCAACAGAGTTCAAACCTGGCGCATTACATTCCCACAATTGTTCCGTATTGAATGCCTGAATCGAACGAAGCAATTTAGGCAGATAATGGTCATACATTCGATGCAGAGCGATTTTAACAAATAGCTTCATTTCTTCCATTTCTAATCCTCCAATGCTAATTGAAAACAAAGTACCTTGTTTTCATATTAGACGGTTTTTTGTCATCGTGATGAATTCGATCCTATTATCGTTTTGTTCATAAAAGTGGCTTTGCTTTAAAAAATGAATGCGTTCCATCTTGTTTCCTCCGAATTACAACCATTTTGCCATATAATATTCATCAACATATTTTCCGTTTATCAAAAGAGAATGACGCTTGATTCCTTCCCGTTCAAATCCCATTTTGCGATACAGCGATACCGCGCGTTGATTGTCAACGACTACCGTCAGTTCCAACCGGTGAATGCCTTTCGTGCGAGCCCAACGCTCCAATTCGGCAAACAGCATCGTACCGATTCCTTTTCCTCTGTATGAAGCCAGCACACCAATGACGATATATGCCGTATGTTTATTTCGTCTCGCACGCCCTCCCCTTGCGACTAAATACCCAACCAGTTTTCCTTCCGCCTCTGCCACCAGTATCGTGGAGTTTTCCTCATTCTGCATTGCTTCGATTTGGCTTCGCTGCTGTTTTGGGGTGAGAGTTCGTTCTCCTGCTTCAAACAATAAAAAGTCTGATTCTTTTTCTACTTGCAAGATAAGATGTGCCAATTCTTCCGCATCGTCTACCGTCGCATGCCTTATTTTCATGCATTTTCTCCCCCCTCTAAATATTCCCGCGCTAAATCGCGGCTGCGATACCGCCCCATCGCCGTTTTTACCTTTTTAAACCCTGCTTGTTGGTAAAACGGCTCGTTTCCTGTCGTCGCAATCAAATGAACGCAAGAAATATGCTGCAGCTGATCAAGCAAATCTTCCACAATTGCTTTTCCGATGCCACGCCCTTGAAAATCACGATGAACGACCACATCGTAAATCGCCGCATTAAACACGCCATCGGAAAGAGCGCGGCCGAATCCGATAATGCGGCCGTCACAAAAGGCAAGTGCAATGACATTGCTTGCTTCAAATACCTGCCGGATGACTTCTTCCGTATGTTTCGTCCAGCCGACGGATTCATATACCTCTTTCATCTGTTGCCAATTTGCCTTGGATAGATCATGACTGATTTCGATCACTTATCTTCTTCCCTTCACTCTTTGAAAAAGTTATCAAGAACGGATGGTTTCTTTGCTTTTTCTAAATTTTTGTTTTTTCATCTAACTGTTAATGTTATTTTTTCGACCTTAACAACATTGCCTCCTTCTATAAACTTTCCACTGTATCCCGTATTTTTTCTGAATAAACAAAATACTATCATGACAATAAACAAAAGTATGTTATGATATAAACAGAAATAAACAAACATAAACAAACAATTTTTAGAAAAACAAACCGGAAAGGAGTTCATGATGTTAGCAGCAGAAAGACAACAAAAAATTGTAGAAATTGTAAACGAACGATTAAGCGTTCGTGTATCCGAGCTAAGCAAGCTATTTTCAGTAACAGAGGAAACCATTCGTCGTGATTTGGAAAAATTGGAAAGAGAAAATAAATTAAAACGAAGCCATGGAGGGGCTATTAGCATTCGCGATGAAAGCGAAATCGATTTTTCCGAACGGGAAATTACTAATGTAGCAGAAAAGAAGGCGATTGCTCAAGAGGCTGTCAAACAAATTTCTAGCGGTGACCGTATTATTTTGGACGCCAGCACGACAGCTTGGTATCTTGCCAAATCGCTTCCTGATATGCCTTTAACTGTTGTAACAAATTCTATCAAAGTAGCTATTGAATTAAGCAAAAAAGAAAAAATTCAAGTCATTTCTACAGGAGGAATGCTGCTGCCAAGATCGCTTTCCTATGTTGGTCCATTAGCAGAACGATCCCTTGAAACTTATCATGTTGATAAAGCCTTTCTTTCCTGTAAAGGGATCCATTTGGAGAACGGATTAAGTGAATCTAACGAATGGCAAGCTTTATTGAAAAAAAGAATGATGGATATTGCCGATCAAACGATTCTAATGGTGGACTCCAGCAAATTTGGTATTCGTACATTTGTGCACATGGCATCCTTAAGCGATATCGATCACATTATTACGGACAACAAAATTGATATCCATTGTAGAAAGGAACTAGAAGATAGGAACGTCCCTTTCACTATAGTGGAAACTCTTCGTTCAGCATACTAATGATGTCAAGCAATACAAACTTCCCTGCATCATTATGTTTACGTAAAAATAAGTGCGCGTTCCATAAATCGAATGGAACGTGCACTGTTTTCTTTGGTTTACACTAACCACTAAAACACCGCAGATGATCAAACTTTCAGTATTAAGGGGATTTTCTTGCGGGAGAAATCGAATATTAGCACCTTTATTCTCCTACATATCAGTGTCACCTGACTGTCATTTGGATATTCACAATATCATTTTAACCTCTAATTTTTGATGGCTGCTTGTCTTAGATCAAGAGCATTTAACTTTTCCACAATCTCATCTAATTGATGAATCGATAGCGGTACTTTCGGCATACTTGCTAATTGTCTTAACGTATATGTCTTCGTTTGACCGAATGTCGGTTGAGCTGTAATTCCTGGAGCGTATGTTTCCAATAGTTGTACCGCTTCCTCATATGCCAACAAATCAATCAATCTTGTATCTGCAGAGAAAGTAACTCTAAGCCCATGCTTATTTGGATATACAAAATGGTAGACACCTGATCCAACTGTTAGCTGTACACCTTTTGTTGTTTCTATAGCAGAATAAATACCTGTGACGGATTCTATAGAACTTCTACTTTCTTTTACCTCTTTCAGCTTTGCGTCCGGAAGAAGTACTTCTGCCGTTGTATTGGCAGGAATCTGAACCTTCACTTCTACTTCATCATCGCTCAAATGCCATAACGATTCAATTAGACCATACATCGAATGGTAAGATGCTTTTGCATACGTCAATTCGGGACCGCTGATTCTTGGCTGAATACGAATGCGCTTAAAGGCAGGTTCTGTTTCATCCATATCTAATCCAGCCACTACACGATACATCCAATCTCCTATAGACCCATAGGCATAATGATTGAAGGAGTTCATATCGTCGCTCCAAAATGAACCGTCTGGTTTAATGCTATCCCAATGCTCCCAAATTGTCGTTGCACCTTTCTTCACACTATAAAGCCATGACGGATATGTGTCCTGTAATAACAGTTTCATTGCCGTTTCGTGGTAACCATTGTTTGAAAGAACAAAGCATAAATAAGGCGTACCTACAAATCCTGTTGTTAAATGATAATCGTTTTCTATAATCATTTCATTTAATTCATGGGCAATTCGCTTTTTCGTTTCTCCTTCCACTAAATCAAACATAAGGGCCAGCACATGAGCTGTCTGCGTCGGGGATGCTAATCGCCCAGACGGCGTAACAAATTCTTCACGAAACTGCGCAATAATTCGATGTAATAGTTCACTATATATTCTTACATCTTCCGCTTTTTCTAGTACAACCGCCGCATCGCGAACAAGGCGTGTCGAATAAGCGTAAAACGCGGTGGCAATGAGATCTTTAGGAGTTGCACCAATATAGCTGTTTTCTTTTGCGTCTAATGCCAACCAATCTCCAAAATGAAACCCTGTATTCCACAGATACTCATTGTTTCCTTGGTTTCGTATATACTCCACCCATGCTTTCATGCTATCATACTGCTCCGATAACAAACGCTTATCCCCATAAACAAGATAGACGGTCCATGGACAAATCACCGCTGCATCTCCCCATGCAGCTGAGGAAGCTTCACCGATCGAATTAGTCAGCACATCAGGGATTACAAATGGAACGCCGCCATCAGACAATTGGTCCGCTCTTAAATCGCGAAGCCACTTCGTAAAAAATGGAGCTCCTTGATAGTTAAACAATGCTGTACGAATGAACACTTGTGCATCGCCTGTCCAGCCTAGACGTTCATCACGCTGCGGGCAATCGGTCGGCACATCGACAAAGTTACCTCGTTGCCCCCATCGAATATTTTGTTGGAGCTGATTAACTAATGGATTCGAGCATTCAAAATATCCTGTCGGTTCCATGTCCGAATGAATGACTTCGCCAATAAAGCAGTTGAGTGGCAGACCGTTTTCTTGATTCGGATATCCTTCCACTTTCACATAACGAAATCCTTGAAAAGTGAAATGAGGCGCATAAACTTCCGTACCTTCCCCTTTTGCAATATATGTTACCGTCTGCTTCGCTTTGCGCAAGTTTCCCGTGTAAAAGTTTCCTTCTTTGTCAAGCACTTCAGCATGCTGAAGGGTGATACGCGTGCCAGCAGGGGCATGGACTGTCATTCGGATCCGTCCCACCATATTTTGTCCCATATCCAACACCGTTTCTCCCGACGGTGTCACGAAAGAAGAGATTGGGCGGAGCGTTTCGGTTACGAGAGTAGGCCAATTTTCCTGCGCCACTAAATGAATCAGTGGTAAATCACAAACAACAACGCCTTTCCAGTCCGCATCATTGAAATGCGCACTACTCCATCCTTGTTTTTCTAAACGAGCGTCATACACTTCGCCATGATAAATTTCCGAATACAAAATTGGCCCTATCGAGGCTTTCCAAGTTGTATCCGTTACAATTAATTCTTCCGTCCCATCTTCATATTGAACATGAAGTTGAACCAAGGCTGCACGACGATCCCCATAAATGTGACGCTTTCCTTCCCATCCTAATGTTCCTTTGTACCAGCCATCCGCGAGCATAATACCGATAGCATTTGATCCTTCTTGAAGCTGATATGTAACATCATACGTTTGATATTGAAGACGCTTTTTATAACTAGTCCAACCCGGGGTTAGAAGATCTTCCCCCACACGTTCTCCATTCAAATACAATTCATATAGACCAACCCCGGTTACATAAACGCGTGCCGCGGAAATTCCTGTTTTCAGTTCAAAACTTTTCCGAAGGAGAAAAACGGGTTCAGATAAAGGATCTATCTCGTTTGGATCAGGAGTAATCCACTGTGCCTTCCATTCGCTGGTATCAAGAAGCGCCGTTTCCCACCAAGCAGTTTCGCTCCAATCCGACTCACGACCAAAATTGTCCCAAATTTTCACTCGGTAATAATATCTTGTTCGAGAAGTTAGTTCTGGTCCATCATATTCGATATGAATGGATTGGTCTGACTCTATATATCCCGTATCCCACACTAGGTTTTCAAAATCATTTTCCACTATAGAAACTTGAAGACGGTAAGCTCGTTGCATCGTTCCCCGACGATCCGATTCAATGCGCCAGCTGATTCGAGGTTTTCTTACATCTATTCCGAGTGGATTGGTTTTATATTCACACCTCAAATCCTTTACTTTTAAAGCATTCATTCTCTTCTACTCCTCTCTTTGATTTTTTCAACAGACGTTTATTAAAATCATTTTTTTGACCACAATAGAGGTACAAATCATTCCTTATGCAACGACTACTTAATTGAACCAGCTGTCATTCCAGCAATAATCTTTTTACTGAAGAAAATAAATAATATTAGCGGCGGAAGGGAGATGAGTAATATATTTGTAAAAAGAAGATTCCAATCCGTTTTATACATGCTCATAAAATTGTAAAGAGTAAGCTGCAATGTCACATTTTCCGCTCCAGGGTAAAAATACAATGGGTTAACGAAATCATTGTAAATTCCTACTGCCGATAAAATGACTATAGTTGATGTAACCGGCTTTAGAAGTGGGAAAATAATATGGAAAAACAAGCGAAAACTCCCACAACCGTCTATAAGTGCTGCTTCGTCAATTTCACGTGGAATCGTGGCCATAAAACTTTTGTAAAGCAAAGCAGCAAAAGGAAATCCAAGTGCTACCTCCACAAGCACAATACCTGGCAATGTTTTAAACAACCCAAGAGAATTAAGAACCCATATCGTTGGTACCACAGCAGGAGGAATAATTAATCCTGTAATAACTAGAAAGTTAAAAAATGAGCTAAGCTTGTTTATTTTTCTTTGTAAAACAAACCCAGCCATGGAACTTACAAGAACTAAAATAATAATAGAAAATACAGTAAGCAGTGTACTGTTGATAAATGCACGCACCACCATACCATCATTAGCAGTTAATACCGTCCTTACGTTTTCTAGCAAATGAAAACTACTAGGCCAACTCATATTTAATAAGGAAGATTCTTGTGTATTCTTTACTGCATTAATAATGACGAAGTAAAAAGGAATGCCAAAAACAACAATAGTTAATAGGACTGCAATGACTTCAATAATTAACTGTTTTACCTTTTTTCCGTTCCAAACTGCTCTTTTTGTCTCTTCTGCTAGTTGACTCATTTCTTTTTTCATCGGCATCATACATCCACCTCTTTTCTGTTTAAGTATACATATAATGGAAGTGCTAAAGCAGATACTACTATAAATAAAATCACGTTTCCGGCGGTTGAGAGCCCATAAAAACCAGCTTGATATTGTTTGTAAATAATCGAAGCAATAAGATCCGTACTAAATCCCGGTCCTCCTTTTGTCATCGCCCATATCAAGTCGAAAGAACGCAATCCTCCGATAAATGAAAGGATAATGACTGAATTCATAGCTGGACGGCTAAGCGGGAGGATAATATACCAAAATTTATGAAATGCATTGCCTCCGTCCATCATCAGTGCTTCATAATATTCTTCCGGAATCGACATAATCCCAGCAATAAAAATCACGGTCGCTATTCCTACGCCTTTCCATACATCGACAAGCGCAACCGATAAAAGAGCGATGCGCGTATCCCCAAGCCAATCTGGTCCGACCATTCCGAGTACCTGGAGAGTTTTATTAATCAATCCCTGAGTTGGATGCATCATCACAGTAAATGCAATCCCGACAGCAATCGTACTCAACAACGTTGGAAAGAAAACCATCGAACGAATAAACGATTTCGTTTTTAATCTTGAACAAAGAAACACACCGAGAAGAAAGCCGAATATCACTTTCAGACCAGATGTCACCACAGCGTAGATAATCGTATTTTTAAAACCGATATTCAATGATGGCTCCGTGAAAAAAGTGATAAAATTTTCTAATCCAATAAACTTCCAATCTGTCAACGTCCACCACGTCATACTAAAAAAGAACGACATAATAGTTGGAAATAAGAAAAACACAAAATAAATAATTCCGGCAGGTAACAGAAAATAATACGTATAAAATCGATTGATTGACTTCGTCATCTGCTTATCCACCTCATTTCCATGTAGAAGATCGGCCCTGCTATAGAAACATAAACAGGGCCTCTCATCATTTAAAATCTTTTATTATTACCATCCTGGGAGACCAAGTTGTTTTGCTTGCTTTTCAACATCTCGATCATATAACTTGGCTCCTTCCTTCGCTGATTTAATACCGCTCCCTACTTCTGTCGTGATTTGCGGCAAGCTTGGACCTTTGACAGGGCTAAGGAATTCTAAAGCCGGAGCCGTTTTTCCCGATTCAAAATAAGGAAGCATTTCCTTTACTGCTGGGTAAACATCATCTGGAAGTTTAGCTCCTTTTATTGCTAAAGGTCCCTCTGGTTTCACTTTAGAAAGATATGCATTCATTCCCTCTGGAGAGATATAAAATTCTACAAATTTTTTTGCTTCCTCAACATGATCGCTATTTTTGTTAATATAGATAGCTGCAGGCATCCATACAGTAAAACCGTTAATATCCGGGCTGTCGCTAGGCTGTGGAAATACACCGATGTCATTAATCTTATCTGGATAATTTTTTGCAATTGCTGTCAGTGCAAACGTAAGCATTGGATAATGAACACCCTTGCCTTCAGCCAGCATTTTTAAACCAGCATCATAATTTGTAGCTAGAAAATCCTTATTCAAATACCCCTTTTTATACACTTCTTCTAATTTTTTGAAACTGCGAAGTGCTTCTGGGGTATCAGAAAATTTCGCCTTATTAGCAGTGTAGTCTTCTGCAAATGTAGGGGTCTTTGCAAGGACATTATAGTTATCTGCTAATACAATCAATTGTGTTGTCCAATCATCCTTATAAGTTCCAATTACCGGTGTTTTACCTGCTGCCTTTATTTTCTCATTATTCTTCATTAACTCTGACCAAGTTTTTGGAATGGAAAGTCCAAGTTCTTTATAAACTTTCTTATTATATAACCATCCACCAACTATAACAGGCCCTGCAGGAATACCATATACCTTTCCATTTACGGTAACCGTCTTCTTAAAAGAATCCATCACGTTTTTCATAAAAGGCTCATTTGTTAGATCTACAAAGTTTTGTTCTGGATTTAACGCTTGTACGAGAGCTCCTGAATTGTAGTAAACAAGATCGGTCATATCTCCCGTGGCCAAACGGGTTTTGACAACGTTATCTCCTTCTGCTCCCCCTGGACGAGTTTCAAATTCTATTTTAATGTCGTATTTTTTCTCAAATGCATCTGCAACCGCTTTGATTCCATCCAATGTTGTTTGATTGTCAATTAAAAGTGTAAGGGTTTTTTGTTCTTTTGCTGCATTATTCGACGTGTCTTTACCGCTATCGCTGCACCCCGTCAATATCCCCATCATAAGTACCGTACTACACAATAGTGATGAAAATATTTTTGTTTTCTTCCTCATTTTTAATCCCCCTTTTTAAACGCTTTCATTTTTTATATTGTTTCTTCTTGTTTCTTCTCTGAGCCCAGATTTACTTAAGATCATTGTAAACGATTGCTAAGGAACTTGATAAGTGTGTTCTTTTTGTTTTTTGTCCGTTTTTTTTGGATAGCAGTAATAATAAAATGATCTTTAGATCAGAAATATTACAGCGCATACAAACCTAACCAAACAAAAAAAGGCTTTTAAGCCTTTTCCAAAAAACTTTTTAAAAAATTTCTTTATATTGTCCTGGTTTCATCCCAACATATTTTTTAAACACCTCAGAAAAATGTTTATAGCTATGATAGCCGACCATCTCGCTAACATCCGTTACCTTATATCCTTCCCGAAGCAATTCCTTCGCCTGCTCCATACGAATTTCAGTCAAATATTTAATATACGACTGCCCCATTTCTTCTTTAAACAGCAAACTAAAATAGGCAGGATTCATCCCTACATGTTCGGCGACTTCCTGCAGGGTCAAGTCCCTATTATAATTGTCTTTTATATAGATGCACGCTTTTTCTACAGCACTATGCTTCGTTTTTTGGCGGAACGCCATTACCCAATCCATAATCATTTCCATTTGCGAACGCAGCCATTGGAACATTTCTTCCCTTGTATTCATTTGACGTATCTCCACATGAGGCAAATAATCTTTCCCCCATATCTCATCTATGTTTGCTCCTGTTTCCTTTGCTGCTTCGATTGCAAAATAAACAAATTTCAATACTTCCCTCTCCACAATATTTGGATGGAGCCCTTTCGATTTTAATTGTTTTATATAACCATCCAGCTGACGAAGTAGCCCTTCTTTATCTCCAGTCCGTATATAAAACATAACTGCTTCCTCTTGCTCTGGTAGATCCGTAGAAAATGGAGAATCGCCACTTATATCTTCAAAATGAATCCAACCTTTTTCCTCCATAAACCGCCCATATTTCAACGCCTGTAAAGCCTCTTTATAGCTTTTCGGGGCATCAGTTATATGTGAATATGTTCGGCCGCATCCTACTGTTATTCCTACCTGCTCTGCCCAAAAACATAATTGTTTCCATAAAACATCCGATTGAACATCAAAATGAAAAACGACAAACAGCTGCTCGGATCCATTTCGCACATAAACAATACGGTAAGAAGGGTCATTGCTTATAAAATAGCGATATTCCGATAACGCAATAACCGTTATCCCAACAACACGGTCTGCATCATCTCCAAAGCATTCCCGCCACTTTGCTTCTGCCTCATTCCCCAGCAATAGCAAGTCTAATGTGGCTTTTTCTAGTAACTCGCGTTGGCTATTCTCCCATTTTGATTTCAGCATAGAAAGTTCCTTTTTTTGCTCGATCTTCTCAATAATTTTAGGAATGGTATCCTTCATCATAGATACGGTAATTGGCTTTTCTAGATAGTCCGCCACCCCTAATTTAATGGCTTTCTTTACGTACTCATATTCATTAAAACCACTGAATACAATACATATCGTTTCAGGCGATTCTGACAAGATCTTTTCCACAAGTTGCAACCCATCTATACCAGGCATCCGGATATCTGTAAAGACAATATCAGGACGGTATGTTTTCCATAACGATAAAGCACTAAGTCCATCCGCAGCAGTTCCTACTAATTCAATTCCATATTGTGACCAGTCAATCATCGTTTGGAGACCATGGAGTACAATATATTCATCATCAAATACGGCAGCCTTTATCACGGATTTCCCTCCTTTGTCTCCATAGGGAATCGAATTTCTACTCTCGTTCCTCGATTTACTTCGCTTGAAATGGTAAATCTACTGTCTGCCCCATAATATAGCGCTAAACGTTCACGAACATTTCGTAAACCGTATCCCTTCTCGATCGCTTCCAAATCTTCCATTCCTACCCCATCATCTTCGATTGTAAAAATAATAAATCCACTCTCTATTTTTCCAGTCAATCGAACAGTTCCTTTCCCCACTTTCGGTTCTAAACCATGATAAATAGCATTCTCCACAAGCGGCTGAAGTAATAGTTTCAATATTTCTTTATCCATTAGGGCACGATCTACTTTTTGAATATACTGAAAGCGATTGTTATGCCGCATATTTTGAATCGTCATGTAGTGTTGAATATGTTCCAGCTCTTTCGCTACAGGAATAAATTCTTTCCCATTATTCAGGCTTAACTTAAAACTCTCTGACAGAGATATTGCCATTTTAGCGATATCATGATTATTTTGTAATACGGCCATCCAGTAAATCGAATCTAATGTATTATATAGAAAATGGGGTTTAATTTGCGCTTGGAGCGCCCGTAGTTCTGCCTCCCGCTCCTTTAATTGCAAACGGATCAACTGTTCGTTAAGCTTTTGATTCTCTTTTGTCATTCGCTTAAATGTCTCTTCAATGACAACAATTTCATTCTCTTCAGTAGCGTCATGAACATCCCATATCCCTTTTGCTAATTCTACGGTTATTTTTTTTAATTGTCTAAGCGGTCTTGTAATAGACCCAGAAAAAACAAAGGAAAGAAATAAAGAAATAAGAGCCATGAAAGAAGCGATGAAGGCCGTCACCATTCCTATTTGGTTTGGCTGTTGGAGCAACTCTTTTTCTTTAATTACATGGATAAACATCCATCCTGTTGTTTGATTTGTATAGCTGCTAAGAAAATAGCCTCTATCCCTTAGCTTTTGAAACGCAGATAAAATACTATTTCCTAAATTACTTTCTATATGAAAAGAAGAAGTAGAATCATATACAACACTTACTCCTTTTCTAGAAGGATTAAGGACAATAAATCCTCGGTTCTCCTTTTCATTAAACACTTTTAAAAATATGGATTTTTTAATGTTTACCACTAATAATCCTGTAATCTGTGGATGAAATAATTGTTCAGGATCCCTTAATAGCTTGACCGAAGAAAATGTGTTGCTTGTCCGTGTATCTGTTAAAACATTGTAATCAAAAAATACTGGCTTTCCTTTTGCTTCTACACTTCTTTTATACCAGTCCGTCTGCGCAATCTCCGCAAAGTTATCATTGCTTCCATAGTGGCCCATACTTTTAGAATTTCCGTAACATACAGAACGGTAATGTGGATCAAATAAACAAACCGAATCAATATCTTGAGTATCAATAAGATAATTAGAAAGCAAATTTTGGATACGCCTAACTGTACCCATATTAATGATTTTCTGTTTGCTATCTTTATGGGAAGCACTTCTTTTTAATTCTCGTTGAATGTCCTTATTCCACGAAATGACTCTCTCCATATTGATAATATTGCGTAACAGCAAATCAGCTACCTCATTGGCTGTCTCCAGATGGTTTTCTGTCACTCGCAACTGGTTTTGCACTAGTGTATCTTTTGCAATATTATAGGAAAAGAACCCTAACAGAAAAAGAGGCGGAAGCGAAAGACTGATCATCGCAATAAAATATTTGTCGCGAACATTCTGAAAACGAAACAGTCTCATAATTCTCCTAAACCATTGTTTTTTCATTACAATCCTACCCTAGCAAAGCTTATTTGACCTACATTATAATAATCAATCTATCTTAACAAAATATGTTACAATTAATATCTACTTATCATTTAGCCCCAACAACGAGAGAAACCCAGTATAAATACTGGGTCATTCATGTGCATACCACTTTTCAAATCAATCCAGAAATTACCGTTTTCGTAATACCTCTTGCTCATACTTTTTCACTTCTTCTAACCATGTCTCTCTTACAGGCACGCCCATATAATCACAATAAGCGTCCCATACTGCCCCAAACGGATATGTTTTAAACTCCTCGATGAGTGCGAGTCTTTCTGTAAAGTTTCCGCTTTCCTGCAACTGCTTCAGGTAATCGTTTGGCATTAGCATCGCATATAACAATGCTTTAATCATATTGCGCGTTCCGATAACCCAAGCTGCAATCCGGTTGATGCTTGCATCGAAAAAGTCCAAGCCAATCATCACACGCTCCAACGCCTGATTGCGAACAATCTCTAGTGCAATTTCTCTTAGTTCCTCATCAAAAATAACAACATGGTCACTATCCCATCGAACCGGTCTCGATACATGCAATGCGAGTTTATCAAAGTAAAGCAGTAGAGCAGAAATTTTATTAGAAATTGTTTCCGTTGGATGAAAATGTCCTGTATCCAGTAAGTATACCTTTTTATTCGTTAGCGCATAACCTAAATAAAATTCATGAGAGCCGACAACATATGACTCCGAACCAATTCCAAATAATTTACTTTCGACTGCATCAATATTATAAGTTTCATCTATCTCTTCGGCAAAAATTTGGTCTAATGAATCTTTTAATCGCTGTCTTGGTGTTAACCGATCACTTGGAATATCCTTATATCCATCTGGAATCCATATGTTTGTTAAACAAGGAGTGCCGAGTTGTTTACCAAAATACTCCCCAATTTTGCGACTCGCAATACAATGACGAATCCAAAATTGCCTGATTTCTTCATTCGGATGGGATAATGTAAGGCCATCTGCCGCTTTTTCATGAGAAAAAAGCGTTGGATTAAAATCTAATCCTAACCCATGTTCCTTGGCCCAATTCACCCAATTCCCAAAATATTCCGGTTCTAATTCGTCTCTTTCTACTACTTTTCCTTTTGTTTCTGCGTACATCGCATGCAAATTCACACGATGCTTACCTGGAATAAGTGATAGTGCTTTTTCTAAATCTTGTCTTAATTCTTCCGGTGTTCGTGCTTTACCTGGGTAGTTACCAGTAACATCAATTCCGCCAGATAATTCCGCCTTTTTCACCTCAAAACCTGATACATCATCCCCTTGCCAACAATGAATCGAAATAGATACACTTTTTAATTGATGAAATACTTCATCAACATTAATTCCCCATTTTTCATAATCTTGTTTCGCTCTGTCAAAGTTTTCTTTTCTCATACTCTGCCCCTCTCCTTTTTCGATACAAATCGCCGTAATGGAAAAGAACGTTTGATGATCGTCCTTGCTTGATCCAGCGTTTGAATGTCACCAAGAGCCATAAGCTGTACAACAATATTTCCGATCGCTGTCGCTTCCACTGGTCCAGCGTACACCTCTTTACCAGTCACATCTGCAATCATTTGATTCAATAATTCATTTTGACAGCCGCCGCCAATAACATTAATTTGACTAAACTTTTTCCCAACGATCTCTTCAATCTCTTGGATTGCCTTTTGATAACTGACGACTAAACTATCAAAGATACATTTTGCCACTTGCCCTGGTGTTCTTGGTACAGGCTGATTCATCTCTTGACAATATTTTTGGATTTCTTCCACCATATTATCTGGCTTCAAAAATCTTCCGTCATCTACATGAATAATAGAGGTAAATTCTTTCTCTTCTCGAGCCATTTCTACTAATTGTGCAAAGGAATACCGATCCCTGTAATTCCTTTTCACTTCTTGGATCATCCAAAGCCCCATTATGTTTTTTAAAAATCGAAAACGATAATCGATGCCACCTTCATTGGTAAAATTGCATTTCAGTGCATCAGCTGTACAAATCGGGTCATGATTTTCCACACCAATTAATGACCATGTACCTGAGCTGATATAAATTGTATTTTCTGATTCCGGAACAGCAATAACGGCAGAAGCAGTGTCATGAGTCGCTGGTAAAATCACCTTCATATCAAAGCCAAATTCCTTGACCAATTCCTTTCTCAAATTTCCTAACAATGTTTTTGGCGGATGAATGGGTTGAAACATCTCTTCATTGATTCCAAGCTGCCGCAATATCCGTTTGTCCCATGTCCGTGTAAACGCATTTACTAATTGAGTGGTGGTTGCATTCGTGTATTCATTGACTTTTTTCCCTGTCAATAAGTAATGGAAATAGTCAGGAATCATTAAAAAGGTTCTGGCCTGCCGTAAAAGTTCAGGGTTGGTTTGCTGGATGGCATACAACTGATAAATTGTATTAAATTTTTGAAACTGAATTCCTGTGTCAAAATATAACTGTTCTTTTCCAATAATTTGAAACGCTTTCTCCATCATGCCATCGGTGCGTGGATCACGATAGGCTACCGCTTCGGTCAACAGTTGGTCTTCTTCATCCAACAGAACAAAATCCACTGCCCACGTATCCACACCAATACTTTCCGGCTTTATCCCTATTTCCTGGCATGCGTGTATTCCTTTTTTGATCTCTTGAAATAAGTGTTCAAGATCCCAACAAAAATGAGATCCTTTTTGGATAATATGGTTGTCGAAACGATAAATCTCATTAATCTTTAACTTTCCCTCTTCTAACCTTCCTGCAATCACTCTCCCACTGGACGCACCAATATCTACAGCTAAACAATGCTTGCTCACTTCAATCCCCCTCATCAGAAAGCGCTTACCTACTAACACATATGTTCATCGCGCTGGAGATTTTTTTATTACTTTATCTCCAAACGCGATGATATGGATTATCTAGTAAATGCTGCCGGCACACCGCCGTCTACAGTCAGCATGCATCCGGTTGTTTTCTCAGACTTGGAAGAAGCAAAAAAGGCAATGGCTTCAGCAATGTCTTTTGGATAAACATTCACTAATAATGTGGTCCGTTTCCGGTAATATTCCTCTAGTTGATCTGGTTCGATTCCATATGCTTTCGCCCGCTCCTCGCGCCAAGCTGAATTCCAAATTGCAGATCCTTGCAACACTGCATCAGGAAGCACAGAATTTACACGAATACCGTATTGTCCACCTTCTACTGCAATGCATCTTGCTAAATGCACTTCCAATGCCTTTGCAGCGCTGTATGCTGACGCATTTTTGCCCGCATATACCGAGTTTTTGGAGCCGACAAATACCATACTTCCGCCGATTCCTTGTTTTTTCATTTGTTTAAACGCTTCTCGTGCAACAAGGAAATATCCTGTAGCGAGCACATCCATATTCAAGTTCCATTCTTGTAATGTCGTTTCCTCCAATGGACTGGAAGTCGCAAGCCCCGCGTTATTGACAACGATGTCCACTCCACCGTAAGTCAACACTGTTTGCTCAAAAGCGGCTTTCACTTCCTCTTCTTTTGTCACATTCATTTGAACGGCAATAGCCCGTCCCTCTCCATATTTCTCATTAATTTCCGCAGCTACCTTTTCTGCTCCTTCGATGTTCAGGTCAGCTACTACAATATGTGCTCCTTCTGACGCAAAACGACGACAAGTTTCGCTGCCAATACCGCCAGCTCCCCCCGTGACAAAAGCAACTTTCCGCGAAAATTCTGCTTCAGGCGGCGCAAGGGTCAATTTGTAAAGCTCCAACGGCCAGTATTCAACATTAAAAGACTCTTTTTCATCTAAGGAAACGAAGTTCCCTAGCGATGTTGCCCCTTTCATTACCGCAATAGCCCGATGGTATAGCGCGCCACTAACGTTCGCCATTGCTAAACTTTTACCTGTATTAACCATACCAATACCAGGAATGAGTATTACACGCGGCGCCGGTTCAAACATTTGGTCTCCTTCTTTTCTATTCCGTTCGAAATAAGCCTTATATTCTTCTTTAAATCTTTCAATTCCCTCTTTCACTTTTTCTATTAATTGATGAACATCGTTTGTTTGCGGGTCCCAATCAACATATAAAGGAACACGCTTCGTATGTACCAAATGATCGGGACAAGCCGCACCGATTTGTGAAAGCACAGGAGCTTCATAACTATTCACAAACTGCAGAACATCATCTGAATCATCATATGACAAAATCATCCGCTTTTGATCACTAACTGCTCCGCGGATAATTGGCATCACTTGCGCCAAAATTTTCTTTCTTTCCTCTGCTGAAAGCGCCTTATACTTTTGTCCGCCAAACACAGAAGTTTCATCAATTTGTTCTCGTATATATTGTTCCGCTTCGTTAATGATCGAAATGGTTTTTTCATAACACTCTTTTGCTGTTTCTCCCCAAGTAACTAATCCATGTTTTTCCATCAGCACCAATTCGGCATTTGGATTATTTTTGACTCTTTCTGCGATCATTTTTGATAATGTGAAACCTGGGCGTACATATGGAACCCAAACAAACCGATCCCCATATATCTTTTCAGCAATCTGCTTCCCGTTATCGGCACAGCAAATGCTAATAATGGCATCTGGATGAGTGTGGTCGACATGCTTAAACGGCAAAAAAGCATGCAGCAATGTCTCAATAGACGGACGGGGATGTTTCGGGTTAATCATACAATGCGATAAATATTCGACCATTTCTTCATCAGTCATTTGCTCACGTTCGATTAATGGACGAATATCTTCCAGTCTCAATCCTGTAAAATGCTGCTTCTTCATTGTTGCTAAATCAGAGCCGCTACCCTTTACCCACATCACCTCGATATCGCGGCCTCGGAAATCTTTTTCAATGGTTTTCATCGATGTGTTCCCGCCGCCCCAGTTACAAACAGAGCGATCTGCTCCAATCAAGTTAGAGCGATATACTAGTTCGTCCAGCCCTGTGCGGAGCTGTGATGCCTTTTTCTGATCCCATAAACTTTTAACCATACACCTCGCCACCTTTTTATATTTTTTTGATTAATATTATAGTTTATTTTTATTTATTTTTGAATATATTTATTTATTTGTTTTTTATAAAATTAAAAATGTTGATGTTTCTTTGAATGTATATAATCATTCAATTATCTACTGGATAAGCCATCGTAGACATTAGTGCTAGTTCCGCTTGTGTGGTATCCAGCCTGCTGTATTGCACAATAATCGGAATATCGCTTTCTATTTCTAAAGCGTATGGAACACCCGCCGGTATTTTTTTGCTTCCCTTCTCAAGAGAACTAGTGCGAATATGTCTTGTCCGTTTTCCTTTGACAGTGACAGAAATTTTTTCTATTGGCTCTTGATCTTCAAAATAAATCGTGATGTCAATATGGGCGTCTTGCTCATGCAAGTTCACTACACAAATCGATTCGTGACTGATTAATTTCCCCGAACTGTCTACCGGAATATACCCGTCTGGAATAACCCAATGTGTTGCCCCTTTTCTGCTCATTTTTCTTTCCTCCTTACTTACTCTTTAAAATATCACTTACATCGTTTCTTCTAACGATGAGGTCGAAGCATACAACTCTCCGTTCTCCTCACTTCCATAACGTTCTCTTTCTATTTCTTGAAGTGTTTTCCCCTGTGTGCGAGGAGCACCAACAATCCCAACTACTGCTGCAATGATTAGAAATATAATCATCATATTTCCCGCAACACTAAACCCGAGCTTAGAGATAATCGTCGGCATCACGATAGACCATATACCTACAGCAACACGCGCGACAAAAAACATAAATCCTTGAGCTCTTGCACGATATTTGGTTGGAAACAACTCGCTAGCCCATAATCCATAAAACGCTTGTGCCCCAAAACCTGCAGAACAACCCCACAGAAAAACGAATAAAAGCAAAACTGGAATTGTCATTTTCGCATATACCAGTAATACCCAAGCAACAATACCCATGATAGCAGAAACAGCGTATATCGCCCTACGACTTTTCTTATCCCCTAACCGCATGAAGACAAAGTATGTAGAAAGGACGGTAAAAATCCAAAGAACTGCTTGCAACAAGTTCGCAGTGCTTGCAGACAATCCACCGACGGTCTCATAAATATATGGCATAAAAAAGCCCATCGCCCCCGCTGTTAAATTCCAAAACAGATAGACTCCAAGTAAAAGAAGTAACGCCCTACGATTTACTTTTTTGCTAAATAATTCCCTCAAGGAAGTATTGGAATGTTGACCAATAGCCCGCAATGCTTCCTGTTTTGCTTTTTCTTCTTTCCATATGGACGATTCCACTAAACCTCGTCGTATATACCATGTGATGAATGCGATTACAAATAGATGCGCAAAAATAAGACGGCTACCGAGAAGACCTAGAGGGGCTAGTAATACGGAAAGCAGTAATGCCGCTACTGGTCCCAAGGACCAAGCTAACTGCGCTGTTCCTGTATGTGCTGCCCTTTTTGTATGCGGCGCCTCTTCAGCTATATACGTCCAAGAAGCCGGAACACCCGCTCCCACTGCCAAACCAGTAATAATGTAACCCGTCAACAACATAGGGAAATTTATTGAACAGATAATAAAAAGCATTCCAAGCATGTACACGAGCAAATCATAGGTATAAATGAATTTGCGACCATACTTATCACAAAGATAACCACCTAATAAAGCACCAATCGCAGCTCCAAATGCATTTGCACTCACAGCACCCAATAATCCGATTTCAATGTCATTCAAATGCAAATACTCCACCCAAAGAGATAATCCTCCAGCTCCAGCAACGATTGAACCCGCTTCAATATAATTCGACATCGCCACTGAAATCGTTGCCTTCCATCCTTTGGTTTGCTTGATGCCAATATAACCAGACATTGTTTTCTCCCCCTTTGTTTTTTAACTAAATTTTAAATATAAATAAAATATTCGGAAAAATATTGAGATACTATCATTTTGATTCTCTTCTAAGATATTCTATTTATCCCCACCTTTTTTGTTTATGTTTATTTTAAATTATATTATATTTTTGTTTTTATTTGAATATGTTATTTTTATTTGTTTTAACTATATTACTTATAAAAGTCTCATCTATTCGTCATTGCTTTACTCGTTTTCTTATTATCTTTTCCTTTTCCTTACATAGTTGCATCACTTTATGTAAAAGCAGTATGATTAGTTCATACGATCATAATAGAAAGGAAGGGAGATAAATGACCAAACAACTGCCGCCAGGCCAATTTGAAACGGAAAAATGGCCGATTCTCCATGAGGGGGATGTCTATCAATTTGATGAATCAACATGGGAATTCCGCTTATTTGGGGATGTGAAAGAAGAAGTCTCTCTTTCCTATCGGCAAGTAATGGAGCTGCCAAAAACGATATCGACGATCGATATGCATTGCGTGACCACGTGGTCAAAGTTTGATACAACGTTTAAAGGAATCGCTTTTCGCGAGTTTTTGCGCTTTGTTGAGCTGGAGCCGGATGTAAAATATGTGAAAATTTACGGCTATTTGAACGGAGACCGCTTCGGCTATTCGGCGAACTTGCCGCTTGAAGCGCTCATGGGCGATGACGCGTTGTTTGTGTACCGCTGGAAAGATAAACATCATGACTGGCAGGATATTTCCCCGAAACATGGCTATCCGCTCCGCTTTATTCCGCCCGCATCGTTTTACTTATGGAAAGGGGCGAAATGGGCGTCAGGCATCCGGTTTATGAAAAAAGACGAGCCGGGATATTGGGAACAGCGCGGCTATTCGATGACCGCCAATCCGTTTAAAGAAGAACGCTTTGCCAATCCGGCCGGCACGTTTAAGTGATGGTGACAGAGCTTTCCGAACGAAAAACGAGGACCGCTTCGCTCAGGAAGGGTCCTCGTTTTATTATGACTAAACATGATTGACTGCTGTTTGTTTTTGTAGCCAAGGGCTGAGCCGGGCAAACAAAAGCATAAAGACAATGGTAATCATGACGCCTTTTACTGCATTAAACGGAAGGATGGCAGAAACGACGAGCGCTTTTGTTTCCGGCGCGCTCATCGCCGGAGCGCCCAGAAAGATCGTATATGCCGGCAGAAACACATAGTAGTTCAATACGCTCATCATCAACGCCATGACGGCGGTGCCAGTGGCTAACCCAGCCAGCATTCCTTTTTTCGATTTTGTTTTATGATATACGTAATATGTCGGCAAAATAAACGTAATCCCGGCCATGAAGTTGGCGATATGCCCGACCGGAACGCCGGTAGGACTGCCGACCACGAAATAATTCAGCACATTTTTTAGCAATTCAACGAGCACTCCCGCCAGCGGACCGTACAAAAGCGCGGCGATCAATGCCGGAACGTCGCTGAAATCCACCAATAGAAAGTTTGGAAACGGCGGAAGCGGAAAGTTTAACAGCATCAGCAAATACGAGATGGCACTAAATACCCCAATCAAGACAAGTGCGCGGACATTCATTTTTCTCATGTCGATTCTCCTCTCCTTCTCGTGATTCATCCTCACAAGAAAGAAGGCTGCCATCTTGAGCGTCAAATAAAAAACCCTTAAGTGCTCACACTTAAGGGAGAAAAAGGGTATGCTCAAATAGACGTTCGAGCGCGCCGCATTCGAACGTCGGCAAACCTTCATCTTCTCCCATCCAGACTATACTGTCGGCTCCGGACTCGCACCGGATCCTGCCTTGCGGCTCGCGGGCTGAGAAGCGCAATCGCTTCATCACCGCCGGTCGGGAATTTCACCCTGCCCCGAAGATGAATCGTATATTTTTTATATGCGATTGTACATTTAGTATACAATTTTTATATAAATTCTGTCTACCATTTTTTATGCAACAAAGTTTTTTATTTGCACAACATTTTTATGATAAAATAAAAACGGAAAAAGATAGCAAATAGTAAGGAGAGTGGCTAGATGAAACAGGAAATCATCGAACGCTTTACGAAATACGTTAAAGTCAACACACAATCCGACCCAAACAGCGACACTTGCCCTTCCACTCCTGGCCAGCTGGAGCTTGGAAACATGTTGGTGGAAGAATTAAAAGCAATCGGCATGAAAGACGTGACAATGGATGAAAACGGATACGTAATGGCAACATTGCCGGCGAATACAGATAAAGATGTGCCAACCATTGGCTTTTTAGCCCATATGGACACAGCAACCGAATTTACGGGAGCAAACGTCAATCCGCAAATCGTCGAAAATTATGACGGCGGCGATATCGTCTTAAACGAATCGTTAAACATTGTCCTGTCGCCAAAAGATTTCCCGGAATTGGCCAACTATAAAGGCCATACGCTCATCACCACCGACGGCACGACGTTATTGGGAGCAGACAATAAGGCAGGGATCGCCGAAATTATGACGGCGATGGCTTATTTAATTCAGCACCCGGAAATTAAACACGGCAAAGTGCGCGTCGCCTTTACGCCGGATGAAGAAATCGGCAGAGGCCCGCATAAGTTTGACGTCGCTAAGTTCGGCGCTAAATTTGCGTATACGGTCGACGGCGGCCCGCTCGGCGAATTGGAATACGAAAGCTTTAACGCCGCGGAAGCAAAAATCACGATCAAAGGGAAAAACGTCCATCCGGGCACTGCCAAAGGAAAAATGATCAACTCGATGAAAATCGCGATGGAATTTCACGGACAGCTTCCTGCTAACGAGGCGCCTGAGCATACGGAAGGATACGAAGGATTTTATCATTTGCTATCCTTTCAAGGAAATGTCGAAGAAACCATGCTTCATTACATAATCCGCGACTTTGACAGCCAGCAATTTGAAGCACGCAAAGCAAAAATGCAGGAAATCGCGGCAAAATTGCAAGAAAAGTACGGAAAAGAGCGAATCATGATCGAAATAAAAGACCAATATTATAACATGAAAGAAAAAATCGAACCGGTCCGTGAAGTCGTCGATATCGCCTATGAAGCGATGAAAAACTTAAATATTGAGCCGAAAATTTCGCCGATCCGCGGCGGGACGGACGGTTCGCAGCTTTCCTACATGGGACTGCCGACGCCAAACATCTTCACCGGCGGCGAAAACTTCCACGGCCGCTACGAATATATTTCCGTCGACAACATGATCAAAGCAACGAACGTGATTATTGAAATTATCAAGCTGTTCGAGCAAAAAGCGTAACATAAAAGCTGGTTCCAAGCCGCTGTTTGGAACCAGCTTTGTTTTTCAGCGCAGTTTTTGAATGCGCCCTTCGATGTGGGCATCAAATGGCTGCGGAAGCTGTTTAATATAATCGACGAGCGCATCCAGATCGACCGGTCCCACTTCCCGATTTTTTCCCTCCGTAAATACCGTGAAGTTATCTCCTCCATCAGCCAAGAAGCTGTTCGCCGTAACGGTGTATTCCGCATTTGGATCGAGTTTTGCGCCGTTTGGCAAATAAATATCGACGACTTTATCCCCAATCGGTTTGCTTGCGTCCCAAGTATACGTAAGACCGGAAATTTGCAGCATGCGCGTTTGATTCGACTGCCATTGTTGATTTAACAGTTTGCGGATTTGTTCTCCCGTAAGCGTCATTTTTACTAGTTGATTGCTAAATGGCTGCACGTTATACAGCTCTCCCCATGTCACTTCCCCTTGTTCAACATCGGCGCGAATGCCGCCAGGGTTCATAAAAGCGAAGTCGGTTTTCATCGCTGTCCGCTGCGCGTCCGCAATCAAGTTTCCTAAAGCCGATTCACCGCTCGCATTTTGCTCAGCGCTAATCGTCGTTTTTGCCGTGCCGACGACTTGGTTAATAATCGGCGCGACCTTTTCTTCATACTTGTTAATTAGTTTCGTAATCTCTGGATCAGGCTTAATGCTATCTTGATAGGTAGTCACGATTTCCGCTTTTTTCGCAACAACATCTTTTGTTCGCCGATCAATTTTTAAATCGACATCAGAAAAAGCAGTTCCATAAGAATACGATTGAACAAGCAGTTTGCCATCCACTTCTGCATTTAAATACGCATGATTATGGCCGGCAAAAATCACGTCGACTTCATCATCCACTTTTTTCGCAATTTCCACAATTTCACCACTCGCATTGGAACCATCTTTATTAGACACCCCTGGATTATGCGCAAGGACAACGATTGCACGCACTCCTCTCCGCTTTAACTGTTTCACCGCTTTGTTAATCGCTTCTGCTTCATCTGTGAATGTAACCCCCGCCACACCGCTTGGAGTGACGATGCTTGGCGTGTCGGACAACGTTACTCCGATAAAGCCAATCGGCATCCCTTTCACTTTTTTAATAACATAAGGCGGAAGAATCGGTTTGCCTGTCTTTTTATCTATTACATTCGCACTTACGTATGGAAAGTCCGCGCCACGAAAATAGCCCGTTTTTGGATGTGTTCCGCCATAAATAAGGCGAAGCATTTCGTCGACCCCTTCATCAAATTCGTGGTTTCCGGGTGTTCCTACATCAAAACCTAGTTTATTTAAAAATTCTATCGTTGGCTCATCCTGCAGCAGTGCCGATACAGGTGAACTAGCCCCAACAGCATCGCCTGCATGGACAAGAAGCGTATTTTTATTTTCCCTTTCCCGTTGTTTCAAATACGCAGCTAAATAATCCGCTCTCCCGACCGCTCTTCCCCCAACGTTTCTTGTTACATCAAGCTGTCCGTGAAAATCGTTAATTCCTAGCAATTGAACATCGATGTAACGGTGTTGATACGCATCCGCTTTCAGCTGTTTTTCTTCATCGCCAGCTTTTCCAGCCGCAAAGACATTTCCCGAAGCGATCATCGTCGATAACATCAAGGCAGGGACAGCCGTTTTCAGCCATTTTGAAGAAAATTTCATCACATTAATTCCCCCTTTTTGTTTTCCTACTATTCAGCATAATTTTTTGTTCTATCAAAATAATAGAGTCAAATGACTTATTTTCTGCTAAACTATTGTAAATTTTTCATAAATTTGTATAGTATTTTTTCTATCTAACTATTCGTGATTGTCTATGAATCTACGGAAAAATCTTTTGTCATTCACTCGCGTTTTATCCTAAAAGGTTGAATAACGTAATGCATAACAAAAATCATGAGTGTAAAAAATAGGATTGTCACTGTATACAAAGGAGGTGTCTCTAATGGAACGATATGAACAATTCAACAAAAGCTTCATCAACGGCGAATGGATCGATGGACTTAGCAAACGGACATATGATAACTTAAACCCGTATGACAATTCCGTTATTGCAACCATTCGTCTGGCAACGAAAACACAGCTTGCTGAAGCGTTTGACGTCGCCAAACAAGCACAAAAAGAATGGGCGAACACATCCCCAGAAGAGAAAAAGGAAGTGCTCCGCAAAGCGGCAGAATATTTACGTTCCAATCGGGATGCAATTATGGATATGATCGCCCGCGAAACAGGCGGGAGCATCATTAAGGCGAATGTGGAAGTCGATTTATCGATTGGGCTTGTCGAAGAAGCAATCAACATGGTGGATGAATTGACAAAAGTGAGGGAAATTCCGTCGGAAACAGAAGGAAAAATCAACCGGATTTATCGCCTGCCATTAGGGGTCATCACATCGATTTCTCCGTTTAACTTTCCAATGAATTTGTCGATGAGAACGATCGCCCCAGCGATTGCGTTAGGAAATAGCGTCGTACATAAGCCGGATATCCAAACATGCTTCACAGGCGGCTCCATCATTGCAAGAGCCTTTGAATATGCCGGATTGCCAAAAGGAGTTTTAAACATCATTCTCACCGATATCGATGAAATCGGCGACGACATGTTGACCAATCCGAATTCGCAGCTTATTAGTTTTACTGGTTCGACCGCTGTCGGCAAGCATATCGGAGCGATTGCAGGCGGAATGTTAAAACGCGTCGCGCTAGAGCTTGGCGGTAACAACCCGTTTGTCGTTCTTGCTGATGCCAATGTGGACCGTGCCGTTGACGCAGCAATATTCGGCAAGTTTATCCATCAAGGGCAAATTTGTATGATTATTAACCGCATCATTGTCCATAAAAACCATTATGATGAGTTTGTCGAAAAATTCGTCGAACGGGCGAAAAAACTTCCGTATGGCGACCCGCGCGATCCGAAAACGATCATCGGTCCGCTGATTAACGAAAAACAAATCGAAAAAGCCTTGGCGATCATTGAAGAAGCGAAAAAAGAAGGCGCCAAAGTGGCGCTCGAAGGAAAGCGAATCGGCAACATTTTAACGCCGACTGTATTTGTCGATGTCGATAATAACAGCAAACTGGCACAAACCGAATTGTTCTCCCCAATCGCGACCATTATTAAAGCTGAATCCGATGACGAGGCGATCGCGATGGCGAACGATACCGAATATGGTTTAAGTTCAGCGATTTTCACCGAAGATTTAAGCGAAGGCGAACAATTAGCCTTACAAATTGAAAGCGGTATGACACATATTAACGATCAGACGGTCAATGATAGCCCGACCGTCCCGTTTGGCGGCACAAAAGCGAGCGGTCTCGGACGGTTCGGAAACCCGTGGGTTGTGGAAGAGTTTACGATGACAAAATGGGTATCGGTTCAAAAAGAGTATCGCCGCTATCCGTTTTAGTAATCCAAGAAAAAGGGGCTGACCGAAAAGCAGAATTGCTTTCCAATCAGCCCCTTTTAAAATTCGCTTGTATTGGCGTGAATCGTGACTTGTTGGATTTTTACAACTGTTTTTCCCCTTTCACACCATTAATCGAGTAGCTTGCCGTAATGTCGGCATTTAACGAATGGGATACAGAGCAGTACTTCTCTTTAGACAATTGAATGGCGCGGACGACTTTGTCCTCTGGCAAATCCCCTTCTAACACATAATGAATGTGAATATCCGTAAACCGTTTCGGATGATCGTCCGCACGGGTTCCTTCCACTTCCATATAAAACGAACGAACCTCAAGTCGCATTTTTGTCAAGATCGATATAATGTCAATTCCCGTACATCCGGCAAGCCCATGTAAAATCAATTCCATCGGTCTCGCTCCAGAATCTTGCCCCCCTGCTTCTTTGGAGGCATCCATCGGGATTTCCACTCCCGAAGCGCTCATCCCTGTAAATGACATTTGCCCATTCCACGTCACTTTCGCTTTCACTTTTTCTTCCTCCTCTTTTTGCTCCAGCGGTGAAATAAATGATGTTACTATTCAGTTTACTTTGCCAAAAAAATAAATGCAAAAAAAATATCTTTTCGTATACATATTCTATTTTTCTATCTACCGTTTTTTTTCATGCATGATAAAATAAAAACATGCACAAATTTGATGAGTAAAGGGTGTAGGGAGATTGATGGAAAAAGCACTCATTTTGATCGCAGCTTACCTTCTTGGGTCGATTCCGTTTGCGCTCCTTGTTGGAAAAATAGGATACGGAGTCGATATTCGCGAGCATGGAAGCGGAAACCTAGGAGGGACAAATACATTTCGTGTGCTTGGCGTAAAAGCGGGGATTATGGTCACATGCGGAGATATTTTGAAAGGAACATTAGCAGCAAGCTTACCTGTATTATTTTCCGTTCACGTACATCCGCTTTTGGCAGGAGTGTGCGCGGTTCTCGGGCATATCTATCCGATCTTTGCTAAATTTCGCGGCGGAAAAGCGGTTGCTACATCAGCAGGGGTGATGTTGTTTTATTCACCGCTTTTATTCGTTTCCCTTCTTATTGTCTTTTTCATTGTTTTGTATATTTCCAAATATGTTTCATTATCTTCGATGTTAGCCGGGGTATATGCTGTTATTTATACGATCTTCTTTACTGATGATATTCCGCTAATGATCGCAGTATTGTTATTAACGGCGTTTATCTTTTACCGTCACCGCGCGAATATAAAACGCATTATCAACAAAACGGAACCAAAAATCAAATGGTTAGGCGGAAAATAGCACCATCGCGTCATTTTGAAACATCGTTTATCGAACACTTGATCAAGTGTATAATAAAAACAAGCCATTTGATCGGACAGGAAAGGAGTTTGATCATTGAAATTACCAAGCGAATTCATCGAAAAAATGGAGAGGCTGTTAAAAGATGAAGCTTCTCGTTTTTTTTCCACCTATCGGGAAGAAAAAGCAAACGGGTTACGGTTCAATCCGTTGAAAATCGACCGAGAAGCATTTTTAACGATCGTCCCGTTTGCACTTTCCCCCGTTCCGTTTTGCCCTACCGGCTTTTATTATGATGCAGACGAACAACCTGGAAAGCATCCGTATCATGCGGCAGGGCTCTATTATATCCAAGAACCGAGCGCGATGTTTGTGGCTGAGGTGTTAAAACCGAATCCGGGGGAAACGGTTCTTGACCTTTGTGCCGCACCTGGCGGAAAAACGACTCAGCTTGCGGCAATGATGAAAAATCAAGGGCTGATTATCGCCAATGAAATTCATCCGAAACGCGCCAAAGCACTTTCGGTAAATATCGAGCGGTTGGGCGTTACAAACGCGCTTGTTACGAATGAAACACCGGAAAAGCTCGCGAAATATTTCCCTGGGTTTTTTGACAAAATTTTAGTAGACGCTCCATGCTCGGGGGAAGGCATGTTCCGAAAAGACGAGAAAGCCGTTCGATATTGGAGCCAGGCGTACGTCGAACAATGCGCCATCAAACAACAGCATATTTTGCAATACGCCTATGAGATGTTAAAAGAAGGAGGCATTCTCGTTTATTCCACTTGCACGTTTTCTCCCGAAGAAAACGAACAGACAATAGAAGCTTTTTTACAAACATATGATGATCTTGAATTGCTATCGATTGAAAAAGTTCATGGCATTCAGCCAGGAAGACCGGAATGGACGAACACGAACTTGGAGGAAATAGAACGAACGGCCCGGCTATGGCCACATTCGTTAAAAGGAGAAGGCCATTTTGTCGCGAAAATAAAAAAAACAGGCCCCTCTCCTTCATGGAATGGGCGTTATGCCAAATCGAACGTCTCCAAACAAATGATTCGCGATTATCGACAGTTTGAACAGAAAGTGTTACAGATAGAAATCACCAAACCGTTGTATGCTTTTCAACATCATCTTTTCGCCTTGCCTGATCACTGTCCGAATTTCGATGGCCTAAAAGTGGTACGGGTAGGACTGCACTTAGGAGAAGCGAAAAAGCAACGGTTTGAGCCAAACCACGCGCTTGCCTTATCGCTAAAGCCGCAAGAAGTTCGTTACTCCCTTGACTTGTCAAGCGACAGCGTCGAATGTCTAAAATATTTGCGCGGGGAAACGATCCAGACGGGAGAAGACCGCGGCTGGCTGCTTGTGACCGTTGATGGCTATCCGCTCGGCTGGGGAAAAGAAGTAAAAGGTATGCTGAAAAACTTTTATCCGAAAGGATTACGAATGATGTAGAAAAAGGGCGCGCTGATCAGCGGCCCTTATTGTTTTGCCGATGTCGGAATGGTCAACGTGAATACAATTTCATCTTTTGCCAAATCCATTTTCCGGGCGGAAACTTGATAACCGTTGCCGAAACGAATATCGGTGAGCGCCACATAAACGCGGTTTGCCACTGGGTCAATGATCACTTCATCCGGCAGCGGCGCATGTTTTCGCAAATATTTTAAGACATAGGTGACGGGAAGCTCCCACTCTCCCAGTGATATTTCCGGACGTTGCAGCTCCACATTTCCACCTTTAACCACTTTTGGAATAAAGGAAACGACGAGGTCAAGCTCCCGGCCGAATACCGGAAGCTTGCTTGCCACATACACGCGGTCATCAAGCCAGACGCGATATTGCAGCGGATGATCTTTTGTCTTTTTGCGAATATAATCATTGATTACCGTATTCAAATGTTCTTTGTGCGAATATACCGTAAATGTCGCCCCTTTTGCTTTTTTCGGCGGCGGCACCGAAATCGGCTTAGCCGGCTGAAACAGCCACGCCGCAAGCAGCACGACAACGGCAATGTCCAATATCACTAATGCCCAAAACCACTTTTTCCAATTCATTGTTCCGATCTCCTTAGCCACATCTCTTCATGTTTTGTCAGCTCGTCATATACTCGTCTTGCCATTTGTTCATAGCCGATTTCATTCGGATGGAACTGATCGCTGTATAACATATCATCACGGTTGTCAAATAAATCTTTCACGTTTACAAATATTGTACGGTCATAACGTTTTAATACTTCTTTGCTGCCGTTATTCCATAGCTCAATGACATCGTCAATTTCCGGAACATTGGACAGCGAGCTCGAAAATGGATTATACAACCCGATAAGAACAATGGTGGCATGTCGATTGGCGGCGCGAATCGTAGCCAATAAATGATCCAACCGAGCGGCAAACCGTTTTTGCTCTTTAGCAAACAGTTCATATGATAAGTCAAAAAAATGGGAACGGACAATTTTCATCATGTCATTGCCGCCGATCGTAATGAAAATCAAATCAGCTTGTTCAACTGCTTCTATATGTTGATGGACGACGTCGTCAAGCTGGCTAATCCGCAATCCCCGTTTTCCTAAATTGACGACCGTAATCGTCCGCACCCCTTTATGCTGTAATAATTGTTGGCGCAAGCGCGAAATATATCCGCCTTTTTGTTCGCGATCCCCTATTCCTTCCGTTAATGAATCGCCAAGAGCGAGCACGCGGATATCTTTTGGAAAAAAATCATTGGCAACCATACGCGGTGCTAGCTTTATTTGCCGTTCAGGCAAGCTGGCATTGATTGCCTGCTGCGAAGAACAGCCGGCGCAATAGAACAATAATAAAAAAAGCAATCCCCATTTTTTCATGATCTACACCTACCTTATGCCGCAAACAGAGAAAACACGAAAAGGCAAAAATGCGCCTACATTTTTGCCCTTCAGGACGACTGCAAAATTTCGATATGCTCTAAAATCTTTTCATACGGAACATCTTGCACTCCACTATAAGTTTGAACAATGGTACCGTTTTGGTCAACAAGATAAAACTCTGTTCCATGGATCACTTGATCCTCATTTTCCGGTTTTTTTACAATCGTTTTAAAATTTTTCTCGGCAAATTTCTCAATTTCTGGCTGGCTGTATCCTGTAAGCAAATGCCAGTTTGATAAATCACCGTCAAATTTTTTCACATACTCTTTTAACTTTTCCGGTGTATCTACTTCTGGATCCACACTAAATGAGACAAATTCAACATCGAGCCCTTTTTCTTTCGCCTTCTTTTGTAACTTGGCCATATGGGCTGTCATTGGCGGACAAACCGTTTCACAATTTGTAAAAATAAAGTCGGCAACCCATACTTTCCCTTTTAAATCTTTTAAACCAAATGGCTTCCCATTTTGGTCCGTAAACGTAAAACTACTAACTGGCCAGTTTTTGGCATCGGGAATCGTTTTTCCGCAGGCAGCAAGCAGAACGATAGCAAGAAGAAGCAGCATTCTTTTCATCTTTTCGTGCCCCCATCTTCTATTCCATATCTTAGTCGGTATAATACATAAGCCCAACCGCTCCCGCTCCGGTATGAATCGAAATGACCGGTGTCGTCTGAACGATATCAAGGTGCTGATATCCTATCGCCCCGATAATCGATTGTTTCAGCCGTTCCGCTAAAGCGAGCGCATCAGAATGAGCAATCGCCACCCTCCGCACCGTTTTGTTCGCAATATCTGAAATCAATTGATTCGTCAAATATTTAACGGCTTGTGAATAACTGCGCACGTTCGTGATCGGCGTATACATGCCATCGTCCAGCGCGGCGATCGGTTTAATATTTAAAAGCGAACCGACCAGCGCCTTCCCACGGCCAACTCTCCCGCCTTTTACAAGATTTTCGAGCGTATCAAGCATGACGTATAATCGGGTATGACGGCGAACGTTTTGCAGGCGGCTGACAATGTCCGCTACGCTTTTTCCCTCTTTTGCCAATTGCGCCGCTTCCAGCACTTGAAAGCCTAACGCACACGAAATAAACTGGGAGTCGACGACGGTCACGTTCGCTTTGGACATGTTCGCGGCATGCTGGGCGGAGCGGACTGTGCCGCTTAGCTCGCCAGACATATGAATGGAAAGGACTTCGCTTCCATCCTCGCCAAGACGATCGTAGGCGCAAAGAAACTCACCGGCAGAAGGCTGCGAGCTTTTCGGCAGCTCCTTTGCCGCTTTCATTTTTTTCATAAACTCATCAGGCGTAATCGTGACGCGGTCGATCAACGCTTCCCCGTCAATCGTAAAATGAAGCGGGACGACTTCAATTCCGTGTTCCTCGAGCACCTCTTTCGATAAATCCACCGTCGAGTCGGTTACAATTTTTACGTTTTTCATGCATTCACTCCTAAATATAGCTTTCTGTACAATTATATAATGAAATGAGAAAAATTCCTATACAAAACCACCAAAGAAAAAAGTTGTTTTGCCCGAGGCAAAACAACTTGTGAAAGTGTTACGCGTTGTTTTTTAATACATTCGTTTTAAAAATTTGTTCGTACACTGGCCATTTTAATACTTTTTTCAAATATTCGCGAAACGAATACACAGAACGATCATTTGGGGATCGATATACTTTGGCAATAAACGTTTCTAAACGGAGTTGAATCATAAATCGATACGTGTTATCTTCCTCCAATACTGGAATTTCGATAATCTTCACCTTTTGCCCATAAGCGTTTTTGAACTCTAGGCTTTTGAATAACAAAATATCAATCCTCTTTTTTCACCGATTTACTTTTATTATACACCAAACCGGTGAAAAAGTATGTCAGAAATGCGCGAAATCTTTCCGACTTTTTTCGCGCTTTTTTTCTAAATGAGCAAGTGGAATAACTTCGGATCTTTATTCACTTCTTGAAACGGAAAGCCTTTTTTCTTCATCCGTTCAATCAGCGGCGCGTAATCTTCGCGGCGCTTTAGCTCGATGCCGACCAAAGCCGGACCGCTTTCTTTATTGTTTTTCTTTGTGTATTCAAAGCGGGTGATGTCATCGGTCGGTCCTAAGACTTCATCCAAAAACTCGCGCAGTGCGCCGGCGCGCTGTGGAAAATTCACGATAAAATAATGCTGCAGCCCTTCGTAAATCATTGACCGCTCTTTAATTTCCTGCATCCGGTCAATATCATTGTTGCCGCCGCTGATAACGCAGACGACCGTTTTGCCGCGGATTTTCTCTTTGTAAAAGTCGAGCGCCGCAATCGGAAGCGCCCCCGCCGGCTCCGCGACAATCGCGTTTTCATTATATAATTCCAAAATCGTCGTGCATACTTTTCCTTCTGGGACAACAACAATGTCATCAAGCATTTCCTTGCAAAGGGCAAACGTTTTTTCACCAACTGTTTTGACCGCCGCCCCGTCTACAAATTTATCAATTTCCTCTAATGTCACAACACGACCTTGTTCAAGTGCGGATTTCATCGACGGGGCTCCTGCCGGTTCGACGCCGATAATATTGGTGGCTGGGGAAATGCTCTTGATATATGTACCAAGCCCAGCCATCAATCCACCGCCACCAATGCTCGCAAACACAAAATCGATCGGTTCTTCGCAGTCATTGAGCACTTCAACGCCGATGGTCCCTTGTCCGGCGATGACATACTCATCATCAAACGGATGAATGAACGTACGGCCTTCTTCTTTCGCACACTTCATGGCCTCGTTAAAGGAGTCATCAAACGTATCGCCTACTAACACAATTTCTACCATATCTTTTCCAAACAGTTGCACTTGCGAGACTTTTTGTCTCGGCGTTGTCGCCGGCATGTATATTTTTCCATGCACACCGAGCGCCCGGCATGAATACGCGACCCCTTGCGCATGGTTGCCCGCGCTCGCGCAAATGATTCCTTTTCTCCGTTCTTCCGCGCTTAAATGCTTCATTCGATTGTAAGCGCCGCGAATTTTAAACGAACGGACCACCTGCAAGTCTTCGCGCTTTAAATAGACGTTGCATTCGTATCGTTCCGACAATAGGGGATTTTTTTGCAGTGGAGTATGATAGACAACGTCTTTTAACGTATGATAAGCGATTAAAATGTCTTCCACGTAAACGGTCCCTTGTTTTCGTTTCAGTTGTTGTTCCATACTCTTTCTTTCCCTTTCTTTCTAAGTTGTTTTTTTAATTTGTAAATTATATCACAAATTTTAAAAAAGAAAAGGGAATTTTCAAAAAGTTTATAAAAACATTTATGCTTGGCGGCAGCACGATGATGTATTGCTGCATTTTTTTTGCATCTAAAAAAAGACGACCGTCTTATGTGCGGTCGTCTTTCTCCCGTTCATATTCCTCGGCAAACTCCGTCGCCCATCTCCCTTCGTCATACCAGCGGTACGCCTGTTCCTTTCTCGCTTCTTCAAGAATATGGTTTTCCATAAACAAATGAAAAAATGCTTCAATGGCGCCGATGGCCAGTGTGCAGAAAAAGGAAGCGTATGCCATGTTCATCGTTGGTTCAATGAGCGCATAGCTTGCCAGCCAGATCAACAAAAACGAGAGCGGAAGATCGGCAATAACAGCGACAAAATTGCCAAAGCGGGGCAAAATCAGCAAATCGCCGACAATATAAGAAGCGAGCGCGGTTCCTGCCGCCATGAACAAAACCAGCAGCAACGGGGCATTAAAAATCGCAAAGATGGAAAGCAGCGCGATGCTCCAGCCAACGAATTTCACCACCAATGGAACGATATGTTTCATCGTATTCCTCCATTTCCACTCATTGTTTACTACTGTTATCGTTCCTTTTTTGCGCTGCTTCTATTCGGTCATAAAGAAAAACGTGTCCCGCCAAACGGCGAAACACGTTAATGTTTGCGTTCATAAATGATAAACGCATAATCATATGGATTTTTTTCATCTTTTATTCCTTTCGTATAGGAAACGAGCTGCCACTCTGACTCATTGAAAGCCGGATAAAACGTATCACCCGGAAAACTCGCCTCAATTTTCGTAATGTAAAGACGGTCGGCAACCGGCAGCGTCGCCCGAAACAGCTCCGCGCCGCCGATGACAAACACTTCATCATCGCATTTTGCGGCAAACTGCTTCACTTCCTCGATCGAGTGCAACACTTTGCATCCTTCCGGTTGAAACGAACGATTGCGAGTGACAATGACATTTTCTCTGCCGGGAAGCGGCCGGCCAATCGATTCAAATGTTTTACGCCCCATCACAATGGCGTGACCCATCGTTACTTTTTTAAAATAAGCTAAATCGGCCGGCAAATGCCATGGCAGGCGGTTGTCTTTGCCGATGACGCGGTTTTGATCCATGGCGACAATGTGCGAAATCATCGTATCTCTCCTTTATACTGCAACCGGCGCTTTAATATGCGGATGAGGATCATAGTCGACAATTTCAAAATCGTCAAATTCGTATTCAAAAATCGATGCCGGCTTCCGCTTGATCACCAGCTTCGGAAGCGGGCGCGGCTCTCTTGTCAGCTGCAGTTTCGCTTGTTCCATATGATTTTTATACAAATGTACATCGCCGCCGCTAAAAATCAATTCGCCGACGTCCAAATCGCACTGCTGGGCGATCATATGCGTCAACAACGCATAGCTGGCAATGTTAAACGGCAAGCCTAAAAACGTATCCACGGAACGCTGCTGCCACATGCAGGAAAGCTTGCCGTCGGCGACATAAAATTGAAACGCGTAATGGCAAGGCGGAAGCTTCATCTCGTCCAGCTCCGCCACATTCCAGGCGCTTACTAATAAGCGTCGGGAATTCGGATTTCGTTTTATTTCTTCAATGACCCAGCTGATTTGATCCACCGTTTTGCCGTCGGCCCCTTTCCACGACCGCCACTGCGCTCCGTAAATCGGACCTAGATCCCCGTTTTCGTCAGCCCACTCATCCCAGATGGTCACGCCGTTTTCCTGCAAATAACGAACGTTCGTATCGCCTTTTAAAAACCATAATAATTCGTAAATAATCGAGCGGATATGTAGCTTCTTAGTTGTTAGCAGCGGAAAGCCCTCTTGCAAATGAAAACGCAGCTGACGGCCGAACACAGATAACGTCCCGACCCCAGTACGGTCGTCTTTTTCTACCCCGTTTTCTAAAATATCTTCTAGCAATTGTAAGTATTGACGCAATGTTCTCACCTCACGCTCTATCATAACATAAAGGAGTCTCATTCAGAAACAGAAAAAAGAGCTCATAAACGAGCTCTTTCGGCCAAATGGCGGATGAACTGATACGTTTTGGGAGCGACAATTTGCAAATGCCTGCGTGTCTCATCATTATAGTAATAATACGCAAACGATTCAGCAAAATATTCTTCCGGATACATAAGAAAATAATAATGATGCGGAAACAGTTTTGCTGCTTCTTCCTGCCAAATCGAACGGAAAGCCGCAGTCTCGTGAATATGATTAAACACGATATAATCGATGGAATGAGCGAACTCGTGCAGTTCCAAATTGACCGAGCCGTGCCCTTTTCCCTTCTCGCTGTGACCGATTCTAACGAGCACTAAATGCGAGCCGCCAAGCCCTGGAACATCATCCCATGTTGCCGAAGAGGACAAATATCCGCGCGGCGTTTTCCCGCGTAAATATCTCGCCGACGGTTCATCGGTAATCTTCCCGTTCAACAGCTGAATGTAAATATGATGATCTGCCGCTTTTTGCAATATGGATGGGTCGATATGGGCCAGCGTATCAATCATTGTTTTCGCCTCTTTATGGGAAAAATTCGTTTCCGGAACAATGACCATTTTTCTTAATATATCGTACGGCATTGTATGTTTTATGCCCATATTGCTGTCATCAAGCAAAACGCCGTGTGCGGCAGGATAAGGGGAAAGTGAAAGAAGCGGAACGATTGCCAGCACCGTTATGATCCAAAAAAGAACCCGTTTCATGAACCTTTCCCCCGCTTCTTTTACTACAAATATGAAAATCTCTTTTTCTATTAAAATTATAACACATACAAAAACAGGGACAAATGCGTAAAATAAGGAAGCGGGATCACCGAGAAACGTTCATAAAACCGATCATGTCCGCCATTGCGGCGGCGTATTTTTATCCCAATAAATTTTTCCCAGTTCATAATGGGCTTGGAAACCGTCATGGTACGTATGGTAATGAAACTGAAACCAATACCCATCTTGCGGCGGGTGTTCGCGTCTGACATGGAAACGGATAATATCCTCCCCGTTATCAACGCGGTAAATATGAAAAATGCGTTCCCCCATCCCGCCTGATGGGTTTTCCGTCACCGCCAAATACTGCAGCTGTTCTTCCGGATATTGCTCGGCAAGCGACGCAATCACTTCCTCGATGCGCGGCAAAATCACATCGCGAAACTCGTCTTCAATAACGGGGGCGATTTTGCGCCCGAACTTTTCGTACGATTGCCGAGCGGCTTTCTCCATCGTCTGCTCGATAAATTGCTGACGGGTAACGGGCAGAGCTTGCGCTGCCGATTCAGCCGCAACGGACGCGGTTTGTGGGCCGCGATCACCTTGTGGCCAATCAGAAGACCGGGCATCATCCGTAGTCGGTTCGTCCGCCGCCATTAAGGAAGACGGCGGGGTAACGAGACCAAACGTACAGGCGGTGATCGCGACAACGAGCGTTTTACGCAGCCATTTTGGTAGCTTCACGCCTCTTCACCTCTCTTTAGTGAAAAATCCCGCTCTGCTTCAGCTTTTCTACCGCCCGCAGCAGCTTGTCTTCTTCTTGCACAAGAGCGATGCGCACATAGCCTTCTCCGCTTGGTCCAAACGCATGGCCAGGCGTGACGACCACACCGGCGCGGTCGATTAACGCATACGCAAAATCAAGCGATGTCCATCCCTCTGGAATTTCCGCCCAAACAAACATCCCTGCTTTCGGTCGATCGACATGCCAGCCGATGGAAGCGAGACCATCTATAAAGCAGTCGCGGCGCGCCTGATACACAGCTCGGCTTTGTTCACAAAAAGAAGCTCCTTTTGTTAATGCCATCACCGCAGCCTTCTGAATCGGCAAAAAAATGCCGTAATCCAAATTCGATTTAAAATTGCTAAACACGCGGATGATTTCTTCATTTCCGCAAATATAGCCGATGCGGCAGCCGGCCATATTGTAGCTTTTCGATAATGAATTGATTTCAATGCCGACTTCTTTTGCTCCAGGCACTGATAAAAAGCTGATCGGCTTTTGACCGTCATAATACAGTTCGCTATAGGCAAAATCGGAAACAACAATAATGTTATATCGTTTAGCAAACTCCACCACTTCGCGGAAAAACGCTTCCGTCGCCAGTGCGGGAACGGGATTGCCTGGAAAATTGATAAACATCATCACCGCTTTTTCCGCAATCTCGTGCGGAATTTCCCGCAAATTTGGCAAGAAATTATTCTCCTTGCGAAGCGGCATGAAATACGGAACCGCTTCCGCCATCGCAATTCCTGCTACATACGCCGGATAGCCGGGATCCGGAACGAGGATGATATCCCCCGGATCGGCAAACGCCATCGGCAAATGAACAAGCCCATCTTGCGAACCGATTGTATACGTAATTTCCGTTTCCGGATAAAGCGTGACACCGTGTGAAGTTTGATAATAATATGCCACCGCTTCATGAAATTCACTTGTTCCTTTTAAGGTATAGCCGTACGCTTGTGGATCGTTGGCATAGCGGCTAAGCGATTCCATGACAAACGGCGGCGGCGGCAAATCAGGGCTGCCGATGCTTAAGTCAATCAAGTCGTCGTTTTCGCTGCGTTTTTGCTGTTTATATGCTGATAATTCGGCAAAAATAGACGCAGAAAAAGCATTCATTCGCATAGCTAGTTTCATGTTCCGATCTCTCCCCCAACTTGCGTCGCGGAAAACCGCTTTCTTTTTCTGTTTGAAATGGTATATACTATGAGTATATGAATAGTGTATCATACTTTATGGAAAGAAACATAGAGGGAAGGGCGGGAGACATCATATGAATACGGTCTTTTTTGCTGCAAGCATTATTACGCTTTTGTATTTTATCTACAGCTGTATTGCCAACGCATAAGAAAAACTCGCAGGATGGCTGCGAGTTTTTCTGTTGTTAATCAATTTTTGTCTTTTTGCGGGCGGAATCGAGCTCATACGCTCCAGTTTCCGTTTGCGTTGTTCCTTGTCCTTTCACGTTTGGCGCACTAACCCCGGTTTTCGACGGATCTTTTTTCCGCTTTGCCACCTTACGTCACCTCCGCTTTTAACGTTCCCTTTCCTCCCTGTTTCTATTCCCTTTCGAAATCTACCATCATCTATATGAAAAAAAGGATGCTAGATAGCATCCTTAATCGCAATACTTTTCAAACGCATTCATAATGTTTTCCATTACAGTTTCCATTGATTGAAATTCAATTTCTTCGCGCGGGATAAAGTGGACGACTTCTTTTCCTTTTAACAGCGCCATTGACGGAGATGAAGGGGCGTAGCCAACAAAATATTCGCGCATTTTCGCCGTCGCTTCTTTATCCTGGCCGGCAAAGACCGTCACTAAATGATCCGGTTTTTTCTCGCTGCGCAATACCGCCTGCGTTGCCGCTGGGCGCGCTAATCCTGCTGCACATCCGCAAACGGAGTTCACAACGACAAAGGTTGTGCCTTCGACATTTTCCATAAATTGTTCCACTTCTTCACTTGTGCGCAGTTCGCGGAATCCGGCGTTCACTAATTCGTCGCGCATCGGCTGCACAAGCTGGCGCATATATTCTTCGTAAGCCATCGACATAACAACAATCCCTCCAAACCATTTTCGCTGTCATCAGAATACTATTTTGTTCCTAAAAAATCAATCAAAATAACTAAAACGAACGTAATTACGTTATGAATAGTGCAAACATTTCACATAAAATTTTTGCCATAGACAAAGACGTAAAAAGAAAAGGTGTTATCGTATGCAGCGAGCCTTTTCGATTTTTATCATGTTTTACTATTGGCCCTTTCTTCTGCTTTCCGTCATCTGTTTCCAAACCGATCCTTTCGCTTCCTCGCCGCCTTCAATGCGCTCAATTGCCATTTTCACTTGCATGCTTACTTCAAATTCTGGATCGTTTTCCGCCGCTTTTAACGCCGGCAATGCCGATTCATCACCGACTTCATATAAAAACATGGCAGCGCGCCAGCGAACGAGCTTGCTTGGATCTTTCAGTGCCTCTATCATCACCGGAATCGCTTCCGGATCGCCGATATCAGACAAACAGTCGCCCGCGGTGCGGCGGACGGACACCGACTTATCTTTTAGCGCTTCATACAAATACGGCAACACTTTTTTGCCGCCGATCATTCCTAAATACGCGGTCGCCAAGCGGCGAATCGCCACCTTTTCGTCTTTCAGCGCTTTCGCCAGCACCGGAATATCGTCTTCTGTCGGCTCTGCCATTTGTTCTAGCGCCGCATACCGTTTCCGCCAATCCGGATCATCGAGCATTTCTTTCGTTACTTTCATGTTCGGTCGTTTTTGCGCTGTTTTTTCTTGCTCGCCGCGGCGGAACATTTGCACGATCCGCTCTAACCGCTCCGGCGGATAGGCGGCGGAAAGCTCTTCAACAATTTCGTTTCCAATTTCTTCGAACGTGCCGTAGCGAACTCCTCTTTCCACCCACTTCCGCTCGAGCACCACATTACCCGCATATTTTTGCGCTTCAAGCACCGCATCGACAAACGGCTTCGGCAGTCCGACGCGGTGCTCGCGCTCTCCGTCCGTCAATTTCACCTGCATTGGCAGCCCGTAAAGCATTTGCACATATACTTTTACTTCGCCAAAATGTTCGTTTGGCTTTTTAGCCGTCTCTTGCTCGCTTTCTACATCTTCACCGAACACTTCACGAACTTTTGTCAAAATTCCTTTCCAATCGTATTTGGGATTGCGCTCAATCGCCAAAAAGTCAGCGACATGGTAAATCCCTTTAACGCCTTCGATTTTCATCAGCTCTTGGATCAGAGGCGGCGCCGTATCGACATTGTCCGGCTTATAGTTATGGCTCGTGCCAAACGGCAGCTCCTCATCTAAGAGCACTTTCATCGTATTCGGACTTGGCGTCGGTTCAATCGATTTAATTTTCATTTCTATTTCCTCCTTTGCTTATGACGACTCGATAAGCTCCGACAGCTCGGCCCACCGCTCTAACAGCGCATCAAGCTCGTCAGAAAGCGTTTCGTATTGCTCGGCAAGCTGCTGAACTTTTTCATAGTCGCTCGCACAGGTTTCCATTTCTTTGGCCACCCGCTGCAATTCTTCTTCCAGTTTGGCTATATTGGTTTCAATTTCTTCCCATTCTTTTTGTTCTTTGTACGTCAGCCGGCGCTTCGTCTGTTTTCTTGTCAGCTTCGTTTCTTTTGCGGCTTGCTTTTCTCGTTTTGGCGGCAGTCGCCGCTGTTCCTCCAAGTATTCGGAATATTCGCCGATATACGTACGGATGTTGCCGTTCCCATCTAAAATCAAAAGCTGTTCGGCGACTTTATCTAAAAAGTAGCGGTCGTGGGAAACGGTTATCACCACACCTGGAAACGACTGCAAATAATCTTCAAGAACCGTTAACGTTTGCGTATCCAAATCGTTTGTCGGCTCATCGAGCAATAGCACGTTTGGCCCGCTCATCAACAAGCGCAACAAATATAAGCGGCGCTTTTCCCCGCCGGACAGCTTGCGAATCAGCGTTCCATGCATATGCATCGGAAACAAAAACTGCTCGAGCAACTGCGCGGCGGAGATCGTCTCTCCATCGACGGTGCGTATTGCCTCGCCCGCTTCGCGAATATATTCGATGACCCGTTTTTGTTCGTCCATTTCCACCTGTTCTTGTGTATAATAAGCGATTTTCACGGTCGGGCCAATTTCCACTTCTCCTTCCTTCGGCCGCAGCCGACCGGCGATGATGTTGAGCAAAGTCGATTTGCCGCTGCCGTTCGGCCCGACAATGCCAATGCGGTCACCCGGTTTGACAAGCAGGTCAAAGGAATGAAAAAGCGGCTTGCCGCCGAACGAATGGCTGATTCGCTTCAGCTCGACTACTTTTTTGCCAAGCCGGCTGCCGCCCAGCTTCATCTCAAGCTGTCCGCTTTTTTCCGTCGCAAGCGACGCTTCGAGCTGGGCAAACCGTTGCAAACGTGCCTTTTGCTTCGTCGTCCGCGCTTTGGCGCCACGTTTGACCCATTCGAGCTCACGAAGGTACAGCTGACGCTGCTTTTGCCTAGCAGTGCGCTCTTGTTCTTCGCGAAGGGCTTTCGCTTCCAAAAACGCCGCATAATTTCCAACATACGTATATAGCTTGCCGCCTTCTAGCTCAAAGATGCGGTTCGTGACGCGGTCCAAAAAGTAGCGGTCGTGCGTGACAAACAATACCGCCCCTTGATAGCGCACCAAATATTCCTCGAGCCAGCGAATCGCCTCGTCATCAAGGTGGTTCGTCGGCTCATCAAGCACAAGCAGATCGGGCGCTTCAATTAAAGCCTGTGCCAGCGCGACACGCCGCTTTTGTCCGCCGGAAAGCTCGCCGATTCGCTTCGTCATGTCTGGAATACCCAGCTTTGTTAAAATCGCTTTGGCGTTGGCATTGGCATCCCACGCATTTTGCGCATCCATTTGCTGTGAGAGGGCATACAAGCGCGCTTGACGCTTTTCATCAAGCGGATGCTCGGCGAGCGCAGCGAGCGCCAGCTCATAATCGCGCAACAGGCGAATCAGCGGCGTATCGCGCTGAAATACTTGCTCTAGCACAGTCAAATCAGGGCGAAGTTCCGGCTGCTGCGGCAAATAGCCGATCGTGAAATCTTTTGGATAGGCAATATTTCCTTCATCCGGCGCGTCCACACCGGCAATGATGCGCAATAATGTCGATTTTCCGGCGCCATTGACGCCGATGATGCCGATGCGCTCCCCTTCTTTCACTGTAAAAGACAATTGCTGAAACAGCGTTTTTTCTCCGTAGTTTTTCGAAATCCCTTCTACTGTTAACATTTTCATGACCATCATCCCACTCTCGCTTCGGTTTCTTCGGGCGCGGAATGGGCGGAGCGTGATATCCCGCTTGTGCACCGCTAGGAAAAACCATAACTGCTTTTCTATTTCCAAATGTGCCGAATCGCCATCGCTTACCGCTTCCGCTTTCTTCCGCTATGGACAAAAAACCGTCTTCCGCAGTGGAAAGACAGTTTTTCTCCTTTTTTATAACAGTTTTTCAATTTCGCTTTTTAACTCGCTCGGCCGCGTCTGCGAAGCAAAACGGGCGACCACATTTCCGTTTCGATCAACCAAAAACTTCGTAAAGTTCCATTTAATTACCTTTGTTCCCAGCACACCTGAGGCTTTTTCCTTTAAATACTGGAAAAGCGGATGGGCGTTTTCGCCATTGACATCGACTTTGGCAAACATCGGAAAGGTAACCCCGTAATTGACTTGGCAAAATTGTTCAATCTCTTCTTCCGTGCCCGGCTCTTGATGGCCAAATTGATTGCACGGAAAGCCGAGAACGACAAAACCGCGATCACGGTATTGCTCATACAGCTCCTGCAGCTCTTTATATTGCGGGGTAAAGCCGCATTTGCTTGCCGTATTGACAATCAGCAATACTTTCCCTTTATAATCCGCTAATGACTGTTCTTTGCCGCGAATCGTTTTCACGGTAAAATCGTATACACTCACCCCACTTCACCTCACTTCCCATCATAATGGATTTTCCTCCCTTTTTCCACTTCCGCGCTCTTTACTTGTCAGAAAACTTCTGCAATTGTTCGAGCGAAGCGATCATGTACGGGATCATTTCCTCTAGGTCGGCGACATTATCTTCATAAATCAAACGGCCGAATTCGATCGTTGCCTCATTGCGATAGCTAGGTGTTTCATGAAGAAACTCATGGCTTAACGTTTGCCGGATGGTGCGCTCCTTTCCCCAAACTTGGCGCAACACCCTCTCTATATGTAAACATGCCGCTGTTTGCCGAATCGGTAACGAAAACGTAATGGAAAGCGTACAGCCCGGTCGAATCGTCTGCCGAAGCAGCTCTTTGGCAATCTGCTCTAAATCCATTTCCAAGCGGATCGTGCAAGATACATGCGGTGTATGATCCGACGCCAAGCCAAAAGTAATGGTATACGTTCGTGAAAAATGAGCTAAATCGACCAGGTCATGCCGGTCAATGACTACAATCTCTCCCTCTAAATCCAAATCGTACACTGCACCTTCGAGCACCGTCTTTAAATTGTCAAACGCTGTTGGATCAAACATCTCATCTCTCCTTTAGAATAGCCCAACTGCATTTCCTTTTTTATCAACATCCATGCGTAGCGCCGCCGGCTGCTTCGGCAAGCCTGGCATCGTCATCACATCTCCTGTCAATGCAACGAGAAACCCCGCGCCAATCGACGGTTTAAATTCGCGCACCGTAATCGTAAAATCTGTCGGCCTGCCTAGTTTTGCCGGATCATCAGAAAGCGAATATTGCGTTTTCGCCATGCAGATCGGAAGCTTGTCCCAGCCAAATTCCATAAACTGTTTTATTTGTTTTTGTGCTTTGGAAGAAAATTCGACATCTTTCGTCCCGTACACAATTTGGGCGATTTTACGGATTTTCTCCGGAATCGGTTCGTTAACGTCATATAAAGGGGCGAAATGATTCTCTTCGCTTTCGATCGCATGGAGAACTTTTTCCGCTAAATCGAGGCCGCCTTCTCCGCCTTTTGCCCACACTTCCGTTAACGATACAGGATATCCATTCATATCGCAAAAATCCGTAAGCGCTTTTATTTCACGAGCTGTATCTGTCGTAAAACGGTTAATGGCAATCACAAACGGCAAACCAAACGCTTGCACCGTTTCAATGTGTTAAGGAAAGTTTTGCTTTGTAGCGTCCGTATGGCTCCCATTCGTCTTCTTGAAGACCTAAGCTTTCGGCAATGTCTTGAATGTGCTTCAGCTTCGCCTGTTGTGCGATTTCCAAGTCGGTCGCCTGATTCGCCATTATTGCCATCCTCTGTTCCCCCATTGATTGTAATAAACGTAAACATATACATTTTACCATTGATACAAATTGAAAAAAAATTCGTTGAATAAAATTTGTAATGTTTTTATAATTAAGTTATTTAAAACATTGAAAGAATGGAGGGTGAGACTGTTGCCAATCAACATTCCAAAAGATTTGCCAGCCAAAGAAATACTCGAACAAGAAAACATTTTCGTCATGGATGAGGAGCGGGCCTATTCGCAAGACATTCGTCCGTTAAATATAGTGATTTTAAATTTAATGCCGGAAAAAGAAAAAGCGGAAACACAGTTATTGCGCCTTCTTGGCAATTCGCCGCTGCAAGTGAACGTCACTTTTTTGCGCCCAGCTACCCATGAGCCGAAAACGACAAGCAAACATCACTTGGAGCAGTTTTATACGATCTTTCCGCATATCCGCCACCGCAAGTTTGACGGAATGATCATTACCGGCGCTCCGGTCGAACAAATGCCGTTTGAAGAAGTCACATACTGGAAAGAGCTAACGGAAATTATGGAATGGACGAAAACAAACGTTACTTCCACTTTACATATTTGCTGGGGAGCGCAAGCCGGCCTTTATTATCATTACGGCATTCCAAAATACCGGCTGCCGCAAAAATGTTTTGGCGTTTTCAAACATTCGCTGGAAAAGAAAAATGTCAAACTATTGCGCGGGTTTGACGATGTCTTCCGCATGCCGCATTCGCGCCATACCGACGTTAAACGCGAAGATATTGAAAAAGTGCCGGAGCTGACGATTTTATCCGTTGCCGAAAAAGCCGGCGTATGTTTAGTCGCATCCAATGACGGAAAGCAAATCTTTTTAACCGGCCACCCAGAATACGACGCCACGACATTAAAAGAGGAATATGAACGCGATTTGGCCAAAGGCTTGCCGATTCACATTCCGGAATCGTATTTTCCAGACGACGATCCGACGAAACAGCCCCTCAACACTTGGCGCTCGCATGCCAATTTATTGTTTGTCAACTGGCTGAACTATTATGTCTATCAGGAAACACCGTATGAATGGGAATAAGTATTTTTAGGGATTTCATAGTCGTTGGTGGCCGGAAAAATCACATCAAATCAACACTTTTGTGTCATGGCCATATTGGTTTGTCGGGTGTGGTTGTGATAAATACGTGGTCAACATACGGTCGTGCCCGCCCTCATCACCTCCAAACAAAAGAGGCTGGCTTCAAAAGGTCGATTCAGCGGCCTTTTGAGCCAGCCTCATTTCAGCTTACGATTTCAAAGATCTGCTTCAAATAAATATCCCACATTGCAATTCAAGGATTAATTTACATTAAATTACAATTATTTAATAATACTTATTTTGAATTTGTTGCCATCATCAAAACCAATAAAATAATTCCCCTCAATGGCACCTATCCAGTTTCTATCAAAACAATCTTTTATATCTTCTACTATTTTCATTAAAAGTTCTCTTTTATTCTTGACTCCATATACATCCAAACTGTAACCACTCATCTCAATTCCTTTTGGTTTCGCGCTAACAAACGTATTATTCAACATTTTGAATTCGCCATCTTTATAACCTATAATACCGTTATCCGACTTGATGCAAGCTAAATTGTATTTGAAGAGTATATCAGCTAACTCTTTTATAAATACTGAACTCATCTGCATCCCAATCCCCCCGCAATCGCATAAATAATTTCATCCCGCCCCGCATGGCTTGGCGTTTACTTAATTTGTCAGCTAGTCCATCCCATGTATACCGTCTTGTCCAATCCCATAATCGAATCAGCCTTTGATACCTTTCCGGCAATTGTGTATATACCCGTTCGTTCGATGGCGTTGGCCCTTTCCTCTAACGGTGCTAACCGCTTATGTGCCGCCAATCGTACAGCGATGGATTCTGTCGGCTTCCCTAGAAGAGAATCGCGGCCGCCACCTATGTTTTCATCGACTCCCTCTCGACAAAACATGATACTATTTCGAATCATTTGTATCTCTTTCAACGTATCGTGATAGCAATACAATTCTGCTTCGATATGTTGGAACGCATCTTTTTAAGCTTCATTGCTACCGCCATTTCCAATCACCCTTCGACATTATATAATAAGCATGTTCTCCTTTGTATTCCTCCGCTTGACAACTAACGCAAAGTAAAATGAGAATATCAACTATGTTTTGTCCACTCATGCGATTTTACTGCTGATTTACTGCAAAATTACTGCGTTTTATTCTACCATGTCACCCGTTCACGATTCTAATGCCTTCAAATATGCGCATGTTTGAATTTCAACACTTCGCAATACACCATCTTGCCTATCAAAACACCCATTCCACAACATCCGGTGCTTTGTAAAACGTTGCCAGCAACGCAAAAAAAGGGAGCGTCCCGCTCCCCTTTTCCATGTTCAGTTACACGCAATATTCGATGGGTAACAATTCTAAACACTCATTAACATTTTTCTTCCCCATTCCCTTTATTTCAGTAAAAACCGTTATATTTGTTTGTTATTTTCCATACTAAAAACAAAGAATAATTGCACGCTTCTTGACAAAATGGCGGAAAACGATTATCCTTATTCGCGATTGTTCACGGAAACTTCCTCCCCCTCGACAAAACTAGTCAAAGGATTCGACAACCTCTAAAACGAAGTTAAACAATATAGAAAGATGCAGCTAGAAAGGGATGAGTGGCACGTGAGAGCAGAACGGAGAAAGCAATGGAAAATACACTGGCGCAAATACAAACATTTGTATAAAGGGGCTCGCACGGAACGCCGCAATAAATGGCGGCAAAAATGGGAAGAAAAATATACCGCAAGCTAAAAAACCTTGGCGAAACGCCAAGGTTTTTGCTTTTCCGTCTGCAAGGTATTTTTCTTATTTTTTGCGCTTCTTACGATGGTCTAGTTCCCTTTCGCCATTTTTCATACGATACGGTAGCTTGATAGAGGAGGTGCAGAAGAATAAGCTACACCGGGAAACAGAAACGTCTTTGCGTTGATTGTTGTATTGTTTTTTTTGTTGATTATTGTCGGCACTGCATTTGGCGGCTACGGTTACTAAACAACATAGAGGGACAAAAGAAAAGCGAGGGAGCTGTTTGGCAAACAAGCAGCTCTCTTTATTGTTTTTATCTTATACGCAAAGACAGCGATTGCGCACATCTTTATTTCTTCCGCAGCATAAAAACCCACATAAACGTCAACGCTTGCTTCAGCTCGGTCGGCAACGGGCCGATGAGGCTTTCGGACACCTCCCGTTTATACACCCCTTGTCCGTCGATGATCTCCCATCCATTCTCTTTGGCTAACTGCTCGAATTCCCACGGCATCATCGTATTGCAGATGACTGGTTTCCCGTATAAACGCGGATAGCTGTTGACGCGCGGCGCAGCGGTTGGTCCGAGAATGCCGGCGCAAAAATAGCCGCCTCGCTTTACCACCCGTTTTGCTTCTTGGAGAGCCACAAGCGGCCGCTCCGTCCATTCGAGGGAATTAACGGCCATCGCCGCGGCAAACGTTTCATCGGCAAACGGCAGCCTCGTTAAATCGCCCTGCACAAAGCGAATCCGTTCGCTTTCGCCTCGTTCTTTTGCTTTTTCGATCATTTCCGCTGATAAATCGACGCCGGTTACCTCATATCCTGCTTTAGCCAGCTTCCATGCGCCGTAGCCGTCGCCGCAACCTAAATCGACGATGTTGCTTCCTTTCGGAATGTAAGAAGCAATAAAAGGGATGATCGTTTTTCGGCTGCCCCTCTCCCACATCTCCTCGCTGCTTTGGTGCCAAAACTCGGCTCTTTCATCCCACTGTCTTTCTGCTTCTTTATGCCAATCAAATGTTGCCACGAATATCACCTCTTTTTACATAAAATGTTCTCTTTTCACTAAAAATAACAACAGGAAAAGAAAGAGTAAATGACAATGAACGAGCAAGAAACGTCTGTCGACGGGCAAAAATCACCAAAGTGACTTATTAGCTTGAAATATCGACAGGATGGGAGCTTTCGTACCAAAAAGCACTGATGAAAGCGGAAAGCGGCGTGATTAGTGGCTTCCATATCGCAAACGAACGGGATGGCGAACGATCAAATCCGGATGGAGATGCGTTCAACAATCTCGGTCATATTCTAAATTTCCTAAAAAAGAAAGGATGAAGCAATGATGACAAAACAGCCGAACAAAGGAAGCAAAAATCAAAACGCTCCGACGCAAGATGCTATGTCCTTGCTTAATGGCCCTGTTTCCGGGGACAACAGCAAAGGCAGAAAACAAAACAAATCGCAAAACGACAAAACCGACCTATATGAGTAAAAAGGGATGAGCTACAGCTCAATCCCTTTCATCGCCGTAACGCCTTGCTCATAATCGTGTTTGATCAGTTTCATCTCAGTAACAATGTCGGCGATCTCGATTAATTCCCGCCTCGCCGAACGGCCGGTAATAACTAAATGAAGATCAGGCGGACGCTTTTCTATTAATCGAAGTACGTCTTGAACGGAAACGATATCATCAACCGGAAACCGGTCAATCGCAAGCGCATTATTCAGTTCATCTAAAATAATTAAGTCGTACATACCTGATAATACTTTTTCTTCCGTAAATCCCCATGCCGCTTTCAATGCCTGCCGGTGTACTTCCGGCGTTTTCGTCCACGTAAACCCGGCACCCATTTGATACATTTCGATTCCAAGTTTTTGAAATATAAGATATTCGCCATACATGCGTTCCGGTGACTTAATAAACTGAATGACGGCGACTTTTTTCCCCCTTCCTGCCGCTCGTATCGCCAATCCGAGAGCGGCGGTCGTTTTTCCTTTTCCATCCCCCGTATAAATGATAATGCGCCCTTTCTTTTTATGTGGTGGCAACCGTCTCACCTCGGTTCATCTCAGCAAACCATTGAATCGTTTCACGGAGCCGAACGACCTCTCCGACAAGAATAATCGCTGGATGGGAAAGACCAGCTTTCTTGACGACATCGGCAATCGTCTGCAACGTACCGACAGCCGTGCGTTGTCGTTCCGTCGTTCCCCATTCGATCACCGCCACAGGAGTATTCGACGGTTTTCCATGTTCGATCAGCTTTTGGCAAATATACGGCAAATTGCCGACACCCATATAAAAGGCAATCGTGTCGCTTCCTTTCGCTAATCCTTCCCAATGAAGACGGTCATCTCCCTTTTCTTGACGGCCGTGGCCAGTAACAATGGTAAACGAAGCAGCATATTCCCGATGTGTAACCGGTATGCCGGCATAAGCGGCAGCTGCAATTCCCGCCGTCACGCCAGGAACGATTACAAATGGAATGCCATGATGCGCAAGTACCTCTGCTTCTTCCCCGGCCCGTCCAAAAACGCAAGGATCGCCCCCTTTTAGACGAGTGACAATTTTTCCTTGTTGTGCTTTTTCGACTAACAGCTCATGAATCCATTCTTGAATGAGCGCGTGCTTTCCCGGCTCTTTTCCGCAGTAAATGAGTTCCGCATCGTTTTTGGCATATTTTAGTAAATTTTTATTAATCAACCGGTCGTAAATAATGACATCAGCTTGTTGAATACATTCCAATCCATAGACGGTAATCAGCTTTTCATCGCCGGGACCGGCACCGACGATATATACTTTTCCATTTGTCATGATTGTTTTCCTGCTCCTTCTACAGAATTTGAAATATGGGCAGAAGCAAATGTCGCCATTTCTTTTATCATCGCTGTCGCAAATGTCAACAGCGGAAATGCCACAGCCGCGCCGCTGCCTTCGCCAAGGCGCATGCTTAAATCGATGAGCGGCTCTTTCCCTAATAATTCAAGAGCAATTTGATGACCAATTTCTTGAGAACGATGACCAGCAATCATATAATCGGCAACATCCGGAGCGAAAAGCTTAGCTACAAGTGCAGCAACCGTACAGATAAATCCGTCCAATAAAATCGGAACGCGCCGCTCCGCTGCCGCTAACATCGCTCCTGCCATCGCAGCGATTTCCAAGCCACCGATTTTGGCTAATAATTCAATCGGTTTAGACGGATCAGGCTTATGAAATGACAACGCACGGCGAATGACATGGACTTTATGCACCATCTTCTCTTCCGAAATGCCTGTTCCTCTCCCGACGAGTTGTTCCATTGGCTTGCCGCTCACCGCCGTTAAAATGGCACTCGCGGTCGTCGTATTGCCGATGCCCATTTCGCCGACAATGAGAGTACGAGCCCCCTTGCCGATGATTTCCTTTGCTTGTTCGTAACCAACTATTAGCGCTTGTTCCGCTTCCGCATCGCTCATCGCTTCCATTTCGCAAAAATTGTTTGTTCCGTACCGCACTTTTTTCGAAATTGCAGCTTTATGTTCAATTGGTGCAGCGACCCCGACATCAACAATGGCAAATATGGCGCCGATTTGCCGGCTGAATACGTTAATCGCCGCGCCGCCTTGAACAAAATTCCATACCATTTGTGCCGTTACTTCCGGCGGAAACGCTGACACTCCTTCTTTCGCAACACCGTGATCAGCAGCAAACACAAGCACGCCAGGCGGGGAAACATCGGGGAATTTGCTCCCTGTCATTTCTGCCAATTCAATCGCTAATTTCTCTAAACGGCCAAGGCTGCCAACCGGTTTTGTCAATTGGTCGACGTAAGCGCGTACCTCTTTTCCTATTTCTTTATCAATCTTTGGAATCGAAAATAACATTACACATCACCCTTTTGAAACGCATGCATTTTTTCTTCGATTTCTTCGATACGGACATGCCGCTTTACATGATCGGCAAGGCGGTCAAAAGCTTGTTCTCTTATAGTACGAAACGACTGACGTCCGTAAATAGGCGCTAATCCTTTCTCGCAGCGAATTTTGTTCAATAACGCCTCACGGAACGCATCATTATGAAAAAGATCGTGAAAATAGGTCCCCATCACCCGTTCATCCTCGCTTTTCCCGCCTTCTTTCCGCCCGTGCATCTCAATAAGAGAAATATGCCCTGCTAACGGTTCAGAGCGGCCCATATGAATCTCATATCCTTTCACAGCAAACCGCTCGCCGGCAAATGTTACGATTCCTTCCGATAAAATCGTCGTTTTTTCGCGCTCAAGCGTCGTCTCAATCGGAAGGAGATTCAATCCGGCAATTTCCCGAAGCGGTGTTTCAACACCAAATGGATCACGGATACGAACCCCTAACATTTGATAACCGCCGCATATTCCGACAATCGTCACATGGTGATGTTTGTTGAGCTGTTCAATTTGTTCCGCAATCCTGTTTTTCTTCATATATAGCAAGTCTTCAATGGTGTTTTTACTGCCCGGCAAAATAAGCAAATCTGGCTTCCCAAGTTGAGATGCCGTCGTTACAAAGCGAACGTGGCAGTCCGGCTCAGCCAAAAATGGGTCCACATCTGTGAAATTAGCTATTTTCGGATATCGAATAACGGCAATATCAATGTCTTTATCCGGATTGACGTTTGTGGACATTTGTTCTAAACGAACAGAGTCTTCCGCGTCAATATGCAAATCTTCTAAATATGGAACGACGCCTAACACGGGAACGCCAGTATATTGTTCAAACCAATCAAGACCCGGCTTCAATAGCGCCAAATCGCCGCGGAATTTATTAATGATCACACCGATAATGCGCTGTCGATCTTCTTTTTCTAACAGCTGCAACGTTCCTACTAAACTGGCAAACACTCCGCCCCGTTCAATATCGCCAATCAGCACGACCGGAGCGTTGGCCATGCGGGCAACACGCATATTGACAAGTTCGCGGTCGTTTAAATTAATTTCTGCCGGACTCCCCGCTCCTTCGATGACGAGCCGGTCATATTCATTCATTAATGCGTCGAGCGACTCTCGAATAATGGCTAACCCTTTTTCAAAAAATTCGGTGCGGTACGCGAACGCCTGCATATTTTTATACGGCTTTCCGTGCACGACGATTTGCGATTCATGCTCGCGGCTCGGTTTAATTAAAATCGGATTCATATCCGTTGTTGCGGCAATGCCAGCCGCTTCCGCCTGTATTCCTTGCGCCCGGCCGATTTCTTTCCCATCGATCGTCACATACGAGTTCAGAGACATGTTTTGCGATTTAAATGGCGCCGTTTTCCAGCCGCTTTGCGCGAAAATACGGCAAAACGCCGTGGCAATAATGCTTTTTCCCGCATCGGAATGCGTTCCTTGAAACATGATCGGCAACGCTTTAGCCATGTTCTTTCACCTTCTCGCATTTCGTTAGCCAATTTTCAACCATTGACGGACAAGACGCAAAATGAAAATGGACATAGCCTGCAATTAAGTTTCGATGCTGATAGCCATCTTTTTTCGTGCCGCGCAGCCCCGTTGTTTCATAGGCAAACGGAATCTCGCTGCGCGCTTCGTACGTAGAATAATGAAACTCATGCCCCCGCGCTCGCAATCCTTCCGGAAGCAAAAAGTTTCCTGGTTCTCCTTTCACCTCACGATATCCAAGCGCGACGAGCTTCGGATGCATGACAATCCGTCCCGGAATGACGCCAACCATGTCATAATACTGGCCTTCTGTCGTTTCAATGCCTTCGGTTAAAAACATAAATCCCCCGCATTCTGCCAATGTCGGAAGCCCGCTTTCGACCGCGGTTTTGATCGACTGTTTGACACTTCGCTGTTCGGACAACTGTTTTGCGAACTCTTCGGGAAACCCGCCGCCGATATATAACCCATGTACCCCATCTGGCAGCGGCTCGCCGGCAAGCGGGGAGAAAAAGACTAACTCGGCACCATACGCTTGTAACATCTCTAAATTTTCCGGGTAGTAGAAATGAAACGCCGCGTCTTTTGCGACCGCAATCCGTACATCATACGATTTGTTTACATCGAAATACGATCGAGGAACGTTTAATGCTGGGGCTTCCGCCAGCTTGAGCAACGCGTTAAGATCCACCGTCTTGGCAACGCGCTCGCCTAATTCCGCAAAAAAATGATCTAATTCCCCGCGCTCAATCGATGGAATGAGCCCTAAATGACGTTCAGGAATGTGAAGCGCATCATCTTTGGTTAAAAATCCGACCACGGGGATGCCGCATTCTTGTTCAATTGCCGTTTTCACAAGACGAAAATGCCCTTCGCTACCGACGCGGTTGGCAATTACTCCCGCAATGCGCACGCGTTCATCAAACATTTGAAAACCGCGGACAACCGCTGCCGCGCTCCGTGCCATGCCGGCGCAGTCGATGACCAATAGCACCGGACTATTCGTTAATACGCTGATTTCCGCTGTCGTTCCTTCGTTTGTCGTCGGCCGCTTCCCGTCAAACATCCCCATGACTCCTTCAATAATGGCGATGTCCGCCCCTTCACAGCCTTTTGCGCAAATCGCTTGAACCGCTTCGTGCCCAACCATCCAGCTGTCCAAATTGCGCGACGGTCGGCCCGTGACAGCAGTATGATAGGTTGGGTCAATATAATCTGGGCCGCATTTAAACCCTTGTACAATGTAGCCTTTTTGTTTTAACGCCGCCATCAATCCAATCGTTATGGTCGTCTTGCCAACGCCGCTTCCCGTCCCGGCGATTACGATTCTTCGCATGCTGTTTTCCCCCTTAATGGTGTAAAAGTGCCACAGAAATCGTGACATTGCCTGCTTTTTTCTTCACTAATTCTAATTTCTCTGCACCGCTATAAAGCTTCGCTGTCGGCTCGCTCACACCGTAAGCGCCTGTATAGCGGTACACGGTTTTAGAAGGCTGTTCGATGTTTACTTGATTCAGTTGTTCAGGGGTATAATAGACGAATTCCCATCCATATTTTCGCACAACTTCAAGCAACCCTGGCTCGTCTTTTTTTAATTCGATCGTACATACAGCTTTCACGCTTTTCATTGAAAAGAGCAGCTTGTCTAATGTATCGCGAATGACGGATTCAATTTCTTCCGCCGCTGTGCCGCGGTTGCAACCAATGCCGAGCACGATCACTTTTGGGCGGTACAAAACACCGTTTTGTAAAATCGCTTCTTCCTCTTTCGTTAATAAACGATGGGTAACAACAAGCGCGGCATCCGGTTTTGCCGCTAGCGCTTTCTCAATCGAATCATAAACAAGGATATTGTTTGGCAGCGGAGTATCATAGTTCCACCAATTTTTCTCTCCTGATTCCTGCACAATAGCAACGCGCTGTTCATTGACGACGGCGGCGCTGACAGACGTCAGCTTTTCGTCGGATTCCCACTCCCAGCCGAAGGAACGGCCAAATAAATCAACGGCAATCGTTTTTTGTACGTCAGACGCAGTCGTAATGACGGGATGGGCATGTAAAATCTCCGCGACTTGCCGAGTCAGTTCGTTCGCTCCGCCAAGATGTCCGGAAAGAACGCTAATGACATGTTCCCCTTTATCATCAATAACGACAACCGCCGGATCAGTTTTTTTATCTTTTAACAGCGGTGCAATCATCCGCACGACCGCGCCAAGCGAAATAATGAGAATAAGCCCGCGGTATGTTTGAAAAAGCGACGGCAATAATAACCGCACGTTCCCTTCAAACAAGCGAATGCCTTTTTCGTCTTCATCTCCTCTCGCAAACTTATTCGTATAATACACATGAGCGTTCGGAAGCTCCTCGCCGACGCGGCGGGCAATATCAACACCATGCTTCGTAATCGCAACAATTGCATACAACTCCTCACACCCCCTGTCGATATCCGTGTGTGAACGTTTTATCATACAGCTTTGAACGATAGTCGCGCTCGATAATTTCCGGGTCTAGCGCCCATCCCGCTAAAATGAGCGCGTGTTTACGGATGCCGTTTGCGCGCATATCCTCGTCCAGCGTGCCGACCGTCGAACGAACAATTTTTTGATCTGGCCATGTCGCTTTATACACAATCACGATGGGGGTATCATCGTTCCATCCCGCATCCCTTAGTGCCTTTGTTACTTTTTTTGTTAATGTAGCGCTTAAAAATAACGCTAATGTGCAATGATGTTTTGCCAAATCTTCCAGTTTTTCCTGATTTGGAACCGGTGTCCGTCCTTCTGCTCGCGTTAAAATGACCGTCTGCGTTAAATCCGGAACGGTCAGCTCCGCTTGAACAGCCGCTGCCGCCGCAAATACCGAGCTGACGCCAGGGACAATTTCGATTTCGACTCCCTGTTTTTTTAAGAGCGCTATTTGTTCGAGTGTCGCTCCGTAAATCGATGGGTCACCCGTATGGATGCGCACGACTTTTTTACCTTGCTTCAGTTTTTCCAACATCGCCTCGACCATTTGTTCTAAATGCATCCCCGCCGTATGAAACACTTCGGCTTCCGGCTTTCGATAGCGCTCGATCAGTTCGTCATTGACGAGCGAATCAGTGTAAAAAATTGCGTCCGCTTCTTTGAGCAGCTGTGCGCCTTTGACAGTAATCAAATCCGGAGCCCCCGGGCCCGCGCCAATAATATGCAGTTTCACTTTCTCACCACCAATAACGTTAAATATTCCAACTCTACTCCTTCAAGCTGTTCGATATTCCAAATGATTTCTTCCTTTGATGTCACTTTTGTCACCACGGCGGCTTTTTGCAATAAATTTTGTTCGCGAAGAAGACGGATCATCATTTCCATCACTTTCGCCACTTTCAAAAAGACGACGCAATCATGGTCTCTAAGCGCCCTTTTCATCGCCTCATAGTCGTCGCGCGCTGGAATAATCGCCACCTGTTCATCCCCGTCGGCAAGCGGGATCTGCAGTCTCGCCGCCGCCGCGTTGACGGAGGAAACTCCCGGAACAATTTCAATCGCAACATTTGGATACCGCTCTTTCATGATGTTCATCAGATGGATGAACGTGCTATATAAAAGCGGATCTCCTTCCGTCACAAACGCGACATCTTTCCCCGCGCTGAGCTGTTCCCATATCGCTTCCGCCGTTTCGTTCCATTTTTCTGTCAACACATCCATATTTTTCGTCATTGGAAAGACGAGACCAAGCATTTCTTTTTCCGCCGAAGAAAAATATGCTTCAACAATTTGCTGAGCATAGCTTTTGCTGCCGCGCTGTTTTTTTGGATAGGCAATGACATGCGCTTCTTTCAGACGGCGAAACGCCTTCACCGTCAATAGCTCGGGGTCGCCCGGACCAACGCCGATGCCATACAATGTTCCGCTCATTCGTCTCCCTCCCTCTTTGCCGTAATGATATAAATCGGATTAAGCGCATCAAACCGCGTCAGCTCTAAAATCGGCTTGCTTCTTGAGATTTGCGCGAGCGTAACGTCTACTTGAAAGCCGCGCTGCTTTAATCCTTCCACCGCCTGCGCCAGCGTTTCAATCGTTACCGCATTTATCACGATGCGGCCGTTTCGTTTTAAGCGTTGACAACAAACATCAAGCAACGGTCCCATTTCTCCCGACGTTCCCCCGATAAAAATCGCATCCGGATCAGCAAATTCGTCTAAATGCTCAGGAGCTTTGCCGTGTACAAGCGTAATGTCAACGCGGAATTTTTTTAAGTTTTCCTTGCAAATTTCGATATCATGGGCATTTTTTTCAATCGCAAACACGGCGCCTTCGCGGGCGATTTTCGCCGCTTCAATCGCGACGGAACCGGTGCATGTGCCAATGTCCCAAACGACGCTTTTAGCATGAAGGCGGAGCGCGCTAATGCTTAACACGCGAATTTCTTTTTTCGTAATTAGTCCTTTCTCTGGTTTACGCTGCAAAAATTCGTCATCGTCAATTCCTAATGACCACGTCGGTCCCGCTTTTGTTTTTTGTAAAATAACCACATTTAATGGGGAAAACTCGGCATCTGCCATCTCTTCTAATTCGAAAAAGCGGCACCGTTCATCTTGTCCGCCAAGATTTTCTCCGACAAATGCGCGGTATTCGGTCATTCCGTACGAAAGCAGATATTTCGCAATAGTATTAGGAGAATTCGTTTCGTCCGTTAATATCGCTACTTTTTCACATCCGTCGATGCGCTGGGCAAGCCCTTTCATGCTGCGGCCGTGGACGCTGATAAATTCGGCGTCCTGCCACTTTTCTCCCATTTTCGCAAATGCCCACTGAATCGAACTGACCGCGGGATACACTTCGATCGGCAGTTTGCTAGATAAATAGCTGCCAATTCCATAAAACATCGGATCACCAGACGCGACAATGACGGTGCGTTTCGTTTCATGGCGAAGCCGCTCAACAAGCTGTGATAGACTTCCTCGAATCGTGAGCGTTTTGCCTTGATAATCAGGGAAAAAGGCTAAATGACGCTCTCCTCCTACCAATAACTCACTTTCATAAATCCAACGTTCATAAAGGTGCGGGAGGCTCGCTTTCCCATCGGCGCCAATGCCAATTAGTTTAATCGCCTGCATCGTTTCGTACCGCCTTTCCTAATAATTGACCACCCATTGTGTACAGCGATGTTTCGACTGTAATCCCTCCTCCAACTTCCTGTAACGCTGCTAAGCAACAGTGATCGCATAATATTTCAAAAAAACCCCTATTTTCTGCTTTCTGCATCATCTCGCCAACTTGTGATGCCGTATTGGCTTCGCGAACAGCGGCAACGAGTTCCGGCGAAGCACCTGCTTGCTCGGCAATCGCCGCTAAAAATGCGAAATCGACAGGCGCCCCTTTCGAATGGACCATCATGACGCCTTGCGCCACTTTCGAAAATTTCCCCATCATCCCAACCATCGAAACGGTTTTGATTCCTAGTCTTTTGCACTGTTTCAACGTAAAGCCGACAAAATCCCCCATTTCAATAAACGCTTCCTCAGGAAGATGAGGATATTGCCGCATCGCAAATTTTTCGCTCCGTCCCCCCGTCGTAATCACAACATGGTCGCATCCGTTTGCTTTCGCCACTTGAATCGCCTGAATGATGCTTGCGCGGTACGCAGACGTCGAAAAAGGAACGACAATGCCGCGCGTCCCTAAAATCGAAATGCCGCCGATAATGCCGAGGCGCGCGTTTAATGTTTTTTTGGCGATTTCTTCTCCGTTAGGAACGGAAATAATGACGTTCACTCCGCGGGAAATGCCGTATTGTTCCAATACTTCGCGCGCGGTTTCGTGAATCATTTTCCGCGGGACAGGATTAATTGCCGCTTCGCCAACCGGCACCGGTAAGCCCGGTTTTGTGACGCGCCCTACCCCTTTTCCGCCATCTAAATGAATGCCGGGCTGCTCCGCCCATGAAACGGTTGATACAATCGCCGCTCCATGCGTCGCATCAGGGTCATCCCCGCCGTCTTTGATCACCGTTGCTTTCGCCGACTCACCGTGAATCTCGCACGCTTCAATCGCAAACGTCACCTTGCGTCCGACTGGCAAATAAATGATTGCTTCCGTTTGCCGAATGCCGGTAATAAGGGCCGTTAATGCTGCTTTCGTTGCTGCTGTGGCACACGCCCCTGTCGTATATCCTTCTCGTAGCGTTTTTTTCGCTTCCATTTTGTTTACCCTCTCTCTGCCAACAGTGACAGCGCGTTTAGCGCCGCTACTGTAACGGTGCTTCCTCCTTTTCGGCCGATATTCGTAATAAATGGAATATCTAATTTCGCCAACTCCGCTTTCGATTCTGCCGCCGACACAAATCCGACCGGCAGGCCGATCACTAATCCTGGACGCGCTTCTCCTTCTTTAATCAAACGAATCAACTCCAGCAGCGCCGTTGGTGCGTTGCCGATCGCAAAAATCCCGCCTTCCGCCTCCTTCGCCGCTTTTCGCATCGCGATGATCGCTCTTGTCGTGTTGAGCCTTTTCGCCTCCGCAATGACATCTTCGTCGGAAATATACACTTTCACTTTTCCGCCAAACTTTTCAATACGCGTTTTATTCACACCGACTTGTACCATTTGCACATCAGCGACGACCGTTTTGCCGCTGCGTATTGCTTCGATTCCCGCGCGGACGGCATCAGGGTGAAATAACAAGCTTTTTCCAAGCTCAAAATCGGCAGAAGCATGAATGATGCGCTGTACAATCGGATATTGTTCCTCCGTAAAATGGTGTTTACCAATTTCTTCATCAATGATTTGAAAACTTCTTTCTTCAATTTGTTGCGGTTGGACTGTAATCGGACGAAATTCCGTGCGAAAATCCATTGTAAAAACCCCTTTCTTTCATGAATGAATAGATAACGGTACCATTTGTTGTAACGCCTTAACGACATCGGAAAACTGTGAATACACCGTACCATACTGAATCGATGGACGGCGAATGACAATCGTCTCAATCCCTAACTCTTGTGCGGCAGCGATTTTTTCATCGACAAACCCAACTTTTCCGCTTTCTTTCGTAATGAGTAACGTAACACCAAAATGTTGGAAAAGCGCCTTATCGAGCTCTTTCGTAAACGGTCCTTGCATCGCAACAATATTTTCTTGTGGAAACTTTAGTTGTTCGCATTTCTCCATATTGTCTTTGCGCGGCAGCATGCGCGCAATCACGCGCGTATTCGGAAGTCCCATCAGCTTTTTGGCGAAAATGGATAACGTTTTGCTTCCGGTCGTTAGCATAATGACGCCTTGTTTTTTCGCAGCGAGCTCGGCTGCTTCTTCATAATTGTCAACAAACGTGACGCGCTCATAAGCAACAGGAGCCGCTTGCCGCTCGTAACGGATATATGGAACCCCCGCGTCTGCGGCAGCTTGCATCGCGTTTTTCGACGCTTCTTCGGCAAACGGATGGCTCGCGTCCACCATCGCTTTCGCTTTCTTTGCGCGGATCAACTCCGCCAATTGTTCCGCCGTCAGCCGTCCGAGGTGCACCGCTAAGCCGGAAGCACGCAACTGGTCCGCCGCATGTTCTGTAACAACAGTCGCTAATACATCATAGCCCGCTTGTTGGATGCAAAGCGCGAGCTTTCTGGCATCGCTCGTTCCCGCTAATACGATAATCATGCCAGTTCCTCCTTAATGATGATGGTGGTGGTGATGATGCTCTGCAGCATGAAGCCGATATTGGCACATATCGCAGTTCATCATAACTGCCTTGCCAAGCGCTTCTTCTAATCTGTCAAGTACAATCGTTTTTAGCTCCGGATGAAATCCAAAGTAGCCTGCTAGTACAAAATCGACTTGCGGATACTGAAAACGAAATTGTTTTACTTTTTCTTCAAGACGCTTGATAAGTACACCGGTAAACAAAAAGTACGGCAAAACCACCACTTTTCGCGCCCCTAGCTTCACGCAACGTTCCACGCCATCTTCTAACGATGGTGTCGTTACTCCCATAAATGCTGGTTCTACGAGGAAATAGTTCGTTTGTTCCCAAAATAAGCGGGAAATTTTATATAAATCGCTGTTCGCATCCGGATCGCTTCCCCCGCGACCAAGCAGCACTACCGCTGTTTCCGGGTCAGGGTTTTCTATATTTTCACCGATTTCTTGTAATCTCGTTTTTAAGATCGAAAACGTTTGCTCGTGAATGCCAATTGGTCGGCCATAGATGAACGTCACGTGCGGATAACGCTTCTTCGCTTCATCGATCTCCGCTGGAATATGCAGCTTTGAATGGCCTGCTGACAGCAAAATCATCGGAATAACGATAATTTCGCGAGCTCCGGCATCGACACAATGGTCAATCCCTTCGCGAATCGTTGGCAGTCCAAATTCTAAAAAACTCGTTTCGACATGTAAGGATGCTTCAATGTGCGGTTTTAGCTGCTCGACAAACTGCCGGATTTGGTCGTTTCCTTCCGGGTCACGGCTGCCGTGCCCGACAAATAATACTGCTTTCATTCATTTTCTTCCCCCTTATTCACCACAGGCAGGCACTTCGATTTTTGCCGCCTGCTTCGCTTCTTGATACACAAATCCGCCGACTTGTTTCACTCGTTGGAAAAACTTATGAAACCGTTCGTTCGGGTGCGCGCGTTCCTTATATTCTTGAATAACGCGGGTGACAACGGACACAATTTCACTAGGCGGAATTCCTTCAGCGACAAGTTGTCCAGGATGTGCGTTTCTTCCGACCGTTTTTCCTCCTAAAAATAAGTCGAATGCTCCTTTCCGATAGACGATTCCGATATCTTCCCGCACCGCTCCGTAACATGCCATACCGCAGCCGTTTACACCGAGCTTCAATTCTTTCGGAAGCGCCATTCCGCCAAGCTGATCATATAACTCTTCCGCGTATGGAATCGCGTCTTTTTTCTCACCATCGCAAAAATCGCACGCCTTCACCGTAAGCACGTCACCGACAGGAGCGACGGCAAGCCCCGCTTCTTTCAGTCTCGCGACGATGCCGTCCGGGTCAGAAGTAGGCACTTCTATCTTCAAATAATGATCCGGCGTATACATCATCGTTCCGCCTTCGCCAATGATTTCGGCAAGCAACATCATCTGTTTTGGCGTAAAGTTTTTGTTCGCTATCCCTGGGCTAACCGCGATTTCGAAAATCGCTGGCGCAAACGTCGCGCTGTCATCGTGGCGAATCGCCAATTTTTGCAATGCTTCTTCCGCTATTTCTCTTACCGGTTCTGGTTTCGTTTGATCAAGCGCCCACGGTTCCGCTTCTCTGCGAAGCCGTTCGTATGGTTTCAGCGGCTGTTCGGCTGCGCTTAACGTATATTTTCGTTGGTATCCGCGCGGTGTGATCATCAGCCCATCGTATACAAACGTTGAAGAATTGCCGATAATGACGGTCGTAAGCATGCCGATATCGTAATCGAGCATATGCGCTAAATCCGTCAATACGATATGTTGCCGCGCACGATAAGCGCTTTTCACTAATCCGACCGGAGTATTTGGCGAGCGATAACGCAAAAGGATACGCTGCGCTTCGACAATTTGCCGCGTGCGTCGTCCGCTTTTCGGATTATATAGAGCGATGACAAAATCGGCAGCGGCTGCCGCTTCGATGCGCTTTTCTATAAGCGACCACGGCGTTAGGTGATCGCTTAAACTAATGGTGCACGCATCATGCATAATCGGCGCACCTAATAAAGACGCACAAGAGTTGATCGCGGAAATTCCCGGAATCACTTCCACTTCAATGCTGCTTTCTTTCGTCCAGCCTTTCTCGATTAATACTTCATACACGAGTCCGGCCATTCCGTACACACCAGCGTCTCCACTGGAAATGACCGCTACCCTTTTGCCTCGCTCCGCCCATCTCACTGCTTCCTGAGCACGGCTCACTTCCTCAGTCATTCCGGTGCTAATAATTTCTTGGTTTGTCAACAATCCGCGAACTAAGTCTACATAAGTTTTGTACCCGATGACGATATCGCTTTCTTTGATCGCTTCTTTCGCACGCATCGTCATATGTTCAAAGCTTCCCGGACCAAACCCAATGACGAGCAATTTTCCATTCATTCTTATGCTCCCCCTTTCCACGTTTCCATGATAATGGATAACCCTAACCATAAACTGTAAAGACCAGTTACAGCCCCAAAAATGAAAAATAATTTTTCTTTCATTCTCGCTTTCATAAATCCCCATGAAAGGCAAAAGGTCATGCTGATTGTCGCCACGAGTAAACCGATGACGAACAAACTAAGCTGTAGCGCCGCGATGCACATATCCACTTTCCCTGTCGCATGGGTAAGAATCGCTAGTTGCGTCGGGCTTTCAACCCCAATACCATGAATAATTCCAATTATAAAGGCACTGAGCCAGCCGAATCGAAGCCATGAAGTCGTTTCTCGTTGATCTTTTCTGTTCATGCGACGAGCGAGCGTCGTCAGCCATTCATAGACGATTTTTATACGGCTTTTCAGCTCATATTGCTGCTCCTTTTGTTGAAAAAGTGACACGAACATCCATCCACCAAGGATAACTAACGTGCATCCAACAAAAATTTCGATCATTCTGATAATAGAAGAAGGAAGATGGAAACCGGCGAAAATGACAATCATCCCCATCAAAAACACAATGAATCCATGTCCGAATGCATACATCACTCCTAAAGACACTTGCTTCTGCCGCTGTGGTTCACTCCCGACCATATCGGCAATGGCTGCGACGTGATCACTATCCATTCCATGACGCATGCCAAGAAAAATCGCTAACATGGCATATGTAATCCACTCCACTGTTACCTACCCCTTTTTTCTGATTTTGAAATTCCAATAAGAGAATTAGATGTCGCGGAACGAATCAATCCTTTCCCTTCTCTGTAGTAATACGTCATCGCTTCTTCTAACAGCTGACTATCTCGCAAATGTTTTTGCACAAGTTCCCGTCCCTTTTCTGCGTTCATGGCTTTGTACCATATTCCTTCAGGGTAGACGATGACAACACACGCATCTTCGCACCGACCGTTGCAGCGCGTCCGCGTCGTATGTACGATATCGTCCAACTCCAGTCTCGCAATTTCTTCGCGGATGGCAAGCGTTACTTCCTCTCCCCCTTTACGCATGCAACTGCCTCCGTTGCAAATGAGCACATGATGTTTCATCCCGATTAAATTCCATGTCGCCACTTTATTCCTCTCCTTTTTCTCCCAAATAAAAAAGCACCTCTATACGTAGAGGTGCAGAAAAATGCATACAAATATAGCAAAAAAGTATACCATTCTCCCGCACGTCTACCTATAATCCCGTAGGTATCCGTCCGAACAAATAAGGCAGGTCTCCTGACTTAGGATCATCGCTTTGCTGCGCCTTCCCGAAGTTTCCTTCAGTGACATCATGCAACAAAGCTCCCCATCACAGTGGCGGGTACCGTGACGGATTTTCACCGTACTTCCCTTTTAAGCCTGTTCTCTGATGAGAAAGGCACCTTATTTGCTTGGCATATGATATCGATTTTTCATAGAACATTTCTGTTATTCATAGTAGTACAAATTTTCAAACGGCGTCAATCACTTTTTTTCAGCAAGTCCGTTTTTGCCAATACAATCCCGTCGCGATCCGCATATACATAGGCGCCTGGCTCCCAAAGAACACCGCCAAATTCAAGCGCGACATCCCGCTTTCCTTTTCCCTCTTTTTTGCTTTTCACCGGGCATGTACCGATCGCCATCACCCCAAGCGGCATATTAGCGATCTCTGCAGAATCGCGAATGCAGCCATGGATAATCACGCCCGCAAGTCCACGATCGCAGGCGATTTGCGCCAAACGATCTCCAAGCAGCGCGCAATTGCGTGAACCTTTTCCGTCAACAACTAACACTGTTCCCGCAGGAACGGTTTCTAACGCCTCGCGGACGAGCACATTATCCTCCAATACATCGACGGTCGCGATCGGTCCGGAAAATTCCATTTTGCCGCCATATGACTGCATTGGCAGCTGGCAAACTTGCAGTTCACTTAAAAATTCATCGCATAAATCTGCTGTCTTCACCATCATTCCCTCCTCGCTATGTCTTATATTTGACATATTTGTCGAAACTCCTTCTTTTTCCATAAAAAAACAGACAAGCGACGTTGCTTGTCTGTTAGAGACTGGGCTAGCTGGATTCGAACCAGCGCATCACGGAGTCAAAGTCCGTTGCCTTACCACTTGGCTATAGCCCAACGATCACTGTTTAACGTTTTCTTCACAAGAGATTTTCCATTCCTATTATTTCCCGCATTTCTTTCTCTTTATACATGCCGGACAGCGATATGCAAAATATACCACACATCACAAACGTAGTTCATGCAATAAAATCTGCTGCTTGTTGTCCCTTTTCTTGAGATAAAGCCGTTTTGCACTTTGCTTATCATCGATGTATGTCCCTCGATGTTTTGCAAACAATAATGTCACTATTTCAAGAACCGCTGCCCGCCTGGTTGATTCGCCGCAACCACCATACATGCTTCCCGGCATGGTATCATTCGCGAAAATTCGCGCAGAAAGACCACGACTTTTGTACTACGAAGAATGGCAATATTTTTATTCATCATCGCACTATCTTTTTGACTCATGCAATACCATGTAAAAAGGAGGGAAGTAACCGTGAACAAAGCGACAATCGTGGCGATACCGCTTTTACTCGCGCTTCTTGCATCGTACGCTTCTAACCTTTGGGCAACGGATGATGTCAAGCATCCCCCCTCTACTCGCCATCCGGCCAGCCGGCATATTACTGTCATCGCCCATCGCGGCGCATCAGGATACGCCCCAGAGCATACACTAGCCGCATACAAAAAAGCGCTGGAAATGAAAGCAGACTACATTGAACTAGACTTGCATATGACAAAAGACGGAGAGCTAGTCGCCATTCACGATGCCACGCTGGCCAGAACGACCAATGTAGAACAAGTTTATCTGAATCGTGCTCCTTGGAGAGTAAGGGATTTTACATTAGCGGAAATAAAACGGCTTGACGCTGGCTCATGGTTTAATAAAACGTTCCCGCAATATGCTAGCAAGCAGTATGGCAAGGAAAAAATTCCTACTCTCCAAGAAGTAATCGATTTTACGCAAATAGAGCTACATTTTTGCCGCCTGCGCCAACTCCTCAAGCCGCCTTAGCGCCTCCTCTTTGTCAAAAGAACTGTACCAGCGGTCGTTATGTACATCTAAAATGCGGTAATGCTTGCTGATGAGATTTTGCTGAAGGCGAAACGGCCCTATGCGTTTAATTTCTTTCCACCATACTTTTCCGCCGAGCGTTTTTCCTTTCGGCACATCGATTTCGTCATGGGCGATCGTTTCAACCACTTCAAGCGGGCTATCGCCAAGCACCGATTCGATAATTTCGCTATCACGGAATAGCGCGCATAGCGCGACGACCTGCGTCCAGTTCGCCTGTATCCGCCCTTTTTCAATTTGCACGAGCGTTTTTTTCGAAATCCCTAGCACTTCCGCCATCTTATCTTGCGTATATCCTTTTTCGACGCGAATTAACTTCATTTTGCTGGAGAGAAGATCGATTACTTCTTGTTTATCCATTGTTCTCCCTTCTTTTGTTTACATAATATAATTACTGTTACATTAATATCCCCTTACAAAGGTAATCGTACAATTTTTGGCTTTATTCGTAAATATCCTAATTGCCATTTTCTAGTTTTATCGATTATAATGGCAAAAAACGAAGGGGGAAACGAACTTGCTTAAAATCGTACAATACAAAAACGGACCGTTCTTGCTTTCCACCGATCCAGCACTTGTGCAAATCGACCGCGTCTGTGAATTTCTCGCCCGCTCCTATTGGGCAAATACGAGAGACCGCGCGACGATTATAAAGTCGCTCGAACATTCCTTATGCTTTTCCTTGTTTCACGAACAGATGCAAATCGGATTAGCGCGGGTCATTACCGACGGAGCGACCTTTGCCTATTTGTGCGATGTCTTTATTGATGAGGAATTTCGAGGGCAAGGGCTTGGGAAATGGCTCGTGGAATGTGTGTTGCAGCACCCTGATATCACTTCGGTAAGACGCATTTTATTAGCGACGAAAGATGCGCATGGCTTGTATCGGCAGTTTGGATTTCAGCCGCCAATGCAGCCCGAGCGGATAATGGAAAAAATAAACCCGGAGGCATGAAGCGATCGTATAAATTCTACGGCATGAGCGTCATATTCCTGGCTCATGCCGTAATCTTTTCATTTTTGGTAGTGCGGTTATTTATTGAAAGAAAATGCTAAGCATTTGAAAGCGGACCACGTTTCCAATATAAGCAAACGAGAAGCTGGTCATATGATCGCACCTCCTTTCTTTATAAAGAAGGAGGTGCATGATAAGAGGAAAGGTTATTTTTTTACAAACGAAAACGAAATCTTTTTCTCCTTATCGTCCCACACCAAAACGGCGTCGAACGTTTTCTCTCCTTTTTTAAATCCTTTAATGACGTTCGTTTTCCCATGCTGCAAAAGCTTTTTCACATTCGCTTGCGAAATCGTTTTGCCGAGAATTTTTTTCGAAATCGTAAACGAGCACTTCGTCTTGGCATAATTGGCGCAGCCGTAAAATGTCCCTTTGTCGATGACCGTGCCGCCGCATAGCTTGCAGGTGCCAACAGGCTTTCCAAGCGTCGCCTTCGATTTTGTCCGTTGAATGGATTCGGTATCCAGCCCAGCAAAGTTCCATGTTTCCGACATTTCAACGGCGTCTTGAATAATTTTTGCAGACAGCCTTTTTACTTGCTCCATAAAATGCGCCGCTGACGCCTTTCCTTCGCCAATCTCGCTTAAGCGCTGCTCCCATTTCGCCGTCATTTCCGGAGAAGCCAAAATTTTATCTCCAATGGCTTCGATAAGCACTTTTGCTTTGTCGGTCGCATACACTTGGTTTTTCTTTACTTCAATATAATTTCGCTCTTTCAGCGTCGTAATGATGGCCGCGCGCGTCGCTTCCGTGCCGAGACCTTCCGTTTTGGCCAGCACTTTTTCCAGTTCCTCGTTATCTAAAAATTTCCCCGCTGTTTTCATCAGGGTAATCAGCTGACCTTCCGTATACCGTTTCGGCGGCTGGGTCTTTCCTTCTTTTATACGAACGTTCAGCACTTCACCTTGTTCGCCTTCACGGAGCGAAGGAAGAATCGTCACATCATCCTCCTCGCGCTGGCTAATGACTTTCCGCCATCCTTCCTGGATTTGCTGCTTGCCTTTTGAAATAAAGCGGGCGCGTCCATCGACAAGCGTCGTGACGGTCGTATAGTCAAACACAGCCGCTTCATAATGCGCGGCAATGAGACGGCGCACGACCAAGTCGTAAATTTTCCGCTCATCCGCCGATAACTTCGCCGGATCGACCACTTGCTCCGTCGGGATGATTGCATAGTGGTCAGTTACCTTTTTTTCATTGACATAACGTTTATTATGTAAAATTGACGCGTTTGGCAGCGGAAAAAACGGCTGATACTCCGGAAACGCCCGTAACTTTTGCAAAATGTCCGGGAACGTTTCCGCCTCTCCCCTGGTCACATAGTTCGAATCGGAACGCGGATACGACACGATACCTTTTTGATACAAATTTTGCAAAATATCGAGCGTCTTTTTCGGGGAAAATTGGTACACCTTGTTCGCCGTTGCCTGCAAGGAGGACAAATTGAATAATAGCGGCGGAAGAAACGTTTTTCGCTCCGTTTTTACTTCATTCACTTCTGCCGGCTTGTTTCGGCAAAACTGGGCGATTTTTTGCGCCAGCTGCTCCTCCTTGATCCGCGTTTCTCCTTCTTCGTTTGTCCATTTCCCTTCGTACTGCCTGCCATCAACGGAAAACGTCGCCACCACTTCCCAAAACGGCTCAGGACGAAACTGTTCAATTTCTTTTTCCCGTTTCACGATGAATGCGAGTGTTGGCGTTTGGACTCTTCCAACCGAAAAAACATCATTCATCCCTTTTTGCTTTAGCAAAATGCTGTAAACGCGCGAGGCGTTCATCCCGACAAGCCAATCGGCACACGCGCGAGCGTACGCTTCTTCATATAAATTTCTTGTTTCTGCTTCATCTAACAGCTGGCGGAATCCTTCATAAATCGCTTTTGGCGTCAATGACGAAAGCCAAAGCCGCTTCATCGGCTTTTTCACGCCGCTCATATGAATAATGTTGCGGACAATCAGCTCCCCTTCTCTACCGGCGTCACCAGCATGGATAATTTCCGTCACTTCCGGTTTGCGAAGCAGTTCTTTTACAATCGCAAACTGTTTTGCTTTCGCTTTTTCTACCTCATATTGAAAACGCTCCGGAATGATCGGCAGCGTCTCGAGCTTCCATTGTTTCCATTCCGGACGATACCGTTCAGGCGGCACGAGCTGGAAAAGATGCCCGACCGCCCACGTCATATACGCTCCTTTTGGAAACAATTCATTCGGATAAATTTCGATATAGCCTTGTTGTTTTTTGTTTTTAAAAATGGACGCGAGCGTCGCGCCTTGGTCTGGTTTTTCGGCAATAATCACTTTCATTGTAGACTTCTCCTTGTTGTTCGTTGCGGATTATGGCACTTCATGACCGACCGAGCTTTGCAAAATTTCAAACCATTGCTCGCGGCGAAGCGGCAGCGCAAGCGCACGCACCGCACGAATAATGCGCTCTTTTTTGCCGGAACCGACAATCGGCATCATTCGCGCCGGATGCACAAGCAGCCATGCGTATAGTACTTCGTCGATCGTTTCGGCGCCAAGTTCATCTCTAATTTGTTCGAGCGTCGCGCGCAGGCGTACCGCTTTGTCGTCCGTTGCGGTAAATATTTTTCCGCCCGCAAGCGGAGACCACACCATCGGCGGGATCCGCTTTTCCAAACATAAATCGACCGTACCGTCTTCGATATTTTCTAAGCGATAGGCGGACACTTCAATCTGGTTGGTTACAAGCGGAAAATCTAAATACGACTGCAGCATGTTAAACTGTGAACGTTTAAAGTTGGACACGCCAAAATGGCACACTTTTCCTTCTTTTTTCAGCTGGGTGAACGCCTCCGCCACTTCTTCCGGATTCATAAATGGATCCGGACGGTGAATAAGCAGCACATCGATGTAATCGGTGCGGAAATTTTTTAACGATTGGTGGACGGACGCGATAATATGCTCCTTACTCGTATCATAATGCTTCAAACCGTATTTCGATGCGAGCTTAATCCCACATTTTGTAACAATCTCGATTTGACCGCGCAAGCTTGGCTTTAACGCCAGCGCTTCGCCAAACAACGCTTCACACGTATAATTCCCGTAAATATCCGCATGATCAAACGTCGTAATCCCTTGTTCGAGACAAAATTCAATGAAACTTAATATCTCCTCTCTCGAATAGTTCCAATCCGCTAATCTCCATAATCCGTGAATGATGCGGGAAAATGTTAAATCTTCTGCTAAACGAATTCGTTCCACTACTCGTCCTCCTCTTCTTTTTCGCACTCCTATACATTCCACATCGATTTCCCTATTCCTTTTCATTCGAGTAATCTGTTTCTTTTTGCGCATACTACGTAACAGCGGAAAAACAGGAAAGGAATGGGAAGATGATGAAAAAACAGCTATATGTATGGCTAATGATCGTACTGCTGCTTGTGCCATGGCGCGCCTACGCCGCACAAACAAAATATCAATGGAATCTTGCCGACATTTACACGTCGGAAGCTGATTTCGAACGCGACTATCAAGCAGTCGTCGATGCGCTGCCGAAACTGTCCGCCTATGAAGGAAAGCTTCAGAGCGCGACCAATGTCGCCAAACTATTTGCCCTTAATGAAAGGATAGCACGAAAACTGGAAAAATTGTCGCTTTACGCTCATTTAAAACAAGATTTAAATATTGAAGACGAGACCGCGGCACGGCTAAAAGCAAAAGTGGAGACACTTACTTCCGACTATGCGGCTAAAACGGCGTTTATCGAGCCGGAACTGCTGTCGCTTTCCGAGCAGACGCTTGCCAAGCTGCAAAAAAGCAAGCCGCTTAAGCCATACCGCTATTATTTTGAAGAATTGCGCGAACGGAAAAAGCATACTCTTTCCAAACGAGAAGAACAGCTGCTCGCCAAGCTCTCTCCAATCATGAGCGATCCGGAAAACATTTATAACAATGCCGCGCGCGGCGATTATGAACCGCCTTCCGTCCGCACGCCGGACGGCAAAACGGTTTCGCTGACGGATGAAAACTATACAAAAGCGCTTGAACACCCGGATCGCGACTACCGCAAGCGGGCGTTTCAAACCCGTTTTCAAAGCTACGAATCGATCGAAAACACATCCGCCGCCACCTTATACGCTTCTGTGAAAGCGGACGAACTGTCCGCGAAAGCGCGAAAATATAAATCCGGCCTCGATGCAGCACTGTCGGCCGATGATGTGCCAAAACAAGTGTTTACGAATCTCATTTCTACGGTCAATAATCATTTGCCGTTACTCCACCGCTATGTCGAACTGCGCAAAAAAGCGCTCGGCGTCGACCGCGTCCACAGTTACGATATGTATGTGCCGCTCGTCGATGAAACCGTCGCGAAAAACATGAAGTTCCCGATCGAAACGGCGCAGACGCTCCTCCTTGAAGGTCTGAAACCGCTTGGGGACGACTACATCAAAAAGGTGCGGCAAGCTTTCGAACAACGCTGGCTTGACGCATATCCGCGCCCGAAAAAATATACGGGCGGCTATAATACGGGCGCGTATGACACTCATCCGTTTATTTTGCTCAACTACGACGAGTCGCTGGATGGCGTGCTGACGATCGCCCACGAAATCGGTCATGCGATGAATTCCGTCTATACAAACAAAACGCAGCCTTACCATTATTCCGGGCAATCGATTTTTACCGCCGAAGTCGCCTCAACCGCCAACGAATGGCTGATGATGGATTATTTCCTAAAGCAAGCAAAAACGGATGAAGAGAAGCTGTATTTACTCAACCAGCAAATCGAGCAAATTCGCGGCACCTTATACACGCAAGTGATGTACTCTGAATTCGAACAAGCGATTCACGACAAAGTACGGCAAGGCGGGAGCTTAACCGCAGCCGAGCTGAACGAGCTTTGGCTTCGTTTATTAAAAAAATATTACGGCCCTGCTTACGCCGCCGATCCGGAAGCCGCGCGGGGCTGGCTGCGCATCCCCCATTTTTATGACGCATTTTACGTCTATAAATACGCCACTTCCCTCGCCGCCTCCTTTGAGCTTGTCAAGCAAATGAAAGCGGATAAAACCGGAGAGGCGACGAAACGCTATTTGCAGTTTTTAAGCGCCGGCACATCCGACGACCCGATCCGCCTGTTGCAAAAAGCAGGAGTGGATATGACATCGCCGAAGCCGCTTGAGAACCTGCTTTCTTATTTCGATTCGCTCGTTCGCGAAATGGAACAGCTGTTAAAAAAGCAAGGAAGACTGTAACTAGAAATGGCGCTGGCTCCAAAAGGTAGCTTTGCGAGCCAGCGCTTTTTGATTCATGATGTTTAAACGACAATCGACAAACAATATTTATTTTACTTTAATATGGAAAACATAGTTCCCGTCTCCTTGCTTCCAATTCACCATAAGATGATAAACATATACCCCACTTTCACTTGGCGCGGTAATTTTTTTGTTCTTTACCTTTATATTTTTTGCCTTTCCTTCATTAATCCACTGTTCTACAGCTAGAGAAACTGGTTCTTTTTCAAAATCTATTTCTATTTCTGAATGAGGCTCGACCTCAACCGGTTCGTGTACGTCTCCTATTTTCCATGGCGGCGCATAAGCCCAATCGACACATTTTGCCGAGAAAAATGTTTTCCAGCAGTAAGAACCTCGGGTAACCGGAATTTTTTGGCCTGCCGCCGATATGTCTAATGCAGGAGGCTTGGAGCTGGCAGTCACAAAAAAGTATGCCCCTAAACTGCATAAACCGGCGATCATCCATATGGCAAAAAATTTTTTCATGGCCACCGTTCCCTCTTTATTCCTTTTATTTATTAGACGACATACAAAAATAAATGTTACTATGGTAAATCCATCCCTTCCGACTAATCTTTATCTGATCCATCGCCGCCTCCCTTCATCACACTATTTTGGTCTACCTGTAACAAATACTTTGGAAATATCCGGAAAAACAAAAAAAGATCACCGCATGTGGATCTGCGATGACCTTTTTTAGCGCTAAAACCGACAATCTCTCAATATTCTCCCAGCTTTTCAATCTTCTCTTTCACTTTCCGAATGTTTTCCATTTTGTTATCCCAACAGGCCTGGCTTAAATCGACGGGATATTGCTCGGGATTCATCGTCCGTTTATACTCATCCCAAAACAACCGCAAATTTTCTTTCACGAAATCTTGAATCTCCTTTAATGGCGGAGACGTGTACACGAGCTTGCCATTGTCAAAAATCGTTTCATGTAAATCCCTTGCCTCAAAATTGGTGACAAATTTGCTGATAAACGTATAAACAGGATGAAACATTTTGAGCCGCTCTTCTTGTTGCGGATTTTCACTTTCTAGCGCAATATAGTCGCCTTCCGCTTTTTTATTGATTTTATTCACAATGCGGTAGACCCGTTTCAGTCCAGGAGTAGTGACTTTTTCCGGGTTGCCGCTGATTTTGATCGTATCGACCATATTTCCGTGTTCATCTTCAATGGCGACTAATTTATAAACAGCGCCCAACGCCGGCTGGTCGTACGCGGTAATTAATTTCGTGCCGATTCCCCAGACGTCAATTTTTGCGCCTTGTGATTTTAAATTGAGGATCGTTTCTTCATCTAAGTCGTTGGAAGCGAAAATTTTCGCATTCGTAAATCCAGCTTCATCGAGCATTTTTCTCGCTTCTTTTGACAAATAGGCGAGATCGCCGCTGTCGATCCGTATGCCAATAAAGTTGATTTGATCGCCCAGCTCTTTGGCGACGCGAATCGCATTTGGCACCCCTGACTTCAATGTATCGTACGTGTCAACAAGAAAGACACAATCTTTATGGCGGCGCGCATATTTATGGAACGCGGTATATTCATCCTGATAAGCCTGTACCATTGCGTGCGCGTGCGTGCCGACAACCGGGATGCCGAAAAGTTTTCCTGCCCGTACGTTCGATGTCGCTTCAAACCCCCCAATGTAAGCGGCGCGCGCCCCCCACAACGCGGCATCCATCTCGTGCGCCCGGCGGCTGCCGAACTCCATCGCCGGCTCATCGCCGAGAATGTGTTTAATACGGGACGCTTTTGTCGCGATTAACGTTTGAAAGTTAATAATGTTTAAAATCGCCGTTTCCACGAGCTGCGCTTCGGCAAGCGGCGCTTCAATGCGCAAAATCGGCTCATTGCCGAAAACGATTTCCCCTTCCCTCATCGAGCGCAGTGTGCCGGTAAAACGAACCGTTTGCAAATAATCTAAAAAATCATCCCGATATCCCAGTTCCGACCGCAAATAGTCAATATCGCTTTCGGAAAACCGGAATTGCTGCAGAAATTGAATGACCCGTTCCAAGCCGGCAAATACCGCGTATCCGTTTCCAAACGGCAGCTTGCGGAAAAACACTTCAAACACTGCCTTGCGGTTATGAATGCCGTCTTCCCAATACGTTTCCACCATATTGATTTGATATAAGTCCGTATGAAGGGTAAAACTGTCATCTGCATATTTTTCGTTCATTGTGCTACCTCCAAAATACGAATCGGTTTGACACAAAAAAGAACGTCCATCGTCTATTCTATCATTTTTATTCTATTATTCCACCACTTCCGCACCTAATGTATGTTTAAAATGGCCAAGCGCTCATTCATGCCCGGCCCGAATAATCAATGATTAGCGCTTTTTTCATCGGTCACTCCCCCAATATTCGAATTTAACATTGATTATATATTATTGTAAATTACAAAAAAAATAAAAAATTAATAACGAGCCTCGCGGTGTCTTATCAAAAAATAACCCCGCTTTCCGTTGCTGGAAAGCGGGGAATTGTCATGCCTGTCCGTTTTCTGCGGCTTTGACCGCTTTGAGTTGCGTGCGCAAAATCAATGATTGAATGATCGAGAAGCAGCCGCCGACAACCCAGTAAAGCGACAGGGCGGACGGAACAGAGCTTGCCCCGATAAAAATCATGACCGGCATGATATATGACATCATCGCCAGTTGCGGCATTTGTTCTTCCGTCATCGACGGTGACAGACGGAGCGAGATGAACGTCGTCAGCGCCGACAAGACAGGCAAAATAAAGTACGGATCGCGATGGCCAAGCTGCACCCATAAAAACGAATGGAGCTTAATTTCTTGGGTGCGCGAAATCGCGTAATAAAGCGACATAAAAATCGGCATTTGAATCAGCACCGGCAGGCAGCCGCTCGCAGGATGGACGCCGTGCTTTTGATACAATTGCATCATTTCCTGCTGGAGCTTGCGCTGTGTTTCGATGTCGGTACCTTTATATTTCTCTTGGAGCTTTTTCAGTTCCGGGCGAAGCTTTTGCATGGCAATCGTCGTTTTAAACTGCTTTAAGATGAGCGGCAGCAGGCAAAAACGAACGATTAACGTCAGTACAATGATGGCGATCCCATAGTTATTTCCAAACAGCTGCCCAATCGTCAAAAGCAATTTCGACATTGGATAGACAAAATAATGATCCCAAATTCCTTGGCTATGTTCATTAATCGGCGCGTTGCGGTTGCAGCCGCTTAATAAAACAACCGTTCCGAATAATGCAAAAATCCACTTTCTCATAAGAGACCTCCTTGTTGTTCTATAGTCAATCAGGCCAGAAATAAGCGAGGTCTCCTTCCTTCTTCATCGGTTTGATGTGAACGTTCGCGCACAGGAACTTTCCGTCTTTTCCTTATAAAAACGCGGCAGAGCGGGACAATAGCGCCAGCAACGCATCTTTCATCTTTTCTTTCCGCTACATGTGCAAGCGTAACGTCATATAAAAAAGCTTTCGTTTTGCGGTATTCGCCGATATAGCATTTCATGACAACAAGCAGTGCGCCAACAAGCGACACATATGCCAGCAAATCAAAGGGGGCTTCCATTCTCCCACCTCTTTTCTATTCAAGAAAAACATTTCCTTACATAACATAGCAAACTTAGCGAAAAAAGAAAAGAAAAAGATTCACGAAACCAGCGCCGTTATTTCTCCGCCAACAGCCGAAACAGCGGCGCCAACGCTGGTTCTTCGTTAGCCAGTTCGGCAAAGTCTCCTGTTTCATCTTCATCAAGAACATGCGCCAGTTCGCACTTGGCTTCCTCGATTCGCCCGAGCTTGGCTAAATAGCACGCCCGTTGATAACGAGCGGATAAGTCCTCTTTGGCAAATTGAATCCATTCATCGACAACGGAAAGCGCCTTTTCCGTCTGCCCCGCTTCGTCATACGCACGCGCCAATTCTAGGCTCACCTCTGCATCATGCGGATGATGGGAAAGCCCGTTTGCAAGTACGGCAATTGCTTCATCATAGCGCTGTTTTGCCATATACATCGTTCCTAACGTCAAAATACTGCGAAGTAAGAGTGGCTCTATTTCGATTAAAAAACGAAGCAGATTTTCTGCTTCCTCTTCCCGTCCATTGTCAAGGAGCAGGAACGCCTTTAACTCCAGCATAGTCAGGTCATTTGGCTGTTCGGCGAGGAGACGATCGATCCACTCGCCTGCTTCTTTTTGCAGTTTACTACTCTCCGAGTGGGCCAACAACATGGCAAGCTCACGGGCGACACTGGCATTCCACTCATATGTTAGCGCCTTGCGCAGCGTTTTGATCGCATCATCCATCAATTCCGCCGCTTTGTAAAACTCAGCAAGTCGCTCATACGCTTCTATATTGCTGCGGTCCAAACGAATCGCCGTTTCGTATAAATCTAAAACAGCGGAAACAACAGCCATTTCTTTCGTCCATGCTTTCGCTTTTGTCCATAGCCGTTTGGCAAAGGAGTCATCTGTCCCAGCCCACGTTATGTCCATCATATATGGGGAAAGAGCGGAAGCGGCGTGCATGTATACGATGCTTTTCTTTTGATGGTCAAGCTTCCATTTGCCGAGCCGCTCGCGCAGTTTTCCTATTCCTCTTATTGTATACGAAAATATTTGAATATAAGTTTCATACAAGGCTTCGTTACGGACATCCTGCTCAATCAGCCGCTCAAGGATGGCGATCGCTTCGCGTAACTTACCTTCCTTGACAAGCACTTTCGCATAATGGTGGAGTACTTCCGGATGATCAGGATGGAGGTGAAGCGCGTGTTCGACTACCTCTTTTTCTTTGGCACCGTCCCCCATTGCTCCATATACGTAGCCGAGACTGTTATAATACCAAATATCGCCTGCTTGCTTCCGAACCGCTTCGATCGTGTCTACTAATGTGGCGGGATCGTCAAACAGCCACACTACATTTTCGACATGAACTTGAAGCGGATCGCACTCGAACGCTTTTTGCAGATGGAAACGCTGCTTATCAATGTTTTCTTCTATTTCATAAAGAACCGCTAAGCGAAGGTGAGCCACCGCAAACGTATCATCGACCTCGAGACACGCTTCATAGTACCATTTCGCCTCGTCGAATCTTTCAAGCGCCCGATACGTTTCGGCCAAACGATAGAGCGGAAACGTGCTTTTTTGCACCTTGATCGCCCGTTCGTATAAATTGATCGCTTTCGAAAACATGCCGCTTTGCTCATAAAGCACGCCGAGATAACAAAGCGCGATTATATCGTTCGGACGTTCGTTGATAAGTTGCTCGAGAAAAGCCATTCCGCGACCGACAAGAGAATGGTCGGTCAGTTGTTCGATATAAAACTCGTACGCTTCCGCCACATCAAATTGCGCAAGGCGCAATCCTTCTTCAAGAAAGGCAAGCGCGGTCCCTTTTTCTTCCGTTTCTATGGCTAGCTCATTGGCCAGGAGCATTTTTCCAGCATTTAATAGATATTCGCTGTTTTGGGCAAATAATAGCTTCTTGTCCAACAGATACTGTTTTGCTTCATCGCGATGCCCCCGTTGCATCATCACGTATGCAAGACCGAGATGAGCAAAGACTTCTTTTTCCTCTTGTTGCAGTGCTTTTTGGTAATGCACTTCCGCCTTTTCTGCTTCGTCTCGTTCCATATACCAGTCGCCAAGGCGAACGTGCAACGCAGGGGCGCTTCCGGCCTTTGCCGCTCCTTCCAACAAAATAGCTTTGGCTTTTTGCCAATCCCCTAACTCGTTTTCATATAAATCCGCTAACGCCAAATATGGATACGGCTCTGCTTCATCGAGCACTTTAGCAACAAGAAAGCCGCGTTCCGCTTTGCGTATCTTTCCCAGCCTTTCATCACAGCGCGCCCGTTCATACCACAAATGGGCATCGCGTTTATGGCGGCGCAGCAATTGGTCAAAAAAGGCGCGGGCCTCCTGAATTTGTTTGGCCTGGAATAACATGATGCCATGATTCGTGCCAATAAACGGATCGTCAGGGTGTAACGTTAAAGCGATTTGTGACAGTTCCAAGCCTTTCTTTTCTTTTCCTCCGTATGCAGTACTAAGGGCCATATAGCTCCAGACGTCGGGCTGGTCGGGATCGAGCTGGAGCGAAGCACGAAAATGACGGCTTGCATCTTCGTACCGGCTTTCGTAAAACGCGATCCGTCCCCGCAAATAGTGATAAAGCGGACTATGGGCTTTTCCTTTCACCCGCGCCAGCACCGCTTCGGCCCGTTCGATTTCTTTTCCGTACACGTACGCTTTCGCCGCCGCAAGCAGCAAATCATTAATATCGCCGTATTTAGCAAGCACCCGCTCTGTATAGTCGAGAAGCAGCTCTTTCGCTTCTTCTGTGCCAAAATGCTTCACAACATACAGCCATGTGTACGGGATGTGTTCATGCTTGCGCAAAAACGCGAGAAACGGCGCCATATACGCTTGATCATCTTCATCCATTTTTTCGGCGAAGGCATGAAGCTGACGGAAATATTGATCTTCCGATTCCGGCAGCAACACGGCAATCGCTTCTTTTTCCCGGGGAATCGCAGCAATCGACAAATAATGTGTCCCTGCATACCATTTTTCGACTTCGTCATAAGCAACCACAAACGGCTCGAGCATGTTTGGGTCTTGTACGTAAAACGCCCTGAGGCACTCATCGTAACCGAACAATACTTGCACATGCGAAGATTGTTCGTAATCGACGCTTAAGAGCACGGGAATTCCGGCATCGATCAACCGTTTCCACCGCTCCACGGAACCGATGAAAAAGCGGCATAAAAAGCCGAGCGTTTCCAAATAATGTACAGTCGTCGACAATTTTGAACCGCGAACATCGAAAATATGCTCGGCCACTTCATCTTGTGTACGCTCCTTGCCTAACAGCCGCAGCATCATTTCCAAACTCGCAGGCACACAATAATTATGTTTTTGCACGACAGGCACAAGCGGCAAGATCACTTGCGGCAGGGAAGCGCGTTCGCTTGCGCGCGCGTATGGCGTAGATGCCAATGATTTCTCTGTTTGAACAAGCGCCGCTAGTTCATCGAACTTGCCAAGCTTGTAATAGATTTGCGCACGCATATGGGCAAAATAGCGGCGGTGGGTATGAAACGGAGTGAGGCGGTCGACCTCCTCCATCGCTTCGAGCGCCGCTTCGTACTCATGCAAGTCGCGCAACCGGCGCGCTTTTTCCACATATAACGCCGGCACTTGCGAAAACCGTTTGATGCCGCATTCAATGATTTCCAGTGCTTTCCGCTGGCAGCCATTTAGCGCGTATAAGTCGGCCAAAAGCAAATGGCACATATCGCCGCGCTCCGGCTCATCCAATCCTTTCCGCAATATTTCTTCGGCTTTGTCGCGGTCGCCCGCTTCCATATAAAAGTATCCCCATTTATCGTACATCGGAATAGTTTCATATCGTTCCACTATGCCCATCCACTGCTGTGCTTCTTCGATCCGGCGCATTTCCAAAAGAGTGCGCACGAGTGTGAATGCGGCGCGCGCGATATGTTCCGGCTTTTCCTTTCCGTTCGCGATCGCTTCTTCCAAGCGCGGCCGCAGCGCTTCCTCGACATCCAGCGGCCGTCGTTCTTCGAGCCACTCATCACATACCCACGTCAGCGTCTGCAGCGTCGAAAAACGACGGTGGGCGTAGCGCGCCAACAGCGCGCTATGGCGGTACATTAACGCATAATCAAACAAGCGGATCAGATGATGAAACGAGTCCGCTGTTTGCCAAGCCCGCAACGGCACTCTCCAGCAAAACGGACGCCCGTTTGCTTGCTGAAGCATCGGCTTTATTTCCTCTAATGCTTCGATAATGCGTTTTTCTTTTATATAGGTCGCGATTCGCTCTATATTCATGTACGAAGCTCCTTTTCTTTCTCCCATTTCCTATACTATAACTGTACAAGCCGCCCCAACAGATGATGCCAACTTTTTATTCCTAGTGTAAAATGAATCGCAAAGAAGTGCTATAAGTTTTTAGAAAAAACGGATGGGAAATAAATCCTATCTTTTCTTTCTAACAAAAAAGATTTGCCCGCCATCATCTGCGGCAAATCTTTTTTGCGAAAAAACTATTTGTTCGCATGCGCGGCAAAAAAGCGCAGCGATAAATCGATAATCGTTGGCTGGTCATAGTCCAGCGTCGCGACATGGTAGCTGTTTTTCAAGGATACAAGCTCTTTTTCCGCCGAACTGATTTTCTCCAAAATAAGCCGTGAGTTATCGGGCGGAACAACATGGTCTTCTTCGGAAACGAGAATTAATGCAGGACAAGTAATTTTATGAAGGTCGGCTCTTACCTTTTCCATCAACTTAACAATTTGTAGAAGCGAAGCGACCGGTGTTTTTTCATACGCCAGTTCTTTCACTTCCGGGTTTTTGATATCCGAGCCGATCGCATCCAAGTAGCGCGGCAGCTCAGCACGACGAGCGGCGCCGTCGGCCATAACCGGTATGTCGATGGCGGCATTAATCGGAACGATGCCTTGAATGTCAGGATAGGTCTCGGCCATATACAAGGTGAGCGTCCCACCCATCGATAATCCCGTCACAAAAATAATGTCACACCGCTCTTTCAGCCATTGGTACCCCTCTTCAACGGAATCAATCCAATCTTCGTATGTCGTCTGTTCCATATCTTCATAATGCGTTCCATGTCCTTTCAGGCGCGGGCCACAGACGGTATAGCCCGCCTTGGCGTACGCTTCGCCTAGCGGACGCATGCTTTGCGTCGTGCCAGTGAAGCCGTGAGAAACCAAAATGCCCGCTCGGCTTCCTTCAAAATAAAACGGCTCCGCCTCTGGCAGTACAGGATACTTCTCTTTCATCGCCTCTCCCCCGCTTTAGAAAATGCACTTCCTTTTATCATTTATAATTCGCTGCAGGGCAGACTTTTTCCTTTTTTCTCATCGAAATAAAGCAAGCGAACGCCACCATTCAAAAAACAGCTGTTCTTTTGCGCCGATATAGACAAGCAAGGCAAACGCCGCGTAAAAAAGCGATTTTTCGACGAGATTGCCTGTGCGATAGATGGGGATTTTAAACCGCTTTGCGGTGAACGGCCAAAAGAGAGGCACGCCTTGAACAGAGAAAAAGTCTTCGAGAATATGAAACAAATAGCCGAGCACAAAGCCAGACGCAAATAACGAAGACGACTCCCAAGAAATAACGAGGGCAATAATCCCCCATACAACAAGCGAATGGGTCATGCCGCGATGGCCAAACGCTTCTTTTACTTTATTGGACATCCCCATTGAGCGGCGCCCGACGTATGACTTCGGTTCATCAATGTCGGGAAGCAAGCTGCCGATGACGACTCCCGCCGTATAGCTTGCTGTAAACGAAAGCGATGTGTGCGCGGCGGCCGCCGCCCCCAGGCATAATGACGTAACAATATGGCTATGGTATCGCATGTAACCTCCTCATTATGTAAAACTTTTTTCTCTATATTATAACACAAGAAAGGAATGTTTGTTCGTTTTTCGCCACCGTTTGACAAATTTGTGACAATCGCGTCAACTGTGACGAAGTTAACATCCCTTTATTTCCATTATGACTATAGTAAAATTACACACATTGATAAGGAGTGAAAAAAATGAAACAAAAACGATCACCGTTATGGAACCGTTTCAAATATATGAAACCGATCGAGCGATATGCAAATGAGCATAGTGAAGCAACCTACGGCGACCGCGCTTGGGAAAACGCGTACCGCCGTCGCTGGCAGCACGATAAAGTCGTTCGTTCGACCCACGGTGTCAACTGCACAGGTTCATGCAGCTGGAACATCTACGTCAAAGACGGCATCGTTACCTGGGAAGGACAACAGCTCGATTATCCATCGACCGGGCCGGATATGCCGGATTTTGAACCGCGCGGCTGTCCCCGCGGCGCGAGCTTCTCTTGGTACATTTACAGCCCGCTGCGTGTTAAATACCCATATGTGCGCGGCGTGTTAATCGATATGTGGAGAGAAGCGCTGCAAACGCACAAAAATCCGCTCGATGCTTGGAAAAGCATCGTGGAAAATCCTGAAAAGGCAAAGCGCTACAAACAGGCGCGCGGAAAAGGCGGATTTGTCCGCGTCAGCTGGGATGAAGCATTAACGCTTGTCGCTGCTTCCTTATTATATACCGTCATCAAATACGGTCCGGACCGCAATGTCGGCTTTTCGCCGATTCCGGCGATGTCGATGATCAGCTATGCCTCTGGGGCTCGCTTTATGCAGCTGATGGGCGGGCCGATGCTTAGCTTTTACGACTGGTATGCTGATTTGCCGCCGGCCTCGCCGCAAATTTGGGGCGACCAGACCGACGTTCCCGAATCGAGCGATTGGTATAACTCCGGCTACATCATTACATGGGGTTCGAACGTGCCGCTGACCCGAACGCCGGACGCTCACTTTTTAGCGGAAGTCCGCTATCGCGGCACAAAAGTCGTTTCCGTCAGCCCGGATTACGCCGAATCAACGAAATTTGCCGACGACTGGCTCAGCGTGAAACAAGGAACGGACGGCGCACTCGCGATGGCAATGGGACATGTCATTTTAAAAGAATATTACGTCGATCAGCAAGTTCCTTACTTCCAGCAATATGCGAAAATGTACACCGATTTTCCGTTCGTCGTCACTTTGAAAAAAGATGGCGACAAATGGGTGGCCGGCCGCTTCTTGCAGGCAAAAGATCTCGGCCGCAACGTCATCAACGCCGAATGGAAGCCGGTCGTTTACGATGAAAACAAAAAAACATTTGCGATTCCGCATGGAACGATCGGATCGCGCTGGGATGATCAAGGAAAATGGAATTTGCATATGGTCGATGAGGAAACAGAACAGCCGATTGAACCGCGTCTATCTTTTTTAGGCATTGAAGACGAGCTTGTCACGGTTCATATTCCTTACTTCTCTGATGAAGGGGGCAAAACGATCGAACGCGTTGTCCCAGCGAAAAAAGCGCAAACCGAAGATGGCGAAACATATGTCACAACCGTCTATGACCTTGTTCTTGCCAATTACGGTGTTGACCGTGGCATTGGCGGAAACGTTGCCCGGACATATGACGACCTCGTTCCATTCACGCCGGCATGGCAAGAAGCGATTACGGGTGTGAAACGGGAGCTTGTCATTAAAATCGCGCGCGAGTTTGCGCAAAACGCGATCGACACAAACGGACGCTCGATGATTATTGTCGGCGCTGGCATTAATCATTGGTTTAACTCTGATACGATTTACCGCGCCGTATTAAACCTCGTCTTATTTGTCGGCGCGCAAGGCGTCAACGGTGGCGGCTGGGCGCACTACGTCGGACAAGAAAAACTGCGGCCGGTGGAAGGGTGGCAAACGATCGCGATGGCACGCGATTGGACGATGCCGCCGAAATTGCAAAACGGCACATCGTTCTTCTACTTTGCGACCGATCAATGGCGATATGAAGAAATGCCAGTCGATGAACTTGTTTCTCCGCTCGTGAAAAAAGCGCGCTATTCCCATTACGCGGATTATAACGTTCTCGCCGCCCGGCTTGGCTGGCTTCCGTCTTACCCGACGTTTAACAAGAACGGCATTGACCTTTACAAAGAAGCTATCGCCAATGGAAAAACGACTCCGGAACAAATTGGACATTACGTGGCCGAACAGCTCAAAACGAAGCAATTGCAATTTGCGATCGAAGACCCGGACAATGAAGTAAACTTTCCACGAAACTTAATCGTCTGGCGCGCGAACTTAATTTCAAGCTCCGGTAAAGGCCATGAATATTTCTTAAAACACTTGCTCGGTACGACGCACGGTTTGTTAAACGATGATGAGGACAGCCTGCGGCCGCAAGAAATTACTTGGCGCGACGAGGCGCCGGAAGGCAAACTCGACTTGTTAGTGAACCTTGATTTCCGCATGGCGGGAACGGCGCTTTACTCCGATGTTGTTCTTCCGGCGGCGACATGGTACGAAAAACACGATTTAAGCAGTACGGATATGCATCCGTTCGTGCATCCGTTCAATCCGGCGATTTCTGCGCCATGGGAAGCGCGCTCGGATTGGGATATTTTCAAATCGTTAGCGAAAGCCGTCTCCGATGTCGCCAAACAAATCGGCATGAAGCCGATCAAAGAAGTCGTCGCCACCCCGCTCTTGCACGATACAGCACAAGAACTGACGCAGCCGTTTGGCAAAGTGAAAGACTGGAGCAAAGGCGAGTGCGAACCGATTCCAGGAAAAACGATGCCGAACATTCATGTCGTCGAGCGCGATTATACGCTCATTTATGACAAAATGATTTCCCTTGGACCGAACGTGGCCAAGCAGCCAATGGGCACAAAAGGCATCGCCTGGTCAGCCAAAGACGAATACGAAAAATTGAAAAAGACGCTAGGAACGATCAAACATGCGTCGATCGCCGCCGGCTGCCCGGATATCAGCAGTGCGAAAAACGCGGCCGAAGCCATTCTCACGTTATCATCGACAACGAACGGAAAAGTGGCGGTGAAAGCATGGGAAGCGCTCGAGAAAAAGACGAATTTGCGGCTCGCCGATTTAGCGAAAGAACGCGAGGAAGAATGTTTTACGTTTGAACAAATTACGGCGCAGCCGAAAACAGTGATTACCTCTCCGGCATTCAGCGGCTCGGAAAAAGGCGGCCGTCGCTATTCGCCGTTTACAACCAACGTCGAGCGGCTCATTCCTTGGCGCACTTTGACAGGTCGGCAGTCGTTCTATCTCGACCATGAGCTTATGCACGAATTTGGCGAAACGATGGCTACCTTTAAGCCGATGTTGCAGCACCGCCCGTTCTCGAAAAAGCGTCCGGAAGCAAAAGGAAAAGAAATCATTTTGAATTATTTAACGCCGCATAACAAATGGTCGATTCACAGCATGTATTTCGATTCGTTGCCAATGCTCACCCTTTTCCGCGGCGGCCCGACCGTCTGGATCAACAAAGATGATGCCCAAGAAGCCGGCATTCGCGATAACGATTGGATTGAATGCTTCAACCGCAACGGCGTCGTCGTTGCCCGCGCCGTTGTTTCCTACCGTCTGCCGCGCGGAATGGCGTTTATGCATCACGCGCAAGACCGCCACATTAACGTGCCAGGCACGAAGCTGACGAACAACCGCGGCGGCACACACAACAGCCCGACGCGCATTCATGTGAAACCGACGCATATGATCGGCGGGTATGCGCAGTTAAGCTACGGCTTTAACTATTACGGCCCAACGGGAAATCAACGCGACTTGTACGTCATTATCCGCAAATTAGAGGAGGTCGATTGGCTTGAAGATTAAAGCGCAAGTCGGCATGGTGATGAACTTGGATAAATGCATCGGCTGCCATACGTGCAGCGTCACTTGTAAAAACACATGGACAAACCGTCCCGGAGCGGAATACATGTACTTCAATAACGTCGAGACAAAACCGGGAATCGGTTATCCGAAACAATGGGAAGACCAAGACAAATATAAAGGCGGCTGGGAGCTCAAAAACGGCGAGCTCCAGCTCAAATCCGGCTCGAAAGCAACCCGTCTGCTTAACTTGTTTTACAACCCGTACCAGCCAACGATTGATGATTATTACGAACCGTGGAATTACGATTACGAAACATTGACCACTAGCCCCGAAAAACGCCATCAGCCGGTCGCCCGCCCGAAATCGGCCATTACCGGCGAATTCATGGAACTGTCATGGGGGCCAAACTGGGAGGACGACCTTGCCGGCGCCCATATTACCGGGTTGAGAGATCCAAACGTTGTCAAAATGGAGCAGTCGATTCAAGCGGAGTTCGAAAACGTCTTTATGATGTACTTGCCGCGCATTTGCGAGCATTGCATCAATCCATCGTGCGTCTCGAGCTGCCCTTCGGGAGCGATGTATAAACGCGACGAGGACGGCATCGTCCTCGTCGACCAAAACGCCTGCCGCGCCTGGCGTTATTGCGTAACAAGCTGTCCATATAAAAAAGTATATTTCAACTGGCAAACAAATAAAGCGGAAAAATGCACGCTCTGCTTCCCGCGCATTGAAGCAGGCATGCCGACGATCTGTGCGGAAACGTGTGTCGGCCGCATTCGTTACATCGGCGTCATGCTTTACGATGCCGACAAAGTGAAGGAAGCGGCGAGCGTAGAAGACGAAAAAGAGCTGTACCATGCCCAGCTTGGCATTTTCCTCGACCCGCACCATCCGGAAGTAATCGCAAAAGCCAGAGAAGAAGGCATTCCGGATGAATGGATCGAAGCGGCGCAGCGTTCGCCGATTTATAAAATGATTGTCGACTGGAAAATCGCGCTTCCGCTTCATCCGGAATACCGGACATTGCCAATGGTATGGTACATTCCGCCATTAAGCCCGATTATGAACATGTTTGAAGGAAAAGGAAGCAAAGCGAATGCAGAAGACATTTTCCCGGCGATTGACGAAATGCGCATCCCGATCGAATATTTGGCGAACTTACTGACAGCCGGCGACGAAACACACATCCGTATTACGTTGAAAAAAATGGCGGCAATGCGCTCCTATATGCGCGCAAAACAAACGAACAAACAGCCGGATGTCCGCATCATTGAAGAACTTGGGCTAAGCGAGCAAGATATCGAAGACATGTATCGTTTGCTCGCCATCGCAAAATACAATGACCGCTTTGTCATTCCTGCCTCCCACCGCGAAGAAGTCGCGGAACTATACGCCGAACAAGGAAGCTGCGGATTGGCGTTTGCCGGCGGTCCTGGCGCCTGCGGCACGCTTTCTTAATGGAGGTAAGGAAACATGAATAAAGAACAAATGCAAACGGTGTTTTTATGCGCGTCCCATTTATTGTCCTATCCTGATGAAGAATGGGCGGACTCTCTCGCTGATTGCCTCGAGGCAATCAGCGCCGTCCCAAACGACGCCATCGTCGAAAAAATGAGCGCTTTTATTCATGACATCCAATCCATACCTGCCCGCAAACGGATGGAGCAATATGTCGAAACATTCGATTTCGGCAAAAAAACAAATTTATATGTGACCTACATGAATACAGGCGAACAGCGCGAACGCGGACTCGAGCTATTGCAGTTGAAACAGCGCTATAAAGCGGCTGGATTTGATACGGCCGAGCAGGAACTCCCGGATTATTTGCCGCTCATGCTTGAGTTCGCCGCTTACGCCGAACAGGAGCACATCGTGCCGCTCTTTGCCGCATACGCCGATAATATCGATGAAATACGGAAACAGCTTGCTGCGGGCGGCAGCCCTTATGCCGCTGTGTTTGACGCAATTTTTCTCGCATTTGCAGAACTCGGCGTGACGCCGACTCCGAAAGGAAGTGTGTAACCGTGTTGGAGCAATTTCTTTGGGTGATTTTCCCTTATATTGTGTTAACGATTTTTATTGGCGGCCATATTTGGCGTTATCAATACGACCAATTCGGCTGGACATCGAAATCGAGCGAAGTATTGGAAAAGAAGCAATTGCGGCTTGGCAGCCTGATGTTCCATTGGGGAATTTTGTTTGTATTCGTCGGCCACGTCATGGGCATTTTGATTCCGGAATCGGTGTACGCAACGCTCGGCATAACAGAAGAAACATACCATCTCATCGCCCTTGCCGGCGGTATTCCGGCAGGATTGGCCGCTCTTATTGGGCTTCTCATTCTGATCCGCCGGCGCGCGACCGTCAAACGGGTGCGGGTTACAAGCAGCCGCGGTGACTGGATCGCCCTCTTGTTCCTGGCGATAGTCATCGCATCGGGGCTGTCGTCGACGCTGCTGAACGTCGACTCGCGTGGTTTCGATTATCGAACAACGATCGGCCCTTGGTTCCGGAGCGTCCTTCTATTCCATCCCGATCCATCTTACATGGAAACCGTGCCAGTTTGGTTTAAAATTCATATTTTGGCTGCTCTCAGCATTTTCGCTGTCTGGCCATTTACGCGGCTCGTGCATGTGTTTAGCCTTCCGCTCCGCTACTTACGCCGAAGCTATGTCGTTTACCGCAAACGCATGCCAAAACAGGCAGAACAGCCATATAATATTCATTGATCGAAACGTATCCGAATCCCCCTTTCACATATAATAATCTCTCCCACCTCTTTCTTTCAGGGGTGGGAGATTTCTTTGTGCGTATGTAAAAAATGGGATGCACCTGTTGAGAAGGAGACATCCCGTTTTTTCTTATATTTGGCTTATTTTTTCCGACAATTCTTCTTTTTCTTCGTCGGACAGCAGGCGTTCGGCCATCGGAAACAGCACGTTTTCTTCTTTCATAAAGTGTTCCGCTAAAATATGATAAGCGTCGATCACCTCATTGGCGAGCGCCACCGCACTTTCGCAATCGACCGTTTCCGGAAGCTCCGCGGTTTTTGTTAAAAAGGAAGCGAGCCGCTGATTCGCCTGATCATGTTCATACTCCATGACGGCAATCGGGCCGGATGTTCTTCCAATATACTGCGCCAGCATCGGAAACAGCACGCCTTCTTCCCGCTGGGAGTGCGGATCGAGTTCATTCACAAATGCCTGTACATTTTCCCGCAACGCAAGCAACCGTTCCTTCCAGTTTTGCCCTTCTTTGTCACCGACGATTGCTTGTGCCTGTTCAAACAGGCGCTGCTTTTGTTCACGCAACGGCCCATGTTCCTTTTTTAAACGCTCTAGACCTGCGCATAGCTTCACTTCTCCTTGTCCGTTCATATGGCAAAATGAATGCATCATCCATCCCTCCTATTGTTTCTTTGTCCTGATTGTACCTTGTTTTTCGACAATACGTTGTGAGCGATATCACACCCAAAGATAAAGAACAATCACGCAAGAAAAACCTCCTGCGTGATTGTTCCGCATTTTTATAAATAAGGATGTTCATGCTTTGCTTTCAGCATGCGCCATCTGCGCTCTACCTCTTGCTCTAATTCTAGTAAAAGATCGCGGTTTTCTTCTTTTAGTAAATGCTTCGTTTTTCCCATGTATTTCAACCATTCGCTTAACGGAATGCGGCGATTTTTCTCTTCCGGATCGTACGTAATGGTCGTTTTTCCGCGTTCTACTTCATATAGCGGGAAGAAACAAGACTCTACCGCTGCTTTCAAAATTTGTTCGCCGTATCGTTCTTCTGATTTCCAGTTCAGCGGACATGTAATCAGCAGCTTGCCGTATACCGTTCCTTCATGCCGGGCATACCATTGCGCTTTCGCCGCTTTTTTCACTAAATCTTGCGGAAACGCTTCTGTTCCCGTAAATACGTAAGGGATGTTCGTTGCCGCCATAATTTGCGGCGTATCTTTATGATGGAACGCCTTTCCGCGCTGCGTTTTTCCGACTCCCGTCGTGCTTGTCATATGCCCCATCGGAGTGGAATAGGACATTTGCGAGCCGGTGTTCATATATCCTTCATTGTCATACTCGATAATAATTAATTTATGGTTGCGCAGGGCGGTTCCGATGGCGGAACCCATTCCGATGTCCATGCCGCCGTCGCCTGTAACCATCACAAATGTCACATCGTCAGAAACATGAAGTTCCCCGCGGCGTTTCATTTCGAAAAATGCTTCTACCATTCCAGACAACGTCGCTGCTCCATTTTGGAATAAATTATGGACCATCGTCTGTTTATGCGAGCTATACGGGTAAGCAGCCGATACAACATAAGCGCATCCTGTTTGGAACAAGACGGCAATATCGCCTTCAATTCCTTTAAAAAACAGCTCTAACCCCGGGAAAATTCCGCACCCTGGGCAGGCTCCATGACCTGGAGCAAGCCGCTTCGGCTTCGCAGTGAGCGCTCTTAGCGGCGGAATTTTCACTTTTAGCCGCTTCGTCTTTCCATCTGGAGTGACTTGAATTAATCCCGTTTTAAACGCATCGCCATGCATTGGCTCCATTACCGGAGTCTGCCGCTTTTCCGGGCGTCCCGGCACATGTCCAAAATAATCAAACGGTTTTTTTGCACATCCTTTTTCCATTGCCTCTATGGCCATTTGGAAAAACGCTTCTGCGTCCTCTGCATAAAAGTCCTTGCCGCCGACGCCAAACACGCGGCTTAATACAATGGTTTTATTCTCTTTATCCTCTTGTAACGCTGATTTCACTTCATGTGTCATATTCGGCCCATGCGCTCCGTATGAATCCGCCCGTTCCCCAATCAGCAATGCTTTTACTTGTTTTAATGCGCTGCGGATTTCCTCCGCCGGGAATGGACGAATCATATTTGGACTGATCACTCCGGCTTTAATTCCTTTTGCCCGCAGTTTGTCGACCACATCTTTTGCTGTTTCCGCCGCTGAGTTCAGTAAAAATAATGCTACTTCCGCATCTTCCATTCTATATAAATCGAGCACCGGATATTCGCGGCCGGATAGCGCCGCATATTCACGAGCTACTTGCTTAAACACCTCTTGGGCGCGGTATAATGCTTCGGATTGCTGATAATTATTATTGATTAAATCGTCTCCGTTCATATGGGCGCCGATCGTAATCGGCTTTTTCGGATCAGCGGCGTTCGGAAAATTGGTCGGTCGCTCGCCAATAAAGGATTGTACAACGCTTCGATCTTTAAAATGGCGCACTTTGCGTTTTTGATGCGATGTGAAGAAGCCATCATATGCAACAATGACAGGCAAACGCACATCCGCATGTTCGGCGATTTTCAGCGCCATAATATTCATATCGTACACCGCTTGCGGAGTACGGGCGAGCAAAATCACCCATCCGGTATTTAAAGCAAAATAAAGATCGGAATGATCACCATGAATGTCCAGTGGGCCGCTGATCGAGCGGGTAACTAAATTGAGCACCATCGGAAAACGCGTTCCGGACTGTACCGGCAGCTGTTCGAGCATATACATCAATCCATTTGCACTTGTGGCATTTAGCACGCGTGCCCCCATAATGGACGCGCCGTAGCAAATACCGGCGGAACCGTGCTCTCCATCGGCTGGAATGAGTTGAATGCTATGTTCCCCCCGCAATTTCATTTGATCTAACAACTGGGCAATTTCCGTCGACGGAGTAATGGGAAAATAGCCCATAATATGATAGTTAATTTGCGCAGCTGCCAGCGCCGCCATTTCGTTTCCCGAGGCAAATGCCGTCTCTTGTTCTGCCTTTGATGCCATTCCCGTTTTTTCTTCTAACATCGCCATTCGTTCATCCCCCCTGCCGCGAACGGGAATTTATGTTTTACCGAGTTTTGCTCGGCAAAGCCGAGCACTTCCCGCTCCGCAATGAGCGCATCCGTCGGACATGCTTCCACACATTTTAAACAGCCTTTGCAATATTGATAGTCGATCCCTGTTAAAAACATCTGTTTTCTTCCTTTTTTATCTACACCTTCCTCCCAGACAAAGCAAAAATCTGGGCAAACATTATCACAGGCAACGCAATGAATGCATTTTTCTGCTTCCCATCTCGGCAAAAATCCTTGGCGTGATCCGCTTAAATTTTTGAAAACACTATTCCCATTGGCAACAATAACCCCGCCTATTTCTTGCGTTTCATATCCTAAAAGCGGTTCAGGGCGGGTGAACGTTTTTCCGCGGGCATCTTCCGGCGCCACATAGGTTTGAAAACGGACTTCACGGTATCCGCGTTCAAACGTACGAATATTCGATTCTACTAAATGCGGATATTTCTTGGAAAACGTTTTTCGGATAACCTCTTTCATCGCCTCCGGATCAAGAAAATCGCAAACGCGGAATAACGCTCCGAGCATTGCAGTATTTACCTTTGTTTTTTCTTCCACAGCAATCCCAAGAGCATCTACAACAGCAAGCGTTCCGTATTTCAAACGCAAATCACGGCGAATATCGGCAAAATCCCTTGTGGAGTTCACCACAACGATTCCATCAGGAACTAAACCGCTTACAACATCCACCGTCTTATAAAGCGCTTCATGAAATACCCCGATAACATGCGGTTGTTCAATCGGACTATGCGCCCGAATTTCTACATCCGGCTCACAGAAGCGAATAAAGCTTTTTACCGGAGTTCCTTTTTTTTCGGAACCATATGTGGAAAAGTTGGAGCCATTTAAACCAAGCCCTAGCACTCCCGCCTCGGCAAGCATTTTCCCTGCCAGATTAGCGCCGAGTCCCCCAATCGACTCGAGGCGTATTTCAAAAAAACCTAAGTCATTTGTTTTTGGCAAAATAGGCATACAATCCCTCCCAATATGAATAAAAAGCAACTTACATCCCCAATTTCATTTTACTTAAAAAATCATAAAAAAAGTGTGACAAAAATCAAATATTTCAGTTTTTATTAATGATACACATATAAAATATCTGTTAAAAACCTTTTATTTATCATGGTTTAAGCAAACATACCAATTATATAACAGATATTTATTTGCAATATAACAGAATAAACAGAAAAACGCTTAAGGAACCGTGTCCTTAAGCGTTGTTTATATAAAAGCAGTTATCTTATACATAGACCGGAAGTAAAATGTTTTATCTCTGCAGCTGTCGTTCAAAATATTGCGATAACGTGACAATCATTGCCCCCATCCGCTCTAGTTCAGGAGCGATCACTCTAGTAATTCCTTCTTCTTGAAGCGCTTCTTGCGTGACTTTTCCGACTGCACAGGCAACGACATGCTCATTCAGCGTTCGGCGGAACAGCTCGATATCTTTTTGCTCCTTTACAAAAGAAAATAAAAAGCGGACTTGCATCGCCGCTGTAAAACAAACGGCATCGACTTCGCGGCGCACGATTTCCTCATACAGCGTTTCCAATGTTTTCGAATCTGGCGCCACATGGCGGTATGGAAGCAATTCGCTGTAGGATGCGCCGTTTTCGGTTAGATATTGCTTAAGCGTCGGAGCGGTATCACCATGCAGTTGCACTACGACCTGTTTCCCCGCCAATGTATATTCTGCCAATGAGCGGATCAGCCCTTTCGTCGTACCATCATCGCTGACAGCAATAGGAGAAATGCCGATTTTTTTCAGCGCCGCGACCGTTTTATAGCCGCGCGCCGCTACGTGCGCCTTTTGTATGGTGGTCATCCATTCTTCTTCTATGTTTCCTCTCTCTGCCGTCTCCAGCAACTTTTCTACTCCGATACCAGTTGTAAAAATAAACCAGTCTGGACACACGGCCATTACCGCGCGCATTTCCTCTTCTAGCTCTTTCTCTTTCAAAAATACCGTTCCTTGCGCCGGCCGCACAACCGCAATTCCGCCTTGTTTTTCAATCAGCGTCGACATCTCTTCCAGCTTTCGCGACGCACATAACGCAATGCGTTTTCCACGCATCTTTCCCCTCTCCTTCCCTAGATACGAATACTTCTATTGTAAAATACTGCTTTTCTGCCACGCAATACAAAAAAAAGCGGTCCTTTAGGAGCACGCTCTTTTCCCTTCTTGTCTAGCGGGTATGTACCATATATTTTTCTCTTCGATCAAACGACCCGTAAATGCGCGTCGGCTCAATGGAAACCACATGATCTAACGAGATGTTGATCAAGTTCATGTTGCGGTTATAGGCAAATAATTTCCGAGCATCTTTGTAAAGTTTGACAGGTAAAAACGTTGCCTCTCCTTGCCTTGTTTTAATTTTGACCGGCTGCTTTTCTTCAATCCACACTATTAATTGCTTATACAACTCCCGCATGATCAAAAAATCCCCCTTGATATATCATTTGCTTACAATTATAAAAACAAATGGCGGAAGAAGGAATGAAGAAAAATCAACAAATTATTATTCTCGTTTTCGAAAATATTGTCGATAAAAAGAGACGCAGGAGACTGCCTGCGTCCATATTTTTCTAACTTAACGATACAACAAGATACGCGCTGCCGAACGATCGTCGCTTTCGCCAATGACACGGATTTTCAGCCCATAATTTGGAACGTTCCGCCCTGCATCAACAGCCCCTTTATTTTCGTAGGAGTTGCTGTCATCGAATAGCGGCAATGGCGATGTATGATTATCGAGTAATTTCGAATCGCTAAGCTCGAGGCGGAATTTCTCCCCTTTTTGCAGACTGAACGCGGCATCATGGACTTGGTATCGTGTCGAAGCCGGCATGTTGCCTGACCATTTCAACGTTTTTTGATCCGCATCGACAACGCCGAGGAATCCGTCGCCTGGATGAATGCCCGTCCAGTTGTTGTCGTACAACTCGTCGACATACCACACAACAAGCCCTGGATCGTACGACAACAATTGATCACCGCGGAGAATATGGGCCAATCCTTCATCGACCCCTTGATGGTTGCGCCATTCCACCAAATAATAATGTTTCGAATACCATTTTCCATTGCTTTTGGCAAAACCATCTAAAGTAAAGAGCGGCTCTGTCTCGACGTCGTCCTTCAACACTGCCACATCGTCCGCCATCACTTGCACATCGTCGACATACCAGCCTGCTTCGGCAACATAAACATCGGTCACATAGTGGAACCGAAGCTCAATCGTTTTCCCCGCATAAGCAGATAAATCAAACTGCGCATCCACCCAGCCGTTGGAAGAACCGGTAATGCCGTTTCCTGGATTTTGTCCGTTCGGATTGTCCGTAGTTGTAATGGTGCCTGGAATGGTTACCCATTGGTTAGAACCGTTTTCTTTCACTTCGACAGACGCATAATCCCAATCTTTTTCAATTTGATACCATGTTTTAAACGTTAATTTGGCTTGTTTTGCTTTCGTTAAATCTAACGTTGCCGACATCGATTGGTCCAAATTATTTCCTCTCCCCGAGAAGTAAGCGTACGTTCCGCTCGCCGGAGTCGTGACGACTGTTTCTTTATCCGGCAGGTTGATGCGAACAGCATCGTTGTTCGTTCCTTTCGTGCTCGCCTGGTCCAACAAGACTTCGACGCCGTCTTTCGTAATTTCGTTGAAATCAACCATCGTTCCTGTCAGCCAGTTGCTTCCCGGCATCGTGGCTTGCAAAAATTCCTTCGCCCATGCGCTGAAGCCGGTCGGTTCTGTACCAGGAATTTTTCCTGCCCAGCTGCCGCTTGACATAATCGACCAGTAAGCAATCGGCTCTCCTAATCCTGAATATTGTGTGTCGTACTCGTCCGGCAAGCCTAGATCATGACCGTATTCATGGGCAAACACCCCTGCTGCGCCGTCGGCCGGTTCAATCGTATAGTCGTACGCAGCAAGCTGTCCGCTCCAATACGGGACATCGGCCGATGTATCCGGAATGCGGAACACTCCTCCTAAATTCCAGCGGTGCGACCAAATCGCATCGCCGCCAAGTTGACCGCCGCCCGCTTCTTCTCCGACGCTGGAATGGACGATCATTAAATGATCAATTAGCCCGTCCGGCTCGCGGTAATTGCCGTCTCCATCTAAATCGTAACGATCTTCTTGGTCAAACTGCCGCAAATCGATGCTCGGATCTTTGGCAGCGGCTGCAAGCGCCTCTTTTACGAGCGCGCGGGCATTGGCATCGCTTCCGTTCGGATCTGGCACGTTGCCCCCGTAATATTTGGCCGGGTATTTTGCCTTATACCAGCCAGCCACTGCGCCTTCAATCGCATAGCTTCCTCCAGACTGCTGTTCGTAATATTTTTTCACTGAAATGAATTTTTCGCCGTTCGGTCCTTCATAATAGCCGTCTTTATCGCCAAAAATCATATCGTAATAATGTTCTTTCGAATAATCTTTGTAATACATGTCCGTTTCGCCCGGCTGAATCGAATTATGTGGAAAATCTGGGTATTCGATTAACAGCACCAGTACCCGGTCGACCCGTTTTCCTCCGTTCCACGCTTCCTCTTGCACAGAAGGAACGGTCGTATTTTTTGATTGTCCCAGTTTTTTTCCTTTTCCATTTAAAACTCTATTTTTCTGATAGTTTTCTTGCAGCATTTTTTCACGTTTTGCTTCTTGTTTATACAATTCTCCCTTTTCTTTTACAGTGTCTGACGCTTTTTCTTTCAAATAAGTTCGAACCGCTTCTTCCGCTTCAGCCGGTGTCGCATTGGCGGAAATTTTTCCGTCTTTTTTAAGCATTTCTATTAACTTTTCTTCATTGGCAATCGCTAAATCGACAGGTCCACCTTGCTTTAATGTATGTGCAGCTGGCTCTTTTGCCTGCACGTTCGGCGCCGTCACATTCGGCACATTCCATAACCCTATCCCCAGCGACAACGCCAGTGCAGCTGAAAAAATAGACTTCTTTTTCAGAATGATCCCTCCTAAAGTCATATTTTAAGATAATTTATATTATTAAAATAATATATAATAGTCTAAAAAATAAACAGAGTCTTTCATACTATGAAAATCAGTATGGAAGGCCTATCCATTTTTTGTTGAAAAACGAAGATTTATGTCAAAAAAACACTATGAATTCGCCCTTAACATCCGACACTTTTTCTGTTTACAATGTTGTATATTAGCAGTAATTGTTGAATTTGCCCTGAAAGTACCGTATTTACGCGAAAGAAGGTGCAAGTAATGCTTAATATTGTAAAAGATTTTTTGTTAAATTTGTTTTTTATCCTTCTTCCTATTTTTACTATTCCAATTTGGATCGAACAACGAAAAGTGCCAAAACATATTAAACAACATTTGCTTACCATCTTTTATTCCTTTGTCATTATCCTATGTATTACTATTCCTGTCGGCGCTGATAAAGTGTCTATCTTCGACTTGCGCCAAATCCCGCTTTGGCTAGGAAGTTTATATAGAGGAATAGCAACAAGCGCCTTTCTCTGTCTAGTAACGATTGGTTATCGTTCTTTATTTGAGGGGGTGGGATTTTTTGTCACCGCTGTTACTTCCGTCCTCGTTATGGGAACCAGTATCGTATTGTCAAAAAAGTTTTTGCAGCTTCCGTCCAAACACCGTATATCGCTGGCAACTGCGCTATCTGCATTTTCCGGGATTATAACGATCGGACTGGCCGAATTATTTCATGGCATTCCGTCACCGTCTGTTCTCCTTTCCTTGACCTATTTGCTCGTTCAGCCAATATGTATGTTCATCGCCTGTTCTTTAAAAGAGATGGTTTACCACAATATCGCCTTGCGAAAACGGATGATCCGCGCGGAAAAAATGGAAGCGGTAAGCCATCTGGCCGCCTCCATTTCCCACGAAATCCGGAATCCGCTCACAGCCGCGCGCGGGTTTATGCAATTGCTGGAGCAACACCATCTTTCGCCGGAAAAACGGAGGCAATATGCGCGAATCGCGATCGAAGAGTTAGATCGCGCCGAAGCGATTATTACCGATTACTTGACATTCGCCAAACCGGCTCCTGAAACAGTGGAAAAGTTGAATGTCAAAACGGAAATCGAACGCGTGATTGATTTTATACGCCCGCTCGCCAATATGAACAGCGTGGAAGTGCGAGCGACATTAGCGCCGTTTTCGATCATAGGAGAGCGCGAGAAATTCCGTCAATGTTTGCTCAACATTATGAAAAACGCAATTGAGGCGATGCCGAACGGCGGTGTGCTGCAAATTTACGTTTCGATTGAAAAGCGGCGCGTGCTAATCCGCATTTCCGATACCGGCGTCGGCATGACAAAAGAACAAATGGAGCGGCTCGGGGAACCGTATTTTACGACGAAAGAGATTAAAGGCACCGGGTTAGGAATGATGGTCGTATACCGCATTATTGAATCAATGAATGGAACAATTCATATTCAAAGTGAGGTACATAAAGGAACCGAAGTATCCATCTATCTTCCGCTTTCTTCCTCTCACTTGCCACAAGAGGTTCGGAAAGCAAAAAAGATTTTTGCTGTTTTATAAACTTGGAAGTCGCACATATGTCTACCAGAAAAGAAGTGTGCGAATGGAACAGCGGCTGAAATGCATAGCAACAAAAATACGGCTATCCATCGCAAAATGGATAGCCGTTTTCATGACCATTGAAACTGTTCAGCCGGTCGAATGATCGTCCGAAACGAATGAATGAGCAAATGGCGATGCCGGCAAACTCATCTTTCGTATGAATGTGTAACTGCACCGTTAAGTCGCTTTTTGCTGCTTATAACGTTCTTTCTTCAATCAGCGTAATATGTTAACGATAAAACGCCGCAAACAAATATAGCACCGCCAGCGATGCCATAATCATCACAACGATCGTTCCCTATTTTACAGCATTCAATTGTTCATCCTTCTCGGCAATTAGCGTTTTCAGCAGTTGAACCATTTGCAGAGCTGCGGCAAACATTTTTTCCTGCGCTGGGCTTGCCGCTTCATATAACGATTTGGTGTCGATCTCTATGCCGTCAATAATTGCGTGTTGACAATTCCTTTTATTTATTTCCATGTCGTTTTTCTGCTACAATACACAATAGACTTGCGACATCACAGTCAGCAAATATGAATGAAAAGGGGATTTGGCATGATTCATGTGAAAACGGAAAGAGAAATAAAACTAATGCACGAAGCAGGAAAATTATTAGCGGCTTGTCATCAAGAAATCGCCAAGCTCATTGAGCCTGGGATCACCACCATGGAAATCGACCATTTTGTGGAAACATTTTTGGCAAAGCACGGTGCAACGCCGGAACAAAAAGGATATCGCGGATATCCTTATGCGACATGCGCCTCGATTAACGACGAAATTTGCCACGGCTTTCCGCGCAACGAGCCGTTAAAAGAAGGCGACATTGTCACGATCGATTTTGTCGTCAACCTGCATGGCGCCCTTGCCGATTCGGCATGGACCTATGCCGTCGGCAAAGTGAGCGAAGAGGTGCAAAAATTGCTTCATGTGACAGAGCAATCGCTCTACAAAGGGATTGAGCAGGCGGTCATCGGCAACCGGATCGGTGACATCGGCCATGCCATTCAAACCTATGTGGAAGCAAACGGTTTCTCCGTCGTCCGCGATTTCACCGGACATGGAATCGGGCCGACGATTCACGAAGAACCATATATTCCGCACTTTGGGGAAAAGGGAAAGGGCATGCGCTTAAAAGAAGGAATGGTGATCACCATTGAGCCGATGGTCAACATCGGCGCGTGGCAAAGCAAAATGGACCAAAACGGCTGGACCGCGCGGACAATCGATGGCTCCTATTCCGCACAATATGAACATACGATCGCGATCACCAAAAACGGTCCGCTCATTTTAACGACTCTTTCTTAACTAAACAGCCCCTTGCACTCTGCCATTTTAGGAAAGAAACGTTGGAAGGTAAAGCAAAAAACTAGCCGCTTTTGGCTAGTTCTTTGCTCTTTTAAAGTTTACATAATAATATTACGGTTATATAAATAACTTATGTGCCCGTTTGCACCATTGGCTGGTCTTTTTTACCCTTGCACAACTTTCACATAAAATGTGCGTTGGCGCGGACCGTCGTACTCGCAAAAATAAACTCCCTGCCACGTTCCTAAAAGAAGCCGGCCATCCGTAATAATGACATGCTGCGACGCACCGACTGTACTCGCTTTCATATGCGCAGCCGTATTTCCTTCCAGATGGCGGTCAAGCGGGTGCTCCCATGGATACGTTTCGTCAAAGCGGCGCATCATATCCCGCTTCACGTCAGGATCGGCGTTTTCGTTAATCGTGATTCCCGCTGTCGTATGCGGGCAATACACGATGGCCACCCCTTCCGTTACGCCTGACTCACGAACTGTTTCCGCGACAAACGAAGTAATTTCGATCATCTCATCCCGTTTCGTCGTGCGAATGGTAAAAGAGCGAAGCATAATACTCACCACCAAACAACATATTTTGTTTCGAAAAAAGATTTTTGCTACTTTTATATTATAGCGTTATAGCGCACAAAAAAGGTGAGGAATAAAATGAAAAGATACGAGAATCTAGATGGGGTTTCGATGAAAAAATCATTTGCCGATTTTCGCCGCTGGCAAAAGGAACGAAAAAGCAAAAAGAAAGATTTATCTTACCAAGTTCCACGTGTCGCTGTGCCGCAGTACGAACAGCTTCATACGAACCGCAGCCGCACGCTGCTATCTTGGGTCGGCCATTCGACCTTTGTCATTCAGATGAACGGTATCACGATTGTCACCGACCCGGTATGGGCCAAACGGATGGGAACGGCAAAGCGGCTTTCCGAACCAGGCATTCCGTTAAGTGAAATGCCGCCAGTCGATGTTGTCCTCATCTCCCACGGCCATTATGATCATTTGCATTTTCCAAGCATTCGCAAGCTAAAAGGAAATGCTCATCTATTCGTGCCGGTCGGACTCGGCCGCCTGTTCCGCAGAAGAGGATACAAACAGGTAACGGAATTGGCGTGGTGGGAAACTCAACAACTTCATGGCGTTACGTTTACGTTTGTTCCGGCGCAGCACTGGACGAGGCGGACGCTATGGGATATGAATACATCGCACTGGGGCGGATGGGTGATCGAGGCAAATGGGAAGCCGACCATCTATTTTGCCGGCGATAGTGGCTACTTTCGCGGATTCCGTGAGATTGGCGAGCGCTTTTCGATTGATTATGCGCTTCTGCCAATCGGCGCGTATGAACCAGAATGGTTTATGGGGCCGCAGCACGTTACTCCCGAAGAAGCCGTGCAAGCTTTCCTTGATTGTCAAGCCGGGTTCTTTATTCCCATGCATTACGGCGCTTTTCGCTTGGCGGACGATACGCCGAAAGAAGCGCTCGACCGCTTATTCGCCGAATGGAAGCGGCGCGGATTGGATGATCGGCGCTTAAAATTTCTGAAGCTTGGGGAAGTGCTCAACTGTGATACATAAAAAACGCTTCCTGTTAAAGCCAATTTCAAGTTGGCAACCTTTCCGGGCAATGTAAAAAAGGAGCCTAGCCATCGGCTCCCTTTCACTGATTATATTGGCGAAATACGTACGGCTCCTTCGGCTCGCTGATCCGTTGCCATGATGTCACTTTCACATAAGGGATGTTCGTATGAAACGGCTGATAATAAACGGTGGAAAGCGTTCCTTTGACATGAATCCATTCATCATTTTTCAGCCGCGGCTGCTCTGAAAACTCGGTCAACAGCCCATATACCCCCGAATCGGCCACACAGTGAATAATGCCAAAGCGAAGCACAAAAACTTGATTGTCTTTCGTCGTTTCATCATGGTATACAAATCCATCGAACTCGATGTCCCGATCGTCAAACTGGCCCGGAAATTGATAAATCGTCTCCATCACATTTAAATAATTTTGGTCGTCTAGTGTTAAATGCGATGCTTTCCCGTATTTTTTCAATTCCTTTTGCATTAAATCATCATAATCATCTTTTCCGTAATAAATGCTGGTGTCAGGGCGCAAAAATTGCCGCTGGACAAACGGGTCACCGCTGTCGGCCGCCAATTTGGGAATATGAAATCCTTTCGCTTTCACCATCTCTGAATCAAGCGTGGCAACAGGAAACAGCAGTGCCGATACAATTGGAAATATAAATACCATATAGTTAAGCACCCGTTTCCAACGCGCTTGTTCTTCATGGTGATGGTGACAGCACTCGTCATCATCGCAGTGAACGTGTTCTTCTTTCCGGCTTGCGAAAATAAACTGAACGATCGTCAACAAGGCAAAAACAAAGATGGCGCTGAATGATAGATACGAATAGCGCATATTAATATATTTGCTTATTTCCCCTGTAATATATAAATGAAAGAATAAAAACGTAAATCCGAGCAAAATATACATGCGCAACATGCCATTTCACCCCCTTATATCAATAACGAACCGATAAATACGAATATCGTAATATACAAAATGAGCATCAATACAAAACGCGTTTTAAACGACTGCAACAACATCAGCGTGTTTTTTATATCCAACATTGGTCCGTATACGAGAAATGCGGCAAGCGCGCTAAACGGAAACGTATTTTGAAACGAGGAAGCGATAAACGCATCCGCTTCCGAGCACAATGACAAGACAAAGGCCAGCGCCATCATCACCAGCACGGAAGACGCTTTGCCATGACCAATCGCCAGCAGCGCCGACGTTTTTACATACGTTTGCATCGCTGAAGCGAAAAATGCGCCAATGATTAAATATTTTCCGGTCGTGAAAAACTCTTCGATCGTATGCTCTAGCGTCCCGATAATCTTTTCTTTCCATGATTTTGCCGCGATGCTCGGAGCCGGCGTCAAATGGCGCAATTGAGTCTCTTTATATTGGACAGCGATAACGAAACCAACGACAATGGCCACGATACAGGCAAAAATAGAGCGATATAATACCATCGTCCAGTTGCTTCCAAACGCAATATAGGTCGAAAACAAAACAACCGGATTAATGACCGGACCAGTTAACATGAACGGAATCGCGGCATACAGTGGCACGCCTTTGGCGACAAGCCGGCGCGTAATCGGCACAATCCCGCATTCGCAGGCAGGAAACAACGCACCGATCAGCGTTGAATAGATGATAGCCAGCACCTTATTTTTCGGCACCCATTTCTCTATCATTTCTTCCGTCACAAACATTTGAATGATGCCGGAAATGAACACGCCAAGCACGACAAATGGCAAAGATTCTATTAATATACTAATAAATATCGTATTCAGCTGGAGAAATGTCTTCATAGTTTTGTAAGCTCTCCTTTTTCATATTACAATCGTTTATTGTACCATGAAACATTCCTTCTTTCATGAAAGTTTGATAAAAATATTGTTTTTGTATAAAAAAATGGAGCGGCAACTAACCGCTCCGACTTCCCTTTCGTTATTCTTCCACTTCTTTCTTCCACAATCCAACCATCAGCGCTGTGACAAACGAGCCGATCAAAATCGCCAATACATATAGCCAAGCGCTGCCTTTTACGATCGGAATGACGAAAATTCCGCCATGCGGCGCCGGAAGACCAATATGAAACAACATCGTCAACGCTCCGGCTACCGCGGAACCGACAATAATAGACGGAATCACCCGCACCGGGTCAGCGGCCGCAAATGGAATCGCGCCTTCGGTAATAAAGGTCGCTCCCATGATGTAGCACGTTTTTCCCGCTTCCCGCTCCGCTTTTGTAAATTTCTTTTTAAAGAATGTCGTCGCCAGCGCGAGCCCTAGCGGCGGCACCATTCCGCCCGCCATAATCGCCGCATGCGGCGCATAGTTGCCGGCATCGATCATCGCGATGCCAAACGTAAACGCTGCCTTATTAATCGGACCGCCCATATCGACCGCCATCATGCCGCCAAGAATCGCACCGAGCAATACTAAATTCGCCGTTCCCATATGTTCGAGCCAATGTTTTAATCCTTCATTAATCGCCTTAACCGGATCAATAACGACATACATCATAATCATTCCCGTAATAAAAATGCCAAACAGCGGATAAAGCAAGACTGGTTTGATTCCTTCAAGCGGCTGCGGCAGACGGCTGAACAGCTTTTTCAAGCCAACGACTAAATAGCCCGCAAGAAATCCGGCAATTAATCCGCCTAAAAATCCTGCTCCGCCGTTAGCCGCCATAAAGCCGCCGACCATTCCCGGCGCGAACCCCGGACGATCGGCAATGCTCATCGCAATAAATCCCGCAAGCACCGGAATCATTAAGGCGAAAGCATTGCCGCCGCCGATATCCATCAGCGCCTTGGCGATTGGGTGGTACGACGGATCTTTCGGATCGAACGCCTTAATGCCAAAAATAAACGAAATTGCAATTAAAATCCCGCCGCCGACGACAAACGGAAGCATATTGGAAACACCATTCATTAAATGTTTATAAAACCCGGTGCGCGGCTTTCCTTGCCCCGCCGTTTCTTTGGCGCTGCTTCCTTGGTAAATCGGCGCATCCTGGCGGAGAGCTTGTTCAATTAGTTCTTTCGGCTTGCGAATCGCCCGTGCCACAGGCACTTGGATAACATGTTTTCCGTTAAACCGCTCCATTTCGACCTGCTTGTCCGCCGCCACGATGACCGCCACCGCTTCTTCAATATCCCGTTTGGTCAATTCGTTTTTCACTCCGCTAGAGCCGTTCGTTTCCACTTTGATGTCTACGTTCATTTCGGCCGCTTGCGCTTTTAACGCATCGGCTGCCATATACGTGTGGGCAATACCCGTTGGACACGCAGTAACCGCAACGACTTTCGGGCGCTTTGCTGCCGAAGCAGCGGTCTTTTCCGCTTTCGTCTCTCCTTCTCCTTCTTTTTCGGCAATCAAGCGAAGCACTTCTTCTTCGTCTGAAGCGCTTTCAAGCTGTGCACGGAACGACGCATCCATCAGCATCGACGATAAGCGGGCAAGCGCCTCTAAATGGGTATTGTTCGCTCCTTCCGGCGCCGCGATCATAAAAAACAAGCAGCTCGGTTTTCCGTCTAATGCATCATAATCAATGCCGGCTTTCGAGCGGCCGAACGCTACAGCCGGGCGTTTTACTGCCGCCGTCTTGGCGTGCGGAATGGCAATGCCATCGCCGACGCCTGTCGTGCTTTGCGCTTCGCGCGCCCAAATCGCCTCTTTGAATGCTTGGGCATCCGCTAATACTTCTGCATCCTTTAATTTTGCGACAAGTTCGTCAATCACTTCTTCTTTTGTTTTCGCTTTAAGATGGAGAATAATCGTTTCCTTTGTGAGTAAATCGGTAATTTTCATCAAAATGATCCCCCTTTTTTCACATACCATTAGAAACGCATAACATTAACTTCATGTACCAGCTGTTCGACACGGTCTTTCGTGCATAAATCTTCGGAAAATGCCGTTGCACTTCCAGATGCGACGCTATAAGCAAACGCTTCTTCCAAACTTTTTCCGCTTGTATACGCGGCAAGAAATCCTGCTACCATCGAATCGCCCGCGCCCACGGAATTTTTCACTGTTCCTTGCGGCGCTTTAGCAAACAGCGTCACCGCGCGGTTAAAGTAGAATGCGCCATCGCCGGCCATTGATACGATCACGTTTTCTACGCCCATTTCGACAAGCCGGCGGCCGTAAGCGATGATTTCTTCTTTAGCCTGAAAGCTTGTCCCAAATAGCTCGGCTAATTCTTTATGATTTGGCTTGGCGAAAAACGGCTTGTGGGCAAGCAGCGCTTTTAATGCCGGCCCGCTTGTATCCACAACTACTTTTGCATTTCTTTTTTTTGCCTCATCGCAAATTTTCTCATAAACATCTGAAGACATAGAAGAGGGCACGCTTCCTGCCAAAACGATGATATCGTTTTCCGTCAGCGAGCGAATTTTTTCAAGAAGCTGCACCTCGTGTTCCGCCTCTACCGTCGGCCCTTGGCCGTTAATTTCCGTTTCTAGCCCCGCTTTTAATTTCACATTAATGCGCGTATTTCCCGGAATTTTCACGAAATCGCACACAATGTTTTCTTTGCCAAGCTCTTTTTCGATAAACTCGCCGGTAAAACCGCCGATAAACCCGAGTGCGGTGCTGTCGACACCGAGCCGTTTCAATACCCGCGACACGTTAATCCCTTTTCCGCCAGGGAATGTCAACGTTTTCACTGCGCGGTTTAATTCGCCCACGCGAAGTTCATCGACGTGTACCACATAATCGACAGATGGATTTAATGTACATGTGTAAATCATTTTGCCACAACCTCTACTGCTGTTTTTGCTTTATATAGTTCTTGCCACTCTTCATCCAACTGATCGGTGATCAATATTGCTTCATGCAAATCGGCAATTTTCGCAAACGCGCTTTCGTTCAGCTTCGAATGATCGGCAAGCACATACGCTTTTTGCGCCAGGCGCATCGCTGTATGCTTTACCATCGCCTCTTCCGGATCCGGCGTCGTATATCCGTATTCATAGTGAACCCCGTTGGCGCCGATAAAACATTTATCAAAGCTGTAGCTTTGCAATGACTGCAATGCGCCGCGGCCAATGAGCGCTTTCGTCTTCTTTTTCAACAAACCGCCAAGCAAATACGTCGCAATGTCATTTTCTAAAAGCAGCTCTAGATGCATCATCCCGTTTGTGACGACCACGATATCTTTGCCGCGCAAGTGCGGGATCATCTCGAGCGTCGTCGTGCCCGCATCTAAATAAATGCAATCCCCGTGCTCAACAAGGCTTGCCGCGTATTCGGCAATTCGTTTCTTTTCTTCGATATGTTTCGCCGATTTTTCCAACACGCTTAACTCTTCCCGTTTTTGGTGAGGCAACGTAGCACCGCCATGAATCCGCCGCAGCTTTTTCTCTTTTTCCAGCTGCGTTAAATCGCGGCGAATGGTGGACTCGGAAGAATGGGTCGCCTCAACCAGCTCTTGCAGCTTGACTACTTCTTTTCGCGCTAACAGATCCAATATAATGCGATGGCGTTCCTCTGTAAGCAATCACCTTACCTCCCATAAATGAATCAAATGGATTGTACTACTATCATAAGCGAAATTTGTCGAAAGATCAATCAAAATCAATCAAAAATAATCATTTTAAATCAAGAAATGTTATAAAACATTCAAAAACAGTCAAACCCGATAAAAAATAAAAGCTGCCTGCTTATCATTAGACAGCTTCCACTACGACTCGCTTGGAAGATACAATTTAATTTGCAACGAATTTACTTGAGAAATGAGTAGCTCGTCATACTTTTTCTGAGCCAAAAAGTAAATTTCTGTTTTTGCAACATTTGGGTTTTCTTTTTCCGTCTGTTTCACCATGTCGTTCCATACTTTTTTGGCCAGCAAGGCTAGTTCGGCATATTGTTGCTGTTGTTTCCAAAACTTTTTCTCCCCGTATTGACGAATGATTTCTTTTGCCGTTTTATATCGATCATATTGCCGCTTTCGTTCTGTTAATTCTTTGGCCACTTCACTTTTTGTCACTGAATATCCTTTTTCTTTCGCAAGAAGCGCCATCGAATGCAATTCAATCAAATGTGTCACAGACGGATGTATTTGCTGTAAATGTTGATTTTGCCTCTCCCAATAGTTTAGCCTCTCTTTTAATTCTTCTCCCTTGTATTTCGCCTGATCCGTTTCCTTGCCGATGGCAATCCCGATTTGTGAAAGCGTTTGGTAAAAATGGACATCTTTCATCGTTATCGCTAAACCATTGATCATCGCAACTGCATCTTCTTTTTTCACTTTCATTTTCACTAGCTTTTCCATCGCTTGTTTTCCATTTTTGATCTGTAAAAGTGCTTCCCAATCTCCCTCCATTGGCAGCTGCACTTTCCCTTCATAGACCCCCTCGCTTTTCTCCTTCAATGTCGTTGTTATCGTGCCGTGATCCATATTTACCATCTCAAACGTGGCGTGAACTGTCAATCCGCTAACAGGTTTCCCATTTGCTTTAACTTCTACCGCAAACGGAGCCGGTACTCCTTCTTTATAAAAAGGCTTCGTTTTTATGGAAACTTCCCAGTCTTGCTTGTGACAACCGACAAGAAACAACGCGATAATAAGAACGGCGACAGCCATTTTTTTCATCTTATTCCTTCCCCTCTCCCGTCCACATGATTGATTCAAATTCCGCAATTGAATATTTCGTAATTTTTCCGTTTTCTAAATAGGCGATATGCGTACAAAGCTGCTTTACTTCATCTAAATGATGGGACGATAATAAAATGGTTTTATCAGGCAATGAACGTAAAATGGAAAGGATGTCGGCCCGTCCCAGTGGATCAAGCCCGCTTGTCGGTTCGTCCAATATTAAAATGTCCGCATCGTAATAAAGCATGATCCCTAGCCCAAGCCGCTGAAGCATTCCTTTTGAGTATTGCTTGCTTTTTACATTTCGCGCTTCCCATAAATGAACTAACCGTAATATTTCTTCCATTCTTTTCTCGTCTATCTTTGAAGCATTTAAAGATGCGAAAAAACGTAAATTTTCTTCCCCAGTTAAGTGAGGATATAGTTGAAATTTTTCCGGAAGATAGGCAATATGTTTTTTCCATTCGTGCCGCTTATGGTTCACTCCGTTGATGAGAACTTCCCCGCTCAGAATGGGAATCAAATTCAACAAACTATGGATAAAAGTTGATTTCCCCGCTCCGTTTCTTCCAATCAGCGCACATTTCTCCCCTTTTTCAATCACCATATTCACATCGTCGAGCACTTTGTTCTTTTTATATGCCACTGTTAAATGAGCGACTCGAATCATCCTTGTTCCCCTTTCCGATAACATAAAACGGATGCGAAAAAGATCATCATCCCCCAAACCAGGATATTTATCACTATTAAAATGCTAGGAGAAAATGAGAAAAATTTCGCCATCATTCTAGATAAGTAGTCAAGCGAGAACGTTCCGAGCGATGTTTCTAAATAAAAACGCAGCGTATGAAGTGGATGAAGAAAATAAATGAAAGAAAACAGCTTCACATTTTCATAAGTGACTTTCGGAAGAAAATAAAGCAAAACGAAGTCATATAGATAAATGAAAAAGAATAGCGTAAAAATATTTGCACCGATTAATTGAACTTTCGTGCCGCAAACGCTTCCTAAAAAAATACCGATTTGATTAAAAATAAGGATCATTATGACAATAGCAAGCAAGAAATAGAAAAAATGAGACAGATGGAAGGAAAATAAAAATTTTACCGGTATCATTAAAATGAAATACCAGATTATAAATGCCGCCATCGAAATAAATTGAACAGCTAGACTTTTTTTCCATAAAAATTGTCCGTATGAATCGTTTTTAGCCAGGATCATAATAAGCGTTCGCAACTCTTTTTCCTGTATAATCGAAAAGGAAGCGAAAAATAAACAGAGCAGCGGAATAACGTACGTGTCCATTTCGAATAGCGTCAATAAAAACACCTCAAACCCATGGTCAGGCGGCAATCCTTTCGTATTTAAAAATACAGAAAGGGATGTAGCAATAATAAGAATAAGGAAAAACCAAAACGCTTTTCCCCTTGAAATTTCCAGCCATTCTTTCCAAATGTAATCCATCATTATTAACCCCTTTGGAATTTTGTTACTACTATCATGCCGATCCCGATCAACAGCAGCCATCCGCTAATTTGCAGAAACGGCAGTCCGGCTTGCGTCATGAGCGGATGCCGATCAACAGCCATCACTTCTTCTGCTTGTAAAAGCTCATTGATTTTTTCGTACATCTGGATGCTTGGCGAATTCAAAAACAAATAGGCTAGCTCATTTTGCTCCACAATTTTGTGCAGCGAAGATGTATATTTAAAAGGAGATTCTCCTTTTCCATCCTGATTGAGATCAAAAATTCGTGCTTCGTCTCCCCAATCATTGCCTACTCCGTGAAAACTCCATTGATTGCTGTCTTCACCGCCTAAACGCAATACGGCGGTAGTATTTTTTAGAAATCTATTGTCCGTAAATATTTGTTTCTGTGAACTTGCCCAAAGCTCCACACCAATTTGATTTTGCAAAAATATATTTCCCTTGAGAAAATTACTGTTGGATTGATCCATATACAATCCCCGCTGGTTTTGATAAAACTCATTGTTCATAATTTCGTTATGATTTGCCATCTGCAGCAGCACTCCAAAGGAACGCATCCCTTGATTCAATAAAAACTTATTATTTTTTAAAATAATTCGGTTCGAGTTCATGATCGCCGCCCCGCCGGTATTAAACATAAACTCATTTTCGTAAAACTCATTGTCGTCTGAATACATATAATGAAGACCATACCTTGTATGCGATACGCTATTTTGCTTCACAACGTTTCTGTTGGAATAATCGAAAAAGATGCCGTCTCTTGTCCCGTCAATCGTATTGCCAACCAAATAATTAAAGTTCGAATAGTAGATGTGCAAACCGTTGCCTTGACCAGCGATTTCTCCATTTTTTTCTCCAACTACGCGCACATTTTCAATTCGATTATGGTGTGCCTTGCTTAAATAAATGCCATGAAAAGAATTTTTAATGGTGATCGCTTTTAATGTATTATAGTTGGAGTACACTTTCACGCCAGCATATTCTTCTTGTGTATCCCGGCTTTTCCCGCTGTTGGTAATCGTTACATTTTCCAGCACGACATGCGGCGATTGAATCGAAACGACATTTCCACGGCCGCTTCCTTTAATGACCGTATGGGACGCTCCGATAATTTTCAGCGGTTTATGAATGACAATATCACCGACATATGTTTTATCTTCCAAGCGGACCGTGCTGTGAGCAGGAGCTGCATCAATAAGTTGCTGCAACGTTTGTTCCGCTTTTACGTCTTTTCCTAAACAAAAAAGAAGAAGAAAGCATGAAAGCAGCCGCTTTTTCATTTTCTCCGCTCCTTCCATAACGGAAACAACAAACATAAGAAGGCAGCTCCTACGATGTAAGAACCGGTTGTAAAGTAGCTAAAAGTCGTAAAATTGGCAATCCGATTTTCCCCAAAAATAGGCGGAACAAACGGATCTATTCGAATCGGGGCATTGTCGTTTAAATTTGTTCCAAAATCGACAAGCCAGCGGTGTATATCATAAATGCCTAGCGCTCCGCCGATGAGAAAAACGACAATCAATGCATACAGCCAACTTTTTTTTCTTAAAAAAGCAACTACAACCGTAAACAATGCCATGGACACGATAAGATAAGGCAAATACGCTAATTCAGGGAAACTTTCTTCACTAAACGGTTTCATTCCGATATAATGGTTTAACCCATTAATAATCTCAATATCTCCTTTCAGCTTATTGGGATAGACGACAATATCCAACCCTTCCGGATATTGCGGCGCAATAAAATTCATTCCCCACCATGGAAAAAATAAAGAGATGATAAGCAGCACTCCTGCAATACTAATCGAAATGGCAGATGATACAGACATTTTTTTGGCTGGCATTCGTTTTACACCTCTTTTGATAAAAGGGGGAATCTAATAGAAGATCCCCCGCTTTTTCCTATTGTTTTGGTTTGACTAGCAAGTAGCCAGTCATTTCTTGATGCAAAGCAGAACAGAAGTTCGTACAATAAAGCGGATATGTGCCTGGTTTATCAGCGACAAATTCCATCGTATTTGTTTGACCTGGCTGGATTTCCATATTAAGGTTGTATTGGTTAATCGCAAATCCATGGGTAATGTCCTCATCAAAATCAATGTTGGTTATATGAATAACAACTTTATCGCCTTCGTTCACCTCAATGACATCTGGCCGTTTTGCCTTCGCATCAAAAATAAATTTAGAGCGCATCGCAATGCCGTATACATGCACTTCGTTGCCTTTTCGGACAATGCGGGCATCTTTTTGATTGTAGACGGCATCTGGATTTTTTTCGTCTTTCGGATATACTTCAATCGTTTTAATTTTATCCGCTTTAATCATTTGACCGTAGTGCGGTTCCGGGTCGACAGGAACCGATTGAATCACTTTCATTTTCTCGCCGCTAATGTCAATTAACTGCATTGATTCCGGATGCGAAGGGCCGACGGATAAATAGCTGTCTTTCGAGAGTTTATTCAACGACACTAAATATTTGCCGTCTGGAGAAACCGTATCCCCCTCTGCCGCCACCGCATGCCCTGGAGAGTATTGAACAGGAACACGGTCAAGCACTTCACCTGTATTCGGATTCCATTTCACAATTTCCGATGAAATAAACATCGTCGTGTAAGCCATGCCTTTCTCATCAAATTGGGTGTGAAGCGGCCCGAGTGCATTTTCCGGGTTTACTTCCCGTTCCATCACCGATTCATATTTTAAAATCGGAATGCCGTTCCGTTCGCCGGCAAATTCTTTATTTTTAATCGCTTTAAATGCTTTCTCGAATGAAAAAACCGTTAATAGCGGCGCGAGTTTCCCTGACGCGATAAAGTACTTTCCGTCTGGGGTAACGTCGACTCCGTGCGGTGATTTGGCGACAGGCACTAAATAAATGCCGCCTTTATGTTTTTCTGGAAAAATCATTTTTTGGCCGCCGACGTTATCATATTTTCCCTCTTTCACCATTTTCTCTAGTTCTTTCCAATTAAACAGAACAATAAAGTCGCGGTCTTCCTTCGATGCGTTAATTTCTAAGTTTGTCGTCGCTTCTTCGGTATTGTAGGTGGTAAGAACTGCCCAATCTTTGGAAATCTTTTTCCCTGCGTCGGATAAATCATACGACCAAGGCGGCAACGCAACTTGGTAGGCGATGTGTAATTTTTGCGTTTTTTCATCCAACGTCACCGCGCTCATAACGCCGCGATATTCTTTGCTATAGTTGTCAAGTGATGCGTATTTATGGCCGATCGGCACCGAAAAACGTGTCGGCAAAAATAAATATTCCGTATTCTCCGTCACAAACGCGGCACAGTGTGGTCCACTCGTATTTGGAACTTGAATAATGTCTTTTACCGTAAACGTTTTTAAATCCATGACTGCTGCGCGGCTATTGCCCACATCAGTCGCAAACATGTACTTTCCATCATACTCCCCATTCGTTTCCGAAAATGCTGGATGATGCAAATCGCCCCATGTATAACCGCCAAGCATTTCTTTCGAATGTTTATCCCAGCCGTAACCTGTCGCCGAGTCTAATGAAAAAACAGGAACAGTGCGAATGCGGCGCATCGATGGTACACCATAAATAAACATTTGTCCCGAATGTCCGCCAGAAGCAAATAAGTAATATTCATCCTTTTTTCCAAACGGGACATATACTTTTTCCGCGTCCGTTTTTGCTGCTGCCGTTGGGATCGTTTCTTGTGAAGAAAAGTTCCCAAAAAATACAGTGGAAGCTAAAATTCCGACGGCGAGCCCCGAAAGCGCGGAAATAACTTTCTTCTTCATTGCTTTCCCCCCTCTTTCCCATCAATTATTTTTCCGATGCGGTTTTCAATACTTTGATAATGGCTGCGCGCTCTTCATTTGTAAGCGGATGGGATTTAATCACCCCTGACATTACGGCAGAAGTCGGAGCTTTCAAAAACTCCTCAATCGGCTTTCCATGTTTCCCTTCTACTTCTTTATAAGCATTCGATAAATCTGGACCTGTCGTCCCGCCTTGCAAATTTAGTTTCGAGACCGAATGGCAGGATAGACAACCTTTTTGTTGGAGAATATCCCCCTCTTTTGAACTAGCGCTGACTGTTTCTTTCGAATCATTTGTTTCTTTTTGAACGGCAGCTGTTTTTTGCTTCGCGTCAGCTGCTTGACTTTTCCCTGTGAACTGGAAATAGGTGTACCCACCCGCCAAACCGATTAACGCGCTAATGATGAAAATGATCACGGTTTGTTTCATGAACATCCTCCCTCTATA
>NZ_BAWO01000014.1 GCF_000632715.1 Parageobacillus caldoxylosilyticus NBRC 107762 | reverse complement strand
CAGGAATGCTCCTTTTTATTTATCATATCAAAAAGGGCACCTTCCTCCAAACAGAAAGGTGCCTGTCCATCTAATCATTATTTCGTTAAATCGCCGGCTGGGCCGAAAAATTCATAATGAATATTTTCGTCGGAAACGCCCCATTCTTTTAACGCATGATAGACCGTTTTCATAAATGGGATCGGTCCACAGAAATAAAAATCTGCTTCTTTATTCGATACAACCGATTGTATCCAAGGTAAATCAATAAACCCTTCTTTTCCGAAATAAGGATGTTTCCGGTCTTCCTCCGAAGGAGACTGATAGCATACATGATACGAAAATGACGGATGTTCCGCTAAACGGCGCAAATCTTGATCAAACGCGTGGACGTTTCCATTGACCGCCGCATGAATAAACGTTACTTGTCGATTAGGTTGACGCGAAGCAATCGTGCTAGCCATGCTGAAGAGTGGCGTAATGCCCACGCCGCCGCTAATGAGCACAACCGGTGTTTCTTTTGACATATCGAGCGTGAAAACACCAGCCGGTGCGCTTAATTCAAGCACATCCCCTTCTTGAACATGATCGTGTAAATAGTTGGATACAATCCCGGCTGGTTTGTCCGCCGTTGCCGCTTCCCGTTTGACGCTAATGCGGTAATAGCCTTTTCCAGGCGCATCGGATAAGCTGTATTGACGAATGTGGGTATATTTTTCCCCTGGAATAGAGACTTTGACACTGACATATTGTCCTGGTAAATACTCGCTAATTTCCCCACCGTCTTCAGGAACGAAATAAAACGAAGTAATGACATCGCTTTCTTTTACTTTTTTCTGAACGATGAAACGGCGGAAATCTTTCCATCCTCCCCGTTTGGATGCGGCTTCTTCATACAATTGCGCTTCCACCTTAATAAATACATCGGCGATGGCTTGATATGCTTCTTCCCAAGCATTGATGATTTCGTCTGTCGCCGCCTCTTTCAGCACTGCTTTAATCGCCAGCAACAAATGTTTGCCGACAATCGGATAATGCTCTGGTTTAATTCCCAGGCTTCGATGCTTATGGGCAATTTGTTCGACGACAGGCAAAATTGCTTCCAGCTGATCGATATATTTCGCCGCAGCGTAAACTGCTGCCGCAAGCGCTCTTTGCTGCCGTCCTTGTTTTTGGTTGGCATGGTTAAAAATATTGAGCAGTTCTGGATGATTTGAGAGCATGGATTGATAAAACCACTTCGTAATTTGTTCCCCGTGTTGTTCAAGTACAGGAACGGTCGCTTTCACAATTTCAATTGTTTTTTGGCTTAATGTTGTTGTTGTACCCATTTTTACATCCCCCATAAAACATGTATTTTAAATACATCTTTAATTGAACCATGATTGTTTCTTAAAAGCAATATTTAAAATACATCTTTAACAAATTGTTCACAATTCTTGTTGGGGGATGGATTATGGTACAATAATACTAAAAAGCTAATTTCAAAGGTGTGAAGTAAATGCAGCTGACCAACTATACGGAATATGCATTGCGCGTTCTTCTTTTTCTAGGGGCGCTGGAGCGTGGAGAAAAAACAAATATTAAAGAAATCTCCCGCACTTTTTCTATTTCGGAAAATCATTTAAGCAAAATTGTGTATGAACTTGGCAAACTTGGATATATTGAGACGATCCGCGGACGAAACGGAGGGATTCGTCTCGCTACAGAACCGGAAAACATTCGAATTGGTACGGTTGTCCGCCAAACAGAAGACAACTTATCCCTTGTCGAATGCTTCGCCAGTCATGGCAATCATTGCATCGTCACTCCGGTTTGCCAGCTAAAACACGTGTTGCATGAAGCGCTGGAGGCATTTTTGCATGTGCTGGATTCGTATACATTGGCCGATTTACTTGCCAATAAACAACATTTACAAGCGATTTTCCGTAAAGGAGAACAATAAGGAGCTTGTTCTAGTGTAAAGAGCAAGCTCCTTTTATTTTTTCAAAAGATAAAAGGCATACTATAAGCAAAATCGCTTTCAGGAGGAAAAACATGAGAAAAAAGTGGATTCTGCTTTTATCGATGTTTTGTCTTATGACTGGTCTTTTCGCCGGCTGCGGCAACGATGATGGGAAAGAAGAAAAGCGAAATCAATCGTCTAATATGGGCGGCGGGATGAATACATCGGGAACAGGCCGTTAGTATCCTTTTGTTTGTCACATTTCGCAAAATATATTAATATTAGAGACGTGCGACAAAATAAGCGATGATCATGAAAAGGAGGTCACAATGAAACGCGTGCAAGATACATTACCACCTTATGTAAAAGTCGAAAACGGCGAACTTTGGCTTACTGAGGATGACCGCGAAAATTTGAAAATCAGCTATCGCATCAAAGACGTTATTTTCTCGGAGCCGTCGGAATTTCAGCATGTGATGATTTTAGATTCCTACGATTTCGGCCGCATGCTCGTCCTCGACGGAGTGGTGCAAACGACATCGATCGACGGCCATATTTATAATGAAATGATTTCGCATATTCCGCTGCAGCTGCATCCAGCGGCGAAAAAAGTGTTGATTATCGGCGGCGGTGATTGCGGTGCGGCGAGAGAAGCGGCGAAATATCCACATATTGAAGAAATTCATATGGTAGAAATTGATGAAAAAGTAGTGCAAGCGTGCAAAGCGCATTTGCAAGAAGTATCGGGCAACTTATCCGACCCGCGCGTAAAATTTATTTACGATGATGGGGTTGCATTTGTCCGGGAACATAAAAACGAATATGATGTCATTATTATCGATTCGTCTGACCCGGTCGGTCCAGCGGAGGCGCTCTTTTCTCGAGATTTTTACGCCAACGTCCGCCGCGCATTAAAAGATGACGGACTAATGGTGTGCCAAAGCCAGTCTCCTATTTTCCATTTAGATATTTTACGTCGGACGTATAACAATATTGGCGAATTATTTCCGCATGTAAAAGTATATACAGCGACCGTGCCTACCTACCCAGGAGGATTATGGAGCTTCACAATCGGCTCGACCAAACCGCTCTCCTTCCCGGAACAAGCCGCCATTCCAGCGGATACGAAATATGTGAATGAAGGCATATTAAAACAATGTTTCGAGCTTCCGCAATTTTTGAAAACCGCATTGGAAAAACGATAAGATAAAAGAGCAGTCTGAGTAGACTGCTCTTTTATTGTAGGGCGCGCTTGGCCACGATGGAAACGGTAATATCATCGGCCGGCGGATTATGCAGCCCGGCGCGGACGTCGCGATAGTAGCGCTGCAGTGGATTGTCTGCAAATAAACTTTGTCCTCCGACAATGCGCATCGCTAAATCAACGACATTTACCGCCGTATTGGTTGCTGTATATTTTACCGCTGCCAGCTCTTCCTTCATCTCTGCTCTTTTTTCTGGATAACGGTCCCATTGGTCGGCAATGGCATACATAAAGTGGCGCGCATTCATCAATTGTATGTCCATTTGCGCGATTTTCCGCTGCACTTCCGGCACTTCGGCAATCGGATGCGGCAAGCTGTTTGGCTGGTATGCTTTTGCAAACCGAATCGCTTCGTTGCGTGCGGCAATCGCAATGCCTAAATAGCAGGCAGGGATATGCAAAAGCCAGCCTTGCGCCGGCTGGCCAGCCTTTGGCGTGCCAATGATTTCGACAAGCGCCTCTTCTTCGACTTCGACATTGTCTAAAAGGATGTCATCGCTTCGCGTCGCCCTCATCCCAAGCGTATTCCACGTTTTTTCGATCGTTAAGCCGCTTGCCGTTTTTGGCACAAGAAAATTGCCGATCTCGCCCGTCGCTTCGATCGTCGCGGAAATAATAAAATAATCGAGCGCCGGCGCCAGTGAAGCAAACGTTTTGCGCCCGGAAATCACCCAGCGTCCGTTGCGAAATTCAGCGGTCGTTTCCGGTTTTCCGCCGCGCGCCGGGCTGCCGGTCGCTTTTTCGGAATGAGCGCTGTTTAATAACACCTGCTTTTCTACTACTTCACGGCAAATCCGGGCAAAAACGGGCTCCGGCCATTTTTTCGTCACCGCCAAACTTAGCAAAATCCCTAAATGCCAGCCAAGCGACAATGCGGTCGCGCCGTCGCCTTGGGCGATCGTTTCCTGAACGAGAAGAAATTCATATAAGGAAATTTCTTCTCCGCCATATTGCTTTGGTACGGTTAAGGATAGAAAACCGGCTTGTTTTAAATCACGGAAATTGGCAAACGGAAATTCTCCGTATTCATCATGCCAGGCCGCCCGTTCGTGAAACCTAGCGGCCAGCTCGCGCGCCTGTTCGTATAAATTTCGCTCCCGCTCCGTGCGCAATAGCAAATGATATAGCTCGTTCATTCGTTCTCCCCTTCTCTTCTAGTATGTTTTTATTTTACCTGTTACGGGGCGGGGAGGAAACCAATATGTCTCACAATGCAAAGAAACCGCGGACATAGCGGTCGTCGCCACGATGGTAAAACTCATTTTTGGTTTGATCATACATATATTCTTGCTTCCACGTGTCTGCGTAACGGACGATATGGCGGATGGCGCGGATGATGTCATACACCTCTTCGTTTGTCATAATCGGATGCAGCGAAATGCGTACCCATCCTGGTTTGACAAATAAATTTCCTTGCTCGACTTGCTTCATCAGTGTTTCTGATTGTTCTTTATCAATGCCAAGCAAATAATGGCCGTACGGGCCGGCGCACGAACAGCCTCCGCGCACTTGAATGCCAAAGCGGTCGTTTAACATTTTGACAACAAGATTATAATGCATTCCTTCAATGATAAACGAGACAATGCCAAGCCGGTCTTCGCGATGTCCTTCTAACACACGGACGCGGGGAATTTGTTTTAAATGCGACAGCAACAGGGACGTTAATTCCTTTTCCCGCTTCTGTATACGCTCAACTCCCATTTTCTCTTTTAAGCGAATGGCAAGCGCCGCTTTGATTGTTTGCAAAAACGGAGGCGTTCCCCCGTCTTCCCTTGTCTCAATGTCTTCGATGTATTTATAATTTCCCCATGGATCGGTCCATAGAACCGTCCCTCCCCCCGGATGATCAGGGATGCGGTTTTGATACAGCCGCGCATCGAAAATAAGCACCCCTGCGCTTCCCGGGCCTCCTAGAAATTTATGCGGTGAAAAATAAATAGCGTCTAGTTTTTCAAGCGGGTCAGCGGGATGCATATTGATCTCGATATATGGAGCGGAAGCGGCAAAATCGATGAAGCAAATGCCGCCGTGTTCATGCATTATTTTGGCCAGAAAATGATATGGGGTTTGGATGCCCGTCACATTGGAACAGGCAGTAAAAGCACCGATCTTTAACGGGCGGTGCGCGTATGTCTCTAGCAGTTCACGCAAATGGTCAACGTCTACATCCCCATTCGCAGTTGGACGAATCGTGATTACTTCCCCGATCGTTTCCGTCCATGATAGCAAATTCGAATGATGTTCCATATGCGTCACAAAAATAACGGGGCGTTCGTCATCGGCAAGGGAAAGGCGTGCTTTCCACCGTTCAGGCACACGCAAACCCAAAAGCCGTTGCAATTTATTGACAGCGCTCGTCATCCCCGGCCCTTCCATGATAATCACGTCATGTTTTCCGGCATGGACGTGATGTTTAATGATTTCTTTGGCATATTGATATGCTAACGTCATTTTTGTGCTCGTAATATTGGACTCGGTGTGGGTATTCGCCACCAGCGGCCCAATCTCCTCGATGATTTTTTCTTCAATCGGTCGATAAAGGCGGCCGCTTGCCGTCCAGTCGGCATAAATCAGCTTCTGCTCGCCAAACGGTGTGGAAAACGTAAAATCCGTGCCGATCGTTGCTTCACGAAATGGGCGGAAATACGTCTCTAAATCCCCGCGGCATGTAAACGTCGTTTCCCCTATTTTTGCTTTAATTTCCATCGGCCTCCCCCTTTCTCCTATTCATAAAGTATGTTACAACCATTGTTTGGTCCATAAAAAAATCCGCCTGATCAGGGCGGATTTCCTACTCTTTTTTCGTTACCCCATTTGGTTCGGAAATAAGATAACGCTCCAATTGTTTTCTTAAATACTCAGGAATTGGTTCGCTTTTTTGCGTTTGAAAGTTAAAGTAGACAGTCGTCGCTTCGCCAAGCGCGATTAACGTTCCCGTTTTCTCGTCCAAAATGCGATGGACGAACTGGAAACTTTTATTGCCGATTCTCGCCACATTCGTTTCAATTTTTAAACGCTGACCGAAAAACGCCTGGTTGACAAAATCACATTTTGCCGAGGCGAGAATAAAACACCAGTCTTTTATATTGCTTCCATACCCTAATTCTTCAAACATGCGAATGCGCGCTTCCTCCAAATAAATAAAATAGCTGGTGTTGCTGACGTGGCCGAGCGCATCTGTTTCACAAAAGCGAATGTTTACCGTTATCGTATGAGTCGCCATAAACCTCTCCCTCTCTGTTTACTAACTAGTCAGTATGTTGTTTTTATCATAGCTGGATTTTTTTATTTCGGCAACTGTTTTATATTTTGTTGATTATTTAGCACATAGTTTTGTTTATGATCAAAATAATGGAAAAAGCGGCATCTAACGCAAAAAGCGCGATGCCGTTGCCTTCGAGCCGCTATCCTATCAAGAATGGCACCAGTAGATATGCAAGAACCGATAAAACTCCGCACAATAAGGAAATGCGCAATTTATATTTGGCATAGCCCATTAAATCCATCTCCATAATCGACGCTGTGGTGATCGTCGTATCCCCTAGCGGAGATGCGAAAGCGCCAAACGTTCCACTTGCAAACACCGCTCCAATCGTCATCGCCAGCGGTGCTTCTGTCGCTTTGGCGAGCGTGATTCCAAGCGGCATAAAAATCCCCCATGTCCCCCACGAGGAGCCAATAAAATAAGAGACAAACGATCCGATCACGAATACGGCGGCGGGCACAATTTCTTTTGGCAGCCATGTCCCAAACCTAGAGGAAACGTAAGCGGAAAAACCTAACTCATCAGCGACCAATGATACGGCCCAAACGAGAAGAAGCATCCCAATCGGCGCCATTAATTGATTGCCTCCGGCAAAAAAATGATAAATCAGCTCATGCAGCGGTTGTTTGCGTACAAGATAAAAAGCGGCAGAAATCATGATCGTTACAAACAGGGCAATGAGCATCACCAACGTCGCATCGGCTAGCGAAAATGCGTCGACAAACGTTCTTGCACCTTTTCTTTTCCCATCATACCAAAAGAAAAAGAATGTCAGCACGAGCACAAGAAAAAGCGGAAAAAATAAATGAAGCGGTTCTCCTGCCACCAGTGCCAGCTCTTTGCGCAGCCCCAGCCCGTGAAGCTCGTTTGTCTTGTCTTTTTCTTTTTTTCCTCCCTTCTTTCCAATCTTCACGTTCATAAACGTGGTAAACAGCCCGACTCCTAACGCAATAATGGCAAAAAAGTTGTATGGCAGGCTTTGCAAAAACAATTGATAGGCTGATGCATCGATTTTGTTTTGCTTCAGCGCCCCTGCCACAACCGACGTCATAAAGCCGACAAATGCGGTCGCTGCCGGAAGAAGGACGATAATCGGCTCGGTTGACACGTCGATAATATAAGCCATTCTCCTTCTGTCGATCCGGAACTTTCCAAGCACTGATTTCATCACTGGACCAAGCAGCATAATGCGAAACATCGGCATGAAGAAAGTAAAGGGGACGGTGAGCCAAATAAATAACAGCAGTCTCCGCTTCGAATGAAGTTTTTCCGCAATCCACTCCACAAAGCCTTTTATTCCGCCGGTAATCTGCATCATCCCAATTAAGGAACCAAACAAATACAAAAACACCACCACTTTAATATGCTCGATATCGCTGATCGTTTCGAGCATTGCCAATACAGCGTGTTCCACCGCCGCAAGCACGCTTTTTTTCAAACAAATCGCTCCGACGATCAAACCGATGACAAGACCCGGCAAAATTTCTTTCAGCCAAATCGCCAGCGGAATGATGATGAGAAACGGCAATAACGACAGCCATGTTCCTTCCATTCCATTCACCCTTTCATCGTTAAAAGGATGGCCATAATTACGGAAATTTATGATCGTTAGAATTGATTATTTAGAACATAGTTTTTTAAATTAAATAAAAATAAAAAAGAAACAGGCATTTGCCTTCAATAAGACAAATGCCCATTTACTTGCGCCGCGCAAAATCAACAAAGCGGAATTTATCAAGCCGGTGCCGCGACTCCGTATATTGAAACAGTGTCGCGTCATTTAAATAAACGTAGTTTTTGACCACGACAATATAGTCATATCCGCTGATATCTAAATATTTTCGGTCTTCTTCATTCACCCGGTCGACAAATATTTCTTTTTTCGCAAAGCTGATGTGTAATTTCAGCTCTTTCTCTAAATATTCGTAAATGGAATCTTCGCATATTTTTTTTGTCAGTGTCGGCACATATTTTTTCAGAAAAAAGTCTTTGTCTAAAATGATGCGTTCTCCTTCGATTTCACGCGAACGGATGACTTTCCATATTTCGTCTCTGCCTGCCGCCTGCAGCTGTTGCTTTAAGTACGAATTGGGTTTGATTATTTCCAGCTCATGGACAATCGTTCGCACCGGCTGTTTCATGTTTTGCGCCAGTTCTTTAAAACTGACGAGCCCAGAGACAGGAAAATTATACTTTCCGACATCTAAAACAATCGAGCCTTTTCCTTTCATTTTTTGAATATAGCCATGCTCAGAAAGCAGATTAAGCGCTTTGCGAATCGTCTCCCGTGACGTGTGATAGCAACCGGCTAGCTCATGTTCGGACGGCAGTTTATCATACGGCTTCCAATGACCTTGGCGGATCTTTTCGACAAGGTCGTGATAAATCGCTAAATATTTATTTTCATGCATCTCGCTCACCGACATGTATTGTATCACGATTTACTTAAGTAATAAACTATCGATTCATACGGACGAAGTTGGATCGTGCGAAACTCGCTTGGCGAGTCGGCGTAGTTCGACAGCAATATTTCTCCCGCATAGCCGTCGATCTCTACGTCATCCGGCAGGACAAACGTCGTCTCTTTGCCGTAAAAATTGTTGACAACAAGCAGCTTTTCCTTCTCGCCGTTGCGCAAATAGGCAAAAATTTGCGGATGGTCGGCAAGCAATAGCTGATAGTCTCCGGTCGTAATAATGTCATATTGTTTGCGCAGCTGAATCAAGCGCTGATAATGATAGAAAATCGACGTCGGATCCTCGAGCGCTTTTTTGACGTTAATTTGTTTATAGTTGTCTGCGACGCGAATCCAAGGGGTTCCTGTCGTAAACCCGGCGTGCTCGCTGTCATCCCATTGCATTGGCGTCCGTGAATTGTCGCGCGATTTTCGTTTTAAAATTTCCAGCACTTCTTGTTCGCTTTTGCCTTGTCCTTGCAAAATGCGGTACATATTGAGCGACTCCACATCGCGGTAATCGTCAATGCGCTCAAATTTCGGATCGGTCATGCCGATTTCTTCGCCTTGGTAAATATACGGAGTGCCTTGCATCAGATGAATGACGGTAGCGAGCATTTTCGCCGACTCTTTATGATACTTTCCGTCATCGCCATAGCGCGACACAATGCGCGGTTGGTCGTGGTTGCACCAAAAGAGCGCATTCCAGCCCCCGCCTTTATGCATTTGGACTTGCCATTCCGATAAAATCCGTTTCAAGGCAAGAAAATCGAAATCGGCGACCGCCCATTTTTCCCCGTTCGGATAATCTACTTTTAAATGATGGAAATTAAACGTCATGTTTAGCTCATGGCGATTTGGATTCGTATATTTAATGCAATGGTCAATCGTCGTTGACGACATTTCCCCGACCGTCATGATATCGTATTTCGAAAATACTTCGCGGTTCATTTCTTGCAGAAACTCGTGAATGCGCGGCCCGTCCGTGTAAAATTTGCGGCCGTCCCCCGGCGGCACCGAACCGTCATCATCAGGAAAACGCTGATCCTTCGAAAGCAAATTAATGACATCCAATCGGAACCCATCGACGCCTTTTTGAAACCAAAAATGCATCATATCGTAAATGCGGCGGCGGAGTTCCTCGTTTTCCCAATTTAAATCGGCTTGCGTCACGTCAAACAAATGCAAATAATACTGCCCGGTTTGTCCATCATATTCCCATGCCGAGCCGCCAAACTTTGATTGCCAATTTGTCGGCGCGCTTCCATCCGGCTTCGGATCGCGCCAAATGTAAAAGTTTCGGTATGGACTTTGTTTTGACGAACGCGCCTGCTTAAACCATTCATGTTCCGTCGACGTATGGTTGACGACCATATCCATGATCAGCTTCATGCCGCGTTTGTGCACTTCTTCTAGCAGGCGGTCAAAGTCTTCCATCGTCCCATATTCATGATGAATTTGAAAATAGTCGCTAATATCATAACCGTTGTCGCGCTGTGGTGACTTGTAGATCGGCGTCAGCCAAATGACATCGACGCCAAGAAGCTTTAAATAATCGAGTTTCTCGATGATTCCTGGCAAATCGCCGATTCCGTCACCGTTTGTATCGTTGAAGCTTTTCGGATAGATTTGATACACAACCGCTTTTTTCCACCATGGTTGCTGTTCCATGCTGTCATCACCTCATTTAATTTATTGGATAAAAACGATACCATTGGTGGGGATGCACCAATGGTATGTTCGATTGATTATTTAAAACATAGTTTCAATAGTATAGATTGACTGTCATTAACGGTCCGCTTTGCGAACTTTGCCAAGTATAAAGGTTAGAATAAACGGAACAATGATTGCGATCGCCATGCCGATAAAGAACGGCACCCATTTTTGCGGCACGATCGATAAAAATCCTGGCAAGCCTCCAACCCCAATCGATGGCGCGATGACTTTATTTAACGTAATAAACATTCCGGCAATCGCCGCCCCCGTCATCGCTGAGATGAATGGGTAGCGGAAGCGCAAGTTCACGCCGAACATCGCTGGCTCGGTAATGCCAAGATATGCGGATACCGCCGATGTAAAGGAAAGACCTCTTAATTTTTCATCTTTGGCAACAAACATCATCGCCAATGCCGCCGAGCCTTGGGCGATGTTGGACATGACGAGGATCGGCCAGAGGAACGTGCCGCCTGTGTTGGCAATCAACTGCAAGTCAACCGGCAAGAATGTATGGTGCATTCCCGTCACGACAAGCGGCGCATATAACGCTCCGTATAAAAAGCCTCCGATCGCTGGAACATTGTCAAAAATAGTCACAAATGCGTGCGTAATCGCATTACCGATCGCAAACGTAATCGGTCCAATCGCGATAAACGCTAAAAACCCTGTAATTAGCAGCGCGAGCGGAGCAACCAGCAGCAACTGGAACGCATCTGGGATGCGCTTGCGCAAAAACAGCTCGAGTTTTGCCAGCACGTACGATGCAACCAGCACTGGCAACACTTGGCCTTGATAGCCGACTTTTTGCACTTCCAAGCCAAACAAATTCCAAATCGGAATTTCTCCTTTTTCTTTCGCTGCTCCCCATCCCCATGCGTTTAACAAATCTGGATGGACCAGCATTAAACCAAGAACAATTCCTAGCAGCGGACTGCCGCCGAATTTCGTCACGGCCGACCAGCCGATTAAGCCTGGCAGGAACACAAACGCCGTATTGGCAATTAAGTTGATCATGCCCGCAAGATCGGCCCATTCTTTATGCACTTCCACAAACGACTTGCCTTCATAGAAAATGCCCGGGCCTGTTAATATGTTGTTAATCCCCATGAGCAAACCGGCCGTCACGATCGCCGGCAAAATCGGAATAAAAATGTCGGCCAATGTTTTAATGGCGCGCTGCAGCGGATTTAAATTTGCTTCGGCGGCGTCTTTAATTTCTTGCTTGGTCGCCCTGCCGATTCCCGTTACTTCGACCATTTCGTCATATACTTTATCCACCAGCCCTTGACCGATTACAACTTGAAATTGGCCGTTCGCGGAAAATGATCCTTTCACAATATCGATGCTTTCTAATGCTTCTTTATCTACTTTTCCTTCATCTTTCAACGCGAATCGCAGCCGCGTCACACAATGGGTAGCGGCGATAATATTTTCTTTCCCGCCAACCGCTTTGACAATTTTTTCAACGGATTGTTGATATGCCCCCATAAGAAAGCCTCCTCTTCCTCTCATGTAGCCTCGAAACCAACTAAACCGCTTTCAGCAATCGTTTTCAAAAAAACCTGTATATACAAGTCATGTTTATTTTAACCTGTATATACAGGTTCGTCAACAATTTTTTCTCAACATGTATGTTCGTTTTTCGACATGCATGTTAGTTTTTCTCTAAATTCCACTTCTTTTGTTATGTTTTGTCAACCGGCAGGAAAATAACTTTACTAGTTGGAAAATAAATAGAGAAAAAATCGTGAGGAAAGGATGGACAAACACAGATGAAGACATATACGCTTCGCGAGGCGGCAAAGAAATTGGGGGTAGCGCCACACATACTGAAACAGTGGGAAAAAGAGTTTGCCGAGTGCGTGACCATCCCCCGTACCCAGCAAGGGGCTCGCATTTATACAGAAGAGCTGCTAACGCAGTTTTGCCATATTAAAGAATGGCTGGCAGACGGGCGCCATAAACGAGACATTATCCGTCATTTCAAACAGCAGCCACAGCAAATGGAACTGGATCTGCCCGTCATGGAAGGGGAAATTATTGACGCTCCCCGTTCTTCACGTCACGATGCCCAATACATAGCGGAGCAGTTGGCAATGCGAATGAAAGAAGAAATTGTCGGAGCGCTGAAAAAAGAAACGACGGAAGTTTTGCAGCAGGCAATGAACGAAGTGAAATCCTATATGAATGAGATTCAAGAACAGTCCGCTGCTACCAAGCAAACCGTTTGCGATTCATTAGCGCAATATGCAAAAACGTTGCAACAGGAAACCGAAGAAATCCATGAACATCTCGAAAATGTCGCTACGTTTTTACAGGAAGAAAAAACAAAACAGGAGCAAGAGCGAAAACGCCTCGAAGAACAAATTATCGAGCGGGAAAAAGCATTTCGCGAACTCGTCCTTTCTTTCCGCCAAGCGGCGGCTGGCGCCAGCGCGAAACGTTCAAATAAATGGTGGAAATTTTGGTAAAAAACAACTCGGCTTCCTGCCGAGTTGTTTTTATTTTCGTTTGCGATAAAGCGCGGCGTGCCGCTTGATTTCGCGAATAAGCATTTCTTCTTCAGCGGACACGAGCAAGCGCATCCCATAATAATGCGTCCGCCCGAACGGTTTCTCTCAAACGATCTTGCCGAAAAAACGAAGAGGTGCATTGTTGATCGAAAAAGCGATCTCCACCGTCGTCTTACCATGCTCATAAGGGATGCGCTGCAAGATTTCTAGCTTCATTCCGTGCGGGCTAAGATTATGAATATAAGCCGATGTATTCTTCCTCCTTCTGCTGCCCGCCAATTCCCGCCACGCGCAACAAACATGCGAGCGGCTGGCCAAACTGATAACGAAATGGCTCTTGACGCTTAAATCTCATTCCATTTCCTCTTTTCCTAGCTTGGACGGCGCCTTCCACATATCAACAACATTTCCGGCTTCATCGCTGTCGATGATAAAGGAGCCGTTGCTGTAGCGGTCGGAACTGCGCAGCGATGCAGCCGAAAGCGTCTCGACCGTCCCCGTTTCCGTGCGAATGAATAGTGTCTCATCCTCATCCGCCGTTAACACGGAAGCAACGATCCGATGCGGGTTTGTCTTTAACTCACGGAGCATAACGACGCCGCGTTTGGCACGCGATGTTTTTTCAAATTCGCTAAGCGGCATTTTTTTCACGGCCCCGCGCTGGGTGGCGATGACTAAATACCGCTCCTTTTCGCCCGCGACTGGATGCGCGGAAACGACGTAATCTCCTTCTTTTAAATTAATTCCTTTCACGCCGGCGGCGCGCACACCGACGGTGCTGATTTCCGCTTCGTCAAACCATAATCCGTATCCTTGATTCGTCACAAGCAATAAACTTTGCTTACCATCGGTGCTATATACGTGTATCACTTCATCATCTTCTTTAAGATTCATCGCCACGAACGGCCGCGTATGGCGCTGCACTTTATATTGCGCAAGCTCAGTTCGTTTTACCATGCCTTGTTTCGTGACAAACACAAGGCTTAACGCTTCAGTAAATTGTTTGACCGGCACTGCGGCGATAATGTCATCGTCGCGTTCGAGCGGAATGAGATTGGCAATATGCTGGCCGACGTCCTTCCAGCGGATATCCGGCAGCTCATAAACCGGACAATACAGATAATTGCCGCGGCGGGTAAACAATAACAATACGTCGGTTGTGTTCATTTCCAACTGCGCGAGCAGCCGGTCCGATTCTTTCATGCCGAAATCTTGACCATTCGACGCGCTGTACGAACGATAGCTCGTTCGTTTCACATATCCTTCTTTTGTGACGGTGACAATTACGTCTTCTGCTGGAATCATGACTTCCAAGTTGATTTTAATTTCTTCAATTTCTTCTTCAATTTTCGTTCTCCGCTCATCGGCATATTGCTTTTTCATCGCTTTTAACTCTTTTTTAATGACGGAAAGTAGCTTTTTTTCCTCGCTTAAAACCGCAGTCAGTTCCTGAATCGTCTTTTCTAGTTCTTCCGCTTCCTGCTTTAGCGCGGTAATATCAGTGTTTGTTAAGCGGTATAGCTGCAGCGATACAATCGCTTCGGCCTGCGCTTCGGTAAACTCATACTTGGCGATTAAATTGTCTTTGGCGTCGCGCTTATCGCGGGAAGCGCGGATCGTTGCGATTACTTCATCTAAAATGGATAAAGCTTTCATCAGGCCTGCGACGATGTGCTGGCGCTCGTGCGCTTTTTTCAGCTCATATTGCGAGCGGTTCGTCACCACTTCCTTGCGGTGCTCAATATAGGCATCAAGCAGTTCCGGAAGGCTTAGCAGCTTCGGCCGGCGCTGATGAATCGCCACCATATTAAAGTTGTACGGCACTTGCAAATCGGTGTTTTTGTATAAATAGTTTAATATGCCTTCCGCATCGGCGTCTTTTTTCAACTCAATCACGATGCGCAGTCCGGTGCGGTCCGTTTCGTCGCGGACGTCGGCAATGCCGTCGAGCTTTTTGTCAAAGCGAAGTTCATCGATTTTTTTGACGAGGTTCGCTTTATTGACTTCATACGGAAGCTCTGTAATGATTATTTGCTTTTTCCCGCCTTTTCCTTGTTCAATCGCTGCTTTGCCGCGAATGATGATTTTCCCTTTTCCCGTTTCATACGCTTTTTTAATGCCATCTTTTCCTTGAATAATGCCGCCGGTTGGAAAGTCTGGACCGTGAAGCACGGTCATCAGCTCATCGACCGTGCAAGCGGGCTTGTCAATTCGCATCAATACGGCGTCAATGACTTCCCCTAAAGGATGCGGCGGGATTTCGGTCGCATATCCGGCAGAGATGCCGGTCGATCCGTTCACTAATAAATTCGGAAACATCGCCGGCAGCACAACCGGCTCTTTCGTCGTATCATCAAAGTTTGGTACAAATTCGACCGTCTGCTTGTCAATATCGCGAAGCAATTCGGCGGCAATCGACGACAGGCGCGCTTCCGTGTAGCGCATCGCCGCCGGCGGGTCGCCGTCAATGCTGCCGTTATTGCCGTGCATTTCAATCAAGACGTTGCGCAACTTCCAGTCCTGGCTCATCCGCACCATCGCTTCATAGACGGACGAGTCGCCGTGCGGATGAAAATTTCCGATCACATTACCAACCGTTTTCGCCGCTTTGCGAAACGGCTTATCCGCCGTGTTTCCATCGATATACATCGCATATAAAATGCGGCGCTGCACCGGTTTTAACCCATCACGGACATCGGGAAGCGCCCGTTCTTGAATAATGTATTTGCTGTAACGGCCGAAGCGGTCGCCAAGCACGTCCTCCAGCGGTAAGTCTAGCAGCCTTTCTGCCATCAGTAATCCCCTCCTGCGACAAATACGTGCTCATGATCTAAAATATTTGGATCATCTTCTAATCCGAATGCAACGTTCGCTTCAATCCACTTGCGACGCGGCTCAACTTTATCGCCCATCAGCGTGGTGACGCGGCGCTCCGCTCGGGCCGCATCTTCAATGCGCACGCGAATGAGGGTGCGCGTCTCCGGGTTCATCGTCGTTTCCCACAATTGGTCGGCGTTCATTTCGCCAAGCCCTTTATAGCGCTGCACCGTATAGCCTTTGCCAAGTTTCTTCGTAATTTCTTTTAGCTGCGCATCGGTCCATGCGTACTTAACAATTTCTTTTTTGCCGCTGCCTTTGCTTACTTTATAGAGCGGCGGAAGAGCGATATATACTTTTCCTGCTTCAATGAGCGGCCGCATATAGCGGTAGAAAAACGTCAGCAGCAGCACCTGAATATGGGCGCCGTCCGTGTCCGCGTCCGTCATGATGATGATTTTGTCATAGTTAATGTCCTCAAGCGAAAAGTCCGGTCCGACGCCCCCGCCGATCGCGTGGATAATCGTGCTGATTTCTTCATTTTTTAAAATATCGGCGAGCTTCGCTTTTTCCGTGTTAATCACTTTTCCGCGCAGCGGCAATACGGCCTGAAAGCGGCGGTCGCGCCCTTGTTTCGCCGAGCCGCCCGCAGAATCCCCTTCCACTAAATACAATTCGTTTTTTTTCGGATTGCGCGATTGCGCCGGCGTTAATTTTCCGCTTAACACCGTTTCTTTCCCTTTTCGCTTTTTCCCGCTTCGCGCTTCCTCGCGCGCTTTGCGGGCCGCCTCGCGCGCCTGGTATGCCCGGATCGCCTTTTTAATTAGCATCGTGCTAATGTCTGGGTTTTCCTGCAAAAAGTACGTTAAATGCTCGGATACGATCGCATCGACGGCGGAGCGGGCTTCGCTCGTCCCCAGTTTTCCTTTTGTCTGCCCTTCAAACTGTAATAGGTGCTCCGGAATTCTCACCGAAACGATCGCCGACAGCCCTTCACGGATGTCGGTGCCTTCGAGGTTTTTGTCTTTTTCCTTTAACAGCCCCGTCTTGCGCGCATATTCATTAAAGACGCGCGTCATCGCCGTCTTGGCGCCCGCTTCATGCGTACCGCCGTCTTTGGTGCGCACATTGTTGACAAACGACAATACGTTTTCCGAATAGCCGTCGTTAAACTGAAAGGCAAATTCGACTTCAATCCCATTTTGTTCCCCGGCAAAATAGACAACCGGATGAAGCACATCTTTATCTTCGTTTAAATAGGCGACAAACGCTTCAATCCCATTTTCATAATGGAATACATCGCGCATCCCTGTCCGTTCATCCACGAGCTCGATTTTCAGCCCTTTTAGCAAAAACGCCGATTCACGCAGACGCTCGCTTAACGTCTCATAGTTAAACGCCGTCGTGCTGAAAATCGTTGGATCAGGCTTAAATTGAATGATCGTCCCCGTTTTGTTCGTCGTTCCGATTTTTTCAAGCGTCGTCACCGGCTTTCCGCCATTCTCAAAACGTTGCTGATAAATAAAACCATCGCGATGAATCGTCACCACAAGCCATTCCGACAACGCGTTAACGACCGATGCGCCGACCCCGTGCAAGCCGCCGCTCGTTTTATAGCCGCCTTGGCCAAACTTTCCGCCGGCATGTAAAACCGTTAAAATCACTTCCGGCGTCGGTTTGCCAAGCTTATGCATTCCCGTCGGCATGCCGCGCCCTTCATCAAGGACGGTAATGCTATTATCTTTATGTATTTTTACGAGAATATAATTTCCATATCCCGCTAACGCTTCATCAACAGAATTGTCGACAATTTCATAAACCAGATGATGCAGTCCGCGGCTATCGGTGCTGCCGATATACATTCCCGGCCGTTTTCGAACTGCCTCGAGTCCTTCTAACACTTGAATCGCATCATCGTTGTATTCATATACGGATTGTTTTGCCACATGCATACCCCTTTCAACCAAAAACAAGAACATCTGTTTCTATCTGTTTCTGTTTTATTGTAACATAAAATTCGCCAGCGTCTACGCTTATTTTACCGTTTCCGACAAAATTCCCTCTAAAAATGGAAATGACCATCTAAAAAGATGGTCGTTTCCATTCCACTCAATGTTGTTTCGTTAACGCGTGTTCCACTTTAATGCAGCGATCCATCACAACCGTATACCCTTTTTCTTTTAAAAATTCATAGGCTTCCTCATTGACGACACCAAGCTGCGCCCAAAAGACGTCGGCGTCAATTTGGACAAATTCGCGGGCGATTTCCGGCAAATGTTCGGAACGACGGAAAACGTTGACGATATCAACATGTCCTTCAATATCAGTCAACTTTTTAACAGCAGGAATTCCTTCCCACTGTTCAATCATTGGATTGACCGGAATAATTTCATAACCCGCGTCTTTCATTGCTTTCGCCACCATGTACGACTCCCGTTCCGGGTTGTCGGATAATCCGACGACGGCGATGCGTTTTGCCTTCCGTAAAATTTTTCCAATCTCTTCCCTGCTTGGATTGGTAATTGGCATAAGCACTCTCTCCTTCGCTTTGTCTTTGCCGTACTATTTCTCCATGAATACGCAGAATCCTGCTAGCAGTTTTGAAAACATTTACAAAAAGCTCATTCAAACAACTGCTTGGCAACAGACTCTACGTCCGTCGTCGGCTGTTGGCAGGAAAAATTTTCGCACACGTACACGGTCGTTTCCTCCCCAAGCGGTTCATATTCTGCTGCAAATGGAGCGATCTTCGCAAAATCATCCGGGAGTTCCGCCGCTAACAGAAAAACGTTTGGCACAAACGCATCCTGCCACTTCTGAATCAATTGCTCCCGTTTTTCGTCGCCTTGTTTTCCAAACAAAACGACTTCGACGGTTGGAGCCTCGAGAAGCAACAACCCTTGCAAGAAAAACGTATGGCCGCTTTCGTATGCTTCCACTTGACGTTGGAAGACTTTATACATCGTTTCTGCTTTTTCTAATACCGTTAAATCACCTGTCAGCCTTGCCAGGCGAATCAGTTGCACCGCGGCGACGCTGTTTCCCGATGGCAGCGCGCCATCGTAAATTTCTTTTTCCTGAACGATGAGCTCCTCCGCGTCGCTTCCGGTCATAAAAAAGGCGCCATGCTCTTCATCCCAAAAAAGGCTGATCATTTGCTCCGTACATGCTTTCGCTTTCTGTAAATACGACAACACCAACGTCGCTTCATACATTTCGATATATGCCCAGACGAGAAACGCGTAGTCATCAATGATTCCTTTATGTTTCACTTCCCCGTCACGATAGCGCACCATCAGCCGCCCGTTTTGAAAAAGGTTCGTTTCGACGAACGACAGCGCGCGCTCCGCCATCTGTAAATAGTCGCGGCGCTTATATACTTTTGCCGCTTTCGCCAGCGCGGCGATCATCAGCGCGTTCCATGCCGTTAATATTTTATCATCCACATGCGGAAAGACGCGCAACGAACGCTCGGCAAACAGCCGTTTTCTTGCTTCTTCGAGCTTTTCGTGCAGCTCTTCTTCCGCCATGCGATATTGTCTTGCGATGCGGTCCATTCTTGTATGAATGAGGTTTGGCACGTTTTTCCCTTCAAAATTTCCTTCTTCGGTAATATCGTAAACGCGACAATACAGTTCGCCTAGTTCTGTACCAAGCACGTTGATCACTTCATCAGGCGCCCATACGTAATATTTTCCTTCCACCCCTTCGGAATCAGCGTCAATCGCTGAATAAAACGCACCGTCATTAGAAGTCATTTCCCGCTTGACAAATTCAATAATTTGTTCCGCAATCTCCTTATATCGTTCGTTTTTCGTTAGTTGATACGCTTCCGTATACGCGATGGCTAAAAGCGCGTTATCATACAACATTTTCTCAAAGTGCGGCACAAGCCACATCGCATCGGTCGAATAGCGGGCAAAGCCGTAGCCGATATGATCGTAAATGCCTCCGTTGGCCATGCCATTTAATGTTTTTTCGACCATCAAAAGCGCGCGTTCATCCCGTTTCCATTGATAATACCGCATTAAAAACATCAGCATATGTGGAATCGGAAATTTCGGCGCGCCGCCAAAGCCGCCGTATACCGTATCAAAGCTGCCGGAAAGCTGACGGTACGCCTTTTCCACCGCTTCGAGAGACAACCGCTCCGCGCCCGCCGTTTGGACCGACTGCCGGAGCGCTTCGGTGATTTGTTCGGCCATCCGCTCGATTTCGTTCGGATTTTCCCGATATTTGTGATAAAGCTTCGTCAGTACGTCGATAAACCCCGGCTGTCCGTAGCGGCTCCGCTTCGGAAAATACGTCCCCGCATAAAACGGCTTCCCTTCCGGCGTCAAAAACACGCTGAGCGGCCAGCCGCCATGCCCGGTCAGCATTTGGCATACACGCATATAAATAGAATCAATATCAGGGCGCTCCTCGCGATCGACTTTAATCGATATGTATTTTTCATTTAAGATCGCCGCGACTTCCTCATCTTCAAAACTTTCGTGCGCCATTACATGACACCAGTGGCAAGTCGAGTAGCCAATTGACAAAAAAATCGGCTTGTTTTCCTTTTTTGCTTTTGCAAACGCCTCCTCCCCCCACGGATACCAATCGACGGGATTATAGGCGTGCTGCAGCAAATACGGTGACTTTTCACGAATGAGTCGGTTTGGTTTTTTGTTTGTCTCCATCTCTCACACCTTCCTTTTTTCCATATTACCGTAAAAAGAAAAAAGACACCAACTTTCTTTAGCTAGTCATTTAATTTCAAAAGTAACAGTGCCCCCTTCTCTATTTGATGAGCAAATCCCATTACAATCATTACCATGTATACGAAAGAGATAAACTTAGCCATAAAAAAACTCCCTCCAAAGTAGAACCCGAAAAACACCCTATCCAAGATTCGGTACCGTCAGGAATTTTATGTATGCAAGATAGATGGAGTATCTCTGAAATGGATTTGGAACGGATAGTAGGGTGGTTTCCCCCGCACAGGAGACTGAATATTCAGTCTCCTGTGCGGAGAAAACTAGTTCCCTATTT
>NZ_BAWO01000015.1 GCF_000632715.1 Parageobacillus caldoxylosilyticus NBRC 107762 | reverse complement strand
ACACCGCTATGCGTTCTGCAATAAATTCACTACAGAGAAAAATGAATACTAATCTACAAAATTAAATTAACTCTATTTCATCTTCATATAAGAGCGCCAATTTTCCATTTTCAAGTTTAATGTAATAAGCATTCTCCTCCATAACACTCATTTTATCTACAATGCCTTTCATTCCTATTATTGATGGCATTGGTTGCTGAACGCGCATTTTATGGTCATAGTTTATATGCTTTACCCTGATTTTATCACCTAACGAGAATTTCATCAGAATTATACCTCCCTCTATAAAATATCGGATTTTCTCGTTTTTTCTTTGAATTTCTTCGATTTTCACAAGGATAGATAAGGAATAAACATCAGAAATCAGGATAGATATTGAATATCCCTAAATTTTTGGATAAGTAGGTTGTAAGAGAAGAAGCCCTATTATCCTATTTTTTGAAAATAGGGAGAAATTCACTATAACCACACATCATGGATCTCCACTTCTCTCATGGCGGTGTACCCTCCCATGTCTCACGGAGTCCTTCGCTCCTTATAGACTAAAGAGACCCTAGCAAAGCTAGAGTCTCTTTCATGTAATTTAAAATTAACGAAGAAGTTGTAATACTCCTTGTGGTTGTTGGTTGGCTTGCCATGCCTCAACGTCTTTCGACCGTTGTGTAGACTATCTCTTCACCCTCAGCTTCACCTGTTAGGGGCTGGGCACTTCGGTTCGGCTATCTTGCCTCCCCTACGGACTTCATCACCATAGCGTTTCGCCTTAGGTGGTATGTCCTAGTCGTTGAACCTTCTCCACCCTTTCGGGACAGGAGCTTGGCTGCTGGTTGCCCATTGTTGCATCTTTCCTTTTTTCCAGCCGTCACGCCTGCCGTTTCCAGCTACGTTGTGGCAAGGAAAGCTTTAGGGGTTCCCAGCAATTCACCCAGTCATACTCCTAGCTGTTTCCAGCTAGGACGCCCTTCCAATCAAATTACCGAAGCAGTTGCAACACCGCTTGCGGAATTTGACTAGATTGAGCCAACATCGCTTGCGCTGCTTGTGTCAGAATATTGTTCTTTGTGAATTCCATCATTTCTTTGGCCATCGTGCCACCCTCACTTTCGTGACGGGACCAGACTACATCTTCACCCTCAGCTTGACCTGTTAGGGGCCGGGCGCTTCGGATGATGCAGGACGATGGAGGAATCCTATTCACCCTACGGACTTCATCGCCATAGCTTCTCGCCTTAGGCGGTATGTCCTAGTCGTTGAACCTTCTCCACCCTTTCGGGACAGGAGCTTGGCTGCTGGTTGCCCAATCCTTTGACTTTTCCAACCATCACGCTTGCCGTTTCCAGCTACGTTGTGGCGTCAAAGGCTCTAAGGGGTTCCCAGCAATTCACCCGGTGATACTCCTAGCCGTTTCCAGCTAGGACGACTGTGCCTGTCACTGCTTAAGCAACGAAGGCATAATCTACGTCACGGATACGAGACTCAGCAGCTGTTAAGTTCTCAGCAGATGTACCTAAGTTGTTGATTGTATGTTCTAAGCGATTTTGGTAAGCACCGAGTTTAGCTCTCTCATCAGAAACTAAACTGATTGCATCATCAATTACAGTAATAGCTGCTTTGGCATCTTCGTATGACATAACAGATAAAGCAGTAGTAGAAGTGCTTCCATTAATACCTAAGCTTACAGCATCCATTTTGTTAATAGAAAGATTGATATTTTGATCTTCATTAGCACCTATTTGGAAATCTAATGTATTTTCAGAACTTACTGCAATTGTTGCTGTATGACCGTCTGCAACTGTGCCATCAATACCCTTTACAGTTAATCCATTTTCAAAAGTTACCGTATTGCCATCAACGTTTATAACACTAAAGCTATCTCCTGCTGAGTTTGTAAGAGTTGCCACAGCATCTGTACCCGCATCTGATAAAACTGTATTAGTATTTGTATCATCAGCGATACCTAGTTTTTGTAATTGAGCACTTGTTAAACCTGACACTTGGATAGTTGCTTTAGAACCATAAGAAATGGATGTTAGAGAAATATACTTTTTGGTAGACAAGGCACTGTCAGTGCCTGTACCAATAGCAGCTATTACCCCTGTATCTGCAGATAAGTTATTAATTTTAGTAACAATATTATCTAATGTATCAGTAGACTCAATCATAATATTCTTTCCGTTAATAGTGAGTGTGCCAGTGAAGCCAACTGTACTAACGTTAGAGTCTGCAAGAGTAGTAGTATCAAGAGTTCCACCACCAAGTGTTGCCTGAGTAGCAGCATTTATGAATGACACAGTATATACTCCTGCTTCAGTACTTCCAGTCGTTCTATACCCATCATCGTCAAATGAAGCAGCATCTGTACCACTATCAGTAACAGTCTTTGCAATATCACCATTTAATAATTTCTTTTTGTTAAACTCAGTTGTATTAGCAATTCTATCAATCTCTTGACGCAACTGGTTCATTTCATCCTGGATTTTTTGGCGATCTTCCGTTGTTGCAGTATCATTCGCAGCTTGTACAGCAAGTTCACGCATACGTTGAAGGATAGAATGTGTTTCGTTTAAAGCCCCTTCCGCTGTTTGGATTAACGAGATTGCGTCTTGCGCATTGCGAGAAGCTTGCTCTAAACCACGAATTTGCCCGCGCATTTTCTCAGAAATCGCAAGACCAGCTGCATCGTCACCAGCTCGATTAATGCGCAGACCGGATGATAATTTTTCCATGTTTTTCGCTGCTGCACTTTGACCGATCGTCAACTGACGATACGTATTCAACGCCGCAATGTTGTGGTTAATTCTCATATTCCCTTCCTCCTTGAAAATTTTTTATTCCACGTCCTTGTGGAATGATAGGTTCGCGGATAGGAAGAAAGTCGGCCGCCTTTCTTCGCTATGCCGCGTTCACTTTTTATATCGGTTTGTTTTTTGGGAGTTTAATAGGTTGGCGCAAATTTTTTAGATTTTGATGTCGAGAAATTGGGAAAATGGCGAAGGCTGCTGGATTTCTTTAATGATGTGTGCTGGGTCGTCCTTATGTTTATTAATGATTTGATTTAACGCTTGTTCAGCGGCTTGTTTGTTATCTTGGACGATGTTGGCGATGACGCCTGGAATTTGTATGCCGCCGATGTTGAAGCTCATGACTGTTTCCCTCCTTTCCAATGTTTCAACTGCTCGTTCAACCGTTCGAGCGACGTTTTGGAGGCGTGGGAGGCGGCGTTGTTTTCAGCTTGGATGGCGAGGTAAATTTCTTTGCGATGGATTTCGACGTGTTTCGGCGCGTTGATGCCAAGCTTCACTTGATCGCCTTGGATGGCGAGGACGGTGATTTCGATGTCATCGCCGATTTGAATCGCTTCTTTCAGTTTGCGCGTGAGTACAAGCATCGTTGCCGCCTCCTTTATTTCGCCACTTTTTCAGGAAAGAGGCGATGTTTTGTTTTGTAGTTCGTGTTTGTTAAAATGACTTGCTTGCCAAGGCGTTTATGGACGTTAATAATAACCGGTGCCTGCAAGTTCGCCGTCGTGTCATCGAACGGATCGGCGACGGTCAAAATAACATATAAAGCAACATCTTGCTCGCCCGTGATTTGAAGCTGCTCGAGCGTGTTGTCATCGAGGTCGATTTCGTATGTTGGAAAGTACGAAAACGGCTCGATTAAGACAAAGCCGAGCGCTGGAGTTTTGACCGATTGCAAAATGACAAACGGCGTGTCTTCGAGCGGCAATAAGACAAACTGTTTTTCCTCCAAAAACCCTGGCATTCCTTGTTCAAAACGGACGATGTCCTTTTCATCAATGTCGATGTCTCCGTGATATTTTGTCGCGATTTTCATTCGTTCATCCCTCGATTCGTATTTACGTGACTACATTGATGCGGAGCGAATTGTGCTGCGCCAAATCGATGTGCACCGCTCCTGGTTGGTAATGAATGACTGGGCGGTGCGGTTTTACATCAATCATCGGCTGATGAATTTTCCAATCCATCATTAGCTTGCCCGGTTCGTAATCGATTTTGACACTAAACGGCGACGGCACAAGGCCGACGTTAAACTCCAACGGCGGGCCTTCGCTGTTTGCTTGCGCCTGCTCGGCAATCACGTCGCCGCCGTTTTCGATTTTCATCAGCTCGTCTCCCTGCGCAGAAACGGTTTCTACATACGCCAGCCATGTTTCATATCCATCTTTTGCCGCATCCTTGATCAGCCGAAACACATGTTTTAAATTCATCTCTGCCCACGCCTGCGACTGGTCGATCGTCAGCCGCGGACGAATGACGTTGATCTCCAATTCTGGATGTGGCTGTTCGATCGTCACCTCAGCTGGCGGCTGGGTGATTTCCAGTTGCGCGGGTTCGGTGGAAATCGCCAATTTCGCGAATGTCGCTTCCATACGAAGCTGCGGAATGCGCATCAACAGCTCCTCCTTGACGAAACCGCCGCGTCATGGCGGGCGGAATCGGAACATGATAAGAAAAAAGCCAGCTAAAAAGCTAGCTTATCGCAAAAAGTCGACCAGCGTCGGCTGGATGATGCGCGCGCCGACCGCTAATGCGGCGCGATGCACGCTCTCTTGCGTTTTTAAGTCGGTGATGACCTTTTCCATATCGACGTCTTCATTATCGGACAGCATTTTTTCCGCAATGACTTGTTGGGAATCAATACGGTCTTCCATCAACTCAATGCGGTTCATGCGCGCTCCTAGCTCGGCGCGGACGCCTAGCAGGTTTGTAATATGCTGGTCAATATAGCCAAGGTATTCGTTAATCTCTTTTCCCGTCTTGGCCGGGTCGTCCAAATCGTTAGCAAGCGACTGCAAATCGCTGAACAATCCTTTCCCTTTTTGTGAAGCGTCATAATGGAACACTTTCGTCGGATCCACGTTGACGCCAATATAAATGCCTTTCGCTAATTCAATTTTTACTTCTTCCGCGTTGTCTGATGTCGTGATGGAAGTTCCGTTCATTTGCACAGGCGGCTCGAGCGTGTTGGTGCCGTTAAAAATATATTTGTCGCCGACTTTCGTATTGGCGATCATCACCAACTGGTCGGTCAGCTGCTTAATTTCTTGCGAGATCGCTTGGCGCTGCGTCGCTTCGTACGTGTCATTGCTCGCCTGCACGACAAGTTCGCGAATGCGCTGCAACGCCTGTGTCGCTTTATCGAGCGCCGCATCCGAATTTTCAATCCAGTTGTATGCTTCGGAAAAGTTGCGTTTAAACTGCTCGACTTCCGTTAAATTCGTGCGATACGCGATTCCTTTCATCGCCACGACGGGGTCGTCCGATGGGCGGTTAATTTTCTTCCCCGTGGAAAGCTGTTCTTGATATTTTCCTAAGTTCGCATAGCTGGCGCTTAAATGTTTTAGCATATTATTTGCCAGCATGCTTTGTGTCACGCGCATGTTTTCTCACCTACCTTCCGACGATACCCATGCCGTTGATGATTTTATCGAGCATTTCATCGACGACGGTAATTTGCCTTGCCGCCGCGTTATAGGCGTGCTGGAATTTAATCATGTTCATCATTTCTTCATCAAGGGATACGGAACTCACTGATTGGCGGCGCTCCTCTACCGACTGGCGCAGGACGTCGCTATTGTTTTTCATTCGGTTCGCTTGTTCGCCATCAACGCCGAGTTTCCCGATCCAGCCTTGGTAGTTTGTTTGGATCGTGCCAGAAGTCAACGGCAGATTAAGCGTGCTGATCTGGATCGTGTTGGTTGTACCAATTAAACTGACCGTATCCGCGGAAAGCGGCATACTCCCGACGTTGGCAAGATTAATCGCATTGTTTCCGTTGCCTGGCTTATCCTTTTCCGTAGAAGCGGCGATGTTGGCAAGGTCGTTAATAATATCATCGGATAGATCAATCGTTTTTGCCGCACCTTTCACTTGGTCAAGCCCATCGAAAAAGGAAACACCCGTTTCGCCGTTGAGCCCATATCCTTTTTCGTGAACGGCATTAAACAATTTGCCAAACGTATAAGCAAGCTTATCCAAGTTATTTAACATATCTGGATAAATGCCGGTCACGATTGGCTGATTGTTGCTGTCTTGCACGACGTAGCCATACGCTTCGATCAGCCCACGCAGTTTGCCCATCGGAAACGTGGCTTGATTGTTGCTGGTAAAGGAAACAGTCGTGCCGCCCGCTTGCAATATTGTCACTCCCGCAGCCGGGGGCATTTCCTGAATGTGGTCTTTGTCCCCGTCCACATCTTGACCATCTGGAAATGAAATGGATTGAAAATTCCCGCCTTGGACAAGATATACTTTTTCGTTTCCATTGAGGAAATAAATATCATACGTCCCTTCCGCCGTTGCTGGCGCGTTGCCGCCGGTTTGGTGTTTTTCGACTTGCACGTTAATCAGCTTGGAAAGCTCGTCGATCAGACGGTCGCGCTCATCATACAGATCATTTGGCAAATAGCCGTTCGGTTCGACGCTCGCAATTTGTTGGTTAAGTTCGCTAATTTGCTTGGCAAGCGAGTTGATTTGCGTCACCGTTACACCGATTTGCGTGCCGATGTCCGCTTGAATTTGCGATAGCGAGTTTGCTAAATAATGAAATGTTTCCACCACCGCAAGCCCGCGCTGGCGTACGACAGACCGTGCCCCTTCGTTTTCGGGATTGACGCTTAAATCTTCGAGCGCCTGCCAAAACTGATCCATCGTTTTCGCCAATCCGCTGTCCGACGGCTCGTTCATAATGTCCTCCATCTTCGCGACCGCGTCCGCGCGCGCTTCCCAATAACCGAGCTTGTTATTTTCCCCGCGATATTGTATGTCTAAAAAATATTCCCGTACACGTTCAATGGATCCTGCGGTCACCCCTGTCCCCATTTGCCCAGGGATTTGCGGGCGGTTGAGGGCAGGAGCGGGAAATGGCTCCGTCGTCACAAAATTGACGCGCTGTCTTGTATATCCAGGCGTGTTCGCGTTTGCGACGTTATGCCCTGTCACATAAAGTGCGGCTTGCTGGGTCATCATGCCGCGCTTGGCAGCTTCTAATCCGTGAAATGTCGAAAGCATCATTCTCCCCCTTACGCCTTGGACTCAAATATGGAGCGTTTTAACGGCTCTTCGTATTGATTCGTTTCGTTATACGTAATCGGCTGGGCGGATGGCATGGCTACATCCAACATTGCCGAGACGAACTGCAGCGACTGTTCCAAAAGCTGTTTATTCAATTCGTTTGCCTGTTTGAGCCGTGTGATCGTTTCCGTCAACCGTTTATATAGTTCGGTAAGTTTTCTTCGTTCCGTTTCATCGGCAAGCTCCATGCAGCGGGTCATTGTCATATGTTGTTCGTTTGGAAACGTTTTTTCCATCCAGCGCATTCGCCGCTCCTCAAACTGTCTAATGGCGAAAATATGTTTTTGTTCATCCTTCATTAACGTCGACAATGCATCGATATCGTTTTTTTTCAACGCTTCTGTCTTTCGGTGTGCGAGCTTGTATAAACTTTCATGCAGCTTCGCTTGCGCTTCTAATATCGAAATAAGCTCCGAAAACGTCATGATCGTCCGCTCCGTTTTTACTGTTTTCGATAATATTGAATCATGCTTTTGGCGATTGCTTTTGGATCAATCGTATACGTGCCGTTTTGTACTTGCTGCTTTAGCTTTTCCACTTTTTCCTGGCGCGCGCGCTCCCATTTGGCTGCTTCCTGCAGTTCTTTCGCCGCTTCGGAAATTTCGACTCGATCTTTTTTCCGTACGGACGGAACTTGCCGCTCCACTTTATTGAACTGCCGCTCATACGGATTGACGTTCATCGGGCCGACATGATGAATTTTCATCGCTTTCACCTCGCTTTTTCAAGCAAACGTTCTGCCTTTGCCTATTTTTTATATCGGAACGGGATCGTGAATGTTTAGCGTTCTTCCCCTTTTTGTGTATAATAAGTCGTAAATTTCAACCGCTCCCGCTGTTTTTCTTCCTCGGCGCGCTTTAGTTCTGTTTGCAGCTTCGCTCGGCATTTCGTACAAAGCTGCCCCTCGCGGATCATGGCGCCGCATGATTCACACGGATAGCCGAGATTCGGGAAAAGAACGAGCTGGATCCGCCCCATTTTAATCCACTTCGTGATCAGCGACTCGCTTACTCCCGTCGCTTCCACCACTTGCGCCATTGTCGCGGCGCGGTTTTCGCGTTTACGGAGAAACGAATATACTTTTTCAAACAATTTCTCTTCTTCCTTGTAACACTGTTCGCACACGTCACGAATAGACGACTGCTTGACAAACAGCCGCCCGCATTTTGGGCAATTGGCCAGTTCCGCCACCGAATTCTCCCCCCCTGCCGCTTATGTGTAAATGTTAATGATCAGCCCTTGAATTTCGCCGACAATCCGTAATATTTCCAAGCCTTTTTGCTCTTTTTGCAGCACTTCGTTCGTCAGTTCGACTAATTTGCGATCCACTTCTTTGACAATTTTATAAATGCGCGCCCGCCCGCCGCGGCTGAATCCACGCTGTTCCTCGAGCTGCAGGCCGTTTTTGACAGCGTCATCCAAAAATTGCTTCACAAGCCGTTTATATTTTTTCAAGTCCTCGATCGTGCGCGATTCGGCGAGCTTTTTCCCTTGTTCTTCGATTTGCTGGATTTGTTGCCGCACGCGTTCCCAGACAATGTCATTCCGCTTTTTCGCCATCACTTCGGTAAATGACACCGATTCCATCGCTGCTTCTTCTTTACGGCTGACGTTCGATACGTTCGCCCTTGTTACTTTTTGCACTTCCATCGCGATCACCCCTTGTTACCACCATTATCGCACAACTACAAAAAAAGGGCGAGGCCTTGTGGACCCACCCCTTTAGGAAACATTAGCTTTTCAATAATTGTAAAATTCCTTGCGGCAGCTGGTTTGATTGCGCGAGCATGGCTTGTGCCGCTTGCGTTAAAATGTTGTTTTTCGTAAACTCGGCCATCTCCATCGCCATATCCGTGTCACGGATGCGGGATTCGGACGACGTTAAGTTTTCTTCTGCCGTTTTTAAGTTATTGATCGTATGTTCGAGGCGGTTTTGCACAGCCCCTAAATTCGACCGTTGTTCTGATACTTGGGCGATGGCGTAGTCATATACTTTGACTGCCGCTGCCGCCTTTTCATGGGTCGTTACATCAAGCCCGTATTCCGCAACGTCTCCGTTATTGACATTGGCGGCATTGGAATAGTAGGCAGTGACGGTTTCCCCTAAATGGTTCGTGAATGAAACCGTGGCGCCTGCGCTGCCATTGGAGAGCTTTAAGGCGAGGGCACGCATGTCGTCGATCCCAATGCTTAACATTTGCCCTTCGTTAGCCCCAATTTGAATTTTCAGCGACTGATCGTTCGTTCCGCCTGTGATCGCAAAGGAAGCTTCCCCATTCGTCAGCGCACCAATATTCATGGTTAAATCGCCGTTATGGAAACGCAGGGTCGTGTTCGGGGCAATGTTGTTTAACGTTTCAACATCAACGCCGTTCGTGCTTAATGTCGCTTTCGTCGTAACCGTTGCCCCTACGGCAAATGTACGTGTTCCAGCCGTCAGCGTGCCAGTTGTAAACGAAACGCCTGTACCGCTGCCGAACGAGTAAGTGCCGTTATCGCTGACAATTAGCGTCGGTACGCCAGAAAGGGCGTTGTCTGATGCATCAACGAGTGTGGCCGTATATGACGATGTCGTGCCGACATCGATCCCCACCGTCGTCACTCCTGTCGCATAGTCGGTGACATTATCGGCCATATCAACGAAAATGCCGCCGTTTAACGTTAAATTATCGCCCGCGTTAAACGTTGTAAAGTTGTTGTTATCGGTCGAGTACTCAAGCGTGCTTTGCACGCCAAACGTCGCGGTTTGATTCACATTTGTGTTGGCGTATCCGTTATGGCTGACTTTATATGTGATTCCATCTAACCCATTGATCGTGACGTTTCCAGCAGCCGTATCCGATGGAGCGATCGTTGCTGTTCCAATGTTTACGCCGTTTTTCTCCAACGACAACGCCACGTTGACATCAAATTCGTTGTAATTGCCATCTTGGCCAGCCAACGCTGCATTAATGTTGGAAACAGTAGTAAATGAAACGCCGAGTTTATTGCCGGATAGGTCGTAGAACTCATAGTTTTGCTGGTTATTATCTAAAATAACCGCTTGGGACAAAGCATTCCCGTTTTTATTTTGCAATGTGACCGTAAACTGGCCAGATCCCGCTGGCACTTCCGCATAAGCGAGGCGGAAATCTTCTCCTTTTAACGAAAATTTGCTCGAATCGATGGTGACATTGCTAATATACGTACCTGTAGCTGTTCCGTTTGTTACGCCGGAGGCTTGGACCGTTGTTTTAATGGTAAACGTATCCGACGGATTTAAGTCAGCATTGGCCGTTGCGAGTTGCACGCCTGTTAGCCCGGTTCCACCTGCTTGGAAGTTGTCCACATCGTTGGTGCGACGAATATATAAATTCACCGTTCCGTCATTTAACGGAGAATTCGACGCAATGGACACAGCATCGATTGCTGTCGATGATTCCGGATTATTGGTAATGACTTTCACGTCTTGTTGCTCAATTTTTATCCCATACGTATTGCCGACAGCCAAGTTCGATGATGAATCCAAGGTGATTTGTTGCACACCGCCTGCAGCTGGTCCTGTACTTTGAAGGGATTTCGTCGCTACGTCCTCAATTTTCACTTTATAGTTTCCTGCCACGATCGTGCTTTCTGGATCTAATTGCAAACTCGTTCCATCGATAGTTGTACCGCCGCCCGAGAAACTGCCTGCCCCAATTTGCACGCTTCTTGCTTGGCTGGAAACGGACTCATTGAGCAGTTTTTTCGTGTTGTATTCCGTGGAATTGGCGATTCGGTTAATTTCCGACGTTAATTGATTAATTTCTTTTTGGATGGCTTCCCGGTCTTCTGCCGTATTTGTATCATTCGCCGCCTGCACCGCCAATTCGCGCATACGCTGCAAAATGCTATGTACTTCGTTTAAAGCCCCTTCCGCCGTTTGGATCAAGGAGATGGCGTCCAACGCATTGCGCTCCGCCATTTGAAGGCCGCGAATTTGCGAGCGCATTTTTTCAGAGATGGCGAGACCAGCCGCGTCGTCTGCCGCGCGGTTAATGCGCAAACCAGATGATAATCTTTCTAAGTTTTTAGAGATGCTTAATTGGTTTGCCGCTAAGTTGCGATAGGCGTTTAACGCTTGAATGTTATGATTAATTCTCATGTTTATTCGCTCCTTTATCTTATTTTTCTTCGTATGTGGTCATAAATTTTTCGTAAGCTGCCGCTTTTTGCATAAACGACTTTGGCATTGGCTGCGGTTCTTTTTTCAACGCTTCGTTCCAAGCGGATGAAATCGTCGTCATTAATTGAAGCACTTCTTTAATAATGGAAATGTCTTTTTTTATATTTGCTTCAATGAGGCGTTCCGCCATATAGTTGTAAAGCGCATCTAATTGATGGGCAATAATGCCGGCGTCATATTTTAACCCGACACCGAGCCGGCGGAGAATATCATTGGCTTTTTGCAGCTGTTTATTGGCATCTATATAATTTTTTTGTTCAATCAATGTCATCGCTGCTTCCAAACTTTCAATGAATCCTTCATAAAGCAGCGCCGTTAGTTGCTGCGAATTTTTTTTATAAACAATTTCTTCTGTAAGGATCTCCAAACTGTACACCCCCGTTTGCTCTCTATTTTTTATATCGGCGATTTATGCACGTAGTTTAATAGTTTTTTTCTATTTCTTCTATTAATATTAAAATTTCCGCAATGACAGCGTATAGTTGCGGGGGAATGCTGTCGCCTAAATCAAGGTTTAGCAAGTTTTGCACAAGGAGTGGATCTTCTTGGATATGAACGTTATGTTGTTTCGCTAATTCAATAATCTTTTGCGCTACATATCCTGTTCCTTGAGCGACGACGGTTGGTGATTTTCCGGTTTCTTCATCGTAACGGATAACCGCTGCTGTGGGACCGTTTATTTGCTTCCGTTTTTTTTGGTTGAAATATTTTTGGATCATATTGTAAAATCGTACCCTTTCTCCGTAAATGTTGCATAAGATGGTGGCTGTGATATCGGTTGCGACTCTTTCATTGGCATATTTTCTTTCGTTAATTTTGTCACGTTTACCCCGGCCACGTGATAACCGATTTCTTCTAATCTTTCTTTGGCAACATCCATAAGTGGTTGAAGCTTCTCCGCAAAATCGGCGTTGTCGTTGCGAAACGTAATCGAAAGATTTCTTTCATTGGCATTTAGCAAAATCCCAATATCGCCTAATTTTTTCGTTTCAAGCAAGAAATATAAACTGCAATTTTCCCAGTCGATTCGTTCGCCGTCTTTGCGAGAATTTACATACACTTTTATGCTTCGCACTTCATTTTGCAATAACAGCGGTAACGTGAAGAAAAAGCTTTGCACATTCGCACCAGCATCAAATTTGTTTAACAGCTGTTGCCCCGTAAGATTGTTTAACGCTTGTTCCGCTTGCTGCGCTACTTGCTCGTTTCCGCTGTGGGCAAGTTTCAAGAACATCGCCTTCATATTTTGTTGCGGCGCTTCTTCCTTGTTTCCTTTAAAAACGAGCGATTCGGCAACTTCGTAATCATGGGTTAAACCGAGACGGCGAATCGTTTCAAACATTTGCCGTGCCGATGGTTCAAGCGCAAAAGGTTGAACCGTTTTATTCATATGAGCTAAAAACTCTTTCGGCGAACCGGCGAAGTTT
>NZ_BAWO01000016.1 GCF_000632715.1 Parageobacillus caldoxylosilyticus NBRC 107762 | reverse complement strand
GATCGCAATGGGACTGTATGAAGATTTGCTGGAACGGATTGGCGACCGCGAACGGGTGACGATAAACGAGACAATTCTTGAGCAGCACAGCAAAGGCATCGCCTATCATGCACCGCGAAAGCCGGATGTCGTCGTGTTTCCGAAAACGGCGGCGGAAGTAAGCGCGGTATTGTCCTACGCCAATGAGCGGCGCATTCCGGTGACGCCGTTTGGCGCCGGAAGCAGCCTTGAAGGGCATGTGATTCCGGTTGAAGGCGGCATTACTCTTGATTTTACCATGATGAACGAAATTATCGAGATTCGCCCGGATGACTTTCTTGCCATTGTCGAGCCGGGAGTCACACGGATGCAGCTGAATCAGGCGCTGAAACAATACGGCTTGTTTTTCCCGGTCGACCCGGGCGCCGACGCGACGATCGGCGGAATGGCAGCGACGAATGCGAGCGGCACGAATAGCGTCAAATACGGAGTCATGCGCGACCAAGTGCTTGGCTTGGAAGTCGTATTAGCCGACGGAACGACCATCCATACCGGCGGGATGGCGGTGAAATCGTCAGCGGGCTATGATTTAACAGGTCTGTTTGTCGGCTCGGAAGGAACGTTAGGAGCGTTTACGCGCATCATTGTCCGTCTGCAAGGCATCCCGGAAGCGACGAACGCGATAAAAGTCAGTTTCCCGACGCTGGCGGAAGCAGCGCAGGCGGCAGCGTCGATTTTAAAGGCGGGGGTTTCGCCAGGGAAAATAGAGCTGGTCGACGAACAAACGATCGACGCCGTCAACCGATATAAAAAGACGGATTACCCAGTGAAGCCGACATTATTTATCGAACTAAGCGGCAGCGCCGCCAGCATCCAAGACGGCACTGCAATGGTCAAAGAATTGTGCGAGTCGGAAAACGCGGTAGCGTTTGAGGTCGAAGAGGATTCCGTCGCCAGGGCCAAACTATGGGAGGCGCGCCACCATGCGGCGTTTGCCATTCAAGCGGCCTACCCAGGGAAAGCAATGTTATCCACCGACGTATGTGTGCCGATTTCCAAACTGCCGGCGGCGATTGCCGAAACGCGCAAGCTCGTCGATGAATACGGCATGACGGCCGCGATTTTCGGCCATGTCGGCGATGGCAATTATCATACCGTCTTAGCGTTTGACCCGAACGATGCGGAAGAAATGAAACGGATCGAAGAAGTAAATGCCCGCATCGTCCGCTACGCCTTATCCCATGGCGGCACGTGCACGGGCGAGCACGGCATCGGCATCGGCAAGCGGCGGTTTCTATACGAAGAACACCGCGATTCGGTTCCGTTTATGAAAGGGATTAAGCAGCTGTTTGACCCGAACGGTATTATGAATCCAGGGAAAATTTTTCTATAATAATACTTCCCCACTGATTCCTACCCAGTGGGGAATTTTTTTGAATCTATCAGAGTAACATCTTGTTACGCGTATGAAACAAATTTTTTTCGTTTTGTGCGAATTACGGAATTTTGGCAACATATTTACTTTTTGTGGGGAAACCCGTTTATTTAGTAAGTAGGGAAATAATGAAGAAAAGGAGGAAAAAGAGATGGAACATAAGCAATTGCGCCCATTCCCCGACGGCTTTTTATGGGGCTCCGCCTCGGCTGCATATCAAGTCGAAGGCGCATGGAATGAAGACGGAAAAGGACCGTCGGTTTGGGATGTCTTTGCCAAACAGCCAGGCAGAACGTTTAAAGGAACGAACGGCGATGTCGCGGTTGATCATTATCACCGCTATAAAGAAGACGTGGCGTTAATGGCGGAAATGGGGCTAAAAGCGTACCGCTTCTCTGTCGCGTGGAGCCGCGTATTTCCAAACGGGAAAGGGGAAGTGAATGAAAAAGGGTTGCAGTTTTACGACAATCTGATCAATGAACTGTTAACGCATCATATTGAACCGATTATCACACTGTATCATTGGGACGTTCCGCAGGCGCTGATGGACGAATATGGCGCATGGGAGTCGCGGCAGATCATCGATGATTTTCATGATTATGCGGTGACGCTGTTTCAGCGGTTTGGCGATCGCGTCAAATATTGGGTGACGCTCAACGAACAAAATATTTTCATTACGTTCGGCTATCGGTTAGGGCTGCATCCGCCAGGAGTCAAAGACGTTAAACGCATGTATGAGGCGAACCATATTGCCAATTTGGCGAACGCCAAAGTGATTCAAGCGTTCCGCCATTATGTGCCGGACGGCAAAATCGGCCCGAGCTTCGCTTATTCGCCGATGTATCCATATGATTGCCGGCCGGAAAATGTGCTGGCGTTTGAAAATGCCGAAGAATTTCAAAACCATTGGTGGATGGACGTATACGCCTGGGGCACGTATCCGCAAGCCGCTTGGAACTATCTTGAGCAACAAGGGTTGGCCCCGACGATAGAACCCGGCGATATGGAATTATTGAAAGCGGGGAAACCGGATTTTATGGGCGTCAATTATTATCAAACGAAAACGATCGAGTATAATCCGCTAAACGGTGTCGGCGAGGGAATCATGAACACGACCGGCAAAAAAGGAACTTCGACGGAAAGCGGCGTTCCGGGACTGTTTAAAACGATTCGCAATCCGTATTTAGAAACGACGAACTGGGATTGGACAATTGACCCGGTCGGCCTTCACATCGGATTGCGCCGCATCGCCAGCCGCTACGGACTGCCGATTCTCATTACCGAAAACGGCCTCGGCGAATTTGACAAGCTGGAAGATGGCGATATCGTCAACGATGATTACCGCATTGACTATCTTCGCCACCATATTCAAGAAATCCAGCGCGCGATCACCGACGGCGTCGATGTCATTGGCTATTGCACATGGTCGTTTACCGATCTTCTCAGCTGGCTGAACGGCTATCAAAAGCGGTACGGGTTTGTGTATGTCAACCGTGATGACGAATCGGAAAAAGATTTGCGCCGCATTAAAAAGAAAAGCTTTTACTGGTATAAACAAGTGATTGCTTCGAACGGCAAAGAGCTTTGAGCGTTTGCCAGTTATGCAAGCGGCCCGTTCAGCATCCGGTACATCTCTTTTGCCAGGCTTTCCAGCAAGTAAATGACCGGGATTTGCGTCGTGACATTCGTTTGTTCGACAAATTCGGTATTGACGTAATACGTCAAGTTGTAATCCGACATTTTCGCCAGCGAACAATGTTTGCGGTTGGTGATGCTGATGATGGTGCTCCCTTTTTCTTTTAAGCGGTGGACCTGCGATAGCGTATAGGACGTTTCGCCCGATACGGATAAAGCGATGGCTACGCAGTTGTTGAAATAATGGCCGTAAATTGGGAAAAACGGATCTTTAATGTAAACGGAAAACTTTTTCAGCGCGGAAAAATAGCGGGAGCCGTATTCCGCCAAAATGCCGGAGCTGCCGGAACCGACGAAAATGACGTTGTCGGCGCGGGCGATCGCGGCGGCCGCTTCGCGGATCGTCTGCTGGTAATCGGTTTTTAAGGTCCGCTCAAAAAATTCGGCGAGCGTATCTTGGGCGTTGGTGATAAAGGACCGCTCGTTTTGCTGCAAATATAGTTTCAGTTTCGTTTTAAACTCGGAAAAGCCGTCGCAGCCTACCTTTTTGCAAAAGCGCAGAATTGTTGGCGGCGAAACATGCACCGCATCCGCGAGCTCGCGAATGCGCATATATACTACTTCATTGACGTGTTTCGTGACATAGTTGTAGATGATATAGTCCAGTTCAGAAAAACGGGCGATTTGTTCGGGCGTAAACATAATGACACCTCGGTTTGTTTGCTTTAAGCGGATTATTTTTATTCATTATAGCATGCCGAGCAACTGTGGGCTCGTCCAGCCAATCCAATCATTCATATCATATTGGAGCGAGAAGCCCTCACTTTTGCCAAACGGAAGTGGGGGATGAATCGCTTTTTTTTTTTCAAAAATGATAAATGATACAGAACTGCAGAAGGAAAACATGTAAAATAAAAAGGAAGGAGAGGTCCATGATAAGTATTGGAACAATATGTAAAAAAACGTTTTAAAATGAATGTAGACTGCATTTAGGAGTGGAACAATGATTCGTTATATTAAACAAATGTCGGTCAATCTATTTCCAGGTTATTTTGCCCTTGTCATGGCTACAGGAGCGCTATCGATTGCCACATTTTTGCTTGGTATGCACCTCATTTCTAGGTTGTTACTGTATTTTAACACAGTTGCTTACATCACTTTATGGTGTCTTACTTTGTTCCGTCTGATTCGATTTACGCCGCGGATCATAGCGGATTTGACCAGCCATACGCTTGGTCCTGGGTTTTTTACTTTGGTTGCCGGGACTTGTGTGTTTGGCAGCCAGCTGATTACCGTAGCCCATCATTATTCATTAGCGCTTTATTTATGGTTTTTAGGCATTATTCTTTGGATCGTCGTCATGTATACATTTTTTACGGCAGTTACGGTGCGAAAGGATAAGCCTACTTTGGCAGAAGGGATTAATGGTGCTTGGCTCATTGCCGCTGTGGCTACGCAATCCATTTCTGTCCTTGGCACATTGCTTTCCTCCCATGTGGAAAACGGACGGGAAATCCTCTTATTTTTCACTTTATGCATGTACTTGTTAGGCTGTATGTTATACTTGAACATTATTACCTTGATTTTTTATCGGTTTACTTTTGCTGAGCTTAAAATTGCTGCGCTGACCCCGCCATATTGGATCAATATGGGGGCGGTCGCCATTACTACACTGGCGGGATCGACGTTAATGCTGCATTCGCAAAATTGGTCTTTTCTTGGTGAAGTGATGCCATTTTTAAAAGGATTCACGTTATTTTTTTGGATTACGGGTACATGGTGGATTCCGTTGTTGTTTATTCTTATGGTATGGCGCCATCTTTACCATCATTACCCATTGAAATATGACCCGCAATTTTGGGGGATGGCCTTCCCGCTTGCGATGTATACGACTAGCACATATCAATTGGCTAAAGCGTTAAATATCCCTTTTTTATTAGTGATTCCCCGTTTTATGGTATATATTGCAATGGCCGCATGGCTAACGGTGCTAATTGGCTTGATTCACCATTTATATCTTAGCTTTCGTGCTCATCGGAACACTTCTTCCGGACAGGCTTTCTCTTGGCAGCGCAGGGGAGGGGGAAGCTGAATAAGAAATTTTTGTGGATCAGATAGGGAGCGTGGGCCGAGGCAAATATCCGGCCATTTCCGTAAAACGCTGACTCCAAAGGTTATCCATCCAACCTTTGGGGTCATTTTTTATTATCCCAGTGTTGAAAAATTTAGGTACAATGATGATTAGAGGAAAATGGTTTGGATTCGCACAGGAGGTTGTCTATGCGTCGTACATGGTGGAAGTGGGGCATTTATGCCGGCAGCATCGTGGCGCTTGTTGCAAGCGCTTCCTTTACGATCTATTGCGCGTGGAAAGTGTATGCCTATCATCAGCCCGGTGAAGGGGCGACAGTGAAAACGGAAAATAACGAGTATCATTTTGTCCTCGTTCCCGAGGAGCTGGATAACGATTATTGGCGGCTCGTAGAAAAAGGGGCGAAAGCGGCCGCGAAGGAATTGGGGGTAAACCTTGAATATGTCGGGCCGCGGCAGGCCAACATTGATGAACATATTCATATTCTTGAAAAAGCGGCCGCTTCCAAAGTAGATGGAATTATGACACAAGGATTAACGGAAAAAGAGTTTACTCCGGTCATCAATCATATAGTGGAAAAGAATATTCCGGTGGTGACCATTGACACCGATGCCCCAACAAGCAAACGCACGGCGTATATAGGGACCGATAACTATTATGCCGGTTTTATCGCCGGACGGGCATTAGTCGAAGATATGCATGGAAAGGCGAATGTGGCGATCATTACCGGCAGTTTGACCGCTTCCCACCAACAGCTGCGCGTGCAAGGATTTAAAAATGCGGTGAAGCAAGAAAAGGGAATTCGCATCGTCGCCATCGAAGAATCGCATATTACGCGCGTGCAGGCAGCGGAAAAAGCGTACAACATTTTAAAAAAGCATCCGGAAGTCAATGCGTTTTATGGGACAAGCGCGCTCGATGCGATTGGCATCGCCAAGGTCGTCGAGCAGTTTCACCGTGAAAAGGGAACGTATATTATCGGATTTGATACGCTGCCGGAGACGATTCACTATTTGCAAAAAGGAACGATTCATGCCACGGTGGTGCAGGAGCCGTACGAAATGGGGTATCGCGCGGTGAAAACGATGGTCGATATTAGGAAAGGAAACGATGTTCCATCGGTCACGAATACGGAAACGAAAGTGATCCGCAAGCAAGATTTGCCGCTGCGGCCATCCCGCAACTACGAGGTGAAACATGATTAAAATCCGCACGAAAGTATTGCTCTATTTTAGCATTTTCATTGTGCTGCTAAACGTCACGGTCTTCTTTTTCTACCAAAGCAGCGAAGATATTGTGACCGACTATGACTACAGCATGCGCCGGCTGCTTTTGTTTAATGAAATTTCGCAGCGGACAAACCGGCTGGTAGAACAGTTGAACGCTTATTTGACGGAAAAAGATGAGCGCTATTTTCGGGAGTATGAGCGCCAATACCGGTGGCTGCAGCAGCACCGCAGACAAGTAGGCGAAGCGCTTTCCAACCGGAATAATCGTCTTTTGGTGGAAAACTACGAACATATGATTGAAAGTTTGTTAGAGGAAGGAGCGCTGACGGTTTACCACTTTCAAGCAGGCAATATTAGCTTGTATTCTTCCCATCTTCATGAAACCATGAAGATCGCTTCGTTTATTCAAGAGACGACCCTTTCTCTCATTGACGAGGAGTTAACGACCTATCAACATTTTTATAATGAAGTGGAAGCGCGGAATCGTTATTTTCGCTATATGGGAATGGGGCTGTTTGTGACGACGTTTTTGCTTGGCGTCCTTTTAGCCGTATGGTTTTCCGGAGGGCTGACAAAGCCGATTGCGCGCCTTTCCCGGGCCGCTCGGGAAATCGCCAGCGGGAAGTTGGATGGCCCCGATGTCATCAGCGCCACCAATGATGAATTGAAGCTGCTGACTGATACGTTTAACGATATGCGCCGCAACCTGAAGCGGCTGATCGAGGAAATGAAGCAAAAATCAGAGCTGGACCGGCTTGTCAAAGAGTTGGAGTTAAAAAGTTTGCAAAGCCAAATTAATCCGCACTTTTTATTTAACACGTTAAACGTTGTCTCCAAAATGGCGTATTTAGAAGAAGCGAACCAAACATCAAGGCTGATCGAAGCGATTGCCGCCATTTTGCGCTATAACTTGGGAGATTTGCAGCGCACGGTCACGTTGGCCGACGAGGTGCACATCGCGCACGAGTACTTTTTTATTCAACAGACGCGTTTTTTTGACCGCATTAAATTTTCCATGGATGTAGAGGAGTCATGTTTATCGCTGCCGATTCCGCCGCTGACGTTGCAGCCGCTCATTGAAAATGCGTTTATTCATGGAATTGAATCGTATGAAAAAGGAGCGGTGCTTTCGTTAAAAGTGGAAAAAAAGAAGGATCTTGTAGTCGTTGAAATAAGAGACAACGGAGTGGGGATGAGCGAAGAAGTGAAAGAAAAGCTAACCGCTTTTATCAAAGGGGAAGAAACGGATTCCATTTCTCATGGAAAGACGCACGGCCACTCGACTGGCATCGGGATGCGGAACGTTATTCGCCGGCTGCAGCTGTTTTACGGGGTACAAGATGTCATCGAAATTGAATCAGCGGTTGGCAAAGGAACAACGATCCGCTTGCTTTTGCCAATGACAAAAGGGGGGAAGACGCATGAGGATCGCCATTGTCGATGATGAAGCGCTGGAGCGGAAAGCGTTGCAAAAAATGATTCGCGACCACCTCCCAGCGATGGAAGTGATCGCGGAAGCGGCCAACGGAAGAGAAGCAGTGGAGATTGCTGATCAATATAAGCCGGATGTGATGTTGATGGATATTAAAATGCCCGGAATCGACGGGCTTAAGGCGATCGAATGGATTCGCCGAAACCATCCGGATATCAAGTTTATTATCGTTTCCGCGTTTGATACGTTTGACTATGCGAAGCAAGCGATGCGGCATGGGGTAAAAGAATATTTATTAAAACCAAGCCGGAAAGAAGAAGTGATCGGGGCGCTGCGGCGGGTGTATGACGAATTAATGGAAGAGCGGCGGAAAGAGGAAGAAAATCGGGAATTGCAAAAGCGAGTGCACCAATTGCAAAAGCTGGTCGAAAAAGAGTGGCTATCCGTGCTCATGCTAGAAGAAGTGTCTTCAGAAGAATGGAAACAGTGGGAGGCGCTGCTTCCGTTTTCGATCGACTCGGGAATGTTTATGGTGATTCAGTTTCCAAGCGGCGGAAAAAGGGAGGATTGGAAGCACTGGATCGAGCAGACGCTTAGCAAAAAGGCGGCGGTGCGTTATGTCATTGGCAAAATGATGGACGGACAAATGCCGGTGTTGTTTTTTCATGATGCCGCGGATAAAACATTTCCATGGAAGGCGATGATCCAGTCCCTTGCCCTCGAACTGATTCAGCAGTTCGAACAGCAATATGGACAAACGCTTTATATTGGCCTTGGCTCCCCGGCATCACATCTGGAAGAATTGCGACAGTCTTATTACGAAGCACTTGCCGCGGTGCAATATTATGCCACGCAAAAAAAGGCAAAGAGCGGGTTCCTGCCGAAAAAAGCGGTATTCGCAGCGGCAACCATCGATCAAACGGAAAGAGAAAAACGATTGTTGGATGCCGTGCGCCAAGGCGATTTGGAGCAGGCGCTTCCGCAATGTTTCTCGTATATCGAGGAGGCCGCCGCCCATCATCCGTTTGCGGCCGTGCAGCAGAAGCTGGAGGAAACGTTTATTTTGCTTGGCCGCATGTTGGCCGATTTCGGCATTGCGTATGAGCGGACCACCACTTTTCATTCATGCCGTTCCCTTGAAGAATTGAAAAAAACCGCTGCGGAGCAGCTGCAGCACATGACCCGCCATATCCAGGCGTGGCGCCACCAGCAGGCAAACGGAAAGCTTGGCAAGGCAAAAGAGTATATTGACGAACATTACCATCATCCGCTGACACTGGAAGAAGTGGCGGAATATGTCGGCATCAGTCCATACTACTTTAGCAAACTATTTAAAGACCGCTTCGGCAAGACGTTTATTGACTATGTGACCGATGTGCGCATCGCCCGCGCGAAAAAGGAAATGGCCAATCCGAATAAAAGCCTCAAAGAAATTTGTTTTCTCGTCGGCTATAATGACCCGAATTATTTTAGCCGCGTTTTTAAAAAGCATACCGGCCTGTCTCCGAGCGAATATCGGAAAAAGCTCCTGGCCCCATGACCGTGGCCAGGAGCTTTTTTGTCGATGGACAAAAAAGTGAAGAAGATCGCAAAAAAGTATAGGGATTTATTCGCGGAAACGGCGCAAAAACATGTTACATTCATATTGAAGGGGTTTTCATGATGAAATGAGGGGGAGGAGAGCGTGAAGAAAAAAGGATTATGGTTGTCTTTAGCGTTAGTGTTTGGTTTCACGTTATCTGGCTGTAATTCCGATTCCGCATCGAATAATGGCCAGAAAGAGGACCAAAGCGCCAGCAAAGGACATGAGAAGCTAGAAATATTCAGCTGGTGGACGGGCGCCGGCGAAGAAGATGGATTGAAAGCGCTGCTCAAGCTATTCCAAGAAAAATATCCAGATATTCCAGTGGAAAACGCGGCGGTAGCCGGAGGAGCGGGAACGAACGCGAAAGCGGTATTAGCGAGCCGCATGCAAGGAAATGACCCTCCTGCGACATTCCAAGTGCACGGCGGTGCGGAGCTCAATGAAGGATGGGTCGCCGCTGGCAAAATGGAACCGCTCAATGATTTGTATGAAAAAGAAGGCTGGATGGATAAGTTTCCGAAATCATTGATCGACATGGTCAGCAAAGATGGAAAAATTTATTCCGTTCCTGTCAACATTCACCGCGGTAACGTGCTTTGGTATAACAAAAAAATCTTTGCGGAAAACGGCCTCGAGCCGCCAAAAACGTTTGATGAGTTTTTCCAAGTTGCCGAAAAGCTGAAAGCAAAAGGCATTACGCCGCTTGCGTTGGGGGATAAGGAGCCGTGGACGGCAACGCATATTTTTGAAACCGTTTTATTGGGCACACTCGGTACGGAAGATTACAAAAAGCTTTGGACAGGAGAATTGTCATTTGACGATCCGAAAGTGAAAGAAGCGGTCAACACGTTTAAGAAAATGTTAAATTACGTCAACGAAGATCACAGCTCCCGCAACTGGCAAGATGCCGCTCAATTGGTCGGCAAGGGCGAAGCGGCGATGAACATTATGGGAGATTGGGTCAAAGGCTATTTTGTCAATGATTTGAAATTAAAAGTGAATGAAGATTTCGGATATGTGCCGACGCCAAACACAGAAGGCAAATTCATGGTCATTACCGATACGTTTGGTTTGCCAAAAGGCGTGAAAAATCCTGATGATGTGAAGAAATTTTTAGCGGTGCTTGGTTCCGTGGAGGGACAAGATACGTTCAACCCTCTTAAAGGCTCGATTCCGGCGCGTATTGATGCGGATCTATCTAAATATGACGAATATGGAAAACAAACGATTCAAGATTTCAAAACGGCGGAGCTGGCGCCAAGCTTAGCGCACGGATCGGCGGCTCCGGAAGGATTTGTGACAAAAGTCAATCAAGCGGTCAATATTTTCGTGACGCAAAAAGATACGAAAACGTTTATCGATACACTTGTATCAGCTTCGGCAGAATTGAAGAAATAAAGAAGAAAAGGGGGACGGGAACCATTCTCTTCCCCTTTTCGTGTTACGACGGGAGGAATCAAATGTGGAAACGGTAAAGACAGTATCGGAACGAAGCGTGACGGTCGTACCGGCACCGCGGAAAAAACGGAAATGGACCGTGGACCATTGGCTTGCGGCTGCGTTTCTCACGCCGTCGGTTGTGCTTATTTTCATTTTCGTCTATGGCTTTATCGGCTGGACGGGATATGTCTCCCTCAGCAACTGGAATTCACTTGTACCCGATTTATCGTTTGCCGGGTTGAAAAACTATATTTATTTGTTTCATGATTTCCGCTTCCAGGCCGATTTGCGCAATACGCTGGTATTTACGATCCTGTTTATCGGCGTGGTGATTGTGCTTGGCCAATTGTTGGCGATTTTGCTAGATCAAAAACTGCGCGGAGAGTCGATTTTCCGCAATATTTTCTTTTTCCCGATGGCATTATCGTTTGTGGTGACGGGGGTTGTCTGGCAATGGTTATTAAACCCGTCAACCGGTGTCAACTTGTTTTTAAAAAAGTTTGGATTGGACTCGAAGTGGTACACGGATACAACGATTTTAGGAGGTTTCCACTTAGGGAACATTGAATTTGGCGTGCCGGTGGCGATCGTGGCGGTGGTGATTGCCGCCGTATGGCAAATGACGGGGTTTGCTGTTGCGATGTATTTGGCCGGATTAAGGGCGATTCCGGAAGAAGTGCGCGAGGCGGCGCGGATGGACGGCGCGACGGAGCTGCAAATTTACCGCAAAATTATTATTCCATTGCTGCGGCCGATCACTGTCAGCGTCATCATCATTATGGCCCATATTTCGCTGAAGATTTTTGACCTGATTTACGCGATGACGGGCCCTGGGGCGAACTTTGTTACGGACGTGCCGGGGGTATATATGTTTGAGACGACGTTCCGCGGCAACTATTATGCGAACGGAGCGGCAATTGCAATGATCATGCTCCTTTCTGTCGCCATTTTTATCGTTCCATATTTGATTTCCAGCCGGAAGGGGGGATCGTGATGAGACAACGGGCATGGTCGAGGCTGTTGTTATACGTCATTTGTATCTTCATGAGCCTGTTTTTTTTAATGCCGGTCTATGTGATGCTGGTGACAAGCGTCAAGCCGCTTGATGAAGTGACGCTCGCCGATATGTGGAAGCTTCCAACTACCTTTGATTGGAGCAGCTATCAAACCGCGTTTGCGAAATTGGCGCCGAACTTTTGGAATTCCGTTTATTTAGTGGTTCCGGCGACATTGTTGTCAGCGATGTTAGGGGCATTAAACGGCTATGTCTTGTCGAAATGGAAATTCAAAGGGGCGGACACGATTTTTACGCTCATTTTGTTCGGCATGTTTATCCCGTACCAAAGCATTTTGATTCCGCTGATTCAGTTTTTGCGCGAAATAGGCCTGTATAATACGATTCCGGGGCTCATTTTTGTGCATGTCGTGTACGGGATTCCGATTACGACGTTAATGTTCCGCAATTTTTACGCGGCGATCCCCGATGAAATGATTGAATCGGCGAAAATCGACGGAGCCGGGTTTTTACGGATTTTCCGCTATATTATGCTTCCGCTCTCGATTACCGGGTTTGTCGTCGTAGCGATTTGGCAGTTTACGAATATATGGAATGAATTTTTATTCGCCGTCACGATTACCACTTCTGCACAGCAGCCGATTATGGTCGCTTTGCAAAACTTATCGGGCAGCCAAATTGTGCAATGGAACGTGCAAATGGCGGGAGCGCTGCTTGCTGCTTTGCCGACCTTGCTTGTCTACATTTTTCTAGGCAAATACTTTGTTCGCGGTTTATTGGCTGGTTCGGTAAAAGGATAATCAGGCATGACGGCAAAGGACGCCCCTGCTTTTTGTCGATTTTATGATACAATGAAAGCGGAAATCATAGAGGAGAAAGCGGGGAGAAGTGCGTGTATCTTGGAGCGATTGAAGCAGGCGGCACGAAGTTTGTCTGCGCCATCGGCGATCATGATGGAAATATTAAGGAGAGGGTGACGTTTCCAACGACGACGCCGGAAGAAACGATGCGCCGTGTCGTTGAGTTTTTCCGCCCATACCCGTTAGAAGCGATCGGCATCGGCTCGTTTGGTCCGGTTGATTTGCGTCGCGATAGTGCGACGTATGGCTATATTACGAGCACGCCGAAACAACAATGGGTGAATTTCAACTTTGTCGGCGAAATGAAACGGCATTTTTCCGTGCCTATTGGCTTTGATACCGATGTCAATGCGGCCGCGCTCGGGGAACGGCGCTGGGGTGCCGCGAAAGGGCTGCAAAGCTGCATTTATATTACCGTTGGAACGGGAATCGGTGTCGGGGCGATTGTCGAAGGCAATCTGCTCCATGGCCTGATGCATCCGGAAATGGGGCATATTCTCGTTCGCCGTCATCCGCAAGACACATTTGCCGGCGTTTGCCCGTACCATGGCGATTGTCTGGAAGGAATGGCGTCCGGGCCGGCGATTGAAAAGCGCTGGGGGAAAAAGGGCGCGGAGCTGGCCGATCGCAAAGAAGTATGGGAGTTAGAAGCGTTTTATTTGGCGCAGGCGATTGCTAACTACATCTTAATTTTATCGCCGGAAAAAGTGATTATCGGCGGCGGCGTTATGAAACAAGAACAGCTGTTGCCCAACATTCGTCATCATGTGATGGAGTTTCTCAATGGATACGTACAACACGAGGTGATTTTACAGAAAATGGATGAGTATATCGTCCTGCCTGGATTAGGGGATAACGCTGGAGTTTGCGGTGCGCTTGCGTTAGCGAAACAAGCGCTTGATGAATAATCGGAAGCGAAATGCGACCGTTCGTTGCGGAACAGGATGCAGCGAAAACGGTCGTTTTTTATTATAATGAGGCGAAAAACCATTCTTCTGATGGCACCGCATCCATTGGCTTGTTAATGGTAATATGGCGCATAAGGATTGTGAGATTTTAACAATCGGTACAGGAAGGTGTTAGTAGCAGATTGCTTGTTTTATCCAACGATGGAACCATATAAGAGCAATGAAATCATGCCATATTTATTGACAAATATATTTTTTTATGGTAAAATAAAATTTTTATTTATTGACATTTTGTTTGGAACTATGGTAATTAATATATTACGAAATGTTTAGCATCAAAACTAATATTAATATTATTCATTAAGGGAGAGGATTCAATGAAGATTTCGAATGGAGTAGCAATGCTTGAATTAAAAGTTCAAGGTTTTGTTTTAAATCCTACGCTGGTTTGGGACGATGAAACCGCCGTTTTGATTGATGCCGGCATGCCTGGGCAATTGGAACAAATACGTGCCGCCATGAGTGAGGCCGGCGTCTCCTTTCATAAATTGAAAGCGGTAATTCTGACGCATCAGGATTTGGATCACATAGGGAGTCTTCCTGAAATATTAAAAGAATCCACTAACCGCATTGAAGTGTATGCGCACGAGCTTGACAAACCATATATTGAAGGGGATTTGCCTCTGATCAAAACAGACCCCAACCGCATAAGTAAAGAAGAATGGGTGTCTCTTCCGGAAGAAATGCGGATTTTATATCAGAATCCTCCGAAAGTGAAAGTTGACAAGACGGTGGATGACGGCCAAGAGCTTCCTTATTGCGGGGGGATTCGTGTTATTTTTACGCCTGGGCATACTCCAGGACATATTAGTCTGTATTTAAAACAAAGTAAAATCCTTGTTGCCGGGGATGCAATGATATGTTTAAATGGCTCTTTGCACGGACCGGTTCAGCGAACCACGCTAGATATGAATACAGCGCTTCGTTCATTGGAAAAATTTTTGGACTTAGATATAGAATCTGTGATTTGTTATCACGGAGGTATTTGTAATGGCAACGTGAAAAACCAGCTCCAACACCTTGTAAGGCAGGACGGCAACATAGCAGAAAAGAAATGAAAGTGGATACATTCAAAAAATAGCAGTTTGATAGGCAGTGAAAAAACGCTTTTTATTCAGCTATTAGGAATCGTGGGCTTCATCAATAAGCAGCTTTGGTTTGTGAAACCATCATCCGCGGTGAAGCCTGCCTCATCGTCGAAAGGATCGGCAGGGAAGGTAGCAGCAAAGAAGAAAGACAAAAAAGCAAATGGACGATTTTTATTTATTTTTTTTTTTTTTTTTTTTTTTTTTTTTTTGACTATTAAGTCAACAAAAAATTGACGATATGGTCATTTTTTGTGAACATAATTGTTGATAAAAAATAAAAAGGTGCTTATAATGGTGTTTGTGATGTCGGTGACCATTTGGTCAAATTTGCGGCATAGGAATCGAGGTGCCTTTCAATGGACAAATGTAACAAACCCATTCGCTTTGAACGTGTAGTGGAGGCGTTGCGAAAACATGGGGTGCACGTCGAGCTCGTCAAACCGCGCTCGCAACTGTCTGTATATAAGCATATGCTACAAAATGCATGCCCTCGTGAAATTTCCTCTATCTAGGAGATGAAAAAAGGAATGGCCGATGAACGTAAAGTCCAGTTTATTGAAACAGCTATGAAATTATTTGCGGAAAAAGGGTATTACTCTACATCGATTCAAGATATTGTTGATGCCTGGGGCATTTCGAAAGGAGCATTTTATCATCACTTTTCGTCCAAAGAAGATTTGATGCTTGCCATCATTCAGCACCATTTTGAAAAAATGATGGAAAGTTTCACCGTCATTCCACAGGATAGCGGTTCGGAAAAAGAGCGGTTTATTCAACAAATCGCTGCGCATTTTGCGAATATGCATGAGCATAAAGAATTTTTGCAAATGATGATGACCGAACAAATCCCAAAAATTAGCAGCGATATTCACCTTTATTTATTGAAGCAGCGTGCTTATATCTTTTCGTGGTATTGCGACCGCCTCATCGAAGTATATGGAACAGAGGTAGAGCGGTACGTGTTTGATGTGGCGACGATGCTAAACGGCATGATTCGCCAATATATGTTTTGCTTTTTTTTGCAGCCAAGCAAGCTGCATGCCGAAGAAGTGGCGCGTTTTCTCGTGCGGCGTTTGGATGCGATCATTGCGAGTTTTTCTCATGAAGAAGCGCCGATTTTAAACAAAGAAATGGTAGAGCCGCTGATCGAAATGGAAGAAAAAGAGCGGTGTGTATTGCAAGAAAAGATTAGCGCCCGCATTGCCCATATGCAAAAAAAGATTCTATCGCTTTCGCTCGATAAAAAGATACAGCACGAGCTTCATGCTGCGCTGGATACGTTAGAAGCAGAATTAATGAATGAAGAGTCGGCGCCGAGGGAATATGTCGTGCAAGGGATTTTATTATATATCGAGAACCGGCATCTTCCGCTGCTTGCGGATGATTTGGCCGCATTAAGAAAGGATATTGAACAATATCGGAAAACGAATAATAGATGGGAGAGAAGTAAATGGAAAAAGCATTAGAAATGCCAACTAGCATCATTCGACATCGGAATATATTAATTACGGGTCTTATCATTGCCATGCTGTTTGGCGCGTTAGACGGAACGATCGTCGGAACGGCGATGCCGCGCATCGTTGGGGAGCTTGGCGGATTAAGTTTAATGACATGGCTGACGACCGCGTATATGTTGACATCGACAACGGTTGTGCCGATTGCCGGCAAGCTTGCGGATTTATTAGGCAGGCGAGTCATTTATGTGACAGGACTCGTCATTTTTATGGTTGGCTCTGCCCTTTGCGGCATGGCAAATGACATGACAGAGCTCATCATTTACCGAGGACTGCAAGGAATCGGCGGGGGAATTATGATGCCGATGGCCATGGTTGTCATCGGAGATGTGTTTACCGGAAAAGAGCGTGCGAAATGGCAAGGGGTTTTTGGTGGATTATATGGTCTTGCCTCTGTCATAGGTCCGCAAATCGGGGGATTTATCGTCGACCATTTGAATTGGCGCTGGGTATTTTATATTAATCTTCCTGTCGGGATTTTGGCAACGATTTTTATTGCGATGGGATTGAGCAAATATAAAGCGGAAGGACCAGTGAAGTTTGATCTTGCCGGGATGTTCACGATGGTTGTCGGCGTGGTTAGCTTGCTTTTAGCGTTAACGTTTGGCGGGGATAAGTATGAATGGACATCATGGCAAATCATTGCCTTGTTTGCGGTGGCACTCGTCTTTTTAACGCTGTTTGTATTCGTAGAGAGGAAAGCGGAAGAACCGATTTTGCCGATGCATTTATTTAAACACCGCACGTTTACCGTGTTAAATGGAATTGGCTTTTTAATGAGTGTCGGCATGTTTGGTGCGATTATGTTCGTTCCGTTTTTTATGCAAGGGGTTGTCGGAGTAAGTGCAACCCAGTCCGGCACGATTATGACGCCGATGATGATTACGATGATTATCGGAAGCATCGTTGGTGGCCGAATGGTTTATAAAATTGGTGTAAAATCACAGCTGTTCATTGGCATGGTCGTGATGGCGGCAGGGTTCGGTTTATTAAGCACAATGGACGTGGATACGTCCAAATTCACCGCCACGTTGTATATGATTATTCTAGGGATTGGAATGGGGTTAGTGATGCCGATTTTAACGCTGGCTTTGCAAGAAAGTTTTCCAAAGTCGGAGCTTGGCGTCGTCACCTCCTCCAGCCAGTTTTTCCGTGCGATCGGCGGAACGTTCGGTATGACGGTGTTAGGGGCGATTATGAACCATCGGTCGAGCCAGCTGCTAGATGACCGTCTCATGCCAATGCTTCGGTCGCTTCCTGCACAAGCAAAAGGAATGGTGGACCGGTTTGCCCATATGATTCATGATGATCCGCAAGGGCTTTATTCCGTTTTGCTTAGCCCGGAAGCGCTGGCGAAAATACCGCCGCAAATGCGGGAAACGTTTGTGCCGATTTTAAAACAGTCGCTTGTGGATTCGCTTCAATCTGTTTTCCTATTTGGACTTATTTTTGTCATTGGTGGGACAGTGCTTGTATTTGGGCTGAAGAAAATCACACTGTCTGACCGCCGGCAATTGCAAGAAACGGCGAAAAACGAAAAACTGCCGCAGAGCTAGCTCTCTGCGGCGGTTTTTTTGTGCTGCGAAACGAGGAAAGACGGCGGCAAATAGATGCGTTCTGCTTGATCGTTTGACCGACAAGGAATTAGGAAATTTTTCGACTATCGGAGGCAAGCTGATGCGTGATGGAGAACCGCACCACCACCGCTGGAGGAGTCCGCACATTGCATGGCTGTGCGGCCACGGAAGCCGAAGAGCAAGATGATTTGCTAGGGAAGGGGGTGGTTCGCCAACCATCAAGATCCGCTGCCAAACACTCGAGAGCGGGTGAGAAAGCGGACGCCTTCCGGCCCTTCAAGCGAAAACATGCCGCCGCGTCCGGGCACGACGTCGATAATCAGCTGGGTGTGCTTCCAATATTCGTATTGCGCCTTGGAAATGTAAAACGGGCAGCCGCCGATTTCGCCAAGCAGCACATCGGAATCGCCGACGATCAGCTCTCCTTGCGGGTAGCACATCGGCGAACTGCCGTCGCAGCAGCCGCCGGATTGGTGAAACATAAGCGGCCCGTACTTTGCTTTTAATTTTTCAATCAGGGCAAGCGCGGCATCGGTCGCAATCACTTTTGGCTCCTCATTCATGTTCATGACAATCCCTCCCTGCAGGAATATGGATAGGCAGAAAAGGCAGCGCGGATGGTGCGCTGCCTGCATGATTAGAACAGTCCTAGTTTTTTCGGCGAGTAGCTGACGAGCAAGTTTTTCGTTTGTTGATAATGTTCGAGCATCATTTTATGTGTTTCGCGGCCGAATCCGGACATTTTGTAGCCGCCGAATGCGGCGTGTGCAGGATAGATGTGGTAGCAGTTCGTCCAGACGCGTCCTGCCTGGATGCCGCGTCCGAAGCGGTAGGCGGTATTAATGTCGCGCGTCCAGACACCGGCGCCTAAGCCATACAATGTGTCATTGGCAATCGCAAGCGCTTCGTCTTTATCTTTAAATGTGGTGACAGCGACGACCGGCCCGAAAATTTCTTCTTGGAAAATGCGCATTTTATTATGGCCTTTGAAAACCGTCGGTTTGACGTAATAGCCATTTCTTAAGTCGCCTTCTAAATAGTTGCGTTCGCCGCCGATAAGCAGTTCAGCGCCTTCCTGTTTGCCAATGTCAATGTAGGAAAGGATTTTTTCTAATTGCTCCGAAGACGCTTGCGCTCCAATCATCGTTTCCGTATCGAGCGGATTGCCTTGTTTAATTTGTTTCACACGCTCTAACGCGCGTTCCATAAATTTGTCGTAAATCGATTCTTGAATGAGGGCGCGGGAAGGACATGTACATACTTCTCCTTGGTTTAAAGCGAAAAGCGTAAAGCCTTCAATGGCTTTATCGAAAAATTCATCATCTTTTGCCGCTACGTCTTCGAAGAAAATGTTTGGCGATTTTCCGCCAAGCTCCAATGTTACTGGAATAATGTTTTGCGATGCGTATTGCATGATGAGTCGTCCTGTTGTTGTTTCGCCGGTGAACGCCACTTTAGCGACGCGAGGGTTGGAGGCAAGCGGTTTTCCGGCTTCTAAACCAAATCCGTTGACGATGTTGACGACACCTGGAGGAAGTAAGTCTTGAATGAGTTCCATCAGTACGAGGATCGAAGTTGGTGTTTGTTCGGCAGGTTTTAAGACAACGCAGTTTCCAGCGGCTAACGCCGGCGCCAGTTTCCATGCTGCCATTAAAAGCGGGAAGTTCCATGGAATGATTTGTCCGACAACGCCGAGCGGCTCTTTAAAGTGATAGGCAACTGTATTATGGTCAATTTCTGCTAAAGTGCCTTCTTCCGCACGGATGCAGCCGGCGAAATAACGGAAATGATCGATGGCAAGCGGGATGTCGGCATTCAGCGTTTCGCGAATCGGCTTGCCGTTTTCCCACGTTTCCACGACTGCGAGCATTTCCAAGTTTTCTTCCATGCGGTCGGCAATTTTATTGAGGATTCGTGCGCGCTCAGCAGGGGAAGTACGGCCCCATGCATCTTTCGCAGCATGAGCAGCATCCAACGCAAGCTCGATATCAGCGGCTTTGGAGCGTGGTACTTCGCAGTAAGCTTGCCCCGTCACAGGAGAAATATTTTCAAAATACTCTCCGTCAACTGGCGGGACCCATTTGCCGCCAATGAAATTTTCATAGCGTTTTTTGAAAGTGACAAGTGAACCAGGCTGCCCAGGTTGAGCGTAAATCATCCAAGTTTCCCCCTTTGTATCTTTTTTATATACGCTTACAAAAAAGCGTATACATTATAGAAAAGTGAAAAATTCCTCCCAGTGATTAGGTTAGCATTATATGACAATTTTGTCAAAATAAAATTTTGAATTATTTAAAATTCTATAAAAATGAAAATTATGCATCTAGTAATGCAGTTCGAGTCCTTCCAGCCAGCGGCTTGCATATACGCTGCTTAAATGATGGAACGCTTCCAGCACATCGCTCGGATTGGCGTTGAAAAATTGTCGCGCCACTTCTTGGTTATGTTCTTGGATAAACTGAAATAAAAAATCTGTTTGGATGCGATTGACAATCAGAAGCGCGCTGTAAGAACGTTCGAGCTGCTCTTTGCGTTCCGTCCGGTCCACAGTTTGTTTGAAATGTTCACGGTAACGGTCTGTGAGTTCTAATAGATGATCGCGGATGTTCGCTTGCGCTTCGTTGAACATGTTTTCCACCTCTTTCGGGGAAAAAAGCGATTGTTTCTCGAGCATCGCACCGAATATTTGTTGCAGTGCATGCGCCGATTCCGTTGCGAAGGTGACGTTCATCAGCAGTCCATGTATATATTCCTGTTCGTCCGCAGACTGAATTCGCAATTTCATAATCGTTTCGAGCACATCAGAATGGATTTTTTCTTTCGTCCAATGTTTCGTTAGTTCATGAAGCAAAACCGATAAGATGCGAGCTGCTTCTTCTTTCGTCATGGCGGTTAGTTCCTTTCTATGTTGTTTATTTGTATATTTCAAGGATGCCATGTCTTCTTCACGTCCGTCAATGTCCATGTTGTAGGACGGCGCTTCTTCAAGTAAGATGGAATTATGGAAAAAGGGGAGGAGAGAAGCGATGAAGCCGCTGCGCTTACGGGGACATCATTTATTATGTGTGCACGGATTTCGCGGAATGGGATATAGCACATCGTTTGTGGAAAAGATGTGGGAAGTCGTGACGAAAATTCGCGATGAAGAGCAAGACTTTCCAATTCAAGTCGTCGCTGCTCTGGATGATGCGTGCATGGCATGTCCACACCATGGAGAAACGACGTGCCAAGCCGATCCGAATTCCAATAAACATGTGACCTCCATGGACCAAAAAGTAATCCGTCATTTAGGCATTGAAGAAAACGGGGTTTACTTAAAATCGGAACTAGTGAGGCTCACTGCACAAAAGGTGCGTCCTGACGATTTAGATTACTTATGCGCCAAATGCTCCTGGCTTCCGTACGGTGTGTGTAAAGAAGGCATTGCCAATGTCCGGGCCGGAAATGTTGCACAAAAGGAAGCGGAGTAATTTTTTTGTCAGAATTCCGAAAAAATAATGACATCGCCCATAAAAAAGTGTGGTATGATAAACAAATATAAGGAGATTTTCGAACAGAAAGGGTTATGGACATGAAAGTAGCAAAGTTCGGTGGAAGTTCTGTCGCAAGCGCCACACAGTTTCGCAAAGTGGCGGATATTGTCAGCTCCGATGTTGAGCGCCGCATTGTGATCGTATCGGCACCGGGGAAACGGTTTAAAGATGATGTGAAAGTGACCGATATGCTTATTCAGCTGGCACAGGCGGCGATCGACGGGAAAGCGTACGATGAGGTGCTTGACGAGATCGTAAAACGGTATGCGGAAATCGCGAATGAGCTCGAATTGCCAGCAGGGGAATTTTTAGCGGAACTCCAAGACGATCTGCGTTGGAAAATCAGCGAGTACCGCAATGAGCCATGCCGCTTGATGGATGCGATCAAAGCGAGCGGGGAGGATCATAACGCACGGTTGATGGCGCTGTATTTACAGGAAACCGGGCTTGAAGCGAGCTACGTCAGTCCCCGGGAGGCGGGAATTTTCGTTACGGATGAACCGGGCAATGCGCAAATTTTGCCGGAGTCATATGAAAAGTTGTATCAGTTGCGCAACCGGCGCGGGGTGTTAGTGATCCCAGGGTTTTTTGGTTACTCGCTCGACGGGCATATCGTGACATTTCCGCGCGGTGGCTCCGATATTAGCGGCTCGATTGTCGCAGCAGGGGTAAAAGCGGATGTGTATGAAAACTTTACCGACGTCGATTCGATTTATTGCGTCAACCCTTCGATTATTGCCAATCCGCGCAAGTTGAAAGAAATTACTTATCGTGAAATGCGCGAACTTTCCTACTCTGGGTTTTCCGTGTTTCATGATGAAGCGCTGGAGCCGGTGTACCGCGCGGGAATTCCGGTTTGCGTCAAAAATACGAATAATCCTGCGGCCCCAGGCACTTGGATTGTCGCCAAACGCAACCATCAGGAAGAGCCGATTGCCGGCATTGCCAGCGATACTGGATTTTGCAGCATTAACATTAGCAAATATTTAATGAACCGGGAAATCGGATTTGGCCGCCGGGTGCTGCAGATTTTAGAGGATGAAGGAATCTCCTACGAACATACTCCTTCCGGCATCGACAATATGTCGGTGATTTTACGCGCCAGCCAACTGGAAGGGGAGAAAGAAAAGCGTATTTTAGACCGCATTCAAACGGAATTGGAAGTCGATGAAGTAAATGTGGAATACGGGCTTGCGCTTATTATGGTGGTCGGCGAAGGAATGGAGCGCACCGTTGGAATGGCAGCAAAAGCGACGACGGCGCTGGCGAAGGCCAACATTAACTTAGAGATGATTAACCAAGGCTCATCGGAAGTAAGCATGATGTTTGGCGTCAAAGAGGAAGTCGTTACCAATGCGGTGCGCGCGCTGTATGAGGCGTATTTTCAAGAATTACCCGTCGGAAACAGCGTCAAATAAGAAGCAGAATACATAGGAAGCGGAAACGAACAAAACAGATTCGTTTCCGCTTCTTTTTTATACATAAGACGCCGCCCTTCGGAAAATACTACCAATGTATCTTACTTGATGCAATGGAAGGGAGGAAATGGTATTGAAGCGCTGGTTGTCCGCCATGATTGTTTGTTCTCTGTTTATCATTGCTTCCAATGGGACGCGCGCATTTGCCCAAATTCAAAAACAAGAACTGGAACAGTACATCGAAAGCATAGGCTGGTCGATGAGCGATTTGCTGAATTATTTGGACAAGTACAAGATGACGGTGGCTGATTTTCAAAGCATGGAGGAATTAAAACAATGGCTTGGCACGCCGATTACGGAAGAAAACATGCAACGCTTGCTCAAGAAGCACCAACTGACGCAAGAAGAGCTGGAGGCGCTGCTCGGGCAGTTTGGGGAAACGATGCAAGATTATACGTTTATCGAAGATTTGGATACAGCGGTCCGTTTTTATTTGCGCCATAACGAAAAGATGCAGCAAATTAACGATATGCTTGGCGCGATTGGTTTTACTGAAAGCGAAGCAAAACGTCTGTTTGAACATATTGCCTCGCTGCCAAATCCGCATGTAGGGCAGCAGTTAGCCGAACTAGACCGCCGTCTGCAACCGTTTCTGCAAGTAGAAGATGTGACACAGCTGACAGAAACGCAGCGCCGGCAGCTGCTTTCCATTTGGGAAGACGTATTGTCTACTTTGCAAATGAAAGCAGCATTTTATTTGGAGGAAAACGGGAAAAAACAGAAAATCTCTTACCATGAGCTGGCAACGGCAAACATGCCGGAAGGACGCGAGTTATTGGTCGAACTATATAACGAAGCAGGGGAATTGCTTTCTGATGTGCGGTTGTCGAAAGAAATGTTTACTTCCGGCTATGTCGTGCGGGCGGGGGAAAGATGGATCGCAGCAGGGGAATTAGCAAGTGAAATGAAAGAAACGATGTATGGCGAAAAAATGCCGGATACCGCTTCTCCGTATCTTGCCCGTACGCTTTCCGGTGTTCTCCTCGCTTTGTTTGGCTTTTACATTTATTGGAGCAGCAAAAAGAAATTGGCGGAGTGAAAACGAATGTTTCGTCGCGCGAAGACGTACGTTGCAGCTGTATGTATTGTGACCGGCTTGGGGATGGCGCTTTGGAACGGTTATTGCTACTGGATGGGATATCATGCCGTACAAAATGTAGAAGCGGAAGGTAAAAAACCAGCATCCCGGCAGGCGTCCCGGCCGCAGCAGGCGGCGCTGCCAGCAAAGCCGAAGATCGGAGAGCAAATCGGCACGCTGTTTATTCCGAAACTGAGCGTATCGATCTCGATTTACCACGGGGTGACGGAACAGCAGCTGCGAAAAGGTATCGGCCACTATCCAAAAAGCGCTCTGCCGGGGGAACCGCACAATATGGTTCTATCGGGCCATCGCGATACCGTATTTCGGCAGTTAGGGCAAATCGGCATTGGTGACGAATTAATGGTGAAGACAGCAAGCAAACAATTTATTTATCGCGTAACGAAAGTGCGCATTGTTGATCAACATGACCGGACGGTTTTGGTCGAAAAACCGCGCCCAACGTTAACGGTGACGACCTGCTATCCATTTCATTTTTTCGGAAAGGCAAAGCAGCGCTATGTGCTGATCGCCCGGCTCGTTTCCGCACAATAAAGAAAAGGGCTAGAAGCGTTTTTCTAGCCCTTTACTGTTTCTTCATTATTTTTAGTTTTGATCCCGCGACGTTCGTCTAGCTGATGTTTAAATTCTTTCAATAACGCCTCGCCTTGCAGCCCCTTTTTGACAAGACCTGCTAGTACGACTTCCGCCAAGTGCGTTCTGCTTGGAACGATGGATCCTTCCATCAGCACGCTGATATGGTTGTTCATTCTTGTGATGGAACGAACAGTGACGAGCATATTGGCCGGATCATTGCTGCGATTGGTAATCGTCACTTGCAGACGAAATTCATCCTCTTTGTGCTGCAAATCCGCAAAAATGGGTTCATACTGTTGGTCTAAATAGGCCTCCACGAGCCAGCGGTTTTTTCCGTCTTCTTTATTAATAATGAGGCCATCAATAAACGGAATATCCTGCGGGTCCGAATCGTCATGAACGACCGAGAGCCCCACAAGCTTGAAGGTTTTCATTCCATCCACCTCGTCAGCATTGTCTTGTAGAAATTATAGCATATTCCCATCGCAAAAGGAAAACGGATCGTATGTCTGTCCTCCATTTACTATTTTATACAGGAAAATGAAATGGGTTATGTCCATAAAATAGTGTCATGAACAAAAATATCACCACTGTCATTTTTCATGAAAGCATGCCAAAATTTAATTTTGCTAGCCGGTTTCTTTTCTTTGTACAGATGCTAGTCATTATTGTACCAATAAATATCATGTAAAAATTCAAAAATCGCCATTTTACGATGGGAATCGATGTCATTTATGATGAAAATGCAAGGAAACGAAGGGGGAGATGTGGAGAAACATGATTAATCAAGTGGTGCTCGTCGGCCGGTTAACGAAAGATCCGGAACTTCGCTATACCGCCGATGGAGCAGCAGTCGCTAACATTACGTTAGCAGTAGCAAGAAATTTCCGCAATGCAGAAGGGAGGGTAGATACTGATTTCGTCCCGTGCGTCCTTTGGCGAAAGACAGCAGAAAACACGGCCAATTATTGCCGAAAAGGCTCGATGATTGCGGTGACGGGACGGGTCCAAACGCGAAACTATGAAAACAAAGACGGACAGCGTGTCTATGTCACTGAGGTAGTAGCGGAATCTGTCCGCTTTATCGGCACCAGCAAAGTGAATGAATGGTTCGAGCACGCCTGAATTTCCTCTGTATTTCCCCATGTTTTCCTTTCCAAATCATTGTCCCCAAGAGAAAAAGAATATATTTTCCCCAAAAAGTCCCCAACGATGGCGCTAGCACGATTATGTTAGCGCTTTTTTTCTGCAGACATAGCAATGCGCGGCCAGAAAAAATGATATGGGAACGCCCTTCTTTATTTGATGGCGTCGGAAAACTCTTTGATGATGGTGGAAATCATTACTTCAGCATGTTTTCGTTTTTTGTTTGGCAATTGTGCCAGCGAATAAATCGCTTCTTCGATGTTGGGGTTTTGCTTCAAATAATTGATAATATCGAGCGTTTTTTCGCTAATATCGTCCGTTTGGTACCATCGTCTTACCTCGCGCAACAGCTCCTTTTTGGAAGAATCCCTGCCGATTAAAAAGTCGATGCTCACGTTGTACAAGTTGCTTAGTTTTTGCAGGGACTGCACATCGGGAAGCAAGTCGCCATTTTCCCATTTGCTAATTTGCGAGCGCGATATATTCAAGTATTGCGCTAATTGTTCCTGCGTCCAGTGCTGCTGTTTGCGCAAATATTTTAGTCTTTCGCCTAAATCCATCATTATTCACCACGCTATCAGAAAATCCATCAATAACTTAAAGATAGAAAAGCGTGGCGGAGACTTGTGTTCTGTTTATAACCGTTTTCCGATTTGTTCCGATAAAGAACAAAACCATTCTTTACCCCAAGGTTCGACATCTTTTTCATTTACTAGTTACATGGTATAATAAGTAAAAATGGGTAAATATTTACTATAATTAGAAAAAAAGGGGGATGATGGTGAATATTTATCTCGCTGATTTAATGGTTCGTGAACGGAAAGGCTCGAAACGGAAAAAGGAAACGTATCGCATATTTATTAAAGAGATGAAAAATCCGTTTTCGATTCGGTTGAAAACGATTGCACCGACGAATTTTACCGATTCGCTGCGGTTTTTAAAAAGCGAGGAAAACCGTGATCGCTTTTTAGGAGAGGATACGCTGTTCCGTACGATTATATGTTCTAGTGATGCTCAATTATATTTTGTGTTTAAATGTGTCAATCAATTATATATGTTTATCGTAAAGCTGGATTTGCAAAGGCAAAAGTTTGAAATCACCCTCTACGAGTGGAACCAGCTGCAGCAAAAATATCTCCGCGTTCATACCAATGAACTATTAGCGATGGAAAGAAAGCTGATTTATGAAATCTTGCAGTCTATTTATATTTTTGATCATAAGCGCATTTCCTACTTGTATACGTGTCCGGCGAGAAAAAACAACAAAATGCTGTAGTTGGGTTGCCCCAAATGCTTTCCCTGATGGCACGCATCTTCCATGGCATGGCGATAATTTCGTCAGCATCACCCTGTTTCGTTGCTTTGTCCCGTAGGTGTTACAGCTGCTTTTCCGAAAGTAAAAAAACTCTTTCTATTAGGAAGGAATTTCCGTTATACTAGTAAATAAGAATTATAGATGAATAATATGTATAGTCAATTTTTGGCTTTTATGCGTGTCGAAAAAGGGAATATAGCTACGAAGGTTGTCGTTCTTTTGTATGATGTAGGAGCCTGGTTTTACATCAATTCCTTTTTTTCGACATGATCACCATGGCGAATTCTACTTACCGCGTGAAAGCAAAAGAGGTAAAGCGAAATCGGCGCGTGGACGTTTGATGTTGTGAATGTTCAAGAAAAGATGCGAGGGATGAAAGCAGGAAAGGAAGAGGGGGATCGCTGTGAGTATCAGGCCAAGAGATGTTGTGTTAACGACCGCTTTTGTTTCGGCGTTGTTTTTGATGCCAGATGACGGGAAAGCAGCAGAATGGAAGGTTGGGATGAGTTCGCCGCAAGTGAAAGAGCTGCAGCAGCTCTTGAAAGAAAAAGGATTTTTCACATATCCGACTGCGACGGGATATTTTGGACCGATTACCGAGCAGGCCGTTAAAGCGTTTCAAGCATCTGTCCGCCTGCCGGCGACCGGCATTGTCGATGATGCTACATATGCGAAATTGAAAGGAAGCCCCGCTGCCAATGCGGCCATGAAAATCGGCTCGCGTGGAAACGAGGTAAAAGTGCTGCAGCAAAACTTAAAACTTCTTGGTTATTTTAAGTACCCGGAGATTACCGGCTATTTTGGCGTAATCACCCAAGACGCGGTGAAACGGTTCCAGCAGGCAAACGGGCTTTCCGCAACCGGGGTGGCTGATGCTCGCACGTTGCAGCTGATTCAAAACGCCATGCGCCATCCGTCTGCCACATCGGTCAAACCGCCTCAAGCCAATGCGCTGAAAATCGGCTCGCGGGGGGCGGAAGTAAGCAAACTGCAGCAAAACTTAAAACAGCTCGGCTATTTTACATATCCAAAGATCACCGGTTATTACGGAACGGTGACGGCCACCGCGGTCCGGCAGTTTCAAAAACAATATCAGCTGCCAGTGACCGGCGCGGCCGATGGCGCGACAATCGCGAAGATCAATGAGGCGCTGAAGAAACAAGCTCCATCCCATCCGCCTGCTTCGCAAGGGACCATCTATCTAACGATCGGCTCGGCAGGCGATCAGGTCAAACAGGTGCAAGCGAAATTGAAACAGCTCGGTTATTTTACCTATCCGGAAATTACCGGGTATTACGGGGCGATTACGGCGGACGCGGTGAAACGATTCCAGAACAGCGTCGGCATCAAAGCGACCGGCGTTGTCGATGCGGAAACATATGAGCGATTGACGGGGCAGGCGCCGCAGCGGAAACTGGATGTCATCGAGCTTGTCGCCGATGCGTCCGAGCTTCTCGGCAAGCCGTACGTTTGGGGCGGCCAAACGCCGGAGGTGGGCTTTGACTGCAGCGGGTTGATTGTATATTTGTTTAAAAAACAAGGCATTTCTTTGCCGCGCACGGTAGCGACGATTTGGAACGTCGGTACGCCGGTTTCCTCTCCTTCGGTTGGCGACATTGTCTTTTTTAACACAAGCCAATCCGGTCCGTCCCACGCGGGCATTTATATCGGCAATAGACAATTTATTCATAGCGGCTCTTCCACTGGCGTTACCATCAGCAGCTTGGATAATTCTTATTGGAAAGCGCGTTACTTGGGCGCAAAACGATACTAAATGGGAAAAGATGATGGACGGTTTATCCAATGAAAAGGGATGGCTTGGGGTTTTCCGGAGCTGTCCTTTTTTTACGAAGCGTTGTTCGTTTCTAAATATACGCGTAGCAATGCATGTTTGCCATCTAGAATGCTAAGCTATGGATATGAATCATTTTTCGAGCATGATGGAAAGCTTTCGGCCTTAGGAATTGTCGCGATCGCACCAAACCTACCTCCTGAATTTTACCAAAAAACTTGCTTTCCCCGACTCAAGTCCCCCTCATAGCTATCTAATCAGTAAAGAAGAACCAATTTTTCTATTGGGAAGCATTCAAGTTTATGGAGAACGAATGCGCTAATGGTTGAGAAAATGGAAAGGTTATGATAATGTAAGGAATGAAGTTTGCACCGGATCTAACATTTTACATTGTAGGTGAAAGTAATGGCAGATAAAATTAAAGTAATGACTATTTTCGGCACAAGACCGGAAGCAATTAAAATGGCACCGCTTGTATTGGAGCTGAAAAAACATTCGGAACTGATTGAACCGATTGTCACCGTAACGGCGCAGCATCGGCAAATGCTGGACCAAGTGCTAGAAATTTTCCATATAAAGCCCGATTATGACTTAAATATTATGAAAGACCGCCAAACGTTGACGGATATTACCGTCCGCGCTTTAGAAGGACTCGATGACGTGATGAAAAAGGTGAAGCCGGATTTAGTGCTGGTGCACGGGGATACGACAACGACGTTTGTCGCCAGCCTCGCGGCGTTTTACAATCAAATCGCTGTCGGGCATGTTGAAGCCGGGTTGCGCACGTGGAATAAATATTCACCATTTCCGGAAGAAATGAACCGTCAGCTTACCGGTGTGATCGCCGATCTTCATTTTGCGCCAACGAAAAAAGCGCACGAAAACTTAATCCGTGAGAATAAAAAACCCGATTCGATTTTTATTACGGGAAACACGGCCATCGACGCGTTAAAAACGACGGTGACCGAAGATTATCAGCATGATATTTTAACGAAAATCGGCAACGACCGCATGATTTTATTAACTGCCCATCGCAGGGAAAATCTTGGCGAATCCATGCGCAACATGTTCCGCGCGATTAAGCGCATTGTTCAAGAGCATGAAGATGTGCAAGTCGTTTACCCTGTTCATTTAAATCCGGCGGTACGTGAAGTAGCCGATGAAATTCTTGGCCATGATCCGCGCATTCATTTAATTGAACCTTTAGATGTATTTGATTTTCATAATCTTGCCGCGAGAGCGTTTCTTATTTTGACGGATTCCGGCGGCGTGCAGGAAGAAGCGCCTTCGTTGGGAGTTCCGGTATTAGTGCTTCGCGATACGACGGAACGGCCGGAAGGCATCGAAGCGGGAACGCTGAAATTAGCGGGAACCAATGAAGAAACGATATACCGCATGGCCCGCGAGCTGTTGAATAATCGAAACGAATATGAAAAAATGGCGAAAGCTTCAAATCCATACGGAGATGGGCAAGCTTCCAAACGCATCGTGCAGGCCATTCTTTATTATTTTGGCAAGGCAGAATCTGCTCCAGCTCCTTTTACTATTTAGACAAAATATGGATCAGTAATGGAAAATAAACGTTGTATCGAATATAAGGTTGTTTTTTGATGAAGATATAAAAATGAATCATCACTTTAGGAGGTAATATATCACTATTATGTTCAAGAGCCTTCCGAACGGAATAAAAATAAGCATTACGAGGTCTATTTCGGCCGCCTTTGAGAAATATATGGAAATGATTCAATGGGATGAAAAAAAATATAACTTAGAGGATTTTATTGCGTACTGGCGGGATTATGCGCAAAAAAATGCTTCTTGGTTCAAGAAAATAGATGATGAGATCAAGTCTAACCCAGATTTTCACGAAGAGTTGGCTGCAAAAATAAACGAAGTGATTGAAAAGGCATTGACAGAACCACCGACAGAACAGGAAATGAAGGCGCTGGACAGTCTTATTGCTCAATTGGGGATGGATGATATTGACTATACGTGTAGAATGGAAGCGAAGTACCATATCGAACGGCTGAAGGAAAAATTAACATCGCAATCGTAATTCTCAAGGAATGAACATATCATGAACAGGCTCCCTTGAAGTAGACAGAAAAAGCTGGCGGTTTGCAAAAGTATTAGCCACGAAAGTCTGTGGCTGAAGTGATTGGGATGAAGCGGAAAACGGTTTTGACCCAAGCCGACAGGGAGCTAAGCGCCAATGAGGTGTTTGTCCATGATATTTAACGGAACAAGAGTGAATGCCTGCACGCAGGTGCAGGAAAAACTCTCTAGTACGCCAGAACCTGCCGACTTGAATGGTGCAAAAGTTCAGTTTGAGGGGTTTTTTTCATATTTTTCCCGAGAAGTCTTCCTCTTCTAATCGAAGGGAAGGGGAGATGAATCGGGAGATTTTTATTTATGAAAAGCAAACATATGTTCTATTTTGGGCTATCCTATCAGGCAGGGAAAGGAAGAGTTCTCCTGTTTTGCGGCCAAAACGGATTCGGATCGATGGTGTGCCCGCATCACAAGTCTGCCTGTGTTTGGATGAATGTCTTTGATGAGTGAAGGAACATCTTTTCTCTAATGCGGCTGCTGGACACTAAAAGCGAACTGCAAAAGCAAACAAAAGGAAAGATTTCCCCTTTACAGCCAATCGATTCAAGCGGTCTGCCACGAATGCCTCTTCGCAAGAACCTCGCGCACCAAGCCATCCAACAAGGACATGCTGATGGTTATCCCTACAAGATGAAAAAGTACTTCCATACGAAATGTGAGAAATATGGCTCAAAGTCTATGATAAGGAAAAGGAACCATTTTTTATTTAGAAAACATGAAGTTTGTGGTAGAATAGTAGAAAAATATATCAAAAAAGGGAGAAAGGATGTATGAGAAAAGGAGTATTTGTCGCTTTTTGTCTGTTGTTGGCCGCAGTACTCATCGGTCCTGTTGGTCACACTAGCGCTGCTCCATATTTTCGTGATGTTGGCACGACTCATCGCGCTGCAAAAGAAATTTATTATTTAGCGCAAGGGAAAATGGTTCAAGGCAGTTCATCTGGATATTTTTATCCATCTAAAAATGTGACAAGAGCAGAGGCTGCGGCCATTATTGGAAGAACGCTTAATTTCGATGGAACACAGAGAGCAACAAAATTTAAAGATGTAGGCAAAGGGAATTTTGCTTCGGGATACATACAAGAAGCAGTTGAAAAAAACATTATTAGCGGTTACAATGATGGTACTTTTCGTCCTAATCAGTTTGTTACGCGGGGAGAAATGGCGCTGCTTATCAACCGCGCTTATTCGCTTGGCGGAAACACGATATCGACAGCGATCCAGCAACTAATGGCGAAAGGGATTGCCCAAGGGCTTGCGGATGGAACGTTTGGTCAAGATCAACCGATTATACGTGCCGATTTTGCGGTGTTTATTGCAAGAGCCATTAATCCAAAATTCCGGGTCCATTATCAATTCACAGCTGTTCAACAAGCAACGGTAAATGCGTCAACTTTGAATGTCCGTCAAGGACCATCCACCAACTTTAGTACTGTGGCTGTATTGAAAAAAGGAGAAAAAGTAGAGATCTTACATATTGTTGGTAATTGGGCATATGTTCGCGCTTCGGGAATAGAAGGTTTTGTACATACTGCTTACCTTAGTGGAATGAGTCCATCTAACCCAACGGACCGGCTGTTGCAATATGTAAAAACGCAAACCATTATCATCGATCCTGGGCATGGTGACTATGACCCTGGAGCAGTGGCAAATGGATTAAAAGAAAAGGATATTAATCTCAGCGTCGCTTTAAAAGTAAAGTCATTATTTGAAGATACAGGATTTCGTATTGCTTTAACGCGCGAAAAAGATGTATTTGTCCCGCTAAGCGGCAGGGTTGATTTTGCGAAAAAGATGAATGGAGATATATTTGTCAGCATCCATACGAATTCAGGCGGCGGAACGGGCACGGAAACGTACTATTATAGTGCGGCAGCGACAAATCCATATGTAGAAAAAAGCAAGAAGCTCGCTCAATGTATCCAAAAACGGTTAGTCGAAGCATGGAATGCAGCGGACCGTGGAGTGAAAAAAGGAGATTTGCACGTTCTTCGGGAAAATAATATGCCTGCGGTTTTAGTGGAGTTAGGTTTTATTGATCGTAAAGAAGATGCCAAAAAGTTAGGCTCTTCATACTGGCAGGGAGAAGCAGCGAAAGCTATTTATCTCGGAATATTAGACTATTACGCATCCGAATCAGGATTGAACTTTCAGCCTTTATACGACCGTGTTCAATGAAATATTTATACCGCCGTGTTCAATGAAATAGTAAAATAGAGAATAGTAGCAGATTTTCTCGCATGAGAGGTTATTTCATATGAAAAAATGGTGTCTCGTTTTTTTCAGTGCTGTTCTCGTGATGATGAGTTTTCTGCCCGCTGCTTCCACTTTTGCATCTGAAACAAAGCGGATCAATGTGATTATTCTTTTTAAAAAGCATGTCGACGAAAAAGCAGTGGAACAGCTGCAAGGAAAAGTGTATCAGCGGTTTGACGTGATTCCAGCTTTATCTGCCAATGTGCCGTTGGCTTCTATGGATCTTTTGCGGCAATTACCGGGAGTAGAATACATTCAGCAGGATGAAACCGTTACGATTGACGGACAGGTGGTAGGCTGGGGCATAACGAAAACAAAAGCAACCGGCATGCACGTCCGTGGCGTTACGGGTAAAGGCGTGAAGATCGCCATTTTAGATACAGGAATTGATACGAATCATCCTGATTTACATGTATCGGGCGGTGCGTGCATGTTATCCTATTGCCCTAATGCTTATAATGATGATAACGGACACGGCACCCATGTGGCAGGTATTATCGCGGCGAAAAATAATCATATTGGGGTGCTTGGAGTAGCTCCGGAGGCAAGCATCTATGCGGTGAAAGTATTGGACCGCTTCGGCGAAGGAACGATATCGACTGTTTTAGCAGGGATTGAATGGGCGATACAAAACCATATGGATATTATTAACTTGAGTTTTGCTGCTTCAGAAGGTTCTCCTGTGCTAAAAGAAGCCATTGATAAAGCATATCAGAAAGGAATTTTGGTGGTCGCGGCGGCTGGAAACAACGGCAACGAAAAAGGAACAGGAGATACCGTCGAATATCCTGCGAAATATGACAGTGCGATCGCCGTTGCAGCCATCAACAACCAAAACGTTCGCGTTGCTTATTCTGCAACAGGCCCAGCAGTCGAGGTTGCAGCGCCTGGTGAAAACATTTACAGCACCGTTCCTGTTGCCTGTGATTTGGACGGCAATCCGGACGGATATACATGGATGGCGGGGACGTCCATGGCAGCTCCATTTGTCAGCGGTATATTAGCCTTATATAAGCAGCAGTATCCGAATAAAACGAATGTCGAACTTCGCCAAATGTTAAGGGCAAATGCGATGGATTTAGGCACGCCTGGAAAAGATGATTGGTACGGCTATGGATTAGTACAGGCAGAACAAAATAAACCGCCGCAGCTGAAAGTGAAGCTGCAATCCAATGCAGCGGGAGTAGTAAACTTTTCTGTTACGCCGCTTGCTGACAGTATTCAAGGATATAATGTGTATCGCGATGGAAAGCAAATAAAAAAGCTGCAGTCTAGTTCGTCATTTACAGACTACGTGCTCAAAGGAACTTACCGCTATCAGTTTTCTTCTGTATATAGCGATGGAACAGAATCAGCATTGTCTAATCCGATCACCGTAACCCTTTCAGAACCAGATTACAAAGATTTGACAAACGGCATTTGGTACACGCCCCACATTGTTTATTTATTCAGCAAGGGAATTGTTACTGGATATAATAACGGTACGATCAAGCCTAATGATTTTGTAACGCGTGCCGAAGCGGTAACGATGTTAGGACGGGCGTTGCATTTGGATTCGACAAAACGGTCTACCGTTTTTAAAGATGTGGGCTCTGCTAATTCCGCGTCTGGATATATTCAATCTGCATATGAGCGAGGGTTGGTAAATGGGTTTCCAGATGGTACGTTTCGTCCGCAACAGCCTATCACCCGCGCGGAAACAGCAATGCTGTTAGCGAAGGCGTACCAACTCCCTAGTGCTTCTTCCATTACGTTTAAAGACGTTACCGACAAGGTGACGGGGCATGCGGAAATTTATAAAATGGCTGCAGCAAACATTACAAAAGGGTATCCTGATGGTACGTTTAGACCTTATCAGCTTGTGAAGCGGCTAGAGCTTTTCGTTTTCATCGCCCGCGCTGAAAATGACATATTCAAATAGAAGGCTGCCTCCCTAATGGAAGGCAGCCTTTCTTGACTTTGTTATTCTTTTCGCACAATGAGTTTATATGGGTTAATGCTTGCATTGCCAAATGCATCTTCCACTTTGATAAAGTATTTTCCTTTCTTTAATTTTAATTTCAAATATTCGGCGTCCCCGCTGATATAGTAATCTGCTTTTCCAACTTGTTTGCCTTTTGCATCATAAACGCTGATCACCCCATCAAGGTCGGAAGGCAGTTCGAGCTTAAATTTATATGCTCGTTCTTCATTCGCCGTAAACACATAGTAATCAACATCGCCGTTATTGTTGGTAACATTCATATAACCGGTATTATAGAATGTGTTTTTATTCGGTTTTTTCAATGGAAGCGGTTTTGATGGAATGTTATTTTTCACCGTCGAATTTTTGTCTTCATCTTGCAAGGCAGCTTTTGCCAATGTAAATTGGTATGGCATTAGCGAAGTATCTCCGAAATAATTCAGAGTAACGATAAAGTATCCTTTTGGTTTCACCGCTTTAAAGGCACCACGCTCTGCTTCATTGGAAAAGCCGCGGTCGGTTATCCATTCTTTTCCTTCCTCTTCCTTGTCTAATTTTTTGTTGCCATTCGTATCTTCGATGACAATCACTACCGGGTCAATCGGCGTTAACAGTTCTTTTGGCAGTTTGGCGTATTTCGCAGGAACGCTTAGCGGAGTCATCGCAAATCCGTAAAGCCCGTTTTGGTCTGGTTTGAAGTAGTAAATATCTATATCTTGGGCGGAAGCAAAGTTTCCTGTAATTGCTTTTAGTCTGATGTTTGTTGCTTTTTCAAAGTCATCGTTATTCTCGAATTTATCTGCTGTATTGCTTGCCAGCAGCGTCGACGTAAACGTATAGGCTTTCACGGATGGACGATACATTTTTTCCGTTAGTTGAATATAGTAAGTTTGCCCGCCTTTTAGACCGATTTGATAGCGATCTTTTGGTTCAAAGCCGTAATCAGAAAGGTTAGAACCGAGATGGGAGAATTCTTTTTGTTTTTCGTTATAAACGAATATGCTCATGCTTGGAACCTCATGATTTTCATCTGCGGCAAAGCGGAACTCGTAAATTCCGTTTTGCTTAGGCGTAAAGGCAAACCAATCTTCATCTCCGCTGTATTGAAAATATCCGCTTACCGTTTGGCTTAAATCATAAGGTTGTGCCGCGTTAAGAACGTTTTCGATCCCATCGTCCTCGCTAGAGAGCATCCCTGGATCCGAGATAACTGCGCTTCGTTTCTCTTTTAATGCTTCTTTTTTCGCTAAATATGCTTCGATGTTTCCTTTCGTTAGCTCTTCTTCCGGTATTTCCTCTTCCATTGGAAAACCATCCTCATCTGCTGGCAAAGTGGTTGCATCAATCGTTAACTGGTAAGGCAAGTGAGAAGAGAAGTTTCTTGTTAAATCCATTTCCGGTTCTCCAAAAAGGGACGTCATCAATGGATCAAGGGTTGGTTTATTCGTAACCTCAATCATATATTCCATGCCCGGTATCGCATTAAATGTGAGTTCCTCCCCTTCGCCGTACCCTTTCATGTTGACGGAATCAATCATAAATTGATTTTCCGCCGGCTGTTCACCAGGTTGTTCTCCAGGCTGTTCTTCGGGTTGTTCTTCAGGCGTTTGCTCCGTTTCTCCGTCAGAGCTTGGTTCTTCTTCCAGTTTTTCGATGGCATATAAGTTGATGGTGGAATCAATTCCAGGCACTCCTGTTAGCGAAACATGAACCGTTTGCTCCGTTCCATCCTCCGATTCTGGTACTGTAAAACGGAAGTAATCGCTGTCTCCCGGCAGCGGTTTTGTTTCTTCTTCCTGCTCTGTATCTTTCGGAGCTTCTTCTTTCGCAGGCTCTTCCGTTTTTATACTTTCATCTGTTGGGGTTTCCGTGTCTGTCAGCTCGTTTGTAAAGAAAAGTGGTCCATGTTCGCGTTGCGAATGATATGGCAATGATTGAATAATGAAAGGATTTTCTGCATTGTTGCCATCGTCGAGTTTGTTCTTTGTTCGGTCAATGGAAAGGGTATAGCGCGATTTTCCGCTTTCGCTATAGTTGCCGAGCGCGTCTTTTACACCGATCACCAGCGTTCCGTCTTGCGGGGCTTCAAATAAGTAGCCTTCTTCTTTACCTTGCAATGTATCATTCACTGGCACTTTTGTAGACGGTGCTGCTTTGCCGGCAGGGAAGAATAAGATGTCCAATTTATAGTCGTAGTCGGCGGATCCTTTCAATTTTGTTTGAATGTAATCTCCTTTTTGAACTTTCAATTGATACCAGTCCGTTTGATTCAACTTCTTAATGGTGCCAGTTTGTACAGAATAGGACGTTACGTTGATGTTTTTTGCCTTCTTTAACAAATCTTTTTCCGCAATATTCGGATTGGCTGGGATGTTTTTGGGATTAAACTGCAGCGCCGCAACCGGATTGACTAAGCCATAACCGTATTTGAGGTCGTATCCTTTTTCCCCCAAATCTTTCGCCGTCTTATTTAAAATATAATTAATTTCATACGGTGTCAGCTTTGGATTTTTCGACAGCAGCATCGCTACTGTTGCCGTCACCATTGGCGTTGCCATGGACGTTCCGCTTAGTTTTGCAAACGTTGATTTTTTGTCGATATCGTAAATGGAACTGTAAATATCTTCCCCAGGGGCGACGACATCGACAGCAGGGCCATAAGTAGAGAAATCAGCGAGTTCATTCTTTGCATTGGTTGCTCCCACTCCGATTACACCTTCAAAAGCAGCTGGGTATTCATATGTATTGATCCCGGAGTTGCCAGCTGCGGCGACAACGGTAATATTTGCGGCAACGGCCTTTTTAATCGCTTCCTCGACAATGGGAGAAGGGACAGGGGAACCTAAGCTTAAATTGATCACTTGTGCCTTTTGGCGAATCGCTTCTAAAATTCCTTCTGCCACAATGTAATCGGAACTGAAAAAGGAACGGTTAAACACGTCGATCGAGATAATTTGCGCATTTGGGAACACGCCATATCCACCGATCCCGTTTCCTTTCTCCCCTGCGATGATTCCGGCAACGTGCGTGCCGTGAACATCAACGGCTCCTTTTTGCATAGGATTCATAACATTATAGTTTGAAATAATTTTATTCTTTAATTCAGGGTGATGGACGTCGATTCCGGTGTCGACGACTGCTACTTTGACAGGATGCTTGCCGGCTAGTGCAAGAGCTTTGTTTACTTGCAATGTTGTAAGATGATACATGTCGTAGCTTTTTGCATCATCGACAGCGGCTCTCGAAAAATATGCGCTGCGTGATACAGAAATGACATTTGGATTTTTTGCATAGGCGCTAACAACATCTTCTAACTTTTTCTTTCCCGTTATTTGCACGACATCATAATGCAAAGAAGAAATTCGTCTGACAAGTTTTGTTCCAGCTTTTTGGTGTTCTGTTGATGAAAGTACATTTTTATACTTGACAATCAGCACAGTTTCGCTAAACAACTGTTTTTCCTTATCCTTTTGCACCGTGCTTGCTTTTACTTCGTTTGTAGAATGATAAAGGCCAAATCGATTCAACAGTTGGTTAGCGGTTTCTTGTTGTTTTATTTCCGCGGCAGAGACAGAGACGTTCGCATAAGGGAGAATTCCCCCAAATGCTAAAGATAAAGCCATTCCTAAGGTAAGTAGTTTTTTAGATTGGTTTCTCTTCTTCAAAAAAATTTCTCCCTCCTAATTTAATTTATAAAAAGATTATCACTTTTTTATAATATTATCATATTTTTGAAGAAAATTCCTCTATTTTTTCAAAGAATTCATTTTGAGTAATATATTTGTAATACATATGTAAAATAGTAATTCGCTAAAATTTGTTAAAATTTCTTTATAATTGTTAAAGTTTGAGAAAAATCGTCGAGAATAGGCAGGTGATGATGGTGAAAAAAGCGCTTTCTTTTTTGCTGATGCTTACATTCCTCATTAGCGGCCTTCCGAGAGCTTACGCGGAAAACAACCGCGATGAAGTTGTAAAAATGGCAAAAGAACAGCTTGGCGCTCCTTATCGATTCGGTGGTACTACCCCAAGCGGATTTGATTGCTCCGGGTTTGTTCAATATGTATTTGATGCAGTCGGAATTGCACTGCCGAGAACAACCAGTGAACAATATGAAACGGGAGTTGCCGTAAACAAGGAAGATTTGCTGCCTGGTGATTTAGTATTTTTTAAGAATACATATAAGTCCGGAATTTCTCATTCAGGCATATACATAGGAAACGATGAATTCATCAGCGCAACAACGAGCCAGGGCGTCTCCATCGCATCCATAAACAACCCGTATTGGGGGCCAAAGTTTGCCGGCGGTAGACGCGTCATTGAGGAGCCGCTTCCACCTGGGCAATTTTATGATGTCAGTCCGGATCATCCGGCATATCAAGCGATCAGTGAGCTAGGCAAAGCCGGAATCATCCATGGATTTGAAGGTTCTTATTTCAAACCGGACCTTCCCGTTACAAGAGGACAAGCAGCTGCGATATTAAATCGCTATTTAAAACTACCTGCCCCTTCGACAAAATCGTTTTCCGATGTTTCGTTAGGAATGTCCTTCGCAAAAGACATTGCCGCCATGAAAGAAGCAGGAATTATATTCGGATATAAAGATGGTACGTTCCGCCCTTATGAAAATATTACAAGAACGCAAATGGCTGTCATTATCGACCGCGCGTTTCGACTTAGTCAAAGTCCAGCCATTGCCGGAGCGGCGGTCAAATATAATGATGTACATCCAAGCTTTTGGGCATATCCGTCGATTATTGCGATCAAAGCGGTCGATCGTACGGGGGTATTTAACAGCTCCAGCTTCCACGGCGGCATGGATGCAACAAGAATGGCCTTTGCATCGGCGGTTTACAGCGCGATTCAGGCCTCTCAAAAATAAGCAAAACGGCACGGAGCTTCATGTGGGTTCACTTCGTGCCGTTTTTTTGTCCATTTGTCACTTATGAATGACACCATAGCAATCATGCAAAAGGATAAAAAATCCAGATGATGATGGATTTCGCAGAAAAAATAGGTCGTACAGGAAATATTTAAATTTCGATTCTTACATATTTTTGTCATATTTGATAGAATAAAATAGAATGATGTAGGAATCAATTTCTTTCATATACATATTTATCGAAATCTACTAAAACATAGCAGGGAGGAGTAGAAACATTGAGGTTACTTGCCAGTCTTTTTTTAGTTTTTGGTTTATTGTTTACTAATATTTCCGTTTCGTTCGCAGATGATATTACAGGAATTGCGCTTGAAGAAGAAATGCGCGCGATGGTGAACCAAGGAATCGTTGAAGGATATCCTGATGGCCATTATCGTCCTAACGACCCTGTCACTCGCGGCCAGTTTGCTACGTTTGTTGCCAGAGCGTTACAGCTTCCGGAAGGATCGGGACACTTTTCCGACGTGTCGCCATCTTCCAAATTAGCCGATGGCATTTACAAAGCGAGCGCGGCGGGAATCGTTCAAGGATATTCGAACGGCACGTTTGGCGTGTACAATAAAATTACAAGAGAAGAAATGGCGGTAATGATTGACCGCGCGCTAGATTATTTAGGAATAGAGAAAAAGCAGGCATCGCTCGACCATTTTACTGATGTGGATGGGCTCTATTCGACTTCAAAAATTGCAATCTCTCATAATGTGTATTATGGCATTATTCGCGGAATTCCAAACACGGATGGAAAAACGTTCCGCTTTGACCCGAAAGCGTATGCGACAAGAGCGCACGCCGCTGCTTTTCTTTATCGTTTGCTTGAAGTGTGGGCGGAGCAGACGCCGGAAATGGCGTATCAAGTCGCTGTCATTCAAAACGGGCAATTAACGCCGCTGCCAAAGCGCTACGCTACGTTTGCACAGGCAGAAGCAGCCGTTACGAATTGGGCTTCGCAAGTGATTGTGCAAGGCACCAAAATTGTTAAAATGGCTAGCGGAAACGTCATTGCCCAACCGTCTCCTGGAAAATCAACCACAATAATCTATGAATCTACTTTAAGCAAGTCCCTTACGTATGTTGCGCCAAATACGGAAATGAAATATTTAGGCGCGGACGAAGAAAAAGTGAAAGTGCAAATCGCCAATACGATTGGGTATGTGAAACAGTCAGAAGTGATGCTTGTGCCAACTGCCTTGCTGCAAGGCCGGTCGTATTATATGGCGAAAAAAGGGGAATTGTATCATTACATTTACAATACGACAAGCAACAAATACGCAGTACCCTATCTGTACGGAAAAGCCCCGTCGTTTATGCAAGATGGGCAAAAGTATTACAGTTGGGACGGCGAAACGTTTTATAACGGGGCAGGCAAGCTCGTCGGCACGGCATATCAATACTTTAACGTCCTGCCAATTCGTACGAAAACAAATTATACAGCTGAAGAATTGAATAAGTTTGCTGCCGCGAATCGCTCCGACAGTCCGCTGAAGACGTTAGGAGAGGCGTTTAAAAAAGCAGAGAAAACATACAACGTCAATGCGCTTTATTTGTTGGCGCATGCGATTCTTGAGAGCAATGGGGGAACTAGCCAAATTGCGAAAGAGAAGAAAAACTTATTCGGCATTCAGGCGGTTGATAGCGATCCGCTCAACAGTGCTATGACATTTAATTCCTTTGAAGATTGCATCAACTATATGGCACAGACGATGATATCGAATGGATATGCCAATCCAAAGAGCTGGAAGTATAATGGAGCGGTTCTTGGTGATAAGACGATTGGTTTTAACGTTCTTTACGCGTCTGACCCATATTGGGGGCAAAAAATTGCTGGACTTATGTATCAGGCTGACAAATTTTTAGGCTGGAAAGACTGGGGTAAATATACCATTACGGGAACGACAACAGAAGGAGTCAAAGTTCGTCGTGAACCGAATACGAATGAGTCTCCATTGTACACATATAAGTTGAATAACACTCCGGTTATTAAGCTGGGGGAAACAGCGAAACAGCCAGACGGCTACGTTTGGTATAAAATCCACACCGATTTGCCTACTGGTGAGGACGCATATATCCGCAGCGACTTATTAAAACCGCTGCTAATCGCAAAATAAACGAGGCAAGCAAACAGCTTGCCTCGTTTTTTTTTTGTTATACTGCCCTCTGTTTGGTTTTGACCATACGGAGAAGACGGTAAAAACCATCGCGATAAAAGAAGTAGGTGCCAACCATATAGAACACGACTCCAATCGGCACCAGAACGGCAAGTTGAAGAAGGGAGTACCAATGTCCAACGGGTGTCCAGTATTTTACCACATATAATGGAACGGCCATGATAGCAGTTGGCAGACTGACGCGGGCAATCAACCAAAATAGTTTTTTTGTTTCCCCCTGTTCAAACTCTTTATATACGGAAATGGTGCACGCCGTTAAATAATAGAAGGAAACAAGCGAACTAGATAAAGCTAGTCCAGGGTAGCCAAGCGGTTTCACCAATAAATAATCTAATAATGTGTTTAATACGATGGTCGTGACGCTAATTCGCAGGACAATCGCCGTTTTTCCCTTCGCGTACATCGATTTTGAAACAATATATTGCAGCCCTTGCGTAACAATAAGAGGCAAATAAAACAGCAAAGCGATGTACGTGTTATGGGTGTCTTCCGCTGTAAATCTGCCTCGTTCGTAGACAAAGGAAATGGCGGCGTCACCTACAAACAGCAAGCCTGCCGCAATCGGCATGAGTGTCATGAGAGACAATTCCATTCCCGTAAAGAACGTTTGTTGAAATTTACGTTGATCGTCTACCTGCTCGGACAACAGTGTAAACAAAATGGCGGCGATGGTCGTACCGTAAATGGTATGGGGAATGCTGACTAACAATGATGCGTTGTTTAAATATGTCACTGCTCCTTCTATGGTTCCAGAAGCAAACATTTTATCGATAAACATGTTCATTTGTCCGACAAACGCGTTTAATAATGACGGTACAAGCAAGACGAGAAACGTTTGGCGAAATTCTTTATCCACTGCAAATGTCGGCGACCAGCGATAGCCGCTTTTTTGTAAGTAGAAAAACATCAGCACGATGCCTAATATAATGCCAAACACAAACCCGTAAGCAAGGCTGTATATTCCCCACACATCCGAAAAAAGAAGAGCAAACACCGCTCCCATTAAGGTGGCAAGCAGTTTCGAAATTTGCGATGGTACGAAAATGCGCCGTCCTTGCAAATAGGAGTCAAGAATTCCGTTTAAGGCAATGGCGCTCATAAATAGGAAAAAGATTTGGGTAATCTCGACAGCGACTTTTTCTGTCGTCGGCGTCATATTGCCAAAAATAATCGGGACGAACGAAGGAACGAAGAAATACCCAATGACCGTAACGAGAAGGAAAATCGCCACTGTTGCGTTCATAATGCCGTTGGCGTTTTGTTCCGCTGCTTCAGGATCCTTTTTTTTCTTCTGTATATATAAAGGAAGAAATACGTTATTAAATCCGCCGGAAATGATCGCCAACACGAGCGTAATAAACGAAAATGCCAATAAATAGCCGTCTGTGTATTCATTTGCCCCAAACTGTTTGGCAATAATGCTCTCGCGAAGAAAACCGGATAATTTGACGAGCAACGCAAGCAACGTAATCCAAAGCGCCGTTCGTTTTAATGATGACATCTGTCTCACTTCCTTATAAAAAAATCGAAAAAAGGCTGTCTCTAAAGGGCTACGAGACAGCCGCATTTTTATTGCTGTAACGCTGCTGCATAGATTTCTTCATACTTTTTCGCTGCAGCCAAGTGGGAATATTCCTCTTCAATTTTTCGTCTTGCTTCTTTCGCAAGCCTTTGTCCGATTTCCGGATGATCAAGCAAGTAAATGATAGCTTGGGCAAGCTGATCGACGTTTTTCTCTTCCACCAGAAGACCATCATGTTCATGGCGGACAATTTCTTTTAGACCGCCGACGGCGGAAGCGATGAGCGGGGAGCCAGATCCCATCGCTTCGAGAGCGGAAATGGACGTCGCTTCCTCTACGCCCGCTGAATGAACGCTTGGCACAAGAACGATATCCGATAGCGCATAATATTCTTTAATCGCTTCATGCGGAATCGCTCCTAACAACTTTGTTTTCTCTTCTAATCCTTTTTCGTGAATCAGTGATTTTAATTCTTGAAAGGCTTCGCCCATGCCGGCATAGACGAGCATCGTATTCGGATATTTTTCGAGCACTTGTGGAAGCGCGAGTACAGGATAAATGACGCCGTTTTTCTTCGTCAGACGCCTTGGAACAAAAATAATGTTCGTATCTTCGGCAAAGCCGTGTTTGCGGCGGTAAGCAAGACGATTTTCTTTATCTGGCTTAAAACTGTTAATGTCAATAAAGTTGCGAATCGCTGTCGCCTCTACGCCTGCTTTCTCAAAAACATAATTTTTGATGCGCTGGTCGACCGTAACAATTTTTCTTGTTTTTGTATAGGCTTCGACTTCTTTTTGCAATAAATAACGGGCTTGCCGGCTTCCTTCTACAACAGAGCCGCGGCTGATTGCTTCATATGTCATATATCCATGCACGGTCGTGACGGTCGGAATCCCCGTTTCTACCGCCGCAAGCGTTGCGAATACTTCTTGGGCGTTAATGATGTCGTATCCTTTCGATTTATGCTGTTCGATCAAGCGATAAAGCATTTTTTGCCGGACGTGATGGCTCCAAATAATTCCGCTGCCTTTCGATAGTTTGTTCAAAATAAAACTTGGCCCTTTTGCGAGTAGATTTTGGCTTACAGGGCTAATATCGCTGAAGGAGAGAACATCGACTTCATGTCCTCTCGCTTCCAATCCGGCTTTTAATGTGGTGACATGGGTCGATAATCCTCCAGCGTGAGGATAATCGAAGACGGTAGCTAATAATATTTTCATCTTTCATCTTCTCCTTAAGAGAATTAATGTACGAGAAATTTTTCCTTTAACAACCGAATGTTTTCCATCGCATCTTTACGCATGGATTCGGCGTTTTTCTGCACGATTTCGCTTAATTGGTCGCGATGGCTGAGCACGTATTTGGCGTTCGCAATCAAACGTTCCACGTCGATTTCTCCTAAGCGGAAAGAATATTCCCACATTCCCGAGCGTTTCAATAAACTTTCCACTTTTTTATCATAGCTGATGCCGATGTGCGGGACTCCAGTAAGTGCGGAGAAAATGAGTGAATGCAGTCGCATGCCGATTGTCATCCGGCAGCGGCTAATAAAGTGCAAATATTGGTTTGGCGTAAAGTCCGGACCAAGAAGATGACATGCGTCTTTCCGCTTCATTTTTTCTATTACTTGTTTGGAGGCTCTCACGTCATGATGACCTTCCATCGGCACGAAAACAGGGGTAATAGTTTCTTCCTCTATTAAGCGATCGAGCGCTTCCGCCAACTGTGAATAATATTCCTCATGGTGAAACCATGGTCGGACGGAAACAGCAACGAGCTTTTCGTCTCCTTTTAACGGAAGGCTATCAAAGCAGGCATCATCCACTTTATGTTTAAACGCAAAGACGATATCCGCTGTGACGACTGTCTCTGGTTTGGTGACTCCGAGTTTATGCAGCAATTCTTTCGAATATTGGTCACGTACGGTAATAAAGTCAGCCATATTGGCGAAAACTTTCATTAATATTTTTCCCCATGTCGTATTTACAGGACCGATGCCTTGCGAGAAAAACATTACTTTCGTTCCACAAAGCTTTGCAAGAAAGACAATTAATAAATAATAAGGAAGAGGTCCGAATAGAAATCTCGTCGGATATGTATCTTGCAGCAATCCTCCTCCTCCGCTAATGAGCAAATCCGCTTCGCGTAATGCTTTGATTTTTTTTCTATTATCATGACGCCATCCGCGGTAAACACTTTTCACGTTATGCGTTTTTGCCGTTTTTTCTGGAGAAAGAGAAAATACGGTGATTTCCGGATGATCCAATTCTGCGCGAAGATTGTCGATAATCGCTTCCAGAATCGCTTCATCCCCAGTATTTCCAAGACCGTAAAAACCTGAAATAACGATTTTCAAAGAAACGTTTCCTCCCTCTATCCAATATCGTTTTTTCTTAAAAATAATTTCTGCCACAAAAATCAACCTTAATTGTAGCATTTGCCTATTCTATATTCAATGATGCAAAATATGTCGTAATTTGATATACTATATCATGATTGACAAAAACGGCTTGCAGTGAGCATAATGAAGCGTGGCAAGTACATTTGCCAATTTCTAAACCAAAGCGAGGTTTTTTTGCGATGAAAAAAGTTTGTGTAGTTGGACTAGGATATATTGGACTGCCGACATCAGCGATTTTCGCGAATGCTGGCTTTGAAGTCGTCGGTGTGGATGTAAACGAAAAAGTCGTACAAACATTGAACACAGGCGAAATACATATTGAAGAAAACGGGTTGCCTGAACTTTTCAAAAAAGTAGTGCAAGAAGGCAAGTTCAGAGCTTCACTTGTTCCCGAAAAGGCAGATGTGTTTATTATCGCCGTTCCAACACCGATTCACGAAGACTATACAGCAAATATTGATTATGTCGTGGACGCGACGAAATCGATCGTTCCTTATTTAGAAAAAGGAAATGTTGTTATTGTGGAATCGACGATTCCGCCTCGCACGATGGATGATGTCGTCGCGCCGATTATTCGCGAACACGGGTTAGATCCAGAAAAAGACATTTATTTGGCGCATTGCCCTGAACGGGTATTGCCAGGTCGTATTTTAATTGAACTTGTTGAAAATACAAGAATTGTCGGCGGTGTCACGAAAGAAGCGGCGAAAAAAGCGGCTGACGTATACCGCGCCATCGTCAAAGGCGAAGTGATCGAAACAGAAGCCGTCACCGCCGAAATGTCGAAGTTAATGGAAAACACGTTTAGAGATGTCAATATCGCACTTGCCAATGAACTGGTTAAAATTTCGCAACGGATTGGCGTGGATGCGCACAAAGTCATTGAGCTGGCAAACAAACATCCTCGTGTCAACATCCATTTGCCGGGCCCTGGCGTCGGAGGTCACTGTTTGGCCGTTGACCCTTATTTTATTATCGAAAAAGCGAAAGAAGAATCACCGTTAATCCAAACGGCTCGACGCATTAATAATTCCATGCCGTATTTTGTCGTGGAACAAATTCAACGCATGACCGCCGAACTTGCGTCCCCAAAAGTGGCGATTTTTGGCTTGACGTATAAAGGAAATACGGATGACGTGCGGGAAAGCCCGGCGATTAAAATCTATGAATTATTAAAGCAGCACAGCCGGTTCGAAGTGCGCGCGTACGATCCGCATGTCAAACAAGAGCAAGTATCTTTTCCGCTTTCTACGTTGGAAGAAGCCGTTCATGGCGCGCACTTAGTTGTCGTTCTCGCTGACCATAACGAATTTAAAAACATGAAAGCGGAAGATTTTGCAGCGATGAAAACAAAGGTCATTTTCGATACGAAAAACTGCGTACATCTTAACGATGAAAGCATAACGGTATATAAAATAGGAAATTTATATTCTGTTAAAGCAATCCAAGAATAACAGCCAAAGAGAGTATGATCGGTGATGGGGAAAGAAAAATATTTAGACGTGTATGTTTCCACGCTAAATTACGACGAAATTCTTGCCGATATCGAAAAGAGAATGGCAGCAGGAGAAAAATCAACGATTGTTGCGGTGAATCCGGAAAAGCTCATTGCCGCCAGTAAAGACGAAAACGTCAAACAGCTCATTAACTCGGCGACGTATCAAATTCCCGACGGCATTGGGGTCGTGCTCGCATCAAAGCTGAAAGGCGGACGCATCACCTCGCGCGTGACGGGGATTGATATGATGGAGCGGTTAATTGAGCTTTCCGCGAAAAAAGGGTATCGCGTGTTCTTATTTGGCGCGAAAGAAGAGGTCGTCAAAAAAGCGAAGGAAAATCTCGAAGCAAAATATCCTGGATTGCAAATCGTCGGTTACTCCAACGGCTACGTCAACGATTACGATTCGCTTATCCAAAAAATTAATGAGTCGAATGCTGATATTTTATTTGTGGCGCTCGGAAGCCCTCGGCAAGAGCTGTGGATCAAAACATATATGAACGATTTGAACGTGAAAGTGCTGCAAGGCGTCGGCGGAAGCTTCGACGTGTTCGCGGGGCATGTCAAACGGGCGCCAAAACTGTTCCGCAATCTTGGGTTAGAATGGTTTTACCGCCTTGTGACAGACCCGAAACGGTTCAAACGGCAGCTTGCATTGCCAAAGTTTTTATGGAAAGTGTTATGGGAAAAACCATCGGTGGAATGACCGGCTTGGTCCAATAAGTCGTGTCTCGTTCATTCCAACAGCAAGGGGAGATTCGGTTGAAAGTATTGCACGTCATTAGCGGCGGGGAAACGGGAGGGTCGCGCAAACACGTCGTCACCCTGTTATCTAAATTCCCGAAGGAGACGGCAACGCTCGTGGTGTTTCAAGAAGGGCCGCTCGCGAAAGAAGCGCGGGAACATCATATTGATGTCCGCCTTCTTCCGCAATCGTCCCGCTATGATTTATCTGTCTTGCATAAGCTCGTGGAGCTTATTCAGCACGAGCGCTATGATTTGTTGCATACGCATGGTCCGAGAGCCAATTTATATGGCGCGCTGATCAAGCGGAAAATCGGGATTCCGTGGATGACGACGATTCATAGCGACCCGCGCCTTGATTTTATGAAATCGGGATTAAAAGGCTTCCTTTTTACCCGCTTAAATTTATGGGCGCTAAAAAAAGTCGATTATTTCTTTGCCGTGTCCGAGCGGTTTAAAGACAATCTCGTCGCCTTTGGCATTCCGAAAGAACGGATCAAGACGATTTACAACGGCATCGACTTCAACGAAACATCTCCTGACCATCTGCTGCAACGAACCCATGTTGGCGTGAACGAAGACGATTTTGTCATCGCTATGGTCGCAAGATTGCATCCCATTAAAGGTCATGCGCTTGTATTCGAAGCGCTCCAATCGCTGCCGTATCGTGACATCAAGCTGCTAGTCGTCGGAGACGGCCCGCTGGAAGAGGAGCTGAAAGAAAAGGCGGCGAAGCTGCAAATCGAAAATCAAGTGAAATTTCTTGGGTTTCGTCGCGATATCGCCGCCATTTATTCCCTCTCTGACGTCGCGCTCATGGCTTCTTACAGCGAAAGCTTTCCGTTAGCCTTGCTCGAAGCGGCCAACGAACGCATTCCCGTCATTTCCACCGATGTTGGCGGAGTTAGACAGCTCATTGCCTCTAAGGAGATGGGATGGATCGTTCCTGTCGGCGACAGCGCGGCGCTGGCTGGGGCAATCCAAGAAGCGCGCGAAAAAAAGCAGCAATTAAAACAAATGGGGCAGACGTTGTACGAATACGCCTCTTCCCATTTTTCGTTACATCGCTTGTACAAAGAAACAATCACTACTTACCAAAATGTGCTGGAGAAACATCATCAAAAATGATTTTTGTAAATCGAAGTGAGTAAAAAGGAGTTTAAGCGATGCGTCTTCAACAACCGTTTACTTATTATGCTGTGATTTTATCTCTGTTTCTCGTTCCGCTTGTTTCTTATAAAACGTATATCGGTCCTTTGCCGCTGTCAGCGGAAGTCGTGATGATTCCGTTGTTAACAATCGCCGCTATCGTAGATTATGCGCAGAAAAGAATCGCGTTGAATGATTTCAACATAAAGCCGATCGCAGTGGCGTTTCTGTTATATTTCATCATTGCGGTTATTTCGTTAACGCAAGCGGTCAGCCTTGCTCCAGCCGCAATGGAGCTTGCCCGCTATCTTTCGTACGTTGTCTTGTTTCTGATTGTCGTGAAAGTTCGCTTTACACGCGAACAATATATCCACTTTGCAAAAGTGTTTGGCCTATCCGTTTTGATCATCGGTGTTTACGGAATTGTGCAGTACATTTTCGGCATTTCTTTGAATACCGCTGGGTTGTATGCCCTAAAGGAAGCGAAGGGACGCGTAGACTCAACGCTGGTGAATCCCAATTACTATGCCTCTTTTCTTAATTTTGTCATTCCGACTTTAGTGTTACTAGCGGTTGTATATTTCAAAGATAAAAAAGCGCAGCTATTGATGTTCGCGCTGTATGGCATTTACGTAATTAATTTGGTGCTCACCTATACGCGCGCGGCCTGGGTGGCGATGATCGGCGGTTTCGTATTAATGGTCTTGCTCATTCCGAAAGATTTCATCAAAAACGCCGTTCGTCCGCATATACTTCTCTCTTTCGTTGTCTTGCTTACGGTTGTCTATTTCATGCCAGATGTCCAGTCCCGTACGTATTCGGCGCTGTATGCAATGGAGAAAATTCTCGTTCGCAACCTTCCAGGCCATGTCACCGATACTGATCATTCACAAGGGGAAGGCGGAGGATTTTTTACACAAGAACCGGAAGAAGAAGGAAAAGCAGAGGATGAAGCGACGACGAGCCGCGCTGTTGTCTCCCGTGTCACACTATGGAAAACGGGATGGGTGATGATGAAAGAAAACCCTATCCTTGGTGTTGGCATCGGAAATTATCTGGTGAGATACAAAGACTATGTTACAAAATATCCAGAACTGTATATCGGGCATGACCAGTATTCCGTGCACAACTCATATTTAAAGGTCGGCGCGGAAACAGGATTTATTGGGCTAGCCGCATTTTTGGCCATCTATGTCATCTATTACGTGTACTTGCTCCGCCTTTATTTTTCCGCCGCCAACCGGTTAAGCAAGATCGTTGTCATCGGGTTGATCGCCGGAAGCGCTACGTTCATGGTGCAAAACTTGTCTAACAATCTCATTTTCATCCCGCAGTTGAACACGATCTTTTGGCTTGTGTCGGGACTGGCCATCGCCTTTGTGCATCAAAATAAAGAAAAACCAGCAAGCATGCAGCAATAAGCTGCATGCTTTTTTTTTTACAAAAAACATCCATGAGTAAATTTTACTCCCCGCCAGACATGAAAATAGCCCTAACCACGCATGGATTTGCTATTTTCACAGAAAAGTAATTTACAATTTTTCTATTTATGTAGAATGTCCGTTATGGAAAATTAACGTTTATTAGCCAAATAAAACATTTGTTACATAAAAAACGCATGTGATGAGAATTTTGTAAAAAAACAGTTGAAAAATCCTATGTCTTTGGTAGAATAGTAATAGAGTTTGGGAGTTTTGGAGTTTTTATGTTTATGATTCATGCCTTTTCTACTATGAAATGGCTCATAGAAAGGCTTTTACAGCTCCTAATCTCGGTAACTGATCGATGGTATTTATGATACCTTCGATTCATCATAAAAATATACACAAAACGGGGAGGAAATCATTCATGGCTTATCAACCTAAGTCCTATCGCAAGTTTGTTGCAACAACTGCAACAGCTGCCATGGTCGCATCTGCGGTAGCTCCTGTAGTATCTGCTGCAGCAGGCTTCACAGATGTTGCATCGCAATACAAAGATGCAGTTGATTTCTTAGTATCAGCAGGTGTAAAAGGTAAATCTGAAACAAAATTCGGTGTTTACGATGAAATCACTCGTCTAGATGCAGCAGTGATCCTTGCAAAAGTATTAAAACTGGACGTTGACAATGCAAAAGACGCAGGCTTCACAGATGTGCCAAAAGACCGTGCAAAATACGTCAACGCGCTTGTAGATGCTGGCGTACTAAACGGTAAAGCAGCTGGCAAATTCGGTGCATACGACAAACTAACTCGCGCTGAAATGGCAAAAATCATTGCGAATGCTTACAAATTAAAAGGTGACGATGTAACACTTCCATTCACGGATGTAAACGATACATGGGCACCATACGTAAAAGCGCTTTACAAAAACGGAATCACAAAAGGTAAATCTGAAACTAAATTTGGTGCTAACGACAACATCACTCGCGGTGATTTTGCGGTATTTGTATATAGAGCGGCGAATGTTGATGTAGCTCCACAAGTGGTTTCGGTAAGTGCGATTAACGCTAAAACATTAGAAGTTAAATTTAACAAAGCTGTTGACGATACTAAAGCTAAATTTGAAGTAAAACGTGGCAATATCACTGCTAACGTTTCAAAAATCACTTGGAATAAAGATAAAACTGCAGCTCAAATTGAACTTGCAAGCAAATTATTTGCTGGAGATTATACTGTAAACGTAACAGGTTTAGCAGACCAAGTATTGACTGGAACTGTTAAAGTTGAAAACGAAAAAGTTGCAAAAATTGAAATTGCTTCCGATCTTGCAGTATTAACAGGTACTTCTTCGGTTAGCGTTGGTTACAAAGTGTATAACCAATATGGTGAAGATATCACTGCAAAAACAACAATCACTGCAACATCAAGTTCTGGTTCTGCATCTGCAGACGCAGCGAAAGGTATCGTTAATATTACAGGTTTAACAAATCCTAAAGCAGGTGACAAATTAAGCTTAACGCTCGTTCATGGCGAAACTGCAACTGCAACAAGTAAAGTATTAACTGTTAGTGATGCTTCAAAAGTAAGCGAAGTAACAATTGAAGGTCTTTACAATGCTGATAAAAAAGAACTTAGTGAAGACACTAGAGATGCTGATTTCTACCTATTAATCAATGCAAAAGATCAGTATGGTAACGAATTGAAAGCTAGTGATTTAAATGCGAGCAGTGTAGTTGTTAACTCTTCAAACCCACTAGTTGCGAAAGCTACAGCTAGCGATTTTAAAGAAATCACAGTAGATGGCAAAAAACGTATTGCATTGAAACTTGATACTTCAACTGCAACAGCTGGTAAAACAACAGTTTCAATCATTTCACTAGCATCTGCAAAAGTTGCACAATATGAAGTTGAAGTTAAAGAAGGAGCAAAGGTAGATAACTTTGTTCTTTCTCAACCTGAACTAGCTGTAGCAAAAGAAAAAGTTGTGCTTCCATTCGAGGCTTACGATAAACAAGGAAACAAAGTTGATAAATATGAATTATTGAATGCAGTTCGAGTTACTTCAACAGCGGGGAGTGTTGCATTTGTTAAAGATGCAAAAGCAAATACTACAAACCTTGTATTAGACTTAACAAGTGTCACTAATCCAACAAAAGTAACAGTAACAGCTATTACACCAACTCAAAAAGTTGTGAACCTCGTTGTTGATGTAAAAGAAGCAGCTAAGCCAGTTTACATTGCTGGTGTGAAAGATGTTACTACTAACGTAGAAGTAGGTCAAAAATTTGAACTTGGACTAAGCAATATTGTAGTAAAAGACCAATATGAGCGTGAGTTCAAATTAACTGATAAAGTAGGTACGGGCGCAGGTCAATATCAAATTAAGGCTATGATTCCATCTAATACAGTTCTTGACTTTGTTTCATCTCAAGATACAATTGACGCTAATGCAGATAAAATTGTTCTTAAAGGTCAAGCTAAAGGAACAGAAACAGTTACTCTTACGCTTCTTGATAATGCAGGAAATCCTATTGCAGGTAGCGAATTTAGCTTTACTTCTCGCGTAGCAGCAGCTGATGAATATGTATCATACGAAGTAAAAGCAATTGACCCATTATATGATGATTCTAAAGTGGATATCAATGCCGCTTCAGATACTGATTCTTATGTTCGTGATGTTGTAGTATATGGTGTATTAGCGAATGGTCAGAAAGTTGTACTTCCATCAAGCGCATACACTGTTACAAGCTCTACAAAAGGTATTGAAGTAATTCAACCAAACACATCACACGGTTATCAATTAAACGTTCAAGCTGCTGAAACTTCAGGAACAGGAACATCACTTGTTCAATATGCAAAAGATGCCACTGAGGCAAAAGGTACTGCAGTAATTACTATTAATGCTAATGGTAAACAGTTAACACAAGAGTTTACAATTACACAAGCGAAACCTCAAGTAGCTTCTGTTAAATTTGATAAAAATCTCGTGGACAACGGTGTTGCTAACGTAGCTGATTCATCTGGTAATATTAGTGCTGCTAATCTGTTTGCATTAGTAACAGGAGCAACTGTAGAGGATCAATATGGTGAAACAGTAACAATCAACCCTGCAAATGGTGCAATTACTTTTGCAGACACAACTACAGCATCATCATCAATTCTAGTTACTGACTATACAAGTGTCGGCACAGCAAATCATACAATTATTGGTAACGGTACTGCTTCTGTGGCTATCTCTGGAGCTGATAATGGTGAAACGTTTAAAGCAACATTTAACTTTGGTGGATATCAAGTACCTGTAAAAGTAGTTGTTGGTGACTAATCTTCTTAGGAAATAGTGCTTTATCATCGAGCGAAATATATCGAAAAGCTCTGCGGAGAGAAATCTCTGCTGGGCTTTTCTTTTTTCCTTCCTTTTCTTCGATTAAAAAGAAAAAAGGCAAAGTGGCAATGGCTTTCCTCTGAAATGGATGATATCTAGTGATCTGAAACCTTAATCAACACCTCTTCTCTTTTCCGTTTTATTTCGTTTCCAAAAACGGACCAGTGAAGAATAAGCACTTTTAGCCTGTTCACTTTTAACTGCTCTTTCCCAGACAGACTCCAGTTGGTCCGGTGCCTGTCACCACTACTCGGAAAATGTCAAAAGTTCTGCAGAGGGAATTTTCTGCAAGACTTTTTATTCTCTTATACGCTGCTATGCCTATGCCACGCCACAAACCGCTTCTTCCTTCTCTTTATTTCTCTCGATCCCATTCCTTCCCACAGTCAGGACATTGCCATTTAATTACTGGATCTTCCTCTAGACTTGATATGCCAATTTTTCTGCTAAAATGGGTAGCATTGCCGTAATGACGTTGTCATTCTTTTGGAATCGGATCTCCCTGCAAATCAGCGCCGCAGTATGGGCAGAATTCTTTGTTCTCGTCCATGCTTTGGTTGCTCCTTTCGATTGGGCTTTGGATTTATTTTAGCTGCCTTGATTTTTACCTTTGTGATAAGGATACCATAACTCTTAGGATGCGATCGATAAGCGGTTTTCTGGAGAAAGCCGATCAAGCCTTATATCGGGCGAAGGAAACGGGGAGAAATAAAGTCGTAAAAATGGCCTCTTTCATATCGTAGGACATGGGGTGTAAAGCCGATACACAAAGCCTCCAAATCTCTTTTCAAGTGATGATGTTCAACCAGATCGTGAAAAAGGAAGGCGGTAATGACTGAGAGTGGATGAGGCTGGCCAATGGTTAGGCCTATGCTTATGGATATTTTACGTCAGACAAAAAATAAAAACGAGAGGAAAGAGGGATACGCCCAAATCATCGATGACGGAGGGATGGAGCGGACGACGCGGCCGCTATTGATTATAGGGGATATAGGGGAAATCTTCACCATAACGGACAAAATCCGCTCAACGGATCAAAAAAAGTGGAGTGGATTTGTTATTTTACAGGAAGAAGTTCGAAGTGAAGGGTTAAAAAGGGGGCAATAGGCAAGTTAGAATAATCATGTAGGATCGATTTTTGTCTACTTTTTCTCTTACAAACGAATTTCATACAAGACCTTTGTGGTCAGATGGATCTTTGTGAGCGATGGATCCATTTTTCCGCCGGCACGACCATTTGTAAACAAGGAATCGCATTTCATCATTCCGCATGTTCTTTTCTGCAGATCAGCAGGCGCTATTCTCCCTCTTGTGTTCAACATTTGGAAACACCTCATCGTTACGTTCATTCGTCACGATGATTCGTCTCATGAGCCATTTGGATTTCTTGAATGAGTGTCCATTTTTGTTCCTGGCGCTGCTTTTTCCTCTTTTTTGCCTTTGTCACTTCGATTTCATAAACAGATGTGTTCGATTCACTCCATGTCATCACAGAAGGAACGAGGGATAAAAGAAGGAAATCTAGTCTCTTCTTCTCATTCCCATAAAATTCCATCGATCGTAAACATGAAGGATGGAAGGATTGGCATTAGCAATCCCTTGACGGAATCCTGTAAATCCATCCCGGCTCATCACTTGTACATGGGAATAGGTTTTCAGCCATTCAGTAAGTGTTTGCGGCAGCCGATTTGGCAAGAGAGCAACAGGGATGATGACTGCAAAGATCACAAATTATCGCTCCATACGTATGGCCTTTTCGAAAAGCAAAATCATCGACTCCGAGGAAAGGGAGACACCTCTACAGGAATAGGAGTTTTGTGAATCATCGTTAACAATGAATCATGGCTGATAGGCAGATAAATCGCCTGTGCAATCTTTTCCGCAGCTAAACAACTTGTGGAAAAGGCAATTTGTCGCAAAGTGTGTTCTGCCCGAAGCGTACGACGGCTATGCGGCGCCAGCCAGTCATAACGCTCAGTAAACACTTTAAAGGAACAGGAAGGATCATCGCAAAACCATTTTCGAGAAATAAGCAGGAGCTGAACGGGCCGATCAGCGATAGGAAGATCTTGAATCACACGTGTATACCGACTATGCGGGCGGGAGGAAACATGATGACAGGCAGGACAGGAAGAAGACTTTCGGTTGCTTTTTACCGTTAAACGTAAACTGTCATCGACATCAGACACATCTAGTAACTCGATAATTGAATCAAGAGGAGACCAAGAAAGGTTAATCATCGTTACGAGCCCCTTTATTTTTATTGATATCTATTATATCCATGTAGTTAATAGAAAGTCATCTACCCAAATTAGCGTAAGAACTAATTTTAAATCGTTGTTGACAATAGTTTGTTTATCGCAGAAAATCACCCATTATTGTAGATATTTTGTTGAAATAGGTATATTTTACTAATATGATAGAAGTATATAAAATGATCAAAGGGTGGGGGTTTTTTCACGTGTATTGCGCTAAATGTGGAAACAAAACAGAGTCTGGGGCAAAATTTTGCAGCAACTGTGGTGCTTCTGTGCGTCCTCAGTCTAATAAGCTATTAGTGATGACGGCTATATTCATGTTTGTCGTTTGTGTTAGTATTTGGACGGCACTTGTCCATCAATGGCGACATGATGAGAAAAAAACGGAGGAAGTCGCCAGCAAGCCAATCGAGCAGGTAAAAAAAGAAAGAAAAACACCTGTGGAAAAAGTGAAAAGCCAGACCGCACCTGCCGCCAAAGCAACAGCGGCGAATACGAACAAAGACGTAACGGAAATTATTGCCGAAGCGCAAGAAAAAGTATTTACCATTTATACTGGCTATTCGCAAGGATCCGGTTTCTTAATCAACAAACAAGGAGATGTGTTAACGAACGCGCATGTGGTCGAAGGGTCGATTGACGTCATGGTTCGTGACAAAAACGGAGAAGAATTTCAAGGAAAAGTAATCGGTTACAGCAATGACATCGATGTTGCCGTTGTGCGCGTTCCTGCGCTGAAAAATAAAAGCCCGCTTCTTTTGGAAACAACAAGAAAAGCGCAAGTTGGCGAAGAAGTCATTACGCTCGGAAGTCCGATGGGATTGGAAAATACAGTGACATTTGGGTATATTAGCGGCGTAGACCGTAATTTCGTGATCGAACCGCATATATATGAAGATGTTTACCAAATCTCTGCCCCGATGGCGCCTGGAAACAGTGGCGGACCGTTATTGGAACGAAAAACAGGAAAAGTGCTAGCGATTAATTCGGCGCGCCATGCAACAGAGGCGAATATCGGTTTTAGTATCCCAATTTTTAAAATATATAGCCTTATACAGAAGTGGATTTCCTCACCGCTTGCGGAAGATGAGATTTATGCAATGTTTTACAACAATGAAGGAATGTATTTTTATCAGAGCCTCGAAGGTGAAGGGTATTTCGAGGGCGGAGATTACAGCGAAGCATATGATACATATGATGTTTGGAACTATGATGAACAAGAGTCCGAAACGGATAGTGAATATGAAAACGACGATGAAAGCGATGCGATAGAAGAAAATGTGGAGATGGACGATTCCATTGATGGAAGCAATATCTCTGAAGAGGAAAGCTGGCATGAGGAAGAAATAAACGACGAACCAACGGATGAAAAAACAGATCTAGAAGAAGAGCCGTCTGATGGAGAGGAAACGGCTGAAGATCATGAATTAAATGAGAGTGAAAGTTACGAAGGTGAATGGGATGAAGGAACAACGGATGAATCACCGCAGGACCAATCAACGGATCCATCAACAGATCAAACAACAGATCAACCGATGAATTAATACAATCCTCTCCCCATTGGGATGCGTGCCTGTCACCCACCCGTAATGCGATGAGAGCGCAAGCGGCTATGATGATCGAACGAGTGATGAATCTCTCTTTCTTAAACGATGACTTTACCAAACTGAACAAAAACAGAAAAGCAACAGATTTTGAGGACGTAAAACAAATTGGTGCTTCCTCGCGGGAAGCCGTTGAAAAAGTATATCAAGCGGTATTTTCCATGGGAGCAAATGGGCGCTTTGAACCAAACAGCTATATCAAACGCGATCAAATGGCGAAAGTATTATTGGCATTTTTAGTATCCGCGAAGTTGATGAAACGCCTGTCACTTTCTGAAAAAGCCCGAAAGCCCTGCGGAGAAAAGTCTCTGTAAGGCTTTTTCGCCGCGAAGGCAGAAAAAAACTGGCCTTTCCTGTATATCTTAGGAAAAGGCCAGTTTTTCTTTAGAAAACCCCTATCAATAGAAGGAACGGAAAAATCCGTCGAGGAAGTGTTTGACGATGTCCCATTTCGATAATTGCTTGATTGTTTCTTTTCTTGGTTTTGCCACCTCAAACGGAACGATGACGTCCATTCCGTGTTTCATCTGTTTTGTCGGATGGGACACAATATATTCGTTTTGGCGCAGGCCTTGCTCGATTTCTTGTTTCTTTCCATGTTTGATTCCTAGTATTACGTTTCGTTTTTCGAGTTTGCCGTTATGAATGACATAGACAAATGCTTTTGTTTTTTCATGCCACACCGCTTCGGCAGGAACGGTGATCACGCCGTTTTTTTCTTTTGTCACTACGGTGATGTTTACATGATACCCGAAAGGAAGTTGTTTCGGTTGTTCGTTGAGTTGCACAGTAAACGGATATTCGCTTTTTTCTTGAAAGCTCGCTTCTTTGATTGGAAATTTGCCGATATCGGCAATCGTACCGGCAAATGACTCATGTTCGTTCGGAACGTTGATGGTTGCTGTCTGTCCGACAGCGAGTTTTCCGATGGTTTCTTCTTTCACTTTTCCGCGAACGACAGCGGAAGGGGAAGCGATGGTGATCAGCGGTTTGGATTTGTCATAGCTGATTTCTTCGACTACGCCAGCTGTGTTGCTTTCCACGATCAGTTCGTCTTTTTTCTCTGTGAGTTCATGTTGTTGTTCCTCATATTCCTTCATTTGCCATTCCAGCAGCGTTTTTTCCCGCTCCGCTTCCCTTGCTTTTTCCTCCCATTGCATCTTCTCTATGCTATCTTCTTTGGCAGAAGAGGACATGGCCGTATAATCATCGATATCTTTAGAAAGCTGCTCGATTTGCGCGTTTAATTGTTCTTTTTTTCGTGCGATTCGATGAATCTCCCGGTCGATTTCTTCATCCACGTAGCGTATCAGTGGTGTGCCGACTTGTATTTCTTGCCCCTTTGTGACAAGAATTTCATCGATGGCGCCGAGCTGCGGATTATAGTAAATGAATTTTCGCTCTGTTGGCACGGTCATGCCGGTAGTGTGGACGGTTTCTTTGATATTTGTTTTTTCTGGTTTTGTCCGTTCGTTCACATAGACCGATTTTGGAATTTTGCTTTGGGCATGAAACAAGATGTAAAAGTTTGCGCATATACATAGCACGATGACGATGAATATGTATCGTTTCCATCGTTTCATTGGTATTCCTACCTTTCATTAAAATCCATTAAACGGAAATTCTGTGCCTGCTGCTGCTAATAAAGCGAAAAAGAGGTAGACGGCGATGACGATCATCGCGATGCGTTGAACCGATTTTTCTGTCAAGGAGCGAAGGGCAATAATTTGTATCGATATGGCCCAGATGGAAAAGAGTGAAACGGTTCGCAACAGCGCCCATATAAAAGCATGTTTCGTTATGTAAGGCCCCCACACACCAAGGGAAAATGGGGAAAAGAGATCCTTTACGCCGAAACATAATTGGAATGGAAAGAGAAACAAATCTTCGAGTAAGAAAATGAGCAAAATCGGCAGTTGAATTGTTAATAGTTTCACAAAATCTATATCAAAAAGCAAATAATAAATGATAGAGGATATGAATAAAAATAATAGTGGAACGCACAGACCGCCCAAGGCATGGCCGAACGCGAATAAAAGCTGCAAGAAAGCAAATTGTTCGCCGGTGTACCGGTCGAGATGCTTGGTCAGTTCTTCCGTGCCAATGCCAAAATAAGCCCGCAGCAACGAAAGGATGACGTTCATAAGCAAGAGAAGAAGGGCGACCAATATTACATTTTTCACCCGTTCCGCTTCTCTAAGCTGGGCAAATGCGATTTTCGGATGAAGAATTTCCTTTAGCGGATTGCTTTTATACATCATAGACTAGTCCCCCATATGTATCAATATAGGCATAAGCATATTGTAATACAAATGTGCAGAATTTGTCATCAATCGAGTATTTCTTTTACAAAGAGGCAAATTTTTACCTGTTACGATCACATTATGTTATCATTCGAAAGTAATGTTTATGTTTAAGAGGAAATGGTACAAAAATCATGGTAAACTAAATAATGCTAAAATAATAGTAAATAAAATAATAATAAAATAGAATGGATACAGGGAGGGAATCCGTTGCGCAGCAGGGCACTAGGCATCATGATGATTTTGGTTCTTCTGTTTTTATTGCCTTATGAAAAACAGGCGTCCGTGAATCAAAAAATATTTATTCGAACCACCGGTCCATCTATTCAAACCATCGGTCCATCGGCCCCCGTGTATGCATATGTGGCAGATGAGCTTCAGGAAGTGGGAAAAATATATCATGGACAAGCCTTTGAAGTAGTCGGAGAAAACGAAACCTATTATTTCATTCAATACGGCTTTGTAAAAGGGATGGTGAAAAAGCAAGACGTAAAACTTGGTCCGCCATCGGAGTTTACGAAACTAGCAGACCGCTTAAAAAGAAGCGTGATTGGAACGAAAGATTTGCAAGTGTATATGTTCCAAAATGGAAATAAACAGTCGATTGGGGAGATTCATGCAGGCGTTCGTTATCCAGTAAAGGAGGAGACGAAACAGTTTTATGTTGTGGAGTTGGGAGGACGAGACGGGTATATTTATAAACATATAACGGAGAAAGACCCAGGAGTTCCGGTTTTGTTATATCATCATATTTTGGAAGATAAAGATGAGCGGATTTTCCGGGCTACGACAACCGTCCCGTTAAGCCAATTTACGAATGAAATGAATTACTTAAAGGAGCAGCATTATACGACGATTACTCCGCAGCAACTATTGGCGTACGTCAAGAAGGAGCAGCTGCTTCCGCCAAAATCGGTATTAATTTCATTTGATGATGGGTTGAAATCGAATGATGTGTACGCATATCCGGTATTGAAACGGTTGAATTTTAAAGCGACGATCTTTATGATTACAGGGCGGATGCGACCGGCTCCGCAGCCGTTTGACCCGAGCGGCTTGCAGTTTTTAAGCAAGCAGGAAGTAGCAAAAATGCAGGATGTGTTTACATTTGAAAGCCACACGAATCATTTTCATTTATTTGATAAAAAGAACGGGCCTTATTTATTGTTTAAACCGTATCACGAAATTATGGACGATTTAAAAGCGAGCATCGCCAAAGTAAATGCGACGGCTATCGCGTATCCGTTCGGTGCGTACGACAAACGGACGATTCAAATCGTGAAAGATGCGGGGTTTACGATGGCGTTTACGACGAAAAAAGGCACGGTTTATCCAGGTGATCCGGTTTTTGAGTTAAAACGGCAATGGGTATATCCTCACATTACATTGCAGCAGTTTGAGCAGTTATTATCTCCATAATACAAAACATCTCCTTTCATGTTTGGATTGACCCGCTTATTTGGGACATTGCCTGTTTCCGAAACTTAACAGGAGGCAGGCAATTTCATTTTGCCTTTTTACAGTTGCGCTAGGGAAATAACTATTTTTCTTGGGAATACAATGTTTTAAAAAAATTCTATTTACGGCATGATGATGACAGTTCTCTTTCATTTTGTGCCTGTCACGCTTCACTACACGAAAGCAACGTATTATATGGATGCCGTTCATGTTGGTGAAAAAAGTGTTTCGCAAGCGAAGAGCGAATCACAAAACCCCCACGGAAACTCCGTGGGGGTTGTATAAAAAGGATTGGTGACTGAAACAACTATGTTTTTATGAAATTCATAGAGAGTAAAGGGATAAAGCAGGCATCAATGCCTTGCCGCCACTAAGTTAGCGACGAGGATATACCGCTTTGGTGCCGCACCGATGTAGTGAAACGGATAGCAGGTGGAGACGGTTAATGTAGCTTTTGGCTTGGGCACAATCACGGTTCTGTCATCGGCATCTACAATTCGCACTTTGCGGACTTTATAGGTAAACTCTCCAGCGATCGTTTTGACAATCAGCAAGTCTCCTTTTCCCACCTCGCCCAGTCTGCGAAAGACGGTGTCGCGATGTCCTGCAAGGACGCAGTTATCTGGCTCTCCTGGCAGGACGCTTCCAGCGTAATGACCGACTCCTTTTTCTAACTCCTCTTCATTGGTGCCATGATAAATCGGAAGACTGGCGTTCAGTTTCGGAATGATGAGCTCCCCAATATTTTCGCCCACTTTTGGTTGGCGCGGGTAAATCGCTGCTGCAGTCTTTGGCGGTGTAGAGGCTGCTTTCGTTGCTGTTTCCGTTGGCGCCGGTTTTGCGGCGTTGATCCCCTTTGCGTATTGGTAGCCGTTGAGCAAGACGAGAGCGAAGCCAACTACCATCAAGCTAATGCCAAGAAAGCGAACGATTCGTTGTTTTTGCATTTTATTTTGCTCCTAATCCTTTTCTCACACGGAATAGGAACGCTCCCAAAGCGATGAATACAACGCCCATAAGCACATTCGATACATATGGGGAAGCTGTTTTTGGAAGTTTTGCTCCTTTTACCGTTCTTTTTACCGGTTTTAGTTTTACCTTTTTCTCAATCTTTTTCTCTATCTTTGCGACTTTTCCAGCTTTCTCTAAATCTTTGCCTACGTTTTCAAATAAATCAGAGTTGAACATGTCCGCTGTCAATATGAAGTCGGCAAGCAGTTCGCCTTGTTTGTTATAAATTTCGATCAAGAGGTCATAGCCGTTGGTGGATTCCATCGTTAGCAGCGTGGCTAGGCTTAATGGCTTTTTCTCCCCGTTTTTCGTCAAATAAAATTTCACATCCAATTGGAAAATGTCAAGCATGTCGTGTATCACATCGGCAATTTCCGCTATTTGTGCCGGGGACAACTCTGTTACCCCTTCAAAATCGTACGAACTAATGGCTTCCAGCCGCCGGCCGAGTTCTTCCATTTGGCTCGCAAATTGCGGATCTTCCATATTCAGTGATTGGAAGTGATGATACAATTTTTCGAGTTCAGCGTTCGTCAGACCAAGCTCTTCTAAATCAGGAAGCATATAATCGACAATGGCTTCTGATAGTTCTTCCACTGTCGTATAGTTATCTAACGAATCGTGGTTTGCCGCAAGCAACTCTTCCAATTGTTGTCGTGTAAGTCCGAGTGTGTCTAAAAGTTCGTTCAATGTTTCTTCCGTAAGCGGAGTTAAGCTTTGATAATAATCAATCGCATCAGCCAATTCGCCGATGGAGCTGTAATCTTTTAATGATTCATGATGGCTGCTAAGGAGTGCAAGTAATTGTTCTTTCGTCATATTCCGCTGTTGCAAGAAATCGGCAAGCGTTTCTTCGGTAATCGGTGTTGAATAGGATTGTTCAAAAAGGAGGAACTCTTCTAAGTCGTTATAAAACTTAAACGCTTCCGTAATTTCTTCGTTTGGTTCTAGTTCACCGTTATCGATAAGAAGTTGTTTTAATTCCTCTTTCGTTAAGCCGTAATCTTCAAGCAATTGTTCTAAATTTTCTTCTGTCAATACATCGCCAAGCTCGTTGCGAAGATCGTTGACATCTTTAAAATCTTCTAATGTGTAGCCATCGTAGCTTAAATATTCTTCTAGTTCTTCTTGTGTCATACCGATCTCATTTAAGTAGGTTTGAAGCTCAGGATCATTAGGACTAATCGCAAAAGCAGAAGCAGGCAATGTTGCGATTGCAAGAGATGCCGCGATAGTAAAAATAATCAATTTTTTCATAAAATAACCCCCATAGTAAAATAATACTTGTTTATACTTGTTTAGTATAAATCAAAACGAAAGATAAAGAAAATACTAAATTTATGGAATTAGTGTAATAAAAGTGAAAGAGGAACATTGGGAACAAAGTAGACATTTCTTCCAAAAGATCATTGAAGCGGAAAAAGTATTTCTAGATTTGGGAAGGGATCAAAGTGGAGAACGATCAAAAAATTAGCCGGCCGCAAAGAAAAACACAATTTAGACAGGAGGGGAAGGCGGCGAACCGAAATCAAATTCTCGCTGCATCCCATCAAGGTTCGGACGCTGTTCATCCATTAGTGGAAATATGATGTTGCCGAATCGAAGAGCAAGAGAAACAGATTCCGTAGCTTTAATCGCGGATTCGACAACTAGAAATTTGCCTGAAAACAAGTGATCTACGGTTGGAGTTAAAGCGGCAATCGGTGTACTCCAGCATGACGTTGCGGATGTTCCAACCATGATGAACACCAGGACAAAATAAGGACAAAACCTCCCCTTAAACAATGAGGTTTAAGAGGAGGTTGCTTTTTTGCGGAAAAACATGCGTGCAATGGCTGAAACGAGCAGGCCGATATATAAAAACAAAAGCGGCATTAACGGAAGGTTGTATCTCGGGTAGGCAAAAAACACGTTGTTTAAAATGGTAAAGTACGCGATGATGAAAGTAAAAAACAACAGTTCTTTTCGGTGGCGCTTGAACAAAAACAAGGTGAGCGCCACGGATGCAAACGCCAGTGATACGATCCATTGGTGTAAGGAAACCACGGCGGCTTTCGGTACGCCTAGGATTTCAATCCAGTAAAAAGGTTGTTCCCATTGTGTTTTTGCCTTTTTTGTTGTGTAGCTTTCGATGAATTGTTTCGGATTTGCATGATACCATTTTTTTATTCGCTCTATCGCTATTTGTTTTTCCAGTTTTTGTTTTTCGTAATTGCTTATATGTGGGTATTGTTCATTGATTTTTTGAATGACTTCTTTATAAGGCTCGCCATATCGGTATCCATATCCTTGATAAGTGCCTAACAGAAGCGGATCACCGGAACCGCCGGTTAATGGAATGAATTCTTTATAGTGAACATAGTTGCGCACCCACCATGGTCCAAGTACGATCAGCACGAGCAGGACAGCTACTCCTAGTTGCTTCCATGCGAGGCGAAGCGGATATTGGATAAGCAGCAAGTAGCCAAGAAGCGCGAATGGAATCAACGCGAAGGTAGCTCGAAACAACAGGCAGAACAAGTAAGAAAACATCAGCCAATAGAAAGTAGACATTTTATGATTTCGTCCAAGTTGGATAGCGAAATGAATGAAAAGAAGAAATCCGAATAGAAAAGGCGGTTCGGTTAACGTTAAATTGTCCGTTTCGATAAGCGGAACAAATAGCGCAGTGAAAAATCCAGCGATGATGCCAGCCCATTCTTGGTTGATATCTTTTCCGATTACATAGATGAGATAGACGCTGGCTGTGCCGAATAAAATCATCACCACTTTTGCGGCGTACAATCCGACGCTACCGGTGCCAAAAATAAAAAAAACAGCTGCCAGCAATACCGGCATCCCCGGCATGATATGAACGGTCGGTTCATTCATATTATGGTAAATGAGCATGCCTTTCTCTAAAAGAATTTTGCCGCTTCTTACATATCCCATGTCATCACTGTGCAGGGTAAGGGACAATCCGTATTTCCATAAAACAAAAAGGCGAAAGACAAGCGCGGTTAACAGCATGCTGGCAATGATGATGTTTCTCTTTTTATTGGACAGCACCATGATATTCACTCCAATATTTTATTGAGTATTAGGTGATATTCCGATGAGGGAAACACCCAATATAATGAGAATGACCCCGATGATTTTTGTCGACGAAAGGGGCTCATGAAAGACAAAATAGGCGCCAAATACGGCGAGCACATACGCAATGCTTTGCACAGGATAGGCGACGCTTAATGGAACGCGCGATAAAATAAAAAGCCATAAAATGGTGGCGAAACCGTACATCACTAATCCGGAAAAAATGAACGGTGAAAACAATATTTTGATAATAGAAAGAGGATCCAGTTTCAACGTTGTTTTCATCATGCCATATTTCCACAAAAACTGACCTGCGACGAGAATGACCGTATTTAATAAAATCAATACAAAATTAACAAGACTCATCTTTCTCTTCCTTACGTTGATCATTTTGTAATTCGTGTTTGATATAAGCGATTTCTTGGACGAGCGTTTTTATTTTTTCTTGGTGATCGGAAAGCGTAATCGATTGGTAAATGAGCGCGTTTAGGACAACTAAAAACGCGATGGTAAAGATGAGGGTAGGCATGTAAGAAACACCGAGCACCGCGGCAACTTTATTCAGCGGTTCGAGAAAGATGGCGATAAAAAGACCGATTACCGCCAGCAAAAACCAAAGAAATGCCTGCTTGTCCCTCAATTTATTGCGAGTCGAATAATAAATGACTTGGATGAGGAAAAGAGAAGCGAACATAATGGTTATTAGCTGTACTTTGTTCATCCGAACCCTTCCCCCCCTTTTTTAAAAAATAGACCGAATCAAAGAAGTAAAGGTTACTTTGGTCATATAGTATAGCGATTTTAACGGGGTGATCGATGATCTTCCGCCTTGTCTTGCGTTCATTTCCACCTTGATTTCTTTAATTTTATACCCTTTTTTCGCTAATTTCGCGATGACTTCGACTTCAGGATAATCGACAGGGTAATAATTCGCGAATTCGCGCATCACGTTTCTGTTTACGATGCGGTATCCCGAGGTCGGATCGGTGATTTTCACTCCAGAAAGAAAATAGAGCAGATAGTAAAAATAAAGAATCCCCATTCTTCGAAAAGGGCTGCCTTTGTAATTCGTTTTCTCTACGAATCGAGAGCCAATGACCATATCGCAGCCAGATTGTTTGATTTCCGCAACAAGCTTTTCTAGGTCTTTTGGATCGTGCTGACCGTCCGCGTCTAATTGAATCGCGTATTGATATCCCTTTCTAAGTGCGTAACGATAGCCCGTCTGCATCGCGCCGCCGATTCCTAAATTAACCGGTAAATCTAAATAATGAAATCGGTTCTCTTTTAAAATATCCAATGTTCGGTCGGTGGAGCCATCGTTGATCACAATATAATCATATGGACACGTTTGGATTAAATTCATGACCGTCTTTTTTATGGTCGCTTCTTCATTATAAGCAGGGATAATGACGAGAATATCCACTACCGATCCTCCCTTGATATACTCCATCCTAAAAATGAAATGTCTTTCAAATGGTTAGTATAGCACTTTTCCCAAGTAATGTCACTTTGTTGTCTATGGATTATATCCCTGTGGAGATGGATTTCGAAGATGTGATTGCGGTAACGATGTGGAAGTTCTGTTGATACAAATATTTGGTCCCATCTGCATGAGTAAGAAAGCATGGTGCCATCAAGAGGTGGCATCATGTTTCTTTTTTCTTTTTCAATAGTTTCTGCAGACAAAAAAAGCGCCAGCCACGGAAACCGTGGACTGGCTTATCAACCTAAATCCTATCGATGTCATTCTATAATATTCGACAAAGTTTGTCGACAAGTAATTTTTTCACATAAAGTGTCATATTTGAAATAGGAGTTAAGCAAGGGATGATTTTCAAAAAAATAACAAAACATCCTATAATAGATTCACATTTCATAACAATGGCTAATTTGGTATACTATATTAGAATTAGTCATAAAGGAGCGTAATTCAGAATGCTTTCACTCTTAAAAAAAACAATCGGAGATGCCAGTGAACGGCGGTTAAGAAAATATAGACAGCTGGTTGAACAAATCAATCAGCTCGAACCACAAATGGAAAAGCTCACGAATGAGGAACTGCGGGCAAAAACAGAATATTTTAAAGAACAATTGGCTTTGGGAAAGTCCGTTGACGATATTAAGGTGGAAGCGTTCGCGGTGGTGAGAGAAGCAGCGAAACGGGTGCTTGGCATGCGGCATTTCGACGTCCAGCTTATGGGCGGGCTTGTCCTTGCTGAAGGAAATATCGCTGAAATGGCCACTGGGGAAGGGAAAACGCTTGTCGCGTCGCTTCCAAGCTATTTGCGCGCGCTGGAAGGAAAAGGCGTGCATGTGATCACGGTCAATGACTACTTAGCAAAACGCGACAGAAATTTAATCGGCCAAATTCATGAATTTCTTGGTCTTACCGTCGGCTTGAATCTTCCAATGATGTCTCCTTCGGAAAAGAAAAAAGCGTATCAAGCCGATATTACATACGGAATTGGCACAGAGTTTGGATTCGACTATTTACGGGATAACATGGTGTACGATCTTTCCGATAAAGTGCAACGCCCTTATCATTACGCCATTATCGATGAAATCGACAGCGTCTTAATCGATGAAGCGAAAACGCCTCTCATTATTGCGGGAAAAACGAGATCAAGCTCGGAACTTCATTATATCGCGGCACGTTTAGTCAAGAGGTTTGAGCGTGACGTTGACTATATATATGATGAAGAAATGAAAACAACGAATTTAACGGAAAAAGGAATCGAAAAAGTGGAAAAAGCGTTCGGCATTGACAACTTGTATGACTTGCAGCACCAAATTTTATACCATTACGTCATTCAGGCGTTGCGGGCGCATGTGATTTTCAAGAGAGATGTTGACTACATCGTCCGGGACGGAAAAGTAATGCTGGTCGATATGTTTACAGGCCGCGTAATGGAAGGGCGTTCGTTAAGCGATGGGCTTCATCAAGCCATTGAAGCGAAAGAGGGTTTGGAAATTACCGAAGAAAACAAAACGCAAGCTTCTATTACGATTCAAAACTATTTCCGTATGTATCCGATTTTATCAGGGATGACAGGAACAGCGAAAACGGAAGAAAAAGAATTCCAGCACGTTTACGGAATGGATGTCATCCCGATTCCGACGAACCGGCCGAAAATTCGTGTGGATATGCCGGATAACGTGTACATGACAAGACATGACAAATATGTGGCAGTTGCGAAAGAAGTAAAACGCCGTCATGAAAAAGGACAGCCGGTTTTAATAGGGACGACTTCGATTTTGCAGTCAGAGGAAGTAGCTAAATATTTAGATAAAGAAAATTTGCCGTATGAGCTGTTGAACGCGAAAACGGTCGAGCAGGAAGCGGAGGTCATTGCCAAAGCCGGGCAGCGCGGCCGCATCACGATTGCTACGAATATTGCCGGCCGGGGAACAGACATTTTGTTAGGCGAAGGAGTTGCTGAACTTGGCGGTTTGCACGTCATCGGAACAGAGCGGCATGAAAGCCGAAGAATTGACAACCAGCTGAAAGGAAGAGCGGGCCGCCAAGGGGATCCGGGTTCGAGTCAGTTTTTCATTTCCCTTGAAGATGATATGTTTCGCCGCTTTGCGAAGGAAGAAACGGAAAAATTAAAACCGAAACTAAAAACAGATGAAACAGGACGAATTATAAACAGCAACATTCATGAGTTTGTGGATAAAGTACAACGAATTATAGAAGGCCTTAATTTCTCGATTAGGGAATACAATTTAAAGCTGGATGACGTCATTAATGAGCAGCGAAACGTTGTTTACCATATACGTGATAAAGTATTAAAAGTAGAAGACAGGATTTCTCTTATCGTTCCGATGGTTCAATCCGCGTGCAACAACATTGTCGAAAAATACTGTCTGCCAGAGCTTATTCCAGAAGAATGGGATGTTAAAACGATGACCGAGGAGTTAAACCGTCTTCTCTACCCGCAGCAAGTTTCCTTTGAACATTCATTAGAAGATATGGAAGATGTGAAACAGAAAGTGAAGGAAGCGGTAGATTCCTATATTCAGTATCTTGAAACATGGAAAAACAACCTATCGCTTCAGACAGCATTAAAAAATATCATGTTAACGGTGATTGATCAAAATTGGATGAAGCATTTAGAAAATATGGCGCTTTTAAAAGAAGGAATCGGGCTGCGCCATTACCAGCAAGAAGATCCAATGCGATTATATCAAAAGGACGGATTCGAATTATTCACGATGATGTACGCAACGATCGAAAAAGAAATGAGTTTGCATCTTTCCCAGTTGTTGCAATCATTCCAACATACTTCGGACGAATAAGGAGGAATAAACGTTGTTTCCCTTTTTAAAGAAAAAGAAAAAAAGCGGCGGAGATACCGCCGTTTCTGCGCAAGATGTCATTCAAGAAACGGATGATGCCGGCGACGAAGACGTTTATACAGAGCTTTCCTTGCATCCATCGTGGAATTTACCGCTTGAAGAGCAATATGTGCTGCGCTTTTTAAACAATGAACTACCGCCGTTAAAACCAAACCAAATTTCCCTATCTGGCATTAGTTTAAGAAGGGAAGCTGATGGCGTGGTTGTATCCGCGTTCGTGCGCCATAGTTTATCCAAGCCGATTCAAATTGGAAAAGCAACGCTTTTATTGTTAAGCGCAGACGATGGGATCATTGCGCGGAAAGAGTTCGATTTAGAGGAGATGGGGGAACTTCCGGCAAAAAGCAGCCGGCCATGGCACTTTCTTTTCGAAAACGCGACATTAAAAATGGATGATATTCCAAGCGAAGGATGGAAGCTTGCTTTCGAATTAAAATCAAAGCATCGCTTGGAATTGGAGGAAAGCTGGGAAAAAGCGCTTCCTGAAGAAGAAAAGGAAAAATTACGGCAATTCGTGGATCAACTTGAGCCGCCAAAGCCAGGGGAAGTCAATTTCTTTGGTCTTCAGGCAAAACTAACGGAGGAACATGGATTGCACATCACCGTGTTAATTCGTAACGGCAGCGACCGAACTATTTATCTTGAGCAGCTTCCGCTTCAAGTAGAAGACGCGGCAGGTGAGGTGGTCGCACGCGGAGGATTCGTCCTTGACCGTTTGGAAGTAAAAGCAAACACGACAAAACCGTGGACATTTATTTTTCCGAAAGAGCTCATCCAAAAGTCTGCGCCAGATTTGAGTAAATGGAAAATATCCACTGTAAAATAAGAAAATATTCACTGTTAAAATCATCATAGATCGTCTGTCTGTTTAAGCTAATATTCAACGTTTCAACAACGTTGAATATTAGCTTTTTTAAATAAAAAAAGATATCCACCTATTCGTGGATATCTTTCCTGGCCTCAACCCGTCCATCGCACTCTCGATCTATATCCTGATACAAAACGGAAGACGGTCCTTACTTTTATTGTACCATAACCCACATGGTAGACAAGCAAAAATGTGAAAATATTATACAAAATGCATGAATTATCCTACATAACCATTACCTACCTCAAAAATTTGACATCCATCCATAGCAAACATTTTTTCAACATATCTATCCGTTTATGCAAAGTAAAAGACTAGTATAAACGATAGCGTTGTTCTGATTACTTCTAAACCATTTTTGTCCTCATTCCCCTTATAGGAATTGCTTTTTTCGAATGATATATAAAGAAACAAGTTATGAAACAAGTAGTGTGTAAAATTAATTGTTTAATAGTTTGTATGTCTATGTTATAATCCTCATTGGTAGTCAAAATGTCTTTTTTTATACTATGTCCGGATTGACACCAATGATACATAGTGATTTCATGTTATTTTTCCCAATATTTTGATGGGAATGCAAAATCATGATGACAAGAAAAAAGAATGAGTGGTTATGATAAAGTTAAGGAGGATTTTTTATGGCTTATTTTATTACCTTGTTGATTTGCTTTATGACCTCCGTGCTTATAACACCGCTTGTCAAAAAGTTGGCGTTTAAAATTGGCGCAACTGATCGTCCAAATCAACGGAAAGTGCATCAGAAAATAATGCCGCGTTTAGGCGGATTGGCGATATATATCGCGTTTATGGTAGGAGTTGTGTTTTTAGATCCGGATAATGTGTTTGAGGTCCCGATTTTATTAGGAAGCGTCATCATTATTATTACCGGATTTTTGGATGATTTATTTGAACTTTCTCCAAAAGTGAAATTAGCGGGACAGCTGTTAGCTGCCTTTGTCGTTGTTGTATTTGGTGGAGTGCAAGTGGAATACATTAATTTGCCGTTTGGCTCGCAATTGCATTTCGGCTTTTTAAGCATTCCATTAACGATTCTTTGGATTGTAGGGATTACCAATGCCATTAATTTGATTGACGGGCTGGATGGGCTAGCTGCTGGAGTTTCTGCCATTGCGCTAGTAACCATTTCCTGGATGGCCATTTTAAAAGGTGACATGTTTGTCACAGGCATGGGTTTTATTTTGCTCGGCAGCATTTTAGGGTTTTTGATTTATAATTTTCATCCTGCTAAAATTTTCATGGGAGATACAGGAGCTCTGTTTTTAGGATATATGATTTCTGTTCTCTCCTTGCTTGGGTTTAAAAACGTCACAGCGATTTCGTTTATTATTCCTGTTATTATTTTGGGTGTGCCAATTTCAGATACGTTTTTTGCGATTATTCGCCGTCTTCTTAAAAGACAGCCATTGTCAGCGCCAGATAAGTCGCATCTGCACCATTGTTTGCTTCGGCTTGGATATAGCCATCGCCAAACCGTTCTCATTATTTACGGCATGAGCGCTTTGTTTGGACTGGTGGCCATCATTTTGTCCAAAGCTGCCGCATGGGTATCTATGGTTATATTGGCCATTGTCGTGCTCGCGCTGGAGTTAGTCGCTGAAAAAATCGGATTAGTTGGTCACAATTACCGTCCAATTTTAAAAATTGTGCGAGGCATTCGCTATGCAAATGAGAAAATGAAATAAAAAGGTCATCTCGTCTGTATCGAGATGACCTTTTTTATCCATCCGCTATTCATCCGATGACTCTAACTGTTTTCGAAGCGTATTTGCTACTTCTTGCACAGACTCCTCATCTAACTGGTAGTAATAAACCCCGTCATTTTGGTCTGTCCCTTTGAGTTGGAGTGATTCGATATGGATATTTTTTCTGCTTGTGACATAATAAATTAATGACTTAATGTCATCAAATGTGAGGTTTGTTTTCATATTGTTTCCAACCGCTTCGATGACATCGTCGTATTTTGTAATGGAGCTGGCCTTGCTTGCTTTTTTCAAAATGGCTTTTAAAATTTCTTGCTGGCGTTTCCCGCGTTCGATATCGTTATCTTTTTTTCGGGTCCTCGCAAGGGCGAGCGCTTCTTCGCCGTTTAACGTCTGAACTCCTTTTTTCAGTACAATCGCATTACGGTGATCTTCGGAATCTTTTTCCTTAATGTCATAAGGCACTTCGACCTTGATTCCCCCTAGTGCATCCACCACATCCATGAAGGCATAGAAATTCATTTTGACGTAATAATCGATATGAATATCAAACAAATCTTCAATGGATTCGACCGTACATTTTACGCCTCCATAAGCATGTGCGTGTGTAATTTTATCGTATTTGTCTTTGCACGGAATATATACGTACGAATCCCGCGGAATGCTCACCATTTTCACCGACTTGTCTTTCGCGTTAAACGTGGCAAGGAGAAGCGCATCGGATCGGGTATCGCTTTTAAAATTGCGGGACTTGCTATCGTCAATGCCGATAAACAGTACAGAGAAATTATCCTTTTTTGGGTCCAGATGCTTTCCATTATCGTTTCTGATCTCTTCATACGATTTGTTAATCACCGATTCGGCTTTATGCATTAAAAATGAAGCATATCCTAAGCAGCTAACTAACAATAATAAACTGAAAACAAATAGCCCAAATAATATGCGTCTTCTTCGTTTTTTCTTTTTTATCTTTTTAAGCCGTTTTCTTTCATTTACCATCATAAAAACTCCTTTTCATCGTTTTGACTGTGCGCCCGCTTTAAGAGACGTCCGTTTCGAGATACTCCGTTTCCCCTTCGACGATTTCCGCCCTTCCATTGGTAAGTTCCGTCATCCATTCGATGAATGTTTGTTTTTTTGTTTCATCAACGAAAATTTCCAGCTCGACATTTTCTGAATAATGGATGTCCTTAATCATATATATCGAAGAGCGCAACTCATTTTCGACTTTTCCAAGCCGTGTGTAGTCAATGGTAACATGCATGACGCGCGCAAGGCGGCGTTCGACAATGCCCGCGGCTTTCAACCCTTCGGATACCGCTTTGCCATAAGCGCGGACAAGACCGCCAGCGCCAAGCTTAATGCCGCCAAAATAGCGGGTGACGACGGCAACCGTGTCTTTTAGCCCTTTTTTCTTCAGCACCTCGAGCATGGGAATGCCTGCCGTTCCGCTCGGTTCGCCGTCATCGTTTGCTTTTTGAATTTGATCGTGCTCGCCGATGATATAAGCGGAACAGTTGTGGGTCGCATCCCAATGCTTCTTTTTGATTTTTTGAATAAACTGAACGGCCTCTTCTTCCGTTGTGGCTCTATTGATATAACAGATAAAACGGGATTTTTCGATAATAATCTCGTTTTCTCCGTACCCCTTTACGGTATAATACTTTTGCAACAAAACAAAAATCACCTCGCTGGAAGAGAAAAGAGCTGTAATTTTCGATAAAAGTTTGCCTAATTTCTAACAAAAACATGTTATACTAATTTTAAATAGATTGATAAAGTAGATGCTTTTCTTATTATAAATCGACAACATTTTTCCTTCAAATAAATTTTTTTGGCGCTGGTATATAAAACCTGGCAGCGACAGAACTAGGCGTTTACGGGGGATTTGGCATGTCTGCAGACAAACTTTTCGATACAAAACAATTGGATCAAATTGTCGAAAAAATGATCAACACGGTTCAACATAGCAAGAATGAAATTTTCCAAATTGGCGAACAATCGCGTCAGGAACACGAACGGCTGCTGCAGGAGCTTATCGAAATTAAACGGCTGACGAAGCAGACGATTGATGAAGCGGACGAGCTTGAAGTAAAAGCGCGCCTTTCCCGCCGCCACCTTTCCGAAGTGAGCCAAAATTTTTCCTCCCATTCCGAAGAACAGATTCGCGAGGCATACGAAAAGGCGCATGCATTGCACATGGAATTGGCGATGGTTCGCGAACGGGAAAAACAGCTGCGGCTGCGGCGCGATGAGCTTGAGCGGCGCTTAGCCGGATTGAAAGAGATCATTGAACGCGCGGAGCATTTAGTCGGGCAAATTACCGTTGTGCTTCATTACTTAGACAGCGATTTCCGCCAAGTTGGAGAATTTATTGAAGGAGCGAAACAAAAGCAAGAGTTTGGTCTTAAAATTATTGAAGCGCAAGAAGAGGAGCGAAAACGATTGTCGCGCGAGATTCATGATGGTCCCGCACAAACGCTGGCCCATGTCATGATTCGTTCCGACCTGCTAGAGAAAGTATTAAAAGACCGCGGCATTGATGCAGCGATTGCCGAAATCCGCGATTTCAAAAAAATGGTTCGTTCCGCCCTTTCCGAAGTGCGCAGGATTATTTATGATTTAAGACCAATGGCTCTTGACGATTTAGGTTTAGTGCCTACACTTAAAAAATACCTACAAACTATCGAAGACTATAGTAAAGGGGTTACCGTCTCCTTTGTGCACGTCGGCGAAGAAATGAGACTGCCGTCCCGTATGGAAGCAGCCGTGTTTCGACTCGTTCAAGAATCAGTACAAAATGCCCTTAAACACGCGGAAGCGACGCACATTGAAGTAAAGATGGAGATCAATAGCGATCAGCTGCTTGTGATGGTAAAAGATAACGGCAAAGGATTTGACACCACTGTCAAAAAAGAAAATGCCTTTGGGCTGATCGGCATGAAAGAACGAGTCGAATTGCTGGAAGGAACGTTAACGATTCGTTCCAAAGTGGGATTCGGTACGGCGGTGTTTATTCGCATTCCACTGAACATTCCAATGCAGGATGAAAAAGGGAGGAGAGGCATAAATGAAAACTCGCATTGCAATCATTGATGATCATCAACTATTTCGGGAAGGGATTAAACGCATTTTAGAATTTGAGGAAGAATTTGAAGTCGTCGCCGATGGCGCGGATGGCAGTGAAGTGCTTTCCATTGTCGAACAATATCGTCCAGACATCGTTTTGATGGATATTAACATGCCAAATATAAACGGGGTCGAGGCGACGAAACAGTTGGTGGAAACGTATCCTGAGACGAAAGTTGTCGTGCTTTCCATTCATGATGATGAAAATTATGTGATGCGCGCGCTGCAAACAGGGGCGACAGGCTATTTATTAAAAGAGATGGACGCCGATACATTAATTGAAGCGGTAAAAGTCGTCGCAGAAGGCGGGTCGTACTTGCATCCGAAAGTGGCCCATAATTTAATTCGCGAATACCGGCGTTTGGCCTCGGGCAAAGACGAAAGCAAAATCAGAAAACAGGAAGTGCGCCGGCCGCTCCATCTGTTAACTCGCCGCGAATGCGAGGTATTGCAGCTGCTAGCGGATGGAAAAAGTAACCGTGGAATTGGCGAAGCGCTGTACATCAGCGAAAAAACGGTGAAAAATCATGTAAGCAATATTTTGCAAAAACTAAATGTCAACGATCGTACACAAGCGGTTGTCGTAGCGATTAAAAACGGATGGGTCGAAGTGCGCTGATACATTCATTCTTGGCATTGTCGGCGCCTGTCGGATTTGGTAAGCATTCGGCAAAGATGGCCTCGTATTTGTTGCCAAACAATTAATGAAATTCGTTCCATTTTTCGCTATAATAGGTATTAAAGACTATATAGGCGAGGAAGGTAGGAACGAATGAAAACTGCTGTTGTCACCGATAGCACGGCTTATATTCCGAAAGAAGTACGAGATAGGTACAAGATTCATATGATTCCGCTCAGCGTTACGTTTGGCGCAGAGACGTACCGCGAGGAAATCGATATTACGGCCGAGCAGTTTTATGAAGAAGTGAGGCAACAAAAAGAGCTGCCGACCACGTCCCAGCCCCCGGTTGGCGAGTTTGTCGAATTATTTACATCACTCCGTGATGAAGGCTACGACGCGGTCGTAAGCATCCATCTCTCAAGCGGCATTAGCGGCACGTATCAAGGAGCGCTGACGGCGGCGAATATGGTCGATGGCCTGAAGGTGTATGCGTACGATTCGGAAATCAGCTGCATGGCCCAAGGTTTTTACACGATCGAAGCGGCGAAAATGGCGCTTGATGGGAAGACGCCGGAAGAGATCATCGCACGAATGGATGAAATGAAAAAAACGCTGCGCGCTTACTTTATGGTGGACGATTTATCGCATTTGCAGCGCGGCGGCAGGCTGACGGGAGCGCAGGCGTTTATCGGCGGGCTTTTGCAAATTAAGCCGCTGCTTTGCTTTGAAAACAAAGTGATTGTTCCGCTTGAAAAAATTCGCACGCGCAAAAAAGCAGTAAAACGCATTGAAGAATTGTTTGCCGAAGACGCTGCCAAAGGAGTGCCGCTCAAAGCGGCGATTATTCACGCCAACCGCCCTGATGATGCCAAACAGTGGAAACAAGAGCTGGCAAGCCAGTATCCGCATGTCGATTTTATGATCAGCTACTTCGGCCCTGTCATCGGCACCCATCTTGGCGAAGGCGCGTTAGGACTAACATGGTATCAGCCATAGTGTTGCTTTCCCTATGCCGCAAGCCTTATGCGGCATAGGGATGGACCATCTGAAAATGGAGGGAACGTATGCGTTTTATCGTGAGTGAAGGAAGATTGATCCCAGAAGTATTGGCAAAAGCCAATGATCCAGCTGCTAAACCGATTAGCCATATCGATTCCATGCCTTCTATCCCGATGCACCCCGAGTTTCCTTACTCCCCAGAACTCCTTTCTTTTCTTGAAGGAAAACAGCTTCTCCTTGAGGAACTTCCATTTCCTCTCGATCTCATTCAAGCGCACTACGAACACGGCTATCTTTCTTACGAAAAAGGGATGATGAAAACAAAGCATGGATGGCGCTGCATGAGGTGCGGAAACGAGGAGCATCATTTTTTTGCATCGTTTCCTTGCGCCCGCTGCCAAACGGTTTGTACGTATTGCCGCAAATGCATCATGATGGGGCGCGTCAGCACATGCACCCCGCTCGTCGTATCCCGCTTTTCTTTCCCTCAGGACCGCTATCTTTCCCCGCTCTCCTGGAACGGAACGTTATCCCAAGGCCAACAGCGGGCCGCCGATGCGGTGGAGGACGCGGTCGTGCACAATGGCGAATTGCTCGTATGGGCGGTGTGCGGCGCCGGCAAAACGGAGGTATTGTTTCCGGGTATCGCGCGGGCGCTGGAAATGGGAAAGCGCGTATGCATCGCCACACCAAGAACCGACGTTGTGCGCGAGCTTTTCCCTCGTTTGCAACAAGCATTTCCCAGCGTCCCATTGATCGCCTTGTACGGCGGCAGCGACGACCGCGGCAAATTCGCCCCGCTTGTCCTTTCCACCACCCATCAGCTTTTACGGTTTTCCCGCGCTTTTGATGTGATGGTGATTGACGAAGTCGACGCCTTCCCGTATTCGGTCGAGCCGATGCTGGAATATGCCGCCGCCAAAGCGCGCAAAGAGGCATCGAGTCTGATTTATTTAACCGCAACTCCCCATCCAGCCTGGCAGAAGGAAATCAAGCGCGGCAAACGAAAAGCGGTCACCATTCCCGCCCGCTACCACGGTTTTCCCCTTCCTGTTCCATCTTTCGAATGGTGCAGCAACTGGCGCAGGCAGTTAAAGCATAGACGTCTTCCCCGCAATGTCCTCGCCTGGGTCCAATCCCGCATCAAAACGGCAAAACAAGCGTTTTTATTTGTCCCCCATATTGATGTGCTCGAGCAAGTCGTATGCATCCTCAAGCAATTAGATCAGCGGATCGAAGGCGTTCACGCGGAAGATCCGCAGCGCGCCGAGAAAGTGCAGGCGTTTCGCGACGGACGCATTCCGCTTCTTGTCACTACGACGATTTTGGAACGCGGCGTGACCGTTCCAAACATCGATGTCGCCGTGCTTGGCGCCGAAGACGACATTTTTACAGAAAGCGCGCTCGTGCAAATCGCCGGCCGCGTCGGCCGAAGCGCCCAATATCCAAGCGGTGACATCCGTTTTTTCCATTACGGAAAAACGCGGCAAATGATCGCGGCAAAACGGCAGATGGAGAGAATGAATAAGGAGGCGGCGGAAAGGGGGCTGCTGAAAACGCAATGAATTGCTTGATTTGCCATACGCCGTATAATCCGATGATGAGTTGGCGGCATTTGCTGACAATAGAAAAAGTGGATTGTCTTTGTTCGAAATGCCGCCATGCGTTTATGAGAATGAACGGAGAAATTTGCGATATTTGCGGCCGTCCGTTTGCTGGCCTTGAACCATCGCATCGTCAGGGACGATTATGCGCGGATTGTGTTCGTTGGCAAGAGGACGATGAGTGGAAAGATGTATTAACGAAAAATCGGTCGGTATATATGTACAATGAATGGATGAAAGAAGTGGTTGCGCTTTGGAAATTCCGCGGCGACTACGCGATTGTCCAAGCGTTTCAAGAAGAGTTTTGCCGTGAATTTTATCGTCATTTTGACCATACCTTTCTGATCGTTCCGATTCCTCTCAGCGCCGAGAGGCTGTACGAACGCGGCTTTAACCAGGCCAAGGCGCTTGCCGAGCTACTCGCTCTCCCCATCCACGATATCCTCACACGCCATCACCTTGAAAAACAGTCCAAAAAATCGCGCCGTGAGCGGCTGCGGACAGAAAACGTTTTTCAGTTTTCGGGAAAAACGTCTTTACAAGGGAAGCGTATCGTGTTAATCGATGATATTTATACGACAGGGACGACGTTAAGGCATGCGGCGAAAGTGTTGCGTCAAGCCGGAGCGACAGACATCTCCTCCTTCACCCTCATTCGGTCATGACTAGTCAGTAAACATCCGCTGGAGATGTGCCGATATTAAAAGTAAGGACATGTCGAGCGGAGAGTGATAGTGATGGAAATTCGAAATTCCCTAGCAAGACAGGCAGCTTTCGCGTATGAACAACCGATCATATTAAAAAATGGCGAAACATATGAGGCAACGATAAAAGAAAAAATGAGTGCTAATGAAGCGATAGTGAATATAAAAGGAACGGATGTTCGTGTTCAAGTAGAAGGGGAATTGCCTCAAGAAGGACGTGTGGTGATAGAGGTAACAACCCAACAAGGCGATGTTCCTGTAGTAAAAATAGTCCCCCGGCCTCAACCCGCAGCAAAGCCGCAAACGAATGATATCACAACGCTTTTAACCCAACTCGGCGCAGGGGAAAATGTGCCCGCCGAGTTAAAACAAGCGGCCCAATTGCTGCTCTCGAAAGAAATGCCGCTAACGAAAGAAACGGTTTCCGTATTAAAAACATTTTTCGCTGAAGCCACGGGTACGGACGAGCAAAAACTAGATACGATTCATGCTTTAGTAAATAAAAAATTAGAAATAACGAACGCGCAGATAACAGCGGTTCATGAGGCGCTGCATGGAAAGCCTCTGGGTGAAGTGTTAACGTCTATTGCGAAACAACTGGATGCAAGCTTTACATTTACCAAACAAGAAATGGAAAACAATGGCCGTGTTACAAAAGAAGTAATTGCAAATGTTCGTAAAGAAATTCAACGCGAGCCGAATTTTGCCAAAGTCATTGAACGCGTTGCCGAATTAGCCAAAACGGCAGAAACAGATGTATCGGAAGTCTTAAATAGAGCGGTGCGTGAAGCGGTCGTTTTCCATGAAAAAGGTCAAGAATCATTTGCCCGCAGTAAAATCGTGCAAACATTAGTGTTATTAGAACAATCTGTTTTCCAAGGAGAGCATGTTCAACGCGGAATGAGTGAGTATGACCTAGCGGAGCAAGTGCAAACACTACGTGAGCATGTGCAACGTGAGCCGTTAGTGGACAAAGCGATTGCGCTTGTAAAAGAAAAGATGGTGGATAACAAAAACATTTCTCATGATGTTCAAGAAAAAATAGCTGCAAGTCTCCAGGAAGTAGAGAGATTGCGGCAAATAGGACATCCTCTTTCTGCCAAAGCAAAGCTAGTGCAGGCATTGACACAATTGGAGGATGAAATAGCAGCCAACTCAAAAACACCAGAAATGCAAGTTCATGATGGAGCTGAACAAACGGTAAAGGCGCTGCGAAAAGCAAAAGAAATCATTCGGAATACCAATAATTTGCCGGAAGCGATTCAACGATTAAAAACGGAAATTATTAGTCATGTAGATGAGAAAACGGCGGCAGAAATCGAAACATTCATGGAGCGCTTGTCCAGCACTCAAAAAGCTGGGAAAGACCGTCTTATTCAAGCATTCGCGCAAATTGAAAACGAGCTTGCAAGCAAACAAGCTGGCCAAACGGAAAGATCGTTAGAAATGGCGAAGCAGCGAATGAATCAAGTTGGACAGGTATTGCGCACAAACGAAGCGAAGGCCCAGCCGTCTCAACATCTTGCAGAACTCGTAAAAGATGTGAGTAGTCAGGTCATGAAAGAATCCGATTTAACGAAAGCATTGGTACAGGTCCGCACGCAGCTCGTTCATAACGAAAACATGCCGGAGGAAGTGCAACAAAAAGTCGACCAAGTTCTTAAAGAAGCGCAGATGCTTAAAGCAAACGGCCAAGAAGCAATGGCGCGCCGCCAAGTTGTTCAAACATTAACAGAGCTAGAACAATCTGTTGGGCAAGAGAACCCGAGCGTGCGCGATGTGGCGAATCAAGTGAAACAAGTGAGTGAACAAGCATTGCGTGAGCCGAACCTGATCAAAGCAGTGGAACAGGTTCGTCAACATATCGTAGACGCGCCGGAGATGGATCAAGAAATCGCGAAGAAAGTTGACCGAGCGTTGCGGGAAGTCGTTCAACTTCAGCAGCAAGGCCGAGAAGGGGAAGCGCGTGTTCGTTTGGTTCAAGCATTAACGCAAGCCGAACAAGAATTGCGCACACAAGAGCCGGCAAATCAAGTGAAGCAAGTACGTGAACAAGCATTGCGTGAACCGAACCTGACCAAAGCAGTGGAACAGGTTCGCCAACACATCGTGGATGCACCAGAGATGGATCAAGAAATCGCAAAGAAAGTCGACCGAGCGTTACGAGAAGTCGTTCAACTTCAGCAGCAAGGCCGAGAAGGGGAAGCCCGTGTTCGTTTAGTCCAGGCGTTAACGCAGGCAGAGGAGACATTACGTGCCAATGAAGCGAAACCCCAACCGTCTGCGAATCTGATAGAACTGGTAAAAGACGTACGCAGTCAAGTAATAAAGGAAGCCGATTTGACGAAGGCGTTGGCACAGGTCCGCACGCAACTCGTTCATAACGACAACGTGCCGGAGGAAGTACGACAAAAAGTCGACCAAGTCCTTAAAGAAGCACAGGTGCTGAAAGCAAACAGCCAAGAATCAATGGCACGCCGCCAAGTTGTTCAAGCATTAACGGAGATGGAACAATCTGTTGGGCAAGAGAAACCGAACGTGCGCGATGTTATGAACCAAGTAAAACGACAAGTAACAAGCGAACCGAATCTCACCAAAGCAGTGGAGCACGTTCGCCAACACATCGTGGATGCACCGGAAATGGATCGGGAAGTAGCAGAGAAGGTGAATCAAGCGCTGCGCGAAGTGGTACAACTTCAGCAAATAGGCCGTGAAGGCGAAGCCCGTCTTCGTTTAATGCAGGTGTTAACACAGGCGGAAGAAGCATTGCGTGCCAATGAAGCGAAACCTCAGTCATCTCAAAATCTTGTAGAGCTAGTGAAAGACGTACGCAGCCAGGTAATGAAAGAAGCAGATTTAACGAAAGCATTGGTACAGGTCCGCACGCAACTTGTTCATAACGACAACGTGCCGGAGGAAGTACGACAAAAAGTCGACCAAGTTCTTGAAGAAGCGCAGGTGCTGAAAGCAAACGGGCAAGAAGCAATGGCGCGCCGTCAAGTTGTTCAAGCGCTAGCGGAGTTAGAACAATCTGTTGAGCAAGAGAATCCGCTTATGCGCGATGTGGCGAACCAAGTGAAACAAGTGAGTGAACAGGTAACAAGCGAACCGAGACTGACCAAAGCAGTGGAACACGTTCGTCAACACATCGTGGATGCGCCGGAGATGGATCAAGAAATCGCGAAGAAAGTCGACCGAGCGTTACGAGAAGTCGTTCAACTTCAGCAACAAGGCCGCGAAGGGGAAGCCCGTGTTCGTTTAGTTCAGGCGTTAACGCAGGCAGAAGAGGAAGCACTGCATGCCAATGGAGTGAACACTCAACGGTCCCAAAATCTTGCAGAGTTAGTGAAAGACGTGCGCAGTCAGGTCATGAAGGAAGCCGATTTGACGAAGGCGCTGGCACAGGTTCGCGCGCAGCTTGTTCATAACGACCATGTGCCTGTGGAAATACAGCAAAAAATGGAAAAAGCCATCAAAGACGCTTTGATGTTACAACAAATCGGCCGGGAAACATTCGCGAAAAACCATCTCATTCGCACACTTGAACAAATAGAAAAAGCTGCGGCAGCAAAAGAACAAAAGCCGCATGCTGATCTACTTGAAACGATTCAACAAATAAAACAAACAATTGCCAAGGCGGAGACCATTGAAGCGGCGATTCGGGAAATACGCCAGCAGCTTCATCGTTTTCCGGATAAGAACATCGTAGCGCAGCTGACCAAAGCAATGTTTGAAGCGGCAAAATTGGATAAAAGCGGCCGCGAACAGCTCCTTACTAGTCTTACAAATTTGGAAAGCGAACAGATGAAAGATATAACCAATGAAAAAGAACTATTAAACCAACATGTATATGATGCTGTTCGCAAAGCCATCAAAACACTTCAGCGTGAAGCAAACTTAGAAAAAGCGTTCGACTTTATTAAAACGGAAACGATGCCGCGATTAAACAAAGAACCAGAGCTTGGGAAAAAACTAACGGACTCTTTCGCGAAAGCATTGCAGCTGCAAGAAAACGGAAGAGAACTTGCTGCAAGACAAACGATGCTGGAAACATTGACAGAGATCGAAGCCTCATTGCCTCCGGCACTCAACGAAGAAGCCGATCCATCCACTAGCTTAGACAACCTTTTCGATTCCGAATGGCAAACAAGCTTGCAATTGCAAACAAAAGATGTCATTGTACAAACCGTTACGAAAAAAATGGCGCAAGCGGCGATTGACTTTAAACATATAAAACGCGACATCATGCGTAATTTAGAGACGATTTCCCAATTAATGGAGAAATATAAACAAAGCGCCCAACCTCAGGCGAAACAGCTTTTAGAAACGACAATCAAACAATTAGACAATGCTATTTTGAAAAGCGATATGATGTTATTTACCGATATGATAACAGAAAAACAATTAATGAAAGCAAGCTCGCAGCTCGCCGAGGCGAAAAAACGATTAAATAGGGGCGACTATAGCGGCGCGCAAAAAA